>NZ_CP024955.1:0-670435 GCF_002804065.1 Kyrpidia spormannii | reverse complement strand
TTGCGGAACGCGGGATGGGTGGTCACATCCTTGACCCTTTCTCCGTAAATCCATACTTCCCGGCTGTCGCGCAAACTCTCCAGATACTCCTGCCCCGTCAGGGGACGACTCAAAGTTAAATTAACCGCCATTGGATCACTTCCCCTTTCCATTCTTAATGTTCCCATTCATCCTGCACTAAGCAGACATTCAGGTATCGTGCCTTTCTTCCATCACCTCCACCCAGAGTTCAAGACATCAAAACTGTCTCCGCCAACATCCGCAACGTACCCGTCTCTGCGGCGGTCGACGCCTCCTCCCGGCTCTTCTCGTTTCCTTTGCGGCAAAAGGGAGGATCCCAAAATTCCCCGTGAAAAAGATCAGCGGTTGATCATCACAATAATCGTAACGGATGATTTTCCCGGTATAGAGAACGTGGTCACCTCCGTCGTACCTGCGCCACGGAACACACTCCATCCATGCAAGAACCCAGAACAACCTCGGAGCCCGCTCACCCATTTCCCATTCAAGCGAAACGTCCGGTTGCGGTCTGCCTGCAAAATGCATCGCCAACTCCTGTTGGCCGGATGTGAGGACATTTACAGTGAAGGGAGCTCCGTCCAGCGAATTGCAAGCTTTGGCCCGCCGATCAATGGACCCCAGAAGCAACGGCGGATCCAAAGACACCGACGTGAAGGAGTTGACCGTTATTCCGTGGGGTCCCCCACCGAACTCATATGTAACCACGGTCACACCCGTGGCAAATCGCCCAAAACAGAAACGCAACTCTGTGTATCCATCATCTTCCTCCCGGCCTGCAGTTGGTGGTACAACGATCATATATGATCTCTTCTCTCTATTTCACCGGTCCATTGTCGGGACACAAGTGCCAATTATCTTTGTGAACATAGCCCAAGCGAATCATACCCATAGAGTCATTCCTCCAGTGTGATGAGCTGAAATTTTAAGGATCTGACAGTATAATATCAATAAGACATAAAACACGGAAATTCACTTTATGAATCTCAGTTATCAGAAATGGTGATTACTCTTTCAACCTTCTTGTTCGTCGGGAACCATTGTACCGGATTGAATGGTTTTTCAGAGACAGTACGGAACCTGTTCATTGATCGGGAAGGCGAAGATTTTGCCGCCAATCTGCTGGTAAGGGAATTCGGCTCCCTATCGATTCCGTGTGTTCATGGACGCCAATTGAACTGGGGGTAGAGCATGAGCACATTCCAAGCCTCACACCGAATATGAATGCGCACATCACCGGATTTTGGAGGAGGAATGCCTGAGCCGGCATAAATTCGGGTCATGTGTCGAGGCGTATACCGCAATCATGGAGTTCGCGGAATTTGACAATCACAGGCGTCTTCATGCGGCCTTCATTACTTAGGGTCTGCTGAACGATTCAAAAGTCCCGTAATGGAAGGGATTTCGGCACCTGACAGAGAAATTAAGTGCATGGATTTTGCGCGAAACCCTTCAAAAACCGTGCACTTGAGGTGTCGACAGCCGTGTACCGAGCGACTGAGCGTCAGATTCTGTTGCCCGATGACTTTTTCCTTCCGTTCGGCGGGAAATTGAATAAAGAGAACCGCTGGGTCAAACTAGTGCCCCTTCAGAGAACCTTGATCTTCTTTTGCTCACGTAGAAGTCTGGCATGGCGGTGTGCTTGTTTCGCCAACGCAGGTACGACCGGATCGCTGTGGCCAACGCCTCGTGATTTGGATAGTGACTCCCACGCAACACAAACGATCGTAACGGCGCAAAATGGCATTCGATTCGGTTCAACCATGACGCCTGGGTCGGTGTAAAAACCAGTTCTACATTGTTTTCTGCAGCCCACTCAGTCACAGTACGATGCTTGTGAGGTGAAAAATTGTCCAAGACCACGTACAGCCGTTCAGACCGGTGATACCGCCGGCGGAGCACCTTGAGAAAACGCAGAATATCCTGGTGCTTCTTGCTGGATGAGACGTGCCCGTACAGTTTATCCGCTTTCAGATCTAGAGCCGCAAACAAGTGCCTCACCCCGTGGGTGCGGCGGTACGTTGCCGGCAATCGATCGGGCCGACTTTTCGGGTACCATCCGCAACCGGAAAACGGCTGAATGGACAACGGTCCAAACTCGTCAACGCAGATGACCCGTCCGTCTTTGGGCGGATTCCGGTAGAGCGACTGGATTCGTTTTTTTTACCTCAAAGTCAGGATCATTCGAGGCTTTCCATGTCTTGGTGTGCTAGTAGGTGATGTCGGCTTCCTCCAGAATGACACGGATAGTCTCAATGCTAATAGAGGTCACGATGCCCCGCCTTTCGGCCTCCTCTTTGAGCTTGGACAGTGACCAATGGGTAAAGGGCAAACCCAGGGTGTTTGGCGGGATCTGGGCCAACTCAATGATCGCGGCTCTTTGTTCTTCGGTAAAGGTCCGCGGTCGTCCGCCCTTGTACCGAGGCTTTAAGGCCTCGAATCCATGCTGATTGAAGGCATGAATAATATGACGAATGTGCTCCTGAGAGAGGTGATACAACTCGGAGATCTCCGGCACCTTCATCTTTTGAGCGGAAGCCAACACGGCTAAAGCCCGTCGCACTTCAACGGGGTTGGATCCTTTGCGAGCAATCTTCACAAGTTTGTTGCCCTCTTCAGGTGTCAGGTCTCGGACAAAGATGCACATGATGATCACCACCTGGGATGATCATTCGACAGACAACTGGACATTCCTTCCGATTTATCCAACTACATTGCCTGAAAGGACACTAGCAGACTCGTGCTGCCTCGCCTGCAGTGGACTTTCACCACCAACTCAACGCCCATGCCGGCACCACTAAACAAGCGGGGACCCCCGGCCCCCGCCCACCTACAGCCTTACGCATCCAAACCCACTTTTACCCGAGTCATCGCACCGTCTTCACTCCCGCTCCCCGTCCACCTCAAAGGGCCAGGAGGGCAACATCTTGTTCAGCGGCTTGTCCTCCCGGTATCTCAATGCGTACTCCGCCTGCATAATTGTGTGGATCTCCCGGGTCCCCTCGTAGATCACAGGCGCCTTGGCGTTGCGCAGATACCGTTCCACCGGGTATTCGTTCGAGTATCCGTACGCCCCGTGGATCTGCACCGCGTCGCTGGCCGCCTCCCAAGCCGCGTCGCAGGCCACCCATTTGGCCAGGGACACCTCCCGGGTGCAGCGTTGCCCTTGATTTTTCAGCCAACCCGCCTTCCACACCAGAAGCCGGGAGATCTCCAGGTTCGCCGCCATCTTCGCGATCATCTGCTGCACCAGCTGGTGCCGCCCGATCTCCTTCCCAAAGGTCTCCCGCTCGTGGCTGTATTTCAGCGACGCCTCCAGGCAGGCCTGAATCGTCCCACAGGCCCCCGCCGCCACGGTGAACCGCCCGTTGTCCAGGGCCGACATGGCGATCTTGAACCCCTCGCCCTCTTCACCCAACCGGTTCTCTTCGGGCACCCACAGATCCTCAAAAATGATCTCCCCGGTATTCCCGGCCCGGATGCCGAGTTTCCCTTTGATCGGCCGGCTGCTGAACCCTTCCCAGGTCCGCTCGACGATAAATGCCGTGATCCCGTGGTGTTTCTTGGATTTATCCGTATAGGCGAACACCAGAAAATGATCCGCCACATCCGCCAAGGAGATCCAAATTTTCGACCCGTTCAACCGGTACCCCTTGCCGTCCCGCACCGCCGTGGTCTGCATCGACGCCACGTCCGACCCGGCCCCGGGCTCGGTCAGGCCAAAGGCCCCCAGTTTCTCCCCTTTCGCCTGGGGAACCAAATATTTTTGCTTTTGCTCCTCGGTGCCCCACTGCAGGAGAGTCATGGAATTCAGCCCGGTGTGCACCGACACCGCGGTGCGAAACGCCGTGTCCCCCCGCTCCAACTCTTCACACACCAGAGCCAGGGTATTGTAATCCATCCCCGCCCCGCCGTAGGCCTGGGGAATGCACACGCCCATCAGGCCGAGCTTCGCCAGCTTGTCCAGGACGCTGCGCTCAAAATGATGGTTCTCATCCCACTCTTTGATGTAGGGCAGAATCTCCTTGTCCACAAAGTCCCGCACCATATCGCGAACGGCAATCTGCTCTTCTGTCAAACTAAAATCCAGCATGGTGTCTCTCCTTTTCTGTTCAGTCTGTTCGGCGGGCCCGGCGGTCCATTCGGCAGTCCGCCGATCTTTTTGCTTGGCCCGGCGTTACGTTCGGGTGGCCTCCGGTTCGTTTGGCCGGCCTGCCGGTCTCTTTGGCTGGGCTCCGTCGATTTGGCCGGTTCTGGCAGGACCGACTTCTGCACGGCTGGCCCTCCCCGCCGCACGTCCCGGGGCCAAAGCCCTGGCAAGGACCTCATTCCCGCGAGGCCAACCAGAGCGGCCACACCCTTCGTACCCTACCGCGAGTCGGATTCGGGCCTCTGCCCGGAAGCCCCGTCCCCCGGCGCCGGCCCCCTGCTCCTGCCCCGGCGAACGCTTCCACCCGCCTCCAGAGCTTCAATTTGCTCCAGCGTATAGCCGAGTTCCAATAAGATCTCCTCGGTATGCTCCCCCAGATCCGGAGGATGCCGCCGGATCTGCACCGGAGTTTCCGACAATTTTAACGGATTCGCCACCACCGGCACCTCCCCGGCGGACGGATGGACCAGACGGCGCACCATCTCTCGGGCCTGAACCTGGGGATCGGCGAACACCTGGTCCATCGTCTGGATGGGACCACAAGGAATCTCGTGCTCCGCCAGAGCCGTCATCCACTCCCGCCCCGTCCGCGTTCGGAACCGCTCCTGAAGCATGGGGATCAGCACGTCGCGATTCTCCACCCGGCGGTCATTCGTGGCAAACCGGGGATCCTCCGCCCACTCCGGCACCCCCATCGCTTCGCACAACCGCCGGAATTGCCGGTCGTTGCCGACCGCCACGGCGATCTCCCCGTCCGCCGCCTCAAAAGTTTGATACGGCACGATGTTCGGGTGTTGATTGCCATACCTCCGGGGGACATTGCCGCCCACCAAGTAATTGCTGGCGACGTTCACCATGACGGCGATCTGCACATCCATCAGCGCCAGGTCGATGTACTGCCCCACCCCGGTTCGCTCCTTCACCCGCAGCGCCGACACGATCCCCAGGGCGGCGAACAGCCCGGTGAACACATCGGCCACCGCCACTCCGACTTTCATCGGCCGCCCGTCCGCCTCCCCGGTGATGCTCATGAGTCCTGACATCGCCTGGACGATAAAATCATATCCGGGCAGGTTCCGGTACGGCCCGGTTTGGCCGAATCCACTGATGGAGCAGTACACCAGGTCCGGCCGCACCTCTTTGAGCTGGGAATACCCTACCCCCAGCTCCTCGGCCTTCCCCGGGCGAAAATTCTCAATCACCACGTCGCTCTCAGCCGCCAAGCGCCGGATGATCTCCAACCCCTCGGGCGTTTTCAGGTTTACGGCGATGGACCGTTTGTTGCGGTTGGCGCACAGGTAATAGGCACTCACCTCTCCCACGAAGGGCGGCCCCCACGCCCGGGTTTCATCCCCGCCCCGGGGAGACTCCACCTTCACCACATCCGCTCCCAGATCCCCCAAGAGCATGGTGCAAAAAGGTCCGGCCAGGACCCGCGACAAGTCCAGTACCCGCACCCCGGCCAGGGGCAAGGCCGCCGACTGCATTGGAGCGATCATCGCTCCCTCCTCCCGCCGGCCCCGAATCCCCTCTGTCCGTCGTCGATCACAACCATCGGTCAACCTTCCTTTCTTGTCTTCAACCTTTCGGCCGTCTGTATCCTCATATCAATTCTGCGCCTTTCGAAGTGTTCACGCAATCGGAGATGTCCATTTCACCCCTCTCGCCCTTCAGCTCACGAGTCGTGCGAATCCGCCAAGATGCTCCCCGCCTTCTCAGCAATCTGCGGATGCTTTTTTAGGCGGTACCTGGTCCAGAAAATCCCAGCAACCACAATGCCCCCCGTAATCCACGGGAACAAGTTGAGCGGCCACTCTTGGTTCGGTTGCACCAACTGCCAAAACGGCCAGACCAAGATAATCAGACCAATGACGGGAATGACCAGATGTCGAATGAATCCGAACTGCTCACGATGAACTTTTAAATAGTACCAAGGCAACGCCAGATTCGATAAGGCATACATCAGAATCAGCGGAATCGTCCCCAGGGTCGTAAGGTAGCCGTAACACGTGTTGGCGTCGAACTCCAGTCCCAACAACAAAGCCAGCCCGGTCGCCACCCCCATGTAGGTGTAAATCGCCACATGGGGCGTTTGATTTTTGCCGTGCACCCGCCCAAACACCGCCGGCAACAACTGCTCCCGGCCCGCATGGAACAGGATCCGGGTTTGGGAGTTCCCCGCAGCGACAATGGTGGCCACGATACTTGTCAACCCGGCCAAATCGACCAGAACTCTGAGCGGCCCCAAATACTGTCGCCCCAACGTGTCAAAGGGTGCCTCGTCCTTGGCCATCAGGTCGATATGCCCCGTCCCGAACCCGAGGACCGCCGCATAGGAACTGACGATGAACAGCGCCGCCACAATGAAAATCGTCGAAAAAATCGCACGAGGGACATTCCGTCGGGGATTGGCCGTCTCCTCGGCCAGGGCGCCACTGTTCTCCCATCCCACGAACATGAACACCACCAAGGGGAACGCCGTCGCCAGAGCCTCCATTGACGCTCCGGACGGGTTAAACGGCATCCCGGAGATTCCCTCCGCACCTCCTTTGATCAGAATCGCCCCAGCCAACAGCAGCAAAACACCCGCTTCGAAGAAAAAGAAGACGATCGCCCAAAAGGAAGACACCTTGACGCCGCGGAGCAACAACCACGTGATCCCGGCACTGCCCAGGATCATCACCACAAGCCAAGGAACGTGGACCCCCAGATCCCGGGAGAGGATCGCCGACACCCAGCCTCCCAAAACCGCGATGACGCCGGAAATGGCGATGATGTATCCCACCACGATGACAAAAGCGCTGGCCGTTCCCAGCCCGGCTCCGAACGTCCGACTGATGAAGGTGACAAAAGATCCGGCGCTGGGGATCGATTTCGAAAATTGGGCCATGGTGTTGCCCAAGGTGAGGATCGCGATGCCCGCAAGAATCACCTCGAAAGGGATTGATTTTCCCACCGTTTCCGCTAAAAAGGCTGCCCCGAAAAAGAGGCTCATGGCTGGCCCGATATTGGCCAGTCCAGACACCATCACATCCGTGAAACTCAACACACCATGCTTTAACGTCACCTGGCTCATAGAAAACCTCCTCTCTTGCATGATTGTAGGTGTTGTCCTCGTCGTTTTCGGTTGCGGCGACGCGCACCTCGCGTTCAAAAGTCCGCCTCAACGGTTCCTGCCATGAAACCGAAAAAACCTCCTAAGCAAGTATCGTGCCAGACCGGCTGCTCAGTCCCGAGAGACGGTGAGTGAGAGATGGACCAAGGTTATGGACGCCCTAGCCTTTACTCCTACCGATTCATACATGCGGCAAATGCGGTATCCGCCAATAACCGGTTCCGAGAGAGAAGGACCCGGAGAGTACCCTTCGGAGCACACCGACTTTTTTCTTGTTGGCGATTAATTCATTTATGAATCGTCAGGGCGCTTCTAAACCACACCTGTATCGTTCCCCACTCGCACGGATCCGTCGAGAATGTGGACTTTCGTCATAATGAACAAGGCTGGCCCCGTTTCGTAGAACGTGGATTACAATGGTTCCGATAGGCCATCAAGCCAACCCCCAAACAATGCAACTTGAAACAGTTCAGGGCTTTCGTTAGCCACTTAAGGGAGGTTCCACCTCCCGGTGAACAAAGTGGTCCATTTCATTCAGGAACAACGGTACAGATGGGTTCATATTTCTTTTCTTCCGATAAACCACCACATCAAAACTGTCTTTCTCATCTTCTACCTCAATAATGCGAATGGATGGATTCGCATACATCTCCAGGTACCGAGGGAGAATCGTAATCCCTAGTCCCGCCTCTACAAACATCAGAACAGTCTCAATGTGCCGCGTTTCACGAGCTATTTTAGGGAGAAAACCGTTTTTTGCGCAAATCATCAATATGTATTCATACCACTGCGGACCTTCTTCTCTATCTCTGAGAATAAACGGTTCCATCGCCAAATCAGCTATCCGAAGGCGCGGTTTTTGACACAGTGAATGTTCAGGATGCAAAAATACACAAATGGATTCTGAAAAGAGCTTCTTGCATTCGTAATCTCCAAACTGAGGAACGGCAAAGGAAACGGTAAACACAATATCCAAGTCATCCGCGTTCAGTTTTTCATTTAGTTGAGCGAGATTCAAATGATGCAATTCAATGTCAACCATCGGGTACTTGTTGTTGAAGTGTCGAATCAGGGAAGGAAGAAACTTCCTCACAGGAGCTGCTAGGAAACCAATTTTCAAATTCCCAAGAATCCCAACATTCGCTTTGTGGGTTTTGTCAATTGCCTCTTCGGTTTTCCTGACAATTTCTATAGCTTCCTTTAGAAATGTTTTTCCTGCACTTGTCAATTGAACACTGCGCTTATTTCTTGTGAACAGCTTTACCCCAACTTGTTGCTCTAATTTCGCAATCTGTTGACTCACCGCTGACTGAGCAACAAACAATCGTTTTGAAGCCTCTGTGAAATTCAAGTACTCAGCAACCACAATAAAATAACGCAATTGTCTGAGCTCCATATATCCGACCTCCCGGTAGTCATTTCATACGAAAAAGTATACAACAAAAGTAATCATGATCACTGATTACTGAGATTCATAATCGATATTTTCGTGTTTTCTGCTTTGTTGATATCATGATATCAGAAACGGAAAACTTAAACAGTCTTAGAGCACAGAGGGGTGATAAAAGACCGAAAAAGAGGACAAGCCTTTGCCTGGTTTACAAGCTGACCATAAATTTATCGCATTGGAGGAGTGGCTATGGGCGTCATTCGTTTGGGCTACGTTCACCTGCGTGCGACAGACAATTCAGAAGCAAGGAAGCATTACGAGGATGTCTTGGGGCTTAAGCTGATGCACGAAGAACCGGACAGGCTGTATTACAAGGCGTGGGATGAATGGGATCACCACCATCTCGTCCTTGAGCAAGGCGGACTGGGACTGAACAAATTTGGGTTTAAGGTTACAGGTCCAGAAGCACTGGACGAGTTTGAGAGGAAAACCCGCCAATTCGGATGCACGGTCATGCGAATGAGCAAGGGTGAGAATTTGGCGGTTGGTGAAGGACTTCGCGTCGTCCTGCCTTCCGAACACATCATGGAGCTGTATTACGACATTGAATACGTTGGCACTGAGGTCGGCACCATCAATCCCCTTTTACGCCCGAAGCATCTCATCGGAATTGGCGTGCCGCAACTTGACCATATGCTTCTAAGCGCTGAAGACCCCGGGTTAATGGAGCGATTCTTTATCGAGTGCATGAATTTCCGGGTGTCCGAGCGAGTGGTGACCGAGTTAGGCGAAAAAGGGAAAGTCATAGGAACGTGGCTGTTTGCGACTCATAAGACACACGATATCGCTTTCATTAACGGTGTGAATGGGAAGTTCCATCACATCGGTTATAAGGTGATGGATTGGAACGCGATTCGGATTGCCGGTGAAATTCTGGGAATGAACGATGTTTCCGTTGGCTTTGGACCCGATATCCACGGCCTGAGCCGAGGACAGACGATTTACTTCTTTGATCCCGCGGGGAATCGAAACGAAGTGTTCGCAGGAGGGTATGAGACATTCCCTGACTGGCCAACCATGACGTGGACGGCTGACCAGTTGCTCAGAGCTGTGGGGCACATTGGACGCGAGATGAAAGAAAATCACTTTACGGTTGTGACTTGAGTTGAGACAGTGCCACTGTACCGTCTTCAAACATGATTTAACATCACTCAGCACAGGTGGTGAGTCATGACGAACACGACAAAAATGGTTGACGACCAGTATATGCGTACGGAAATTCGGGACGACATGCTGATTATGTGGCAAGTGCCAATTCAAATGAGGGATGGCGTAGTTCTGCGGGCGGATGTGTTTCTTCCGACCCCAGAGGGCGCTTACCCAACCATCATGTCTTATGGACCTTATGCCAAGGGACAGTCATTTCAGGAAGCGTATTCGGCCCAATGGAATCAAATGCTCAAAGACTTCCCGGAAATAGCGGAGGGCTCCTCAAATAAGTACCAGTGTTGGGAAGTCACCGATCCAGAGCGCTGGATACCGCACGGCTACGCCGTCGTGCGGGTGGATTCTCGTGGCGCCGGTTGGTCTGAAGGGCTACAGAATTTATGGTCAATGGAGGAAATTTACGATTTCTACGAGTGTATTGAGTGGGCGGCTGAACAACCGTGGAGCAATGGCAACATCGGTCTTCTTGGGATCTCATATTACGCCGCCAATCAATGGCTGGTCGCTGCACTGCAGCCACCGCATCTGAAGGCGATCATTCCGTGGGAGGGCACGTCCGATCTATATCGGGAATTCTACTATCATGGAGGTATCCGTTGCCAGTTCATCGATAGTTGGCTTCCCAAGCAGGTGCCGATGCAATACGGGTACGGGAGCAGAGCAAGGAAGAATCCTCACACAGGGGAATCCGTTGCAGGACCTGAGACGTTTACAGAAGAAGAGCTCCGGCGTAATCGAGTGGACAAGGTGGCGGAGGTCAAGGCGCACCCCTTATTCGATGAGTACTATCAGACATTGAGCGTCGACTGGTCACAAATCAACATTCCGTTGCTCTCTGCGGCCAACTGGGGTGGACAAGGATTACATCTGCGCGGAAATATTGAGGGATTTATGCAATCCGCTTCGGAGAAAAAATGGTTGGAGGTTCATGGGCTTGAGCACTGGACACACTTCTACACACCCTACGGCGTGAACCTGCAGAGGCAGTTTTTCGATCGATTCCTGAAAGGCGAAGACAACGGCTGGGACAACAAACCGAAGGTACTGCTTCAAATCAGACACGTCGGGAATAAGTTTGTCGCGCGCGAAGAAGACGCCTGGCCCATACCGAGAACAGTCTGGACAAAGTACTATCTTAATGCAAGAAGTTTCCTTTTAAACAAAGAATTGCCTGAAAATGATTCCTCTGTGACGTACGAGGCTCTTGGTGACGGAGTAACCTTCTATACGCACCCGATGGAAAAAGAAACCGAGATCACCGGGCCGTTGGCAGCCAAATTGTTCATCAGTTCATCGACACAAGATGCGGATATCTTCCTAGTGCTTCGGCTGTTTAACCCGAGCGGGGAAGAAGTTGTCTTTCGAGGAGCGATGGATGCCTATACACCGGTAGCACAGGGATGGTTACGAGCCTCACATCGGAAGCTGGACATGGAACGCAGTTTACCCTACCGGCCATATCACACGCACACAGAGGTTGAATGGTTGGTACCCGGAGAAATTTACGAATTGGACATTGAGATATGGCCGACATCGATTGTGGTGCCCGAGGGATATCGCCTGGGTTTGACAGTACGCGGGAAGGACTACGAGTACAGCGGGGCACTCGACGAGGAGATGACCCAATTTCACCGTTATCCATCACGAGGATGCGGACCATTTCTGCACGCAGATCCCGATGATCGACCGAGTCACATTTACGGAGGCAAGGTGACTGTATACACGGGAAGAGGGAGAGAATCCCATCTACTCCTTCCCGTTATTCCAGAGAAACCGTAACATCAAGATTCTTTGAAATCGGGTTGTCATTGTCGTTACCTACACCGACAATGACAACCTCCCCTTGGGGGTCAAAAACATTCAGACGGGTGATGCCTATGTTTAATGTCGAGATTGTAGACAGTTTTTATGAGAAAGAAAAACCGTTCTTTTCATGCACAAACCAGCAGAGTCTATTGGATGCGATGCGGCTTCAGGGGGTTCGGATTAAGTACGCGTGCAAGGTGGGAGGATGTGGATTGTGCAAAATTAAAGTTGTTGAGGGGGAGTACAGAAGGGGGACTTGTTCCGTTTCGGGATTACCCTACGACGAAAGGCTGCAAAACTATACTTTGGCATGCAAAACGTATCCCACAAGTGACATGAAAATTCTGATTCAGATTTGATCGGGTGGAGGAGACCGACATGAACAAAATAAAACAGAAATTTCTTACTTATGAGAATGGAATCTTGCTCATGATGTTCTTCACTTGGGGATTTGTGTTTATGGAAAGGCTGAGCGTTTCATTCCTTTTTCCCTTTTTCGCTCCAGAGTTAAAACTCAATAATGCGCAGCTCGGGCTGATTGCCTCGGTCTTGGGAGTCACTTGGGCAATTTCGGGATGGATTTTCAGCTCAACATCAGACCTGATTGGCTCCCGAAAGAAAGTGCTGGTTCCCATTACGTTCGTTTTCTCGATCTGCTCCTTTCTGTCAGGCGCTGCAAAATCGTTTGTAAACATGTTGCTTGTGCGCGCTTTGATGGGTCTCTCGGAAGGACCGGTACTTCCAATTGCGCAGGCGGCTGTCACAGCAGAATCCTCGTCAAGGCGACGAGGCTTCAATATTGGCTTTGTGCAAAGCGCCGCAAGTTTGATTGGTGCGACATTAACGCCGCTGATTGTTACTGTGATAGCTATGAACTATTCATGGCGTACGGCGTTCTACATTGTCGGAATTCCAGGTTTGGTGATGACATTTATTCTCTTAAAATACATGAGGGAACCAAAGGTAAAGGAACCGGCGTTGCAGGGACAAGTTCATACAAAAGCAAGTTGGGCAGATTACCGTAAGGTTTTTATGCATCGGAATGTGTGGCTGTGCGTCGTCATATCAGCATTCTTCATGACATGGTTGTTTGTATTCACTACCTTTGCTCCTACATTCTTCGTGGAGGCAGATCATTTCTCCGCTGGAGAGATGGGGCTGATCATGTCGGCCGTGGGGCTGGGGAACTTTTTATGGACCATAATAATCCCGACGATTTCCGATAAACTGGGAAGAAAACCGACTTTGATTCTGTTCTCGTTTGTAGCAATCTTATCACCGTTACTGCTGGCAACCGTTCACGGATCCCTTGCCGTAATGATGCTGATCAGCCTTGTGACAACGGTTGGTAACGGCGTATTTCCGCTGTTCATGGTGATTATACCGAGCGAATCCCTTCCGCTGGGGGTTGCGGCAACAGCAATTTCTTTGACGCAGCTGATCGGGGAATTGGTTGGTGGAACGATTGCTCCGACGCTCGCCGGCATAGCTGCAGATCAATTCGGTCTGTCTGCTCCACTATACATTGCCGCAGCCGGTGCCTTGGTCTGCGCACTGGTTGGATTTGGCCTTAAAGAAACGGCTCCCATTAAACAACGAGTAACAACTGCGTCAACGGAGACAGCCATTCAATGAACTCCCGAAATAATAGATGAATACTTAGTATTTTCACACCTTATCGGTGGCCGTCCGTCTGAAACGTGATTCTCTCCGTTTTGCCCGTTCCCTTGCCCCCGGAGCGCCCTTGTGCTATTCTCAAACCAGCACAACTGCACATCTACGGGAGCTCGGGGAGCCGGGCTGAGAGGGCAGCCGATCCGCTGCCGACCGTCAGAACCTGACCTGGGTAATGCCAGCGGAGGAACACTTGTCGTCGCTCAGCGCCGTGCCACAAAACATCGTTTTCGACACGCGTCCGCGCCAAACCGCCCCCGGTCCGGCGCGGTTTTTCTTTTCCTCGTCAAACCCGCCGGCCCGGGCCCAGACAGGTACGACGGGATCTCCCCAGAGGAGCGGCAACGGAAGTTCCCCAGAGTGGCCGCCGCGCCGACCAGCCTTCCGGACCGCGCGCCGGGCGCCACCGGGTGAACGGTCAGGAACCCCGCCGACGCCCTGGACGTGCAGCATGACCACCCCAAAGGAGGTCTCTTCCATGCCGAATCCAAACGGTCCCTTTGTACCGTCTTATGCCGGGCATTTTCCAGAAAGTCGCAAAGTGTATCTTCAAGGTTCTCGCCCGGACCTGCGGGTGCCGATGCGGGAAATCCATCTCTCCCCAACCGATGGCCTCTCGGGGCCGGAAAACAATCCGCCCCTTCGGGTGTACGACACGAGCGGCCCCTACACCGACCCGGATTATGTCCCGGACGTGCGCCGGGGCCTTCCGCCCCTCCGTCGCCCGTGGATTCTCGAGCGCGGTGACGTCGAAGAATACGAAGGCCGCCGGGTGCTGCCCCAGGACGACGGAATGCGGCCCGACGACCCCCGGGCGAACCGCGAAGTGTTCCCCGGTCTCACGCGCAAACCCTTACGGGCGAAGCCCGGCCGGACAGTGACCCAGATGCATTACGCAAGACAAGGTATCATCACCCCGGAAATGGAGTTCGTCGCCCTCCGGGAGAACCTGGATCCCGAATTCGTCCGCCAAGAGGTCGCCCGGGGCCGGGCCATCATTCCGGCGAACATCAACCACCCCGAGAGCGAGCCGATGATTATCGGACGGAATTTTCACGTGAAAATCAACGCAAACATCGGCAATTCAGCGGTATCCTCGTCCATTGAGGAAGAAGTGGAAAAGATGACCTGGGCCACCCTGTGGGGGGCGGATACGGTCATGGATCTATCCACGGGGCGCAATATCCATACGACGCGGGAGTGGATCATCCGCAACTCCCCGGTTCCCATCGGCACGGTCCCGATCTATCAGGCTTTGGAAAAAGTAGACGGCCGCCCGGAAGAGTTGACATGGGAGATCTACCGGGACACCCTCATCGAACAGGCGGAGCAAGGAGTGGATTATTTCACCATCCACGCCGGTGTCCTGTTGCGGTACATTCCTCTCACCGCCAAACGGGTGACGGGCATCGTCTCCCGGGGCGGATCGATCCTCGCGGCCTGGTGCCTGGCCCACCACCGGGAGAACTTTTTATACACCCATTTTGAAGAGATCTGCGAGATCCTGCGGGCCTATGACATCTCCGTGTCCCTGGGCGACGGCTTGCGTCCGGGCTCCATCGCCGACGCAAACGACGAGGCACAGTTCGCCGAATTGGAGACCCTCGGCGAACTCACCAAAATCGCGTGGAAACACGACGTTCAGGTGATGATCGAGGGCCCCGGGCACATTCCCATGCACAAAATCAAGGAAAACGTCGATCGGGAGATGGAAGTTTGCCAGGAAGCGCCCTTCTACACCCTGGGACCCCTGGTGACCGATATCGCCCCGGGGTATGACCACATCACCTCGGCCATCGGGGCCGCGATGATCGGCTGGTTCGGCACGGCCATGCTCTGCTACGTGACACCCAAAGAGCACCTCGGGCTGCCAAACAAACAAGATGTCAAAGACGGGGTCATCGCTTACAAAATCGCCGCCCACGCCGCAGATCTCGCCAAAGGCCACCCCGGCGCCCAGGCTTGGGACGACGCCCTATCGAAAGCGCGGTTTGAGTTCCGGTGGCGGGATCAGTTCCACCTTTCCCTGGACCCGCGGCGGGCCTATGCCTTCCACGACGAAACCCTCCCCGCCGAACCGGCAAAAACGGCTCATTTTTGCTCAATGTGCGGCCCGAAATTCTGCAGCATGCGCATCACCCAGGACATCCGGGAGTACGCGGCGAGCAAGGGCATGGAGCTGAGCGAGGCCGTCGAAGTCGGGATGGCGGAGAAAGCCGAGGAGTTCCGGCGAAGCGGCGGCGACATCTACCGCCCGGTCTGATTCCCAAAGATATGACTCAAGCCGGCGTCAAGACCTCCTTCCGCCTCCGGGCCATGGCCGGCCCGGGGGTATTTTTGTGCGCCCCTCCGCAGAGAGCCTTTTGTGAAGCGTTTGCGCACTTCGCCACCACTTTCTACGCGTTTCTAACTCTCGAATCATTTTGCTAAAATGGCTACAAAAAGGAGGTCTTCGTCGAATGATCGATGTGCACACCCACGCCTTCCCCGAACGGCTGATGAACGCGATCTACGCCTGGTTTCGCCGGGATGGCTGGAAGATTCCTTATGACGGCAAACAGACCGAAGAGCTCTTTGCAGAACACAGAAAGCAGGGAATGGAGCGATTCTTCGTCCTCTTGTACGCCCACAAACCGGGAATGGCGCGGTCCTTGAACGACTGGTTGGCGGACCTGGCGACGGTTCATCCCGAGGTCGTTCCCATCGGATGCGTCCACCAGGACGACGATGTCAGTGCGGAAACCGAGTATTGCTTGGGGGAACTGGGTTTTGCGGGAATGAAACTCCACTGCGCCGTGCAGCGGGTCTCCATGGACGACCCGAGGCTCGATCCGCTGTATGAAAAATTGATCGCTTTCAACAAGCCTTTGATCGTTCACGCCGGGACGGCCCCCCGGGACTACACCGGAACGGTGGGCGTTCGATTTTTCGCCCGGACCATGGACCGGTTTCCCGAACTTCGGGTTCAAGTGGCTCATTTCGGCCTGTACGAGACCGAATCTTTTGTGCGCCTCGCCGAGCAGCTGCCGAACGTCGTCTTTGACACGGCGGCCATCACCCCGGAAACACTCAACCACTGGCCTGGCCCCATGGGTTGGCCGCCGGCGGAGCAATGGGTGGAGTGGATCGAACGCCTGCCCGGACGCGTACTTTTTGGCAGCGACATTCCATTTTTAAACGGCCAGGCCGATGTGAAAGCCTGGGTCGAGGGTCTGCCCCTGAGCCAACAGGTCAAACAAGAGATTCTGGATACCAACGCCCGGCGGTTCTGGAATTTGACGGACCCCCCGCGCTCGTGATCAACGGGAGTTCTGAGGAGAATTCCAGTGAACGAACAGGGACTCGATCCGTCTCTCGTGGTACGTGGCGTGCACCGGGTGGGGCACCCGGTGCGGGTCCAGAAAAAAGGTCCGGCATCCCCCGCGCCGGGCCGGCACCACATCATTCCGGTAGTTGTCGCCCACCATGAGCACCTCGTCGAGGGAAACGCCAAATTTGGCCGCCCACTCCCGCAACCGGGGGAGCAATCCGGCAGGTTTGCCCGTGACAAAGGAGCAAACCTGAAACAGACCTTTCAAGCCGAGTTTTCCAATGATCGCCCAGCTATCCGGTTCCGGGCTGTTCGTGGCCAGGATCTGCACCACCCCTTCCCGGTTGCGAGCTTGGATGAACTCCCTCAGACCGGGCACTGTCCTGAGCGGCACCGTATCCTCCATCATATACGCCCGGGTAGCCAGGAAGCTTTCCCTCAGCCGCTCGGGCGGCACCCGGTGCCACGCCGCCAGGGCGATCATCGACCACCAAAGGTCGCCGATGTACAACCAATCCCCCAGGTCCCGTTCTTGTTCCACGTCGTTCACCAGATCATCATAAAAGGCTGACCCCGCCTGTACCACCTCCCCCTCCCAGGTCATTAAACCCTTCGGGCCGCAGATCTGCCCCGTTCTGCCGTTGAAAAACATCCCCACCCGCAGAGGGTGGCGTTCCTCTTCAATCTCTTCCCAATCCCGTTCAAACGCTCTCAGTCGGGGGGCTCCGGCGGCCAGAAGTTCGCAATAACGGCGAAAATGTCTCCGATCCCGATACAAAGTCCCGTCCAGGTCATACACGATCATCCGAATGTCCGGCATCCCTTCACCTCCCCTACCGAATCAATCGCCGACGCAACAAGATCACGGGCAGCCATGAAAGGGCTGCGGCCGCCACGGCCAACCACAGCGCATCCGCCCAGACATGAGTCCACGTGCCGAAGATCAACTCCCGGCTCATGCGCACCCCATGCATCAGGGGTGTAAACCACGCCACCGCCTGCACCGCGGAAGGCAATCCCTCCAAAGGGAAGAAGATCCCGGAAAACACAAACATTGGAGTGATCAACAACGTGATGTAGTAATTAAAATGATCGATTTGAGGGACGAGGGTGGAAGCGGTCATGGCCAGGGCCGAAAAAACCAACCCCACGAGCAGAGCCGCGGGCGGAACCAGGAGGGCGGAGTAATGCCACCCCGGCACAAACCCGAACACCTCCACCACCGCCAGGATGATCACCCCGACGATGGCCGCTTTGACTGCCCCATAAACCAGTTCCCCGACCGCCACTTCCTCCACGTTCACCGGGGTCGCAATCATGGCATCGAAAGTCTTCTGAAACTCCATGCGGACAAAAGTTCCATAGGTCGATTCGAAAGTCGCCGCAAACATGGCCGTGGACGCCACAATCCCCGGAGCGATAAAGGCAGTGTACGAAACGCCATCGATCCCGCCCACATAGCGAGTCATCCCCACACCCATTCCCAAAAGATACAAAAAGGGTTCAAAAAAATTCGACACAAGGTTGTTCAACCAGTAGCGACGAAACACATCCATATTTCGGGCGAACACCGCCCATACCGCCCGCGCGCTCATCTCATGCCTCCCGGAGGGTCCGCCCGGTGAGTCGCAGGAATAAATCGTCCAAAGTCGTGGGCCTGGAGAAAAAGCCCGCCCCGCCAAGTCCCATAGCCTTCAAACGCTCGCAGGCTGCAGTGGCCTCCTCGACGGACTCTGTATAAAGCAACAATCGATCTTCCGCCGACTCCCACCCGCGAATCCCTTGATTCCCGATTTGACCGACCCCGGCAGCCGTGTCGACTTCTAACCGCCTCAGCGCCTCTTGGTGCTGTGCCGGAGGTAGCATCACCTCTGCCGTCCAGGGCCCGGCGTGAGCTTCAATCAGACCCTGGGGCGATCCCTCGGCCAGAATGCGTCCCCCGTCCATGATGACGAGTCGGTCGCACAACCGGGCGGCTTCTTCCATGTAATGGGTGGTCAGGAGCAGCGTGACCCCCCGGGTTCGCAGTTCCCGCATCTTGCTCCACACCAGCTGCCGGGCTTGGGGATCCAGCCCGGTGGTGGGTTCGTCCAGAATCAAGAGCTCCGGGTCGTTGATCAAGGCCCGGGCGATAACCAGCCGGCGTTTCATCCCCCCGGAGAGACTGTCCACCCGGGAATCCCGCCGCTCCGCCAAACCGACAAAATCCAGCAGCTGCTCGGCCCGTTCCCGGGCAATTCTCCGGGACAGGTCAAAATACCGGGCAAACACGAGCAGGTTCCGGATCACCGTGAAATCAGGATCCAGATTATCCTCCTGGGGAACCACGCCGATCCGGGCTTTGATCCGCCGCATCTCCGTGCGGACATCCATCCCCAGCACAAAGAGTTCCCCGGCGCTGAGGGGCGTGCGACCGTAAATCATCTTCATCGTCGTGGATTTCCCCGCCCCATTGGGGCCGAGCACCCCGAAACACTCGCCGCGCCGAACGAGCAAATCAATCCCCCGGACCGCCTGAAAATGGCCGTACTGCTTGACAAGTCCCCGGGCCCGCACCGCCGGGTCCCCGGGCCCTCGGTTGCTTTCTGCCGACACTGAGGCACCCCTCCTGTCACATCTGGGGGCCGCTCCCCAACAACCGCTCCACCTGGGCCAGAGACCCGGGTTCTGCAATGAGCCAAAGCAGATCCCCGGCGGACAGGGGGGCCTCTCCGGCCGCGAGATTCATGGCCCGGTCCGACCGCTCGATGGATACCACCGTCGCCCCGGTCACGTTGCGAAAAGAGAGTTCCCTCAGGGTTTTTCCGATCACCGGAGAACCTTCGGGAATCGCCACGCAGTGAAGTAAATCGTGCAACACCACGTACCGGTGAGAAGAATGCTGAATATCGTGAAGCACCTGGTCGATCTCGTTGTCAATCACCCGGCGTTTTTCCACCAATTCGGTGAGGCGGCGGTGCAACTCTTCCAGCGTGCGCTTAAAATGCATCTGGGATAGGAACAATTCAGCCGCCCGTTTCGACAATACCACGATTCCAACGCCGGGTTGCACCCGGACCACTTTCGCGGCATCAAGCACGGAGATCGCCCTGCGAATCGTTTCCGGCGACACGTTGTACTGACTGGCCAAGGTGGACCGACCGTGCAACTTCATGCCTTCCGTATACTCCTGGGACGCGATTTTTTGAGCAATATCCACAGCGATCTGCTCATAGCGAGAAAGACCCTCCGAATGGGGACCAGCCACAACCACGCACTCCTTCGCACAGTTTCCGGGGCTGTCAGGGCCCGTCGATGTTCGGACCCCCATACCAATGCTCCCATCCTTGGAGTATACCACAGGCGTAAGGTTTCGAGGCGATGTATACCCGGGGCGGCCAACGTTCTTCCCGCATCCCCTTATCGGCGTTTCCGACCAGCACAGCGGGAAAGCCGGCCAGAAGCAGGTCCCGGTCGTTTCCGTTGTCCCCACAGGCGAGGACCTTCCGCCAACCCAGCCGGGCCACGGCGTACCGGGCCGCCGCCCCTTTCCCCCCCGAGGCCGGAATCACGTCGAGCCGCCCCCGGCTGACCACCACCCGGGTCGGTAAACCGGCCTCTTTCAGTGCTTGCTCGACCCTGGCGACAACGCCTGGATCTCCATCCCACCTGCCGCTGATTCGCCCTTTCGGCCCCCGGGGATCTTCCCCGTCCACCGCGTCCACAGAAAAGCCCGGGACTCTTTTCAGGGCCCGGACCACCTCCACCGGACGCCAGGTTGCCAAGGCCCGGCTCCACCACCTCAAATCTTCTTCCCACTCCGTCCCGGAAACCGGCGAACCCTCGCCCCCCGCCGTCTCCCGGCCCGAACCTCCGCCGGGAAAACCTGAAACGGGGAAAAAGATCCGACTCCCCACGTCGGTAATCAATGCCTCTGGCCGTGGCAGCCCCGCTTCCCGCATCACGTGCAGCGCCGAGTCCAGGTAACGGCCGGTGGCATAGGCCAGTCCCCATTGCGGCCGCCCTTCCCGCCAGCGCAAAAAGGCGGACAAACACTCCGAGGAACCGAGTAACGTGTCATCCAAATCAGTAACAATCCCCATCTCCACCCGAGGCTGTTCAGGGGAGGACGACGGGCTGTTTGACGTAGCCCAGATAGACTTCCACCACTTGCGGAGCGATGTTCGGCCAGAAAAACCTTCGCCGGGCATCCCTAGTCCCCTTTCTGCGGAAGGCGTTTCGAAGAGACGGACTCACCCACATTTCGTCCATGGCTTTGACCAATGCCCCGGAGTCCCGGGGCGGGACCAGCCGGCCTGTGACCCCATCCTGAACGATATGGCGGAGACCTCCAACCCCGGAAGCGATCACGACACCCCCCGCCGCCATGGCTTCTGCCGCCACCAAACCGAAGGATTCATACCAGGAGGGCACCACCACCATCTCCGCCCCCCGGTACAGCTGCGGCAATTTTTCGTTCGCCACCGGGCCGAGGTAGTGAACGCGATCCGGTATCGTGGTCAGCAGTTCGCCAAGAGCGGCATGGCTCGCCGTCCATCGCCGCCACTCCCGGCCTTCCCGGTCCCCACCTGCAATCCACAAATCCGGAACATCGGGATTCCGGGCCACCCACATGCTGTATGCGTCCAACAGTACACCGAGACCTTTCTCCATCGCCAATCGGCCGACGTACAACACATAAGGCCGCCGATGTCCATTTGGATCCACGGGCACCCCGCAGTCCCGATCCGCCGTATCATCCGTTTCCGACTCCGCTTTCGGATCGGCTATAAAATGTTCCCCCACCCCCGCCGGGATCACACTGATGGGCGCCGTCGCCGTTTTTCCGCAAAATTCCTTGGCATGCTCTCTCTCGGTTTCGGTGGTCACCACGACGTGATCGGCCTCAACCAAGATCGACCGTTCTTTCCAGAGCCTCTCCCAGTCCCAACTGCCCGTCCGAAGCCCTTTTACCATACCCAGGGAATGCGGCGTGTAAATGAGCGGATAGTTCAACTCCCGGCGCAGAACGCGCCCTAGGGTGCCCGACATCCAGTAGTGGGCGTGGACCAGATCATACGGCCCACAAGTGGCGATCTTCGCCGATAATTCATGATAAAAAAGATCTAGCCGCTCATAGAGGTCATCTTTCGGGAGATGGCCCCGCTTCCCGGCCGCCACCCGGATCACCCGGGCGCAATCCCCAAAGGCTTCTACCTCCGGCGCATCCTCCCGGGACCAGTGGGTGTAGACATCCACTTGATGCCCAAGGCGATCCAGGTGGAGACTAAGCTGGTACACGTACTGATTCTGCCCGCCACTTTGGGTATCCCCAAGTGTCGCCAGAGGATCGCCGTGATCCGAAATCATGCAGACGCGAAGCCCCATCCTTCCACCCCCTCAAAGACCTTCCGACAACTTAATTTTATACATGAGTTGTCTGGATGTCAATTCGACCCGATTCGGGCCGTCTATCGATATGAGGTGGAAAGGATGTGCTACAATGGACATCGAAAAAATCGCCAGGCAGAGGAGGTGTGCGATGTTATGGGGCAAAAGGAAAACCAACGGCCGACCCCGCAGCAAAAACCGTCTCCCGACATCGGACCCCGCGCCGCCGGGACTAAGTCGGATCCATCTTGACGCCTCCCGTCGGCCCTTGGTCTCCAGGCCGGCGGCCGCCTCCCGACCGCCGGCGCCAGGCCCTGTCATTCCGCCACTCCCAAGATGCGGTCGATCTCCCGCAGCGCTTCCTCGGGCAGCACCACCCCCGCGGCCTTGACATTTTCCTCCACCTGCTCGGGCCGGGAAGCCCCCACCAAAGCGCTGGACACTTCCGGCAGCCGCAACACCCACGCCAACGCCATCCGCGCCAAAGTCAGGTCGTACCGGCGGGCGACGGCCGCCAGCTCCTCCACCTTTTGCAAGATTTCCGGTTGCAGGTATCGGCGCATAAAGGCCTGCACCTCCGGCGTGGCCCCCCGGCTGCCCGCCGGCGGCCGCTCGCCCGGGCGGTATTTGCCCGTGAGGACCCCTTGCCCAAGGGGCGAAAACACCACCTGGCCGATTCCCTCCCGGGCGCACAAGGGGATCACCTCGGCCTCGATGCCGCGATTGAGCATATTGTACAGCGGCTGGCTCGCCACAAACCGGTGCAACCCCAACTCCTTCTGCAGACGCACCCCATCGGCAATTTGCACCGGCGACCATTCACTGAACCCGGCGTACAAAATCTTCCCCTGGGTGATCAGATCATCGATGGCCCGGAGGGTCTCCTCCAACTCTGTCTCCGGGTCAAACCGGTGGCAATAGAAAATATCCACATAATCCACCCCAAGGGCGGTCAAACTTTTCTCCACCTCGTCGATGATGTGTTTACGGCTGAGTCCTCGATCATTGGGTCCGGCTCCCACCGGCCAAAAGGCCTTCGTCGTCACCACATAGCTCTCCCGGGGGTACTCCCGCAGGGCCCGGCCCAGCACCCGCTCGGCGGCATGGGGTTCCGCCCCGTACACATTGGCGCAGTCAAAATGGTTAATCCCCAACTCAAAAGCTTTATGTACACAGGCCTCGGCTGTCCGCTCTTCAGTCACGGTCCCATAGGTCAGCCAGCTTCCCAGGGCAATCGCCGAAACTTTGAGCCCACTCTTCCCCAGCCTTCGGTATTCCATCCCTTTGAGCCCCCTCATCAAAAAAATCGCCCGGCGGCACCCGGGCCTCTTTTAGTTTATCACAGGAAAATCCGTGACAGTGTACGGCTGACAGGGGGTCGGCCAGCGCCGACACCCCGTCAGAAAACCACTTGAACTTTGAGCAACTCCGGCGCTTTCGGGCGTCCCAGAAATTCGGGCAGCTCCTCCAAGGCGATCGTTTTCGACAGCAAAGGCTTCACCTGGATCCTTCCCGCCGCCACCCACTCCAGGGCGGGCAGAAACGTGTGGTTAATGGCCATACTGCCGATCAGCGTCCAATCCCGCCGATACAGATCAAAAGGGCTCAGGGAGATTTTCGCCCTTTTGGGCGCTACGCCGAACTGCAAGAACTTTCCCGCCGGCCCGAGAAACCGCAAGGCCGTTTCAATCACCGCCGGCGCTCCAGTGGCATCCACCACCGTGTCGAAAGACTCCAGCTCCCCGCCGAGCTCCTTCTCCAGGGCCGCCGCCGGCACCGTCCGGGTGGCGCCAAACCGCCGGGCCAACGCCAATTTCCCCGGGTCGACATCCACGGCGGTCAACTCCGCCGCCCCGGCGTGGACCAGGGCCTGCACCAACTGCTGGCCCATCGCCCCGGCCCCGAAGAGGAGCACCCGTTCCCCCGGGCGAAGCTTCAGCCGGTTCATCCCGTGTACCACGCAGGCCACCGGTTCCGCGAACGCCCCTTCTTCAAAACTAAGCGCATCCGGCAGCCGAAAAGCGGAAGACTCGGGTACCGCCACCTGTTCGGCGAACCCCCCGGGCACCGTGGTGCCGATGCCGCCCCAGTTTTCACAGTGATTCCCCCGGTTCGTGAGGCAATAGCGGCAGTGTCCGCAAAACAGAGACGGGTCCACCGCCACCCGGTCCCCTACCGCAAGGGACGTAACATCCGGGCCCACCTTGGCCACCACACCGGCGAACTCGTGCCCGGGGATGATCGGGTAACTGCCCAGAGAATCTCCCTCAAAGATATGAAAATCTGTCCCGCAAATCCCCGCCGCTTTGACAGAGACCACCACTTCACCCGGGCCCGGCTCGGGTTCCGGGACCTCTCGGATCACCGCCCGCCCCGGCTCGGGGATCACCATCGCCTTCATCGCGCTCCCCTCCCTCCGCGTGCTGTCGCTTGCAGGCTGCCCGCCCAGGCGGGGTTACCGGGCGATCTCCGCCACCACCGGCGCCCCATTCAGACACCGCGCCGTCACCCGGTGAAGCCCCCCAGACACCCCGGCGGTCACTTTCACCACCCGGCTCTCTCCGGCTGCCAGGTCAAAAAAATTCTCCTCGAACACCGCCGGTTTCCCCGGCACCTCCAGGACGATCATCCGGGCGTGGACGTCAACCCGGACCCGAACCTCCTGCCCGCCCTCCAGAATCTCCACCTCAAGGGACGCTTGGGGCAGGTCCATGTCTTTTTGATCGCAAAGGTACACCCAGCGTTCCGGGGTGCGCCCCGTCCGGGACCGCAGGGCCACCGCCACCCGCCGGACATCCGCTCCACCCAGCCACTCCTCCGGGGCGAGCCTGGCAATCTCCACCCGGCCTCCCGCAGGCACCCGAATCGGCCACTGCGCCATTTTCAAGCGAGTTCCGTGAAAGTCGGCAAGTTCCATCGTCACCTCATCGCTCAAAGGGTCCAGACCGTCCCACACCGCGTGTAAAATCCATTCCGTTTCCTTCACCTCAAGGGTTAACAGGTACGGGTGGAAAAACCGCCGGGCATAGTAGTAAGCCGCCTTGGGCAGGCCCTCGTAATCGATGATGCTCCAGCTGATCCCCGGCCAGCAGTCGTTCAGTTGCCAAATTAATGCCCCGGAGGTGGCGAACTTTCGCCGGCGGTAGTGTTCCACCGCCAACCGGAGCCCTTCGGCCTGGATGAGCATGGAGTTCATCCCATATTCGTCAAAGGTCCGTGGCACGCCGGTGTACCCAGCCATCACCAAAACCGCCGTCTGTGGATGAGCGTCTTTGTTCCGGTACGCCATCTCCCGGCCCCCCCACTCCAGGCCGCCGTCGGGAAGCCATTTTCCCAATGTATAGCGATTGGCCGCCGCCTGAATGCCGAACTCGCTGACAAACCGTGCGGTGTCCTGCAGGTACTGTTTAAACGACACGCCCTGGACGCTGCGATCCACCCGCTCGGGCTCCCCGAAATGGCGGGGGTACACATGTCCGTGCCACACCTGCCAATTGTGTCGGTCCCCCTCCTCGGCGCTGTTGTGGTCCGCCCCGCCGTAGGGCGAGCTGGGCCAGTACGGCCGGTCCGGATCCAGGCGCCGCAGCACCTCGGGGATCAAACGGTGGTAAATCCGCTCCCCGTAAAACGGTTCCCGGAGCCGGCCATCGGAGACCATCATTTCCCAGAGCCACTGATTCTCATTGTTGCCACACCACAGGGCCAAACACGGATGACCCCGCAGCCGGCGAACCACCGTTTCCACCTCGGTTCTTACATTTTCCATAAAATCCTTATTGTAGTCCGGATACAGGGCACAGGCGAACATGAAGTCCTGCCAGACCAAGATCCCCAGTCGGTCGCAGATTTCGTAAAAAATATCCGGTTCGTAGAGTCCACCTCCCCATACCCGGATCATATTCATTCCCGCCTGTCCGGCTGCCTCCAGGAGCCCAGCGATGCGCTCTTCCGTCACCGCCCCGGGGAACTGATCCGCGGGGATCCAGTTGGCCCCCTTGGCAAAAATCGGCCGGCCGTTAAGCACAAAGGTAAACCGGGGTTCACCATCCTCCTCCCGGAGCAGGGTCAATGTGCGCAGCCCCGCCCCCTGTTCCCGCCGGTCCAACTCCTCTCCCCGGACAATCAGGGCGACCTCCAACCGGTATAGGTGGGGTTCACCGAGGTCCCGGGTCCACCACAGCTTTGGCCGCAACACTTCCAGGTCCACCGATGCCTTTTCTCCGATCACCGGCGCCTCGCCCTCGGCGGCCTTGCGTTCTCCATCCCAGAGGACAATCCGCACCCGGGCATCTTCCTTCTCCTCGGGATCCCCCGGGCGAAGGATCTCCACCTCCACCGGCCATTTCGCCCAGCCCTCGCCAATAAATGGAGTCCTGGGACTCACGGACTGAATCCGCCAGCCCCGGTGGCTGCGAAGCACCACGGGCCGCCAAATTCCGCAGGGGACGATGTTGGGCCCCCAATCCCAGCCAAAATGGCTCTGGGCCTTCCTGACCCACACCCGGTCGCGGTTGAAAGCCGCCCACAACCCGTGATCTTTCTCTTTGACCGCCAGGGCCACGGGGTCGAATTTCACCGCCACCACATTGTCCCCGGCCACCAGTTCCCGGGTCACATCGAAGGTCGCCGGGACGAACATGTTGGCGTGGCGCCCGAGCTCCCGGCCGTTGAGATAGATCGTGGCCAAGGTATCCAGCCCTTCGAACACCAACTCCAACGTCTCCCCCGTGCGGACTGACCCTTCATCCATAGAAAAATGGCCCCGGTACCACCACACCCGTTCTTCCACCCAACGGGTGCGCCGGTCGTTGTGTCCATAAAATGGGTGAGGAATGACCCCGGCTCGATGCAGGGTCGTGTGCACATCTCCGGGCACCTCCGCCGGGAGCCAGAAATGATCGATGTAATCCCGGGCAGCTACTTCGGTATCCCGGGCGCCGCCCGGCTCAAACCCCTCAATGCGCCACTCTGTGATCTCCCGTTCTTCCCTCACGCCAACCACCTCGGCTTCTCTCCATAACAAAAGAAGCGGATAGACCTCTGCCTATCTCCGCTTCCCGTCACGCCCCCATGCCGACGAATCGCCCAGAGGCCTTTCCTCATCCCAGCCCGGACCCAGCACCCCGGCCTTTTCTAACTGTCGTTCGAGATAGTCCAAGGGTGTGCCCTCCACGCCGGCATACCCCGCTTTGGTATAAACGTGAAGGGCATCTGGAAACACCTCGGACAACAGCCCCCGGATCCGCCGACCCGACGGGTCATTGTCTGTCAAGATCACCGCTTGCCGGCGCCCCACTTGTTTCTGCAGCGCCATGAGCCGCCGGTGACCGGGAATCCCGTTCGTACACAGTATCATCACGTCTGCGGGCAGGATTCGACGCAACCTCGCCCGATCGTGTTTTCCTTCCACCAGAATGGCGAAACCCTCTTCCTCACGGTCGATGCCTTTCATAAATCCAGCATACCACGCCGCGGCCGGAAATGCCCTGGCTGTACCCTGCCTCAAAAATGAAAATTGTCCGGATCGGGCCCCACCCGCTGGTCGCGATTCAACCCATCCAGGGCCGCCACGTCCTCGGGGGCGAGCTCAAAATCGAACACCTTGGCATTGTCCCGGATCCGTTCGGGATGGACAGATTTTGGAATGGTCACCACTTGGTGTTCCAGGTCCCACCGAAGGATGATCTGGGCCGGGGTCTTTCCGTATTTTTCTGCCAACCCTCGTACCGTCGGCTCGTCGAACAGGTGACCCCGCATGAGAGGGCTCCAGGCCTCCAATTGAATCCCGTGCTCCCGGCAAAAGGACAAAAGGGGTTTTTGGGTCAGACGGGGGTGAAATTCCACCTGGTTGACCGCCGGCCGAATCTCGGCATCCGCCATGAGGTCCTGCAAATGGTGGATCTGAAAGTTGCTTACTCCAATTGCCCGGACCCAACCGTCGCGATACAGTTTTTCCATCGCCCGCCACGTCTCTTTGTAACGACCCTTCACCGGCCAGTGGATGAGGTACAAGTCCACATACTCCACCCCCAGCCGCCGCCGGCTCTCTTCAAAAGCCTTTAGTGTGGAATCGTACCCCTGGTCGCTGTTCCACACCTTCGTCGTGAGAAACACCTGCTCCCGGGGCACTCCGCTCTCCCGAATCGCCCGGCCTACTCCTGTTTCATTCTGATACATCGCCGCGGTGTCGACGCTGCGGTACCCCGCCTCCAAAGCGGCTCGCACCGCACGCTCCACCTCCTCGCCCTCCTTGGTTTTGTACACCCCAAGGCCAAACCAGGGCATCGCGACGCCGTTGTTGAGAACCGCCCTATCCGACAATCCCCGAATCACCTTCATCCCTCCACCATCTCTGCTTCATCCCGCCCGAGATTTTGGACAACAGTCCTTACGCCTGAGGTTGGGGCGGCTGACCCCGCAGAACCCGCAGGACCTCCGTCTCCAAGGCCAATTGCCGGGCGAGGACTGCTCCCCCATCCCCCGCGAAGGCCAAGGGCAACAGATCTTCCAACGCCTTATCCACAGGTTGCCCCAAACGGGTGCGCAACTGAAGGAATTCCTGGAAAATCCACCGGATGCCAAAGGGGAGTTCCAACTGATCCAACCCCGCTTCGATTCCCCGGCTGGGGCCCACGACCAGCCTCTGGGCGCCGAGAATCCGGAGCACCAAGTCCCGGACTTCGTCTTTCCGGCGTTCTTCCAGGCGCACCGCCACATACTCGTACACCAGGGCTTCCACCAATTGCTCCATCTCCCGCCGGGCGTCCTGGGTGTCCTTGACAATGCCGAAGATCGGTCGGTCCACCGCCTGTTTAAAGGCCTGGGCCACCCCTTCTTCGGACAAGTGCGTCAGAACGAGATTCACCCGACTGCCGTGAAGAGATTCAATGTGGTGAAGCAACCCCGCCAGCCCGGCCGCCAGGGCGGGATTCCCCGAACAAATCAAAAACAGTCGGTCGGCCTTGTCGATCGGCCCAAGGTTCAATTGCCGCAGCGAATTCGACAAATCCACCAATTCCACATCTTTGTGGACATCGGCCACTCCAGAAAAGCGCTCCGCCCAAATCTCCGTCACGGTATTCAGAAATTCCGTCAGATCCGCGTGGGTCACCGATGCAAACCCGAAAATCGTCATCCCTGCACCCCGCTCCCTCTCGAAACTCCTTGCCGCTAAACTCTCTATTTGCTAGTGTCTCATGAACGGCCGAATCTGTACAGGGCAAATTCTGCCCAACCCGGGAGGAAAACGGTTCTCTGTGGACGAATTCTTCTCTTGGTGATGTAGTAGATGACCTTCCCCTGCAAGGATGTGAGACACGACTTCCCAGCCGGCCAAACGCCGTCTGAGAACGACGTGACGCCAAGGGACTGAAGGGAGGCAGTGTCGGTGAAGCGCAAGAGATACCTCTGGCCGTTGCTCGTGCTCGGAACGGCCGGTGGCGTGGCGGGAGCACACCCAGCCCACGCGGAGGGTTCTTACGCCGTCTTTCAATATGCCGTTCGGTTAAAAGAGTTTCCTACACTGACGGATGCCGTGGCCTATGCGAAGCTGTGGGACCACAGCCGGATCGTCAACCTGGCCACCGGCGAAGACGAATGGGACAACTATCCGGCCCCTATCGCCAAGTTGGGCTACTGGGTAGTCCGGCACGGCGAGTGGGTGGATGCTGCCTGGACCCAGGAGCAAGCCGTTCAAAAAGCGAAGAATGTGCCGGATTCCGTGGTTTTGAACGCCCTGACCGGAACCGTGGTTTGGCAGCACCCCCCAACGACTTCTCCGAGTCAAGGCGGGGCTTCCGGGGACGGTTTATCCTCTCGGGGAGAAACGGCGAGCAACCCCACGTCCGGCAATTCCCCATCGACCCCGGTGGATCATCCGCCTGTTTATGCCCAAGTCCTACCCCCGGCGGCGACCGCGACCAAAGCGCCGGCAAATGCGTTATCTGGTGGATCTTCGCCGGGACCTGCCCCGGGGACATCAACGAAAAATCCCTCGCCCGCTTCCTCGGCGAAAGGGCAAGGGACATCATCCCCTGGGGCCGCAACCTCTTCACCCCAACCGGGGAATGGAAGTGGGACTACCCGGGTCCCGGATCGGCCTGCTCCCTACGGGCCGGATTATTACGAGGTTCAAGGGGGCACTCTTTTGCACCTGTTCGGCACCCCCGGGGCACCGCCCAAAGCGGCGATCGTGGTGGGACCGGCACCAGACTTTATGCGGCCCGGAGACATATACATCCGGGACTCTGCACATCGGTTTTACCGGCGGACTCCTTCGGGCGATCAGCCGGTGGGCGTGTGGGAGCCTCCCTTTGAAACCCTGGACCTCCGGCTGCCGGCCAAGATCACTGGCCAGGAGATCGACCAGTTTATTCGGGAGCACCACCCCGAAAGCCCGCTGGTGGGTATGGGGAACGCTTTCGTGCAGGCCGGGCAACAATACGGTGTAAACCCCCAGTACCTAGCCGCCCATGCGATCCTGGAGAGCGGGTGGGGACTGTCTTCCATCGCCCTCGACAAGAAAAATCTGTTCGGATACGGGGCCTATGATGGAGATCCGTACAACGCCGCCGCCACCTTCGCGAGTTACCAGGACTCGATCCGTTTTATCGCTTACTTCGTTCGGCACCAGTATTTGGATTCCAGTGGGCGCTGGTACGGAGGTTCGCCAACTTTAGACGGCATGAATGTCCACTACGCCACCGATCCCGATTGGGCGGAGAAGATCGCCAGCCTGATGGAACAGATGCGCCCGTATCAGCCGGAGGATTACCGCGGGGTGGCGGTGCTTCCCGCCTCCGCTCCGCAGCCTCCCGGACCCATCGCAGATCCACCTCCGGCACCCGCCAACTCCGGTGGCACCTTGCCGACTCCAAACTCGGGCCAGCCAGGCCCCGGTTCCGGCTTTCCGATCCCCGGTTCCCAGCTCGGAGACCGCTCGGGGGTGCCAACCCCCCTGCCCGCAGGTCTCAAGGGCGAGACGACAGACGCCGTCAATCTCCGGGAAGGCCCCAGCACCTCGACCCGGGTCATCACTGTGCTGCCACCCTCGACTTCGGTGACGGTGCTGCAACGCTCCCCGGATGGCTGGTTTCAGGTGGACATCGGCGGTCAAAAAGGGTGGGTATACGGCCAGTACCTGCAACTTGATCACGTGCTCGTGGCCCGGGTGGACGACGCCCTCAACGTCCGCCGGGGACCGGGTCTCTCCTTCAGCGTCATCACCCAGGTGCCCGCCGGCACCCTCCTCACCCCCGTCAACAACGCCGGGGGCAAGCCAACGGCAGTCAACAACTGGTACCACGTCCGCCTGCCGAGCGGCCAAGAGGGATGGGTCTACGGAGATTACGTCGCCCAGGCTGTGCCCGTGTGACAAAGCGCCTGGCCGGAGTGGGCCGATGATCTCCGGCCCCGCCCACAGGACAGTGCGCTCCACCCGACGAAAAAAGGGCTTCCCCCGGAAGGAGGGAGGCCCATTTCCCTTCAACAAGAGTTATTCCACGCCAACGATGGCCGCTGCGCAGATGGCCATGAGATAGATCAACGAATAACGAAACATCCCATTAGCCCATTTCATCGGGTCGGACGTTCGAAAACCCCACAGACTCATGCCGATGTAGATCCCGCCGAGAATCGCCGCTGAAATCACATACAGCCAGCCCGCAGCCCCGGTCCAAAAGAGCAACAGCGAGACGGGCCACAGCACGGCCGTGTAACCGAGCATCTGGCGCCGCGTCGGTTCGAACCCCCGTACCACCGGCAGCATGGGGATTCCGGCCGCTCGGTAATCTTCCACCCTTTTCATGGCCAGGGCAAAGAAATGGGGCGGTTGCCAGAGAAAGATGATCAAAAAAAGAATCCACGCCGATGGGTCCAACGTGCCCCGCACCGCTGCCCAGCCAATGAGAGGAGGTACAGCACCGGCGATCCCCCCGACCACGGTGTTCAGGGTGGTGGTTCGCTTCAACCATAATGTATAGACGATGACATAAGTAAACCAGCCGACAAAAGCCGTGAGCGCCGTCAGACCATTGATGCCCACAGCGAGCAGCACCAGCCCTGCCAGAGAAATCGCCGAACCGAGCAATAGCCCCTGAACAGCTGGAATCCGGCCGTTGGCCAGTGGCCGCTTGGCCGTGCGAGGCATGACCCGATCAATATCCCGATCAATCCAATTGTTGAGCGCGGCCCCGCCCCCCACCACGAGGGCCGTACCCGCCAAGGTCACCACTGTGGTGTACCCTTCGAGGCGCCCGTGGCCCGCCAGCCACAACCCCGCGAACGTCGTCCACAAGTTGGCGACATTGATTCCTACCTTCGTGATCGACACATAATCTTTCCAGGAACGGCTGACCTCTTGCGGCTCCGCTGCAGAATCGGATTCTATCTGAGCGGGGGTCGGAGAATCATAGGCCGCGGGCCTTTCCATCCTTCCCCCTCCTTTCTGTACATCGTGCGTCCTCGACCTTCACCACCGTTCCGGTCACATCCGGCCCCCGGCCGTCAGGCTGTCGGAAGACCCCTGGGACACCACTGTTTCGTGCCCAGGATTGATCTGTTGACCGTGCAGATCGTGCCACAAGCCGGTCACCAGATACGACCCGAGCCCGACCACCAGCGCCGCCCCCGACCAATGCACGGTCACCGAGGCCACATTGAGTTCCAACAGGTACGCCACCGCCCCCGCCACCATCTCAGCCACCAACAGGCTGAGGTAGAGCACGACGGTCTTGACACCCCGGGCGCTTCGCACCGCCTCGGTCAACAGCCAAACGGCTAACACCACCACGACGAAGGCAAAAAGGATGTGTAGGGCAAACACCGTTGTGGAGAAAATCTTCGACGGAATAATGAACTGCTGATGACTCGCAAGGTAAGTCCCCTTGCCGAACAAGGCTTCCCCGGCCCCGGAATGGCGAAAATACCCGCCCAACAGTACCTCCCCAAAGGCCGCAATGGCGGTGATCCAGGCCGCCCGCATCAAGCCCCGGTCTTTCGCGTCCATCTCCCGGGGGGCGACGGCGGTTCCAGATCCAGCGGACCGCCTCAAGTGTACCGTCAAAGCCACCATCGTCGCAAACAGAATCATGCTGTTTCCTACGTCGATGGTGGTGAACGCGCCGGGCAAGACCAAGACCACAATCAACGCCCCTGCGATCACCTGAACCATGATACTGGCGACGGTGATCCCAAGCAGCCACTTCGACAAACGGTCCAACCGCTTCCGATTGCGAAAACCGACTACAGCTACCGCCAACACCAGGAGTGAGACTGCGGCCGCAACCAAGCGATGGGTGTATTCGACCAGAACGAGGCCATCGAGCGGCGGGATCAACTGTCCATTACAGAGGGGCCAGTCCGGGCAGACAAAGCCCGCATTCAGGCCCACCACCAAAGCACCCATGACCATCGAAATGTATATTGTCACTGCTGTAACCAACGGCAGTCGGTACCCCACCGTCCCATCCCCTTCCGTCGAATTCATCGCCCGGAGAAGCCGTGCCACAGTGCAGCGATGACCGGGCCTCACTCCAACGCCACACTTTCCTTAGCATAATGATACACTCCCAGACGTCCGACCGCCAGTCCCAGGAAGGGCCGTCCTCCGCGGAGATTCGACATCTGTCGCACATCGTTTGCAATTTCGACACAGTTTATCCAAGAAATGCCCCGCATGCCCTTTACTTGACAAGGGGTCCGGATTGACGGAACATGGGAAAGAAGACAATCCGCGTGGTTGAGGTGAAAAGGATTGAATCTAAAAGTCGTCTTGCCCGGCATCGTCGTATTGCCGCGACAGACCATCGTCGTATTGGAACGCGTGTATTCCCGGGGGGACGGAACTCACGGGGCTCTGTCCGTTTTTGACAAAACCGAACACATCCGATTTGAGTTTCAAGGTCAGCAGCCTCCGGAAGGGACAGAGGAACCTTCTTTATCCGGGAAAAACTATTTGGTGGACTATTGCCAAGTAAATTTTGATGGCGACAAAACCACGACCTTGATTCACGCCCGGGAGATTCACGTCGGCGTACATTGAACCGGCAATCGTGATCTGCCTGGGATCTGGGCCGCCGGTCCCCCGACGGCCCGCCCTCCATCTCAATCCCTTTCCTCGCGCTCTCCGGTCCGACCAGTCGTTGCCTCGTCGCTACATCCCTGTCCCGGGAGATGACCGCATAGCATTCCGTCTTTCAGCATCGACCGACCGATTGGCTCCTCACCTGCATCGATCCGTGCTCTAGAAAGCGTTGGTGGAAGGAAAAAGCCCGTTCCAACACATGGGGGGTATGGCCGCCCCGCTTGAGCGCCTCCTTGTAATACTCCCGCAATTCGTCCCTATACGCCGGGTCCGCACAATGCTCGATGATCAAAGGGGCCCTCTCCCGGGGGGCTAAGCCTCGCAGATCGGCCAAACCGTGCTCGGTGACCACCACGTCAACCTCGTGTTCGGTGTGGTCTGTGTGAGACACCATCGGAACGATGCTAGAAATAGCCCCACCTTTGACCGCCGAGCGCGCGACGAATACGCTCAATCGCGCGTGACGGGAAAAATCTCCCGAGCCGCCGACACCGTTCATGATGTTCGACCCCAGCACATGGGTGGAATTGACATTCCCGTATATGTCGACTTCCAGGCCCGTATTGATGGCCACCACCCCGAGCCGTCGGATAATCCCAGGATTGTTGGAAATGTCCTGGGGACGCAGGAGGATGCGGTCCCGATAGCGATTTAACTCCCCCATCACCTGCGGAGCTTTTTCCTTCGACAGAATGATAGCGCTGGCCGATGCAAAGGAGAGCTGACCGCTGTCGAAAAGGTCGAACATCGAATCCTGGATGACCTCGGAATACACCGTAAGCCCGCTCCACGGCACATCCAAAAATGATTGGAATACCGCATTGGCCACGGCGCCGATCCCCGCCTGCAGGGGAGGCAGGGGAAGAGGCAGCCGGCCTTTGCGCACCTCGTGGGCAAAAAACTCCATCAAGTGCCCGGCGATCCCTTCCGTCTGGGCGTCCCCGGATTTCATGGGCGCGTGGCGGTCCGGGCTATCCGTTTTCACCACAGCCACCACTTTCGACCAGTCGACGGGGATGACCGGCGTGCCAATTCGTTGCTCCGGCCTGGTCAGAGGAATGGGTTCCCGGTGCCCCCAAGGGCCGGGATCATAGATGTCGTGCATCCCGATGAGAGCGGGGGGCTGTCCCTGGTTCCACTCAATGATCACTTTCTCGGCGAGCTTCGCAAAGAGCGCCGCATTTCCCACCGATGTCGTGGGGACAATTCCTTCCTCCCGCACGTCCACCGCGTCGAGAATCGCTATATCCGGCCGGCGCCACACGCCGTCCTCAAAGCTCTCCCGCATGTGAGAAAGGTGCTCGTCGACAAACAACACTTCGCCGCGGTTAATCGCTGCCCGCAGATCGGAGTTTGCCTGAAACGGCGCCCGCTTGTGAAGAAGGCCCCGCCTCGCCAGCTCCCCATCCACCGGGTCGCTCATCGAGGCTCCGGTGAGCAGATCGATTTGGCCTTTTTCTCCCAATTGCTCCTGGAGAGCTACCCATGCGCCAAGTACGGCCCGGGCCTCCCCGGCTCGGGCAAACCCGGATACCGCCACTGTCATCCCAGGGCGAATCCACGATGCCGCCTCTTCCGCCGTCATCCATCGATCGACCAATCGTTCGCGCAACAATCCAGACACCTTCTTTGCATGAACTCTGTCGTGATTCGAGACTGGTGGTTTGAGGATAAGTTTTTCGTGCAAAGCTCACCGATGACCGCAGCTTAACCGGCCCTGCCTCCAGGGCCAGGCGATCCGGGCAGCCGGACCGAGCTAGGTTACGTCTGCCCGAAAATACACCGCTTCCGGATGACTGAAAACCAAGGCGGACACCGAAGCCTCGGGGTCCATCATGAAACCGTCTGTCAGTCGAATCCCAATCTCTTCTGGCCGCAACAAGCGGAAAAGTTTCGCCTGATCCTCTAAATTCGGACAGGCCGGGTACCCGAAAGACACCCGAATCCCGCGATATTTGGCCTGAAATCGCTCCCTCATCGTCATATCCGGCGGATCCGGAAATCCCCACAGGTCGCGGATCATCCCGTGCAGCCGCTCGGCAAAGGCCTCGGCCGTTTCCAGAGCAAGGGCTTGTAGAAAATGGGACTTCACGTATTCCCCCCGAGCCTTCCACTCCTCCGCTTTGTCCCGGATCCCGGCACCGGCCGTCACGGCAAAAAAGGCCACATAGTCCATTTCTCCACTCTCCACCGGTCGCACGTAATCGGACAAGCAAAGATAAGGCTCCCTCCCCTGGCGAGGGAAGGTGAACCGCTCGATGACTCGACCCGGCTGTTCAGGGTCATAGATCAAGATGTCGTCTCCTTCGCTCTGACTGGGGAAGAATTGGTACACGGCGTGAAGCCGCAGCAACCCCTCCCCCTTGGCCTCGGCAATCAAGGCATTCAGCCGCTCCACCCACTCCACGGCCTTCGGATCCCTCTCGGCGAGGAGCTTGTCCACGTTCCCCCGCAGCCCCATATGGCGGCCCAGCAACATTTGGAGATTGATGTAAGGCCGAACGTGGTCAAAAGGATAATCCCGCCACAGGTGGTGGCGACAATCCGGGGGGACCGCCACGGGGACGGTGCGACTCACCGATGACCTCCTCGGCCTGGAACCGGTTGAAACGGCCGGAGCGGCTGGGCGATCGGTCAGGGAGGCCCGCAATTCTGCCGTCTTCCTCTCCAACTCCGGACGCCCCTCGGGATCGGCCAGCCGATTGGCGATCTCCAGCCCCTCCATGGCGTCTTTGGCATAAAGAACCAAACCCTCGTACTCCGGGGCGATACGGGTATAAGCGAATTTCGCCGTCAATGCCGCACCGCCGACGAGAAGGGGCAGCGATACGCCCGCCGCCCGGAGGTCCTGGGCCGTGACCACCATCTGCTGGGCACTTTTCACGAGGAGGCCCGAGAGACCGATGGCATCGGGTTCCTCACGCCGGACCGCCTCGATTAACACCTCCGGCGCCACTTTGATGCCCAGATTCACCACTTCGAACCCGTTGTTGCTGAGGATGATCTCCACGAGATTCTTGCCGATGTCATGGACATCCCCCTTGACCGTGGCCAGGAGGATCTTGCCTTTTTTCGCCGTCTCCGCCTTTTCCATGTGCGGTTCGAGATAGGCCACCGCCGCCTTCATGACCTCGGCGCTCTGGAGCACCTCGGCCACGATCAGTTGGTTGTCATTAAAAAGCCGCCCCACCTCATCCATGCCCGCCATCAACGGCCCGTTGATGATCTCTATGGGAGAGGCGCTCTGAAGGGCCTCGGCGAGATCATCGAAAAGCCCCTCCTTCGACCCTTCCACCACACAGCGGGCCAGCCTCTCGTTCAGGGAGAGGGTGTCCCGGCGCACCGGCGGGCCGGCGGGTCGGTCTTTGAAGCGATCGTGGAACCGGGCCAGGGTCTCCTGTCCCGTTTCAAAGAGAAGCGCCTCGGCCAAGCGGCGCTCCTCTTCGGGAATGGAGGCGTAGCGCTGAAGCTTTTCAGGGTTGACGATGGCGTAATCCAATCCGGCCTTGGTGCAATGGTACAGGAATACCGCATTGAGCACCTCCCGGCCGGCGGGAGGCAGGCCGAAGGACACATTGCTGATCCCGAGGATGGTGGCACTGCGGGGAAACCGCTCCTTCAGCATCCGGAGGGCAGCCACCGTCTCCGCCGCCGCCCCGACGTAGGTCTCATCCCCGGTCCCCACCGGGAATACCAGGGGATCAAAGATCAGGTCCTCCGGGGGAATCCCGTATTCTTCAGTCAAAAGTTGGTAGGAGCGTTTGGCCACCGCCAATTTGCGCTCCCGGGTTACCGCCATACCCTCCTCGTCGATGGTCCCCACCACCACCGCCGCGCCGTAGCGCCGGGCGAGAGGCGCGACTTGGGCAAAGCGCTTTTCCCCGTCCTCTAAATTGATCGAATTGATAATAGCTTTCCCCTGGGAGCGCTGAAGAGCCAGCTCCACGACCCGGGGGTCTGTGGAGTCGATCATGAGCGGCACTTTGACCATTCTGGTCACATATTTGAGAAACTGGTCCATGTCCGCGTACTCGTCCCGATCGGGGTCCGCGAGGCATACATCGATGATCTGGGCCCCGCCCCTCACCTGGGCCCGGGCAATCTCCGCCGCTTCTTCGAACCGCCCGGATTGGATGAGTTCGCGAAATTTCCTGGACCCGATGACATTGGTCCTCTCCCCGACCAACAGCGGCCGATTGTCGCCCTCGAGGAACACCGCCTCTACTCCGGACACCGCCGGCGGATGGTCCGCCGCCGGGGTGCGGGGGGGAAGCCCGCGGACGGCCTGGGCCAGGGCCCGGATATGCTCCGGAGTCGTTCCGCAGCACCCGCCCACCACATTGACCCACCCCTGCCGCGCAAACCCCGCCATTTTTTCGGCGAGGCTCTGGGGAGATTCGTGGTAGTGGCCTTCCTCGTCCGGCAGCCCCGCGTTCGGATAGCAGCTGACCGCAGTCTTCGCGAGGCCGCTGAGCGTCCGCAGATGATCGGTCATAAACTCCGGCCCCGTGGCACAGTTGAGCCCCACGGCGACGGGGTGAAGGTGCTCCACCGAAACATAAAAGGCGTCTATCCCCTGGCCGGCCAAGGTGGTCCCCATGGGTTCGATGGTCCCGGAAATCATCACCGGCACTTCAAAACCCAGCTCAGCAAAAGCCCGGTGGATCCCCACGCCCGCCGCCTTGACGTTAAGGGTGTCCTGGGCGGTCTCCACCAAAAGGAGGTCCACTCCGCCGTCCAGCAGCCCCTTCGCCTGTTCGGCGTAGGCTGCCGCCAGGGTGTCAAAATCGATCCCCCCGGTCACCGACAGGGTTTTGGTGGTGGGACCCATGGCCCCGGCCACAAAACGCGGCCGATCCGGCGTGCTGTACCCATCCGCCGCCCGCCGGGCCAACTCCGCCGCCGTCCGGTTGATGGCGTAGGCTTTCCCCTCGAGCCCGTACTCGGCCAGCACCACCCGGGTGGCCCCAAACGTATTGGTTTCAATGATGTCCGCCCCGGCTTCGAGATAGGCCTCGTGGATGGAGGTGATGACGTCCGGACGGGTTAAGTTGAGGACCTCATTGCACCCCTCCTGGGCCTCGCCGCCAAAATCCGCGGCTGTTAAGCCCTGTTGCTGGATCATCGTCCCCATTGCCCCGTCCAGCACCAGAATCGCCTCTTTGAGGCGGCGCTCCAGAAGCTCCGGGCGCCTCTTTGCCAGCTGAACCGATTGGATATTCTGTCCCAACGTCATGCCCCACCTCCCTTGGCACAGCGGACAGTTCAAAAATCGAGCCCACATGACGATGCCATCAAAACACTCTTCCTACCCACCGCGGTCATTTCACGCCTATATTACCGAACCTGCTTTGTCTTTTCAAATTTAGTGGATCTGGTATCCTTTTCGGAGTTAGAGCCCATGCGGACAAGCTACAAAGGCAGACACTAAAACGCTTTGGTATAACCTAGGCTCCATGTGGTATAGTAGCAGGGGAGGCGCGCCGGAGGACATGATGGATCATACAGCTCTATTGGCCGTAGGAATTTTTGTGATCACCTATGCGTTTATCGTATCCGAATGGGTTCACCGTGCGATCATCAGTATGGTCGGCGCGGCACTGGTGGTTTTATTAGGCATCGTCGACCAGGACACGGCCATCCATCACATTGATTTTAATACGCTAGGTTTATTAATCGGAATGATGGTTCTCGTAAACATTACTGCGCAAACCGGGGTGTTCTCATACCTGGCGATTTGGACGGCCAAAAAAGCCAGGGGTGAGCCGATTCTGATTTTAGTCGCACTGGCAGTCGTCACCGCTGTGGTATCCGCATTTTTGGATAATGTAACAACGGTTTTGCTGATGGTGCCCGTCACTTTTAACGTGACGCAACGACTGGGGATCTCCCCTTACCCTTATTTAATGGCACAGATTCTGGCTTCCAATATTGGCGGTACCGCCACCCTCATTGGTGACCCGCCGAACATCATGATCGGAAGTGCAAACCCAAACCTCACGTTTCTTGATTTTATCAATAACTTAGGCATCGTTTCCGCGATCATTTTAGTGGTGACCATCGGATTAATGGCCCTTATTTTTCACCGATCTCTTCGCGCGTCGGCCGAACGCAAGGAGACCCTGATGACAATGGAGGAAAAAACTGAAATCACAAATCCCGTGCTATTGAAAAAGAGCGTCAGTGTCTTGGCCCTGACGATTTTCGGTTTTTTTCTTCATCAAAAGCTTCACTTGGATAGTGCGACCATCGCTTTATCCGGGGCCTTTGTACTTCTCCTGTTAACCGACGAAAAGCAAGTGGAGAGGGCCCTGGCCAAGGTCGAATGGACCACGATTTTCTTTTTTACCGGTCTGTTTGTGGTCATTGCCGGTCTCGTAAAAACGGGTGTGATCGAAACTTTGGCCCGGGCTGCCCTGGAGTTAACGGGGGGGAGATTGAATGCGACCGTTATGTTGATTCTGTGGATGAGTGCCCTTGTTTCCGCGTTTTTGGACAACATCCCCTTCGTCGCCACCATGATCCCGATGGTCCAAGAAATGGGACACATGGGCCTCACAAACTTGGATCCGCTGTGGTGGAGCTTATCTCTCGGCGCTTGCCTTGGAGGGAATGGAACCCTAATCGGGGCCAGTGCCAATCTGATCGTGGCGGGGTTGGCAGATAAAGAAGGACACCGGATTTCCTTTGTGCAGTACCTCATCCTCGGATTTCCCTTGATGATCCTATCGATCGCGATCAGCGCCGCATATGTGTACCTCCGGTATCTGATTCACTGACGGCGATAGAAAGGGGTGGGCCGAAAGAGACATGGAACATCAAGCCCTGTTGGCGATAGGAATTTTTTTGCTGACCTACGCCGTGATTATCAGCGAGAAAATCCACCGGACGGTTATCGCGATGGTTGGCGGGATCCTCATGATCCTGCTCGGAGTTGTGGACCAACAAACGGCAATACAGCACGTTGATTTTGGAACCATCGGATTACTGGTCGGAATGATGATTATCGTCAACATCACCGGGCGCACCGGTGTATTCCAATATCTTGGAATCCGAGCAGCGAAAACCGTAAAGGGGGACCCGATGCGAATTTTTTGGGCCCTGAATCTGATCACAGCCATCGCTTCCGCGTTTCTGGACAATGTGACGACGGTACTTCTCATGGTCCCAGTCACTTTCAGCATTGTCCGCCGGTTGGCGTTGCCGCCGATACCTTTTTTGATTTCGTTGATCCTGTCCTCCAACATCGGGGGTACGGCCACCATGATCGGTGATCCGCCCAATATCATGATTGGAACGGCGGTCAAAGAACTGACGTTTGTGGATTTTATCACCAACCTTGCGGGTATTTCTCTCATCATTCTTGTCGTCACCCTCGGGGTCCTTTCGCTGATTTACCGAAAATATCTCCGGGCCGACGAGGATGTAAGACAGCAAATACTTGAGTTGGATGAAAAAGCTGAGATCACCGATATCACCCTTCTAAAGAAATCGGTTGTTGTGTTGCTTCTTACGATTCTCGGGTTTTTCTTGCACCCTATCCTTCACATTGAATCGGCAACGATCGCTTTATCAGGGGCGACCTTGCTCCTCCTGCTTACGGGTGAGCGCTATCTCGAGGAGGCTCTGGCCCACGTCGAGTGGGGGACAATCTTCTTTTTCGTGGGTCTATTTGTACTGGTGTCCGGCCTCGAGATCACCGGAGTCATTACCGCATTGGCTAAACAGGTGATTAGTTGGACGGGCAACAATATCGCTGGGGCATCATTACTCATTCTATGGGTGAGTGCCATCGCTTCCACCTTCGTGGACAACATTCCCTTTGTCGCCACCATGATTCCCTTGATTAAGGAAATGGGATCCTTGGGCTTGACAAATTTGGATCCGCTATGGTGGAGTCTGTCTCTCGGAGCCTGCCTGGGAGGAAACGGGTCATTGATCGGTGCAAGTGCCAACGTCATCGTAGCGGGAATGGCGGCCAAAGAGGGACAGGGAATTACCTTTCTGCGCTTCTTCTTGGTCGGTTTTCCCTTGATGGTCCTCTCGATTGCCATCGCCCACCTGTATGTCTTCCTCAGATATTTATGAGGAGCCTAAAAGCCAAACGCGAGGAGTGGACAGCATGGAAAACCAAGCCCACTTAGGCGGCATCGATATCGCTTACACCCTGGAAGGATCCGGCCCGCCAATGGTGTTTATCCACGGAATGGCGGGAAGCCGCATCGTCTGGAACCACGTCGCCCCGCCTCTGGCGGCAGATTTTGAGACTCTGGTCTATGACTGCCGGGGACACGGCGAGAGCACCCACCCGGCTTCCTACACTTTGGACGACCACGTGGCCGATCTGGCAGGCCTTTTGGACGCCCTGGAGATCGAGAGGGCGCACATTGTGGGCCACTCCATGGGAAGCTTCATCGCCCAGGCTTTTGCCATCGCCCACCCTGAGCACTGCCGCTCTCTCGTCCTCATTTCCACCCGTTCCGCTGCGGGCCCGGAGCGGCCGGGGCGGCTCGTGAGCCCTCGGGGCGGCATCCCCATCAAGGAGTTCGTGGGAACAAAAACGCCCCTCATGACCGTCGTCGGCCGCATGAAGGGCTATCCGCGCCCGGAACCCGAGATTCTGCGCGTCGCATCCCGGGCTCTGGCCGGCTTTGATTTGAGAGATCAGCTACACCGGATCCAGGCGCCCACTCTGATCCTCCAAGGAGACCAGGACCGCATAACCCCTCTGTCCTCCGCCCGGGAGACAGCCGCAGGCATTCCCGGGGCCAAATTGGAGGTCCTACAAGGATATGGCCATTTTCTCCACGTGGAATGTCCCGACATACTGGTGGACCGGATCCGCTCGTTCTGTCTCGCGGCGCCATGAAGGCGAAACGCAGTTAAAAGCCGGTAAATCCGCCGAACAACTTCGTGAGCCAGACCGTAATCGTGCTCAGGGAATCCGTCAGCAACAAGAATCCCATGACCACCATGATGACCCCGCCGGCCTTGCTGACCACGCCGGACTTTTGTTGCAGCCATTTCCAGGAGGTGAGGGAAAAGGCCAAGATCAAAAAGGGCAGGGCGAATCCCAAGGCATAAAGAGCCATGAACAGGAGGGCCCGGCCGGGCTCGTTGGCCGCCATGACCAACACCGAGGCCAGGATCGGGCCGATGCACGGCGTCCAGCCGGCGGCAAAACTGACTCCGATCAACCAGGCTCCAAAATACCCCACCGGTTTCCGGTTGACCGTCCATTTTTTCTCCTGCATCAACCAGTCCGATCGAATCCAGCCGGCAATCACCATGCCCATGAAGATTACCACAATCCCGCCGATGATCCGTAACCACATTTTATACTCCACAAACAATTGGCCGATGAGACTGGCAGACCACCCTAGAGCCAGGAAAACAGTGGAAAACCCGAGCACAAAAAAAATCGCGTACTTCAAGGCCCGCCTTCGCGCCTCGGCCCGGTCGGCACCTTCCCCCCAGGACACGCCTGAGATATAGGAAATGTAGGAAGGATACAACGGTAGTACGCACGGAGAGACAAAGGAGAGCAATCCCGCGCCAAACGCCAGCCACAGGGTTACCGGTTCCGACATGGTTATCACCTTCCTCACCCCGGGGGCGACCGGGGACCCCGACACCGGCCTCAGCGCCTCGCGCCGGCCGCCGCACTCCTTATCGCCAGTCCACCCCCCCGGACAATCTGCTACTTCGTGGACGCCAATTCCCCGAATAACCGGTCCATGTCCTGTTTCGTCATCAGGCCCTGGACCAATTCGACGATCTTGCCGTCCGGAGCGATAAACACGCTGGTGGGGATGGCCTGTACCCGGTACAGATCGGAGACTTTGCCTTCCGCATCCGAGAGGACGGGATAATCGATCTTGTAGTTTTTGATGAAATCCAAGGCTTTCTGCTGGTCATCTTGTTGCGTCAGGTTGATGCCATAAAAGGCGATCTTATCGCCGTATTTCTTATGCATTTCCACGAGGTCTGGCGTTTCCGCCTGGCACGGGGGACACCAGGAAGCCCAGAAATTCAAGAATACCGGCTTGCCTTTCATCTGGGACAATGTCACAGCCTGTCCGTCAAACGTTTTCAAAGTAAAATCCGGAGCCTGGTATCCTTTAATCGGAAGGGCCGCACCACCCCCCGCTCCGGCTTCGGATCCGTTCGATTTCGTGACATTGATGACGACGGCCACGGCAATGAGGAGCACGACCACGACAAAGATCGTGAACCCCATGCCGCTCTTGCGCTTGCCGGTCACCCCGCTCCCTCCTTTGTCTCGGTTAATGCAGCGATCGGGCGACGACGGTCATCACCAGCACCGCTGCCGCCACTGCGAGAAACACGAGTTGCCCGGGGCACCACCCGCAACGCACCAGCCGGGCCAACCATGAGGCGAACCCGATCAGCGGGCATGCGTTTGAGGTGCGGCTACAAGAGCGTAATGAAACGCACTGACGTCCAGAAGACTCTCCACCTTCAGTCCGCACCGCATCATCCGCTGAGCTAAGAGATCGGGATTTAATCGTTCCTGTTTGGGGGGCCCTTCCTGTTCCGTCGCCTCCGGGTGCCATTCGATCACCACCATTCTCCCAGTGAGCCTGAGCACGCGTCGCGCTTCTTGAAGGGCTTCATCCAGAGCATCGACTTCGTGAAGCACCAATGAGTAGAGGAGCCGGTCCACCGATCCGTCGGGCAGGGGCAAATCGTCAGCCGCGCCGATGAGCGGCCGCACCCTCGCCGGCATCCCTCCTGGCCAACGGCTCTGCAACGCTTCCAACATCCGCGGCTCCACGTCTATGGCATACACCGTCCCTTGGGTCCGCTTGGCGAGGGGAAGGGTAAAATACCCCGGCCCTGCCCCGATATCCGCCACTGTATCTGCGGGACTCGGGGCTAAGAGGTCGATAATTCGATCCTGAGGCAAGACGCCCTTCCGTTCTTCCCCAAGCAATCGGTCCATGTGGTCGGGATGGAATCGATGTCCCACGCCCTCACCCCTTACATTTCAGCTTTCAGCGGGCCGCCGCATCAACGGCCGCTGTGAGTTGCTCCTCCACCCGCTGGGCGATCTCCCGCAGCTCGGCGTCCTCCGAGGCGTGGCCGAGCAGCATGGTCGGCCGGGGCAAACCGATCTTGGTCTTTCCCCCGTCCCGGTAGACGACAATCTTACAAGGCAAGAAGTACCCCACCAGGAGTTCCTTCCCCAGTACCCGAGCCGCTTCCTGGGGATTGCATACCTCCAGGACTCGGTACGGGGTATCAAAAGACACCCCTTTTTCCCGGAGTTTCTCCGGGATGTCCATCTGCCACAGCACACCAAAGCGGCGCTCTTTGAGGGATTCCTCCAGGGCGCGAACAGACTCTTCCAGGGGTTTGTCGGTGGTCACCGTATAATGAAACATATTCCTCCTCCTTCCGCCCTTATCCTTCCTCGTTGCCGCCGAAGCGGTGTCGATCAGCGACTTTTCATCAAAAGTTCAATGGCTTCTTGAATCACTTGGTCCGCGGGGCGGCCATTCTCAACTTCGTCCCGGATACACATTTCCATGTTCGATCCGATCACGTATACAATGAGCCGGTCGATCGCCGCCCGGACAGCGGACAGTTGCGTCACAACGTCTCGACAGGACTGCTCTTTTTCCATCATGCCCATAATGCCCCGAACCTGACCCTCGATGCGCTTCAGGCGATTCTTCATCGCATCTGTGTATTCCATGGTTCAACACCTCACTGTTGACTATACCATACCCCGAAGTGGTTTACGATACGCCTGGGACGCTTTCCGGGGTCCAGGCTCTAACATCCTGCCGAGCGGCTGACGGCACTGTCCGCTCCGGAAGGCACCTGCTCACGCACCTTCGGATTCAGGTCCGTAATTCACAGCTCCAGGCCAGTAGATCATGCCACCGGCCAAGTTGATGACACGCTCGTACCCCAACCGCTGAAGGAATTGGCACACATGGCCACTCCGGCTGCCCGACCGGCAGACAAAAACAATCTCCTCGTGCTTTGAAATTCGGCCGAGAGCTGCAGGAATCTCGCCCATCGGGATTAATTCCGCTCCAGGGATATGCCCGTGTTCATAATACTCTACCGGTTCCCGCACGTCGATAATCCGGGGGGCAGTCCCCTCCTGCATACGGCGCCATAGGTCCTCGCCACTCCACTCGCGCATCCGAAATCCTCCTTCACGAGCCGCGGCGCGGCCCTGTCTTTTCTTGTTTTTCACTGCACCTACCGGCTCCGTTTTGAATGGGGCCGGCGATTCCAGGCGATCATACCGCCCCGAACGTTCCAGAGCCGGGTATACCCGGCCTTTTTCAGAATTCGTGCCGCCTGAACACTTCGGTGGCCGCTGCGACAGATCAAAGCCACCTCCCGATCCTTTGGGATGCGGTGCAATTCGCGAGATAATCGGCTCAGCGGCACATTCACCGCTCCCGGCACGTGACCTGATCGAAATTCGTGCGCCTCCCGCACGTCCACGATCAAGCGGCCTTTCTCTTGTTTTTTCCAAGTCTCCAGGGTCTCAGCGGCCAGCTGCTCTACGCCGCGAGCCGGCCGGTTCATCCACCACCAACCCACAACCAGGACCACGACCAGAGCAATTAAACCCGTGGTCAATCCCGCACCTCCGATACCGGGGAGAGTATATTTATGGATGCAGTATATACCCCCTAGGGCATCATGTCAATCCAAGGTAGTAGTTCAAATCAACTATCACCAACCGTGCAAACGCACCAGATGAGATCGACCACCTGAACCAGTCATTTTTCCTCCATTTGTCTCTTGGGTGGAAATGAGCAGAGGGCTATGGTGAATTATAGGGTATAAATCGCTTCAATTCAAAGGGGAGCCCACCAGAGGTGCCGGGGGGATGGGGATCGCCATGGTCCTGTTCGATAAACTGGCAAGACGGAACATGCTCATTCGAAATGGCCGGCTAACTATGGATGATGTCGATCTAGAGGCACTGGCGGATCGCTTCGGCACGCCACTGTATGTGTATTCCGAATCCCATCTATGGCGGAACGTCCGTCAACTCCACGACGCCTTTCACTACGAACACGTACCCGCCGACCTGTTCTTTCCGCTGCGGGCCTCTTCGAATCTGGCCCTTCTTCAAGCCATCGGCCGGACCGGAATAGGGGTCGAGGTCGGCTCTATGGGAGAGCTCAAAAAGGCTCTTACCGCAGGTTTCAGTGGAGAACGCATCTTGCTCGCCGGGGCAGATAGACCACCGGAACTCCTCTCCTATGCCTTGGAACGGGGGGTGCGGGCGATCAGTACGGACTCCCTGTCGGAAATCGAGACGTTGTCCACCCTGGGTACCCACATGGCGCGCCCGGCGGACATTCTATTGGAAGTCGACCCCGTGCTGTCTTTCCCCAATCACCGGCCACCCACTCCCTATTATCTAAAGTCCGGGATCGATCGCCATGACTTGCTCTCTTTCGCCGAGCAAACCCTTACTTATCCGGGCATACGAATTCGGGGCCTTCATGTGCAGGTCGGCACCTACCGGTGGAAACCCGAAACGTTACGTCAAGCCGGCGAGATTGCCTTAGAACTCTTAGAACAGCTTCGAACTCGCCTCGGCGTGGACGGGGATATTCTCTTCCTGGGGGGAGAACTGCCACTTCCGGTGCAAGAGTTGGATCTTCCGTCCTCGGATGAAGCCGCCGCCGCGGAACTCGATCAAGATCTGCTGGCTGCACGGACCCTGGCGGGACTCCTCACCCAGTACGACCGGCCGCTGCGTTTCGTTCTGTCTCCCGGCGAGCGGCTCATTGCGAACGCGGGCCTATTGCTGACCACTGTTCGCCAGGTAAAAAGCAAATCGATCCGGGACGAAGAAGGAAATGTCACCGATATCGTGCGCTGGTTAATCGTCGATGCGGGACTCAACATCCTCCCTCAGTGGCCTGGGGAACCGAGCGACAGGGTTGCTTTGTCCGTCACCCGGGCAGAACGCACCCACGATGTCCCCTTCAAAATCGGCGGCCCCTTGTACGACCACCGGGATTATTTTCGCGACGGCACCCAGGGCAGTGAGTACTATCTCCTCCCGGGGAACACGCGTCCCGGAGACCGTTTGGCCTTTTTGGACACCGGCGCCTACGTGTTGGAATATATGTCCGAAGCGAACAGCTTTCCCCGGGCCGGCGCCGCGATGATTCGCACTTCCGGCCAGGTCCAGCTGATTCGCCATCACGACACCTTTCGGCAACTCGTGGATTGCGACGTATTTCCGGGGAAATACAGAAAAGAGCCGCGCCCCCACCAGGTGGATTTGTAGAAACATCATCCGGCACCCACCCAGGGCCAGATCCGGCTGTCCGATTTCCAAGGTAAGTAGGTGGTTTTATTTTCCACTCCGCCGATTTCACCCGTCTTCACCACAGAATTGATCTCCTTTGCAAGGTGGCCCACCTCGGCGGGATGATTCACCCCGCCGCCAGCGAACTTCCACGGTGCGGGCGGCGGGTGGCTCATATGCTAAACAGCAACCGGCTTAATTCTCGGCGCCGAGCTCTGTTCGAGAATAGGCGATCTCCTTGGTCTCCGGCGAGAACAAACTGAGAACCAGGGAGATGATCAGCCCTCCGATAAAAAACGCCCCGAATACCCATGGTGACGGGCCAAAATTTTTTGCCATGGCCGTCCATGCCAGAGGCCCAAAACCGACAATGGCCGCAGCCACCTGGTATCCCACCGACAATCCCGTGTACCGGACCTTTGCGGGAAACAGCTCCGAGAAAAATGTCCCCTGGGTGGCGAAGATGGCCCCCCACACGATCCCCAACACGATGACCTCCATGAGATATAGCCAGACGACATGTTGGGCCATTAAGGCAAAATAAGGGATGGACAACACCAGTAGCAGAACTAATCCGGAGATGTAAATGCGCTTTCTTCCAATATAATCCGAAAAGTATCCGATGATGGGCATGACTATCAGCATCGTGGCACAACCGAGGGTCAATGCGTTCAACGCGTCACCTCGGGAATACCCCAGATACATCGTGGCAAAAGTGAGTACGTAGGACATGGTGAACACGTTGAGAAACCCGTCTCCCAGCTTCAATCCGATCGCCCGGAGAACGTTTTTCCAATCGTGCACCAGAGCGTCAATGAGAGGAACCCGGGCAACATCCCCGCTTTGTTTCTGGGCCTTAAAAACTGGAGTCTCGTCCACGCCGCCGCGAATCCAAAGGCCGACCACCACGAGAAGAATGCTGAATAAAAATGGAATTCGCCATCCCCAGGCCATGAACTGTGCGTTGGTTGTAAAGTGGTTGATCAGCGCCAAGCCAAACGTCCCCAACACCAGACCCACGGGCACCCCCATTTGCGGAATCGACCCGTATAGCCCGCGCACTCCTTTGGGGGCATTTTCGGTAGCGAGAAGGATCGCACCTCCCCATTCGCCCCCCAGAGCGACCCCTTGGATCAGGCGAAGGAGAACCAAAAGGGCGGGGGCCCACAGGCCGATATGCTGATAGGTGGGCAGCAGGCCAATGAGTGTGGAACTTCCTCCCATCCCCATCAAAGTGAACATCAAGGCGGCTTTACGGCCAAGGCGATCACCGAAGTGACCAAAAAGTACACTTCCCAGAGGGCGGGCGGCATAACCCGCCCCAAAGGTGGCAAAGGCCAGGATGATGGAAACCGCGGGATCGTGAGTGGGAAAATATAATGTCGAAAAAACCAGAGCTGTGGCTGAACCATACAGATAAAAGTCATACCATTCGATGACCGATCCGATGAGGCTCGCGAAAAGAATCCGGGCTGTGCTCATGAGGCGTTCATCCCCCCCGATAATGTGATTTGGAAGTCAACTGAGTGCAGCAGAAATTTTCCCCCGATCCGCAATTGTCGTCCTTCCAATGAAACTTATGAACGCAAGGATCATGCCAAACCTTTGGGCATCCAACACAGCACAATCCGCTCGCTGGAACAGGCAATTTTGCATATGCATTCTTGTCAATCATGCGCAGGAATGCTACAATCATGGATAGAATTCGTGATAATTCAGATCATTACACCCACGCCCCCGCGGCGATTTCATTGATGAGGAGGCACCCTTTTGGCCCCGTCCGTTCATCGTACTTTAGATGCCCATTCCGGGCTTCTGTTGCACCAATTGATCGACAACGCCTACGACGGAATCTATATTACAGACAACATCGGCAACCCGCTTTATTTTAACGAAGCGTTCCTTCGCATTTCTGGGATTCCTGTCGACGCCGCCCAGCGTCTATCCGTGTGGGAACTGTTAGATCAACATTTTCTTCCGAATTCCTGTGTGGCCGAGGTCATCCGTCGAAATCAACCCCACAACACGATCATCCACTATTACAGTGGAATCGAGGCGATTGTCACCGGTATTCCGGTTTATGACGCAGAAGGGGCCCTGCTGTACGTGGTGGCCAGTGTCCGGGACATCACTGAACTCAACCGCCTGCGCCGGGAGGTGGAGGCGATGCGCACCCAAGCCGAACTGCGGGCACCCCTCCGGGTGCAACTGATCGGTGATAAAGCCGAGGAAGCCCTGGTGTATCGCAGCGCGGTGATGGAGAAAATCCTCACTTTCGCCGCCCGGGCGGCCACCGTCGATTCGCCGGTGATGATTCTGGGCGAATCCGGGGTCGGCAAAGACGTGCTGGCGAAATACATCCACGCCCAAGGGGAAAACGGACAGGAGCGCCCTTTCGTCAAGATCAACTGTGGGGCGATCCCGGCGGAATTACTCGAATCCGAACTTTTTGGGTATGAAGGAGGGGCTTTTACCGGGGCGAATCGCCGGGGGAAAGCGGGCATGTTTGAGCTTGCCAATCGGGGGACGATCTTTCTCGATGAAATCGGCGAGATGCCCTTGGCCCTGCAGGTTAAGCTCCTGGCGGTTTTGCAGGATCGCCAGGTGCAACGGATCGGTTCAACCCGGCCCGTGCCCTTGGATGTGCGGGTGATCACCGCGACGAACGCCGACATCAAAGACCTGTTGGCAAAAAAAGCATTTCGGCAGGATTTGTTCTACCGTTTAAACGTACTCACCGTCACGGTCCCTCCCCTGCGGGATCGGCGGGAAGATATCCCGGCGCTCATCGCCCATTTTCTCGGCGAGTACAATCGCAAGTTCGGTCTGAACCGGTATCTCGCCCCCGAGGCTTTGCAGGCTCTTCTCGATTACTCCTGGCCGGGAAACATCCGTCAGCTCCGCAACGTCATGGAACGATTGGTGGTACTTTCCGAAGACGACCGGATTGGGGTCGAGGCACTGCCCGGCGAGATCACCCGTGGCGACCCCTCGGTTCCCGGCCAGGTGCAAGAGCGGCTCCACCCACCCATAGACGACCGATTGACGCTGCGAGAGGCGGTTGCACAGTTCGAAAGGCGGTATCTTCAAGAACAACTTAAAAAGCACAGGACCTTGCGGGAATGTGCGACGGCTGTGGGGATTGACGTAGCCACCCTTGTGCGAAAGAAAAAACGGTACGGGCTGTGATCCGTCCGGATTGGCACGAAGATTGCTTAATGATTTCCCGGAGGGATCAACCATGGACATCGCTGGTTACCGTACGTTGAACACCGTATGGGCACATTGGGTGGATCGCCAACCCGATAAGCCATTTCTGTTGTATGAAGACCCGAGTCAAGAATTGGAGACCTTCACTTACGGAGAAATGGAATCCCGGATCGCGCGAATGGCCGGTCTCTTTCATGAACTGGGCGTGAGCCGGGGGAACATCGTCAACCTCCACATGAACAATTCCCCAATTTTTTATATGGCTTTGCTTGGAGCGGCTCGACTCGGCGCTGCCTTGCTGTGCACAAACCCATTGTCCAGCGTCGACGAATTGAAGTACCTGCTCAGCCACAGCGGCGCAGTGCTTTCTATCACCGACCGGCACTCCGCCGAGGCCATCGGGGAAGCTGCTGAAGCATGCCCGGACTTGCACCATATTCTCGTCGCTGCCGAGCCCGAGGAGCCATTGCCGTCAGAACGTATGCTGCCCCTGTCCGCCTCGCTCGCCGGGGCCCCGGATGCCCGGATCCACGAGATTGGAGATTCGGAGATGATGGCGGGCATTTTATACACCTCGGGCACCACATCGAAACCAAAAGGCGTGATCATCACCCACGCCAACTACATCTACGCCGGGGAGACGATGGCCCGAGGGGTGCGATTGGGCCCCGACGATCGACAACTGGCCGTGTTGCCGCTGTTTCACGGCAATGCCCAGTATTATTCCACCATGTCCGCCCTGGTGGTCGGGGCGAGCATTGGGCTGACGGCCAGATTTAGCGCCTCTCGGTATTTTAAACAAGCCATTCGACTGAGGGCGACGGTTGGCAGTTTGTTCGCAGCCCCGATCCGCATGATCCTCCGGCAACCCTATGATCCTGAAGACCGGAACCATTCCCTGAGAGCCGTGTGGTTCGCCCAGTCCGTCACGCAGGAGGAACTCCGCCTCTTCTCGGAACGATATGGCGACATCCTGCTGCAACTGTACGGAATGACCGAAACGATGGGCACCCCCCTCATGAATCCTCTGGATGGAGATCGGCGCAACGAAACGATCGGATTGCCCACTCTCGGATACGAAGTGCGGGTGGTGGACGATGCCGGGCGGGATTGCCCCATCGGCGTCCCTGGGCAGATCATCGTCAGAGGTACTCCGGGTCGGAGCATCATGAAAGGGTACTACAAGAATGAGGAGGCTACCCGGGAGACGATCCGGGAAGGATGGCTGTACACCGGGGACGTGGCAAAAATCGATGCGGAGGGGTATTTTCACTTCGTCGACCGGATCAAAGACATGGTGAAACGGGCCGGGGAGAATGTGGCCGCCGGAGAGGTGGAGGCGGTGCTGCTGCAGCATCCGGATGTCGCCGATGCAGCGGTGATCGGAGTGCCGGACCCCATTCGTGATGAAAAAATCGTCGCCTACCTGATCCCGCGATCGCCTGAGCATGCGCCGGCAGAAGATCTCATCGAGTACTGTCGGCAGCGGCTGGCCCGGTTCAAGGTGCCCGAAGAGATCCTGTTCGTGGAGGAGCTTCCCCGCACCTCCGTGGGCAAGATTCAGAAGCACATCCTTCGGCAATGGTACAAGGAGGACCCTTGAGCAAACAGGCGCCGCAGGCCGCCCGAAACGCCGGGTTCGGCCGTGCCAGCGCCTTGTTCGCTAGCGCGCAGCAATAAAGAAGACATGCCGAGGTCTGGCGGTCATGGCCATTATCCCTTCACCGCTGCTGCCTCGCGGGCCCACAATCTTAGCGCGGGGCGATGTGCACTGGCCGGCCCAGGCCGACCTCCGCCGCTTCCATCATCACCTCGCCCAAAGTCGGGTGGGCGTGGATTGTAAGCGCGACGTCTTCCAGGGTGGCACCCATCTCGATCGCCAAGGCCGCTTCGGCGATAAGGTCTGAAGCTTCCGGGCCGACGATCTGTGCGCCAAGCAACTCTCCACTGGATTTGTCCGCCACCAGTTTGACGAAGCCCTCGGCATCCGCCAAGGACAGGGCGCGCCCATTGGCCGCGAAGGGGAATCTCCCCGTCACCACGTCGAGCCCCTTCTCCTTTGCCTCGGACTCACTCAACCCCACCACCGCGATCTCCGGATCGGAGAAGACCACGGCGGGAATGACTCTGTAATCCACTTCACTGGCCTCTCCGGCTGCCGCCTCGGCGGCCACTTTGCCTTCATAAGACGCTTTATGAGCCAAGGCCGGCCCCGGCACCACGTCACCGATGGCAAAGATGTGCCCCACGCTGGTGCGCCCTTGTTTGTCGACTTGAATCAGCCCTTTTTCTGTGCGTACTCCAGCCATGTCCAGCCCGAGATCTTCCGTATTGGGCCGGCGGCCTACAGTGACCAGTACATAGTCCGCCTCGTACCGTTGCTCTTCACCCTTCACGGAAGCCGTGACCGTCACACCGTTAGCGGTTTCCTCCACACCCTTGGCCATGGCGGAGGTCACCACGGTGACATTCAGTTTCTTGAGCCGGCGTTCCACCAGCCGCAGAACCTCTTTCTCAAAGGTCGGGAGGATCGATTCGGTCCCCTCCAGCACCGTCACCTGCGTCCCAAATTTAGCAAAGACAGTGCCGAGTTCGATCCCTATGTACCCTCCACCAATGACTAAAAGCCGCTTGGGAATCTCCTGCAAGGCCAGTGCCTCCGTGGAAGAAATCACGCGGCCTCCGAAGGGCAGGTCTTTGAGCTCGATGGGCCGGGATCCGGTGGCGATGATGCATTGGTTAAAGCGATAACGATTGGCTTCATAGCCGTTGATCACCCGTGCCTCCCGGTCGTTGGCAAAAAGAGCTTCTCCTTTGATGACTTCCACCTTGTTGGCTTTCATCAAACTCGCCACGCCACCGGTGAGCTTGTCGACCACGCCCTGCTTCCAGGTCTGCACTTTCGCAAAATCCACCCGAACGTCCCCGGCCTCAATGCCGATCTCGCCCAGCTTCTTTGCATCCTCATACCGGTGGGCGGCGGCGATCAGCGCCTTGGACGGAATACAACCGACGTTCAGGCACACCCCGCCCAGCTTGTCCCGTTCAACGAGCGTCACCTTTTTCCCGAGCTGGGCGGCCCGAATGGCGGCGACGTATCCCCCCGGGCCGCCGCCAATGATCAACAGGTCCACCTCGGTGGTAAATTCCCCGACGACCATGTTACACCTCCAAGGTTAAGAAATCGGGATCTTCCAGCAGCCGTTTGACATCGTTGACATAACGTTGGGCTTCGGCGCCGTCCACCAAGCGATGGTCAAAACTGAGGGACAGCGCCATGACCGGAGCGACAGCCACCTGGCCGTTTCGCACCACCGGCCTGTCGGTGATCCGCCCCACCCCCAGGATGGCGACCTCCGGATAGTTAATGATCGGCGTAAAGAACAGGCCGCCCTCGACCCCGATGTTGGTGATGGAGAAGGTGCCCCCCTTCATCTCCGGAGATGTCAACTTCCCGGCCCTGGCCTTCTCGGCCAACTCCCGGATCTCCGCCGCCAACATCCACACGTTCTTGCGATCGGCCTCTTTCACCACCGGCACCAGCAGTCCCCGCTCAGTATCGGTGGCGATGCCGATATTATAATATTTCTTGTAGACAATTTCACCTTTCTCCTCGTCGATGGACGCATTGAGGGTCGGATGCAGTCGCAACCCTGCGATGGCCGCCTTGACGATAAAAGGCAAGTAGGTGAGTTTCACTCCGCGCTCGGCTGCCAAAGGTTTGGCTTTGTCGCGAAGCGCCACCAGCCGCGTCACATCCACCTCGTCCATCACCGTGACGTGAGGGGCAGTATAGGCCGATTTCACCATGGCTTGGGCAATGACCTTGCGGATGCCGGCCAAAGGAACCCGCTCTTCCAAACCAGTAGCCTCGGCCCTGGGAACGGCACGTTCCTGGGCGGTTGGCTCGGCGATTCCTTCTGCTTTCTCCGCCTCGGGCCCCTCCGACGCCCGCAGCACATCCTCCCGGGTGATGCGGCCATTCTTCCCCGTACCCCGCACCTGGGCCAGATCCACGCCCTTCTCCCGGGCAAACTTCCGCACGGCGGGCGTGGCGAGGATCATCGCCGCTCCCGATGGCCCCGCACCATCCGGGGTCGCGCCGGCTAACTCCGCGGGCCGGACCTCACCGCGCTCCTCTGAACCCTTCCCGGGCGCCGATGCCGCCGCACCCGCCGCCGAAGGCCCTTCATTCTCCTGAGACCCGCCGGCTTCTGTTGCCCCCTCAGGCACGGCCCCTTCAGTTTCCAGGACCACCAGGGGATCTCCCACCACCGCCGTGGTTCCCGCCTGGACCTTCACCTCTTTGACCTTGCCTTTGACCGGACTGGGGATTTCCACCACGGCTTTGTCGTTTTGGACCTCACACAGCGGCTGGTCTTCATCGACCTCATCGCCGGGATTGACCAGCCAGCGGACGACCTCCCCCTCGTGAATGCCTTCCCCGATGTCCGGCAGACGAAATACAAAATCCGCCACGGTTTTCCCCTCCTCCTCGCCTTAAAAATCGAGCACGTCTTCGATGGCTTTCACGACCCGCCCCACAGTGGGCAACCACTGATCTTCGATCGCGGCAAAGGGGTACACCGTATCCGGGGAGGTCACCCGAATCACCGGCGCCTCGAGATGCAAGATCGCCCGTTCATTAATTTGTGCCGCCACTTCTGCGGCCACCCCGGCCTTGCGCTGGGCCTCCTGCACCACCACGGCGCGATTTGTCTTCTTCACCGACTCCACCACAGTCTCGATGTCGATGGGGCTCACGGTCCGCAGATCGATCACTTCCACCTGGGCACCCCGGGATTCTGCCACTTTGTCCGCCGCTTTTAGAGAGGTCTGAACCATGGCACCGTAAGTGATCACGGTGACGTCCTTCCCCGGACGCACCACCGCCGCTTTCCCCAAGGGCACCGTATAATCCCCTTCCGGGACCTCCTGGCGAAAAGACCGATACAACTTCATGTGCTCGAGAAAAATCACCGGGTCATCGTCTCGAATGGCCGAGATCAGAAGTCCCTTCGCGTCGTAAGGATTCGATGGAATGACGACCTTGAGACCGGGAGTCTGAGCGAAGAGCCCTTCGAGACTGTCGGCGTGAAGCTCGGGCGTCTTAACGCCCCCGCCAAAGGGGGAGCGAAACACAATAGGCGCATGATACCGTCCGCCAGACCGATACCGAAGCCTGGCCGCCTGGGAAGCCACCGCATCAAAAGCTTCAAACACGAAGCCGAAAAACTGGATTTCCGCGACAGGCCGAAACCCTTGAACGGCCAAGCCCACCGCGAGCCCTCCGATCCCCGATTCCGCCAAGGGGGTATCAAAGACCCGCTGCTCCCCGAACTGCTCCTGCAGTCCTGCCGTCGCCCGGAATACACCGCCGTTAACCCCGACATCCTCGCCAAACACCAGAACCTTTGGATCCCGGGCCAACTCCAACCGCATCGCATCGGTGATCGCCTGGATCATTGTCATCTGTGCCATATTACCGTCCCTCCCCCGCCGCAAACAACGCCTTTTGCTCCTTCAGCTCCGGCGGAAGCTCCGCGTACATCGCGTCGATCAGATCCCCCACCGTCTGCTTGGACATGTATTCATCCGCCTTCTTTAATGCGTCGGCGATGGTCTGCTTGGCTTCCTCGATGGCCGCCTCTTCCTCTTTCTCGCTCCACAACCCCTTGCCCTGAAGGAAAGCCCGGAAACGAATGAGCGGATCCTGGCGCTCCCATTCCCCGAGTTCTTCGTTCGTCCGATAGCGGGTGGGATCGTCCCCGGCCATCGTGTGCGGACCGTACCGATAGGTCAGGGACTCGATCATCACCGGCCCGTCCCCGGCCCTGGCCCGGTCGGCCGCCTCTTTCGTCACCCGGTACACCGCCAAAGGATCCATTCCGTCCACCTGGACTCCGGAGATCCCGGCAGCCACAGATTTTTGCACCAACGTCTTGGCCGCCGTCTGCTTCGACACCGGCACCGAGATCGCATAACGATTGTTTTGGGAAAAGAAGATCGCCGGAACTTTAAACACCCCGGCAAAATTCATCCCCTCATAAAAATCCCCCTGGGACGTGGCCCCATCCCCAAAATAAGCGATGGCGACCCGGTGCTCTCCCCGCAGCTTGATCCCCAGAGCCACCCCGGCGAGCTGGGTGCAATGGGCGGCGATAATGATCTGCGGCATCAACGCAGAAACGTCTTCCGGGATCTGGCCGCCGTGGATGTGGCCCCGGGAGTACAAAAACGCCTGATAAAGCGGCAGTCCGTGGAAGACCAACTGAGGAATATCCCGGTAGCTCGGAAGGAGAAAATCATCTTTACTCAGCGCATAGTGACTGGCGAGCATCGAGGCTTCCTGGCCGGCCACCGGAGCATAAAAACCGAGGCGCCCCTGGCGGTTCAACGCGATGGCCCGCTGATCCCAGACCCGGGTGAAAACCATCCGCCGCATCAACTCCCGCATCTGCTCATCGGACAAATCCGGCATCAATTCCGGGTTCACCACCGTACCGTCCTCGGCCAAGATCCGCACCGGTTCATAAGGCGTGCGCTCGTCCAAAAGTACGCCCATTTTCCCCACCCTTTCTTCCCTTCACGGCTGTGTTATATATAACCGCAAATCTGTTATAGCATAGGCTCCCTTGTCGGACAGATGCCAACCAAACGGACGATTGGGCAATAAATCCCCTTACTCACAGCATTTTTTGTAGTATCTACTGTAGTATACCTCCAGGGAAAAGTCAATGATGCCACAACCTGTTTCGCGATACCTTATACTCTGTATTACTAACTGTGACAGTTTTGTGGACCTGTTATGATGCAGCAACCCATACAAAAAGCCGCGGAGAAAGCAGATCTTCACCTTTCCCCGCGGCCCTCTATCCTTTCACTGCCTGACCCTTCCAGCAACTCGGCCCCCTCTGTTCACTTCGCCCGGCTTTGATCCTGGAACTCCACCGTGCGATGGGTGCCGTCACAAAAGGGTTTCTTCCCGGATTGTCCACAACGGCACAGAGCAAAGGAATCCTCCACCACGAAAGCTTGCCCTTGTGCGTCCACCAACTCCACGGGACCTGTCACCACCAAAGGCCCGTTATCCCGCAGACGGATCCTCACCTCCGCCATCGTCATCCTCCTTTCCGAGCCGACTTCGTGACAACTTCCGCATTTCCCAAATCAATTTCGCCTCGTACCGCCGGACCCACCCCGGCGCATCGACAACAACCCGGCAAAGTGCGCACTCCCCCGGTCGATGCCAATCGCCGACCCAAAGGGATGAATACGATCGGACACGTCGATCTCGGTCTGGAAGCGGGGTGTGGACTGGGGCGTGAGCTAAAAACCCGCGTTCCACACGATGTCTCCACAACTTCAAGAGTCGCGCCAGGTCACATAAAACAACAGAGGATACCCGGCCTCCCGCCGCCCTTTTGCAAGGCCAGCGCCCTGTTCCAGACAAACCGTCCGACACCCGGTTTGTTCAGTTGTGGGCTCCAGCCGAAATCGAAAGGACTTGAGAATTTTCATGTTTCTATGATACTCTCGGCCTATGGCCAAGTCAAACGAGAGATTCGAAGAGGATGACCGCGTGCACGTTTTGGTGACCTCTCCGCCTAAGGTGGCCATTTCCACGTATCCGTTATCCGACAATATGTTCAGAGCCAGAGATCTGAATGACGCGCCTTATCCTCTTCCTGAGGGAAGAAGATGAGGCACGCTTTTTTCTGATCATTCCGCCCGGGACCAGGCTTTGGCAGGCTCCTGCGCCAGATTCGACCGGACGAAGTTCCAGATGGCGTCCTCCTCCGGTCGTCCGATCACCACGTCCGCCACTTCCTGGGCCGCGGGCAGGCCGCCGCCCATCGCGACGCCTAACCCCGCCGCCCGCAACATTTGGATATCATTATCCGCATCCCCGAAAGTGACCACCTCGTCCCAGGACATGCCCAACTCTCCGATCAGAGCCGCGATCCCTTCCGCTTTATGCACGCCAGCCGCATTCACATCGTAAGACCCCGGAAACCAGCGGCGAAAAGTCAGATCCGGGTACGCCTCGGTATACCGGCAAACCTCGTCTTCGGGACAGAACAGATTGATTTGATACACGGGTTCCCCCTGGTAGTTCCGAAACAAGCTGGGAAAGGGGACGCGCAGGTGGTGATACGCGCGGAGAAAATACGCATCTTCCGGTTTATTGACCACAGTGAACTCTTTCCCGTGCAGCACCAAAGCATGATCTGCATCCTCGACATCGCCGAGGATGCGCAGGATCCTTTCGGGGTGGATCGGGCGGTGCGCTAGGATCCGGCCCTGCCGCAGCGCCAAGCCCCCGTTGTTCAAGACCGCCATGTCGATGCCCAGTTGTTTCATCACCGCCTCGGTGTGGGCATAGGACCGCCCCGTCGCAATCCCAACCGCGACCCCTTGCTCCCGGAGGCGATTGACCGCCCACTTGACCGATTCCGGCAGCCGCATATCCCTGGTCAGCAGAGTTCCGTCTACATCGAAGAACACGGCCCGAAAGCGCACTGCTCATCTCCTCCTCTGACACCATTGTACCGGCCGCCGGCGCATCCAATCCAAAAAGTGTGTAAAGAACTCCTCAGATTTCTGTTCACACCCAAACTCATGATACAATGAAACCAAATGGGAGAGGGGGGTCATCCGTGGCAAAAAAGGTATTGATCACTGCCGGCGATGCGGTAGAGGCTCTGGAGATTTATTACCCGTATTATCGGCTGCTCGAGGAGAACATCGAGGCCGTGATCGCCGCACCGTCGGCCAAAACCCTGCATACTGTGGTGCACGATTTTGAGACCTGGGAAACCTACACGGAAAAGCCTGGGTACCAAATCCAAGCCCAACTGTCCTTTGACGAAGTAAAGCCCGAAGAGTACGATGGCCTGATCATCCCCGGGGGGAGGGCTCCCGAGTACATCCGCCTCAATCCCGCACTGCCGGGCATCGTTCGCCATTTCTTCGAAACGGGCAAACCAATCGGCGCGATCTGCCACGCTGCTCAAGTCCTGGAAACCGTTGCGGACCTCCTTAAAAACCGTTCGATGACGGCGTACATCGCCTGCCGGCCTTCGGTGGAGGCCATGGGGGCTCGCTACGTTACGGAAACCCTCCATGTGGATGGAAACTTGGTTTCCGGGCATGCCTGGCCGGACCTGCCGGGCTTTATGCGAGAGTTTCTGAAACTGCTCGGTCGATAACGCAGACGGGCTTTTCGGGGAGTGCTGACGCTGGCCACCCTGCTTTTGCTCACGAAAAATCGGGCGCGGACGCCCGATTTTTCGTTTCATCGCCTTATAGCAACCCGCCCACCCGGACTTCACCCCTGCCCTGGGCATTGGGATCTTCGCCGAGGTCAAAGGAGTTATCCATCAGGGCCGCTTTAACCTCGTCCGGCGTCATGGCCGGGTTTATCTGCAAGAGCTGGGCGATGGTACCCGCCACGATCGGCGTGGCCATACTCGTCCCCGACAGGCGAAAGTACCAATCCCCCACCCGGGCGCTTTTCATCATTTTATCGAGGAAAGACCCGGGAGCCCGCAGGGAGATGATCCCAACCCCCGGAGCGGTGATGTCAGGCTTCGTCACGCCCTCGCTCGTTGGCCCGCGACTGGAAAAGGAAGCCACCACATCATCGTTTTGTGGTACGGTTCGCCGATCATCCACCGCGCCCACGGTAATCACCCGGGGACTGTCCCCAGGCGAACTGATGGTTCCGGACTCCGGCCCTTCGTTTCCCGCCGCCACCGCCACGGCGATCCCGCTATTCCAGGCTGCCTCCACCGCCTGGACCACCGGGTCCTGGGAGGGCGGTCCGGCCGGGGGGCTGCCGAGAGACATCGAGAGTACGCGAATGTCGAAGGCGTCCCGGTTTTGCACCACCCAGTCGATCCCCTGGATCACGGTGGAGAGACTGCCGGCACCCTGGGCGTTGAGCACCTTCACCCCCACCAAAGAGGCTTCCGGTGCCGGGCCCCGATAGCGGCCCCCGGACTGCCCGCCGTTAGCCGCCACATCCCCCGCACAGTGAGTTCCATGGCCATTGTCGTCGTACGGTTCGGTCCGACCGTTTACAAAATCTCGGAACCCGACAATGCGATTCACAGGTTGGGTGAGGTCCGGGTGCGGGTAAATCCCAGTGTCGAGCACCGCCACGGTGACCCCCCGACCGGTGAATCCGACCTGCTGTCCTGTGGCCGCCCCCACGGCGGGCGTGGCCACGTCGAGCAGCGCCCGGACTGGGCGGTCGTAGGTGATGCGCGCCACCGATTCCTGCTCTAAAAGCCGCCGGATGTCTGCAATCGAAAGGCGGGCGGCCACCCCGTTGCAGATGGGCAATTCGCGATGAATCCGCCGCCGGGCGATGCCGCCCACCCGACTGACGGAATTGGTCAGGCCTTCCTCGGGGATCTCCTTGAGTTGGACGATGACCGGTACCTTGATCAAACGGTGCAGTAACCCTTGGGCCAGGTTTTGTAGAAAACAGGGCACCCTCCGCAAGGGCCGATGGGCCTGGATCAGCTGCCGGCGGGCGAGGACGTCCAGTTTCCCGGCGTGCTGATGGACCCAGTTCAGCAATTGCATCCTGTTGTCCCCCCTTTACCCGACAACCTATGGGGAAAAAGGAGAACAGTGTGGACGAGGGTCCTACCTGTTTCAAATTTGGCGCACATCCCTGGGCAACGCGGTACAGGCGGGGAAATCGATTCGCGGGTCCTGGCGCGCGGGATTCTCGTGTTGATCATCACATCATGAAAAAAGGCCCCGTCGCAGAATGACGGGACCAGGTCTGATCATGCCGGCTGATCGAGAATCTCCGGGATCGGCATCGGCCTGCCGATGTGAAAACCTTGGGCATAAGTCACACCGTACTTTTGGAGGATCTCCACCGTCTCTTCATCTTCTACGAACTCCGCCACCGTTTGAATCCCCAATTCCCGCATGGAGATGGTCAACCCCTTCACCAGGGATTGATCGACCCGGCTATGAACGAGATCCTGGATGAACACGCCGTCGATCTTCAGCACATCGAGTGGAAGATATTTCAGCGAGTACAGTGACGAAAATCCGATTCCAAAATCATCCAAGGCGAAACGAAATCCCATTGCCCGGACTTTGTGAATAAACTCCCGCGCCCGGACGTAATCCTCAATCGCCGCTGTTTCCGTGATTTCAAAAAGCAGCCGGGATGCCTCCACCCGACTGCGGCTGAGTTGTCCGGATAACCAAGTCGGAAATGAGGGATCCGTGAAAATTTTTGCAGATAGATTGACGTGAAAACAAATGTCAGAATGGTACGGGCACATCTGTTCCAACAGCCGGATCGCTTCTTTCACGACCCATAGATCGATGCGGTGAATAAGATCCGTTTTTTCCGCCACGCCCAGAAACGCTTTGGGGCTGATGAGTTCCCCGTTGTCGCCCCGCATCCGGAGCAACAACTCGTATCGGGAAACGGATCCGGACCGGAGTTCCCGGATCGGCTGGGCGTAAAGCAACAGCCCGTCCCCTTCCAGCGCCTCCCGAATCCGCGTCGTCCACAGGAGCTCTTGGGTGGTGGCCACTTCTTCTAGCTGGAAGGGGTCATACACATGCACATGGGCGCCGGTCCGTTTTGCGGTGTACATGGCTGTGTCCGCCCGGGCCAACAACTGTTCCACCGTCGATCCGGAGGTGGGAAACTCGGCGATCCCGATGCTGGCCGTCATGATCACCCGCCGTCCATCCAACAGCACCCGATGGCGGCGAAAGACCCGTTCAATGGCCGCTCCCAGCACCTTGGCCTCTTCAATTGTGGCTTCCGGCAGGAACAAAGCGAACTCATCGCCGCCGATTCGGCCTAAAAACCCGCGCCCCTCCACAACCCCGCGCAGGGATCCGATCAATTCGCCCAACAGTTTGTCTCCGGCTCGATGTCCCAAGTTGTCATTGATCGCCTTAAAATTATCAAAATCGATAAAGAGTAAGGTCCCCCGGTCCGTCCGATTCAGGATATCCGCCAGCTTTTCCTGAAATCGCCGGCGGTTGTATACACCGGTCAATGAGTCATAATCCGCGGAGCGACGCAACCGCTCCTCGAGGCGCTTTCGTTCCAGGACACTCTCAATGAGCCGGCGAACCATGGTCAAAAGCTCACTGTCCGGACCGAAGGAAGGTTCTCCGTCGGCGAGAAGGAGATTCATCGTCCCGGCGTAATGCCCATCCACCCAGAGAGGAATGCAAGCGTGGACCCAAGGCCTCCCTTTTTCATCTTGATGCTGCGTGCAGGTTATAAAGGTGGCGGTTGCGGGGGGCAGAGCTTCGCTTTCGGAACAACACGGACATCCGCCGTGCTCCATCTCGGCACCCCCGTCTTCCGGCCTCTGGCTTTCAGGCATGTCCACCGCAGCCACTCGTTTACAGATACCGCCCGGCGTCCGAAGGGTAATCCACCCTCTCTTGGCCTGGGTTAATCGACAAATCACCGCCAATAATGTGGGCAACTCCTCGCCGAATTCCAGGCGCGAATCGAATTCGAAGGTCTCTTTCTCTCTGTTCACCCGCACCCCTCCCCCTCCGGCCCACCCCTGCCCCTACAGCGACCGGCCTACATTCGGGTAACGCCCCCATCAGCCGCCAGGATGCTGTCAGTCGTCCTCCTTGTCCTCAATCCAACCATTCTTGATGAGCGCCAAGGTAAAACGTCCCGGATCATAGCCCGTTACGTAATCCTGTCCTACGCGCAACGTCGGGGCGGCCATCATGCCGGTTCGGCTCAACAGCTCCTCCACAACCCCCGGCGTGTACACGGGAACCTCTTCGAAAGGGATCCCGAGGCGATTCAGGAATTCCCGGGCAAATCGACATTTGCCGCAAAAACTGCTGGTATACAAGGTGACCCGAGGCCGTTCATCCTTCACGGCAACACTGTAAGACATTCTTTAAACTCCCTCCTCGAAGCCGACCTCGACTGCAGCCACTACAATATAGGCCAAATCATTGCGGTCACCCTGCTCGGTCAACATCACACCACTCGTCGTCGCCAGCCCGCCGGGCACCGCCTGGATTTCAACGCGTCCATATGGGAATTCCGCTCGAACCCGCTCCGTATCTACTTGAGCTGGATCAATCGGAACACCCAATTTCACCCGAACGATCATGTCTTTGAGGTCGCCGGAGGGAATCACCCCCCGGAGTCCAGGCATGGAATTCCGATGGATCGCATCCCGCACCGCCCGAATGGAGGCCGTGGTGACATCCTGTCCGTGAAGATCCACACCCATCCCGTACTGAATGAAAATCACCTTCACAGTCTACACCTCCCCGGGATCGGTCCGCGCCCCCAGGGACGCATCTGTTATATTTTATCACAGAAACAATGCGAAGGATGTTCTCTGGACCAGCCCTTCGCTCCCCGGCTTTCGACAGAATTGTGTCCAGACACAAGATCACGGCAAAACCCCCGATGCTGCCTCAAGTTCGGCGGAATCGGGGGTGCACGCGTCGAAGACAGAAGAGACCGCCAACCGCTCTTGCTGAACTGCTCTCTGCCTACCCTTCGACTTGGGATTGAACCGGAATTTGCTGAATCCGCAAGCGGTTCACCCGGAGGTTGTCGACTTCCGTTATCTCAAACACATACTCGTCTACGGTCACCGATTTCCCTACCTGGGGATTCCCTTCCAACTGAGCGGCCACCCAGCCTCCAATTGAATCCACTTCGGAATCGTCGATTTCCAGGCCGAACATGTCGTTAATATCTTCCACCAACACACGGCCGTCCACGTAGGTCACATCGCCCACCGTTTCCACTGGAGGCCGCTCCTCATCAAACTCGTCCTGGATCTCTCCGACGATCTCCTCCAAAATATCTTCCAAAGAAATCAACCCCGCCGTACCTCCGTACTCATCCACCACCACGGCGATCTGGCCGCGATGTTTTTGCATCAGCCGCAGAACTCGGCTGATCTCCATCGACTCCGGCACCCGGAGCACCTCGCGGATGAAACCATGCAGGTCCTTTTGTCCCGCTTGCAGCCCCTGGACGTACAGGTCTGAGACGTGGATAAAGCCCACAATGTGGTCTTTGTCTTCCACCGCCACAGGATAACGAGTGTGCCGGTTTTCCCGGGCGATTTCAAAATTCTCTTCCACTGAACGGTCGAGGTACAAGCAGACCATATCCGTCCTCGGCACCATGATCTCCCGGGCCACGCGATCGGAGAAATGGAAAATATTGTCCATGAGAGCTTTCTCCGTGCTGTCGATCAGTCCGCTTCGATGGCTTTCCGACACCAAGAGCAACAACTCTTCCTCCGAGTACGCCGCCTGGTGCCCGGAGACGACGGGTTCGATCCCGATCCAGCGCAGGAGTAGGTTAGCAAAAGAATTGAGCACCCAGATGGCGGGATACATGATCTTGTAAAAATAAGCAAGGGGAAGAGCCGTCCACAACGCCGTTGACTCTGCAAGTCGTATGGCGAGGGACTTGGGGGCCAACTCTCCTAACACGATGTGCAATAAGGTGATGAGGGAAAACGCGACGGCGAAAGCGACCGTGTGCACGATCGACTCCGGCAATCCGGTCAGAGCAAACAAAGGACGCAACAAACTCGCGACCGCCGGTTCACCCAACCAGCCGAGCCCCAGGGACGCCAGCGTAATCCCCAGCTGGGTCGCCGACAAATACGCATCCAGTTTGGAGACCACCCGTTGGGCGAAACGAGCCCGCAAGTGTCCCTCCGCCGCCAACTGCTGCAACCGCGTTGAGCGGACTTTTACCAGTGCAAATTCCGCCGCCACAAAGAAGGCGTTCACCAATACCAGGCCGAAAACTGCCAGAATCTTGATGAACAAACTACCAGGTGTGTCCAATGATCATCCCCATCCTGGGGAGGCCACCTCGCTCTATCAAAAAGTTTGGCGCCCTGAGCTCTCACAACCCATGAGCTCGCACACCCGTTTTCTTACTAATTAATTATAAATGTCCGTAAAGAATTCCGTCAAACGCCGTGCAGCCTCAACCGGGGAAGCATGGCGGGATCAGGGCCGCTGCGGACCCTCTCACGGCCCCGCCATCCTCCCAGCGTCCCCGTGATCACCCGTAACCGGTCAAAACTTGAATCGATGAATCATCTCCTGCAATTCCTGGGCCGTCCGACTGAGAGACTGGGCAGCGCTCGAAACCTGTTCCATCGCGGCCAATTGCTCCTCCGAGGCTTCCGCCGCCCGGGAAGTTGTCTCCATCGCCCCCTCGGCAATCTTGGCCATGTGGCTGACCGTTGCGGAAATCTCTTGGGCACCGGCGGAGAGTTCCTCGGTGGCGGCCGAGATCTCTTGAATTTGGTCGGCCACCCGCCGCACCGCTGTTAAGATGTGTTCGAATTCCCGCCCCGCCTCTTGAACGGCTTCAATGCCCGAGCGAACTTCCCGGGTCACCGTGTCCATAGCTTCCACCGAATGACCGGTGTCCGCCTGAATCGACTCAATGAGCCTGGCGATCTCGTCCGCCGAGCCCTTTGACTGCTCCGCCAATTTTCGGACCTCGTCCGCCACCACCACAAACCCCCGCCCGTGTTCCCCGGCCCGGGCCGCTTCAATGGCGGCGTTGAGCGCCAACAGATTGGTTTGGGCCGCGATCCCTGAGATCACTTCGACAATTTGGCCAATCTGTTTCGACCGTTCATTCAACAATGCAATGGCCTTGGCCGACTCCTGAACCGACCGTCCGATGGCATCCATCTGCCGAACGGCGCCCTGTACCCGCTCGTTCCCCGCCTCGGACCGGGATGCCGTCTCCAAAGAGGACTCCGACACGAGGGTTGCCGACTCCGCGATGCGCTGGGTGCCCGCCGCCATTTCGCTCACCGCCGTGGCGCTCTCCTCCGATTGTCTCAACTGGGTCTGGGAGCCGCCCGCCACCTGCTGAATTTTTTCCGCAATGTGATGGGTGAGATCCACCATCTGCTCGGAACTGGCGAAAAGCTGCTGGGAGGCGGCCGCCACCTGTTCCGCGGTGTGGCTCACTTTTTTGATCAGGGCCCGAAGACTGCTCACCATGCCATTCAGGCTTGCCACCAACACCCCGAGCTCATCCTTCGACCTGTGGCTGATCTCCTCGACCTCCAAATCGCCTTCCGCCACCCGCCGGGCCACCGCCGTCGCTTGAACCAGGGGCTTGGCCATGCGGTCCGCCACCCACCATGAAACCGCAATCGCCACCGCCAGTCCCGCAATTCCAAAAAGCAACACCTTCAGCTGAAAATCCCGCTCCAACTGGCGGTAAAGATCCATGGGAAGGCTCACGCCAAGCATCCCAATCGTTTGCCCCCGGGCGTCTTTGAGCGGCTCATAAGCAGTGGCCTGACGCTGTCCCAATACGTCCGCATAACCCGTGAAGGATTGGTTGCCCTGAAGAACAGCCTGCACCACCTCTGGAGCCGCCTTCGTTCCGGTTGCTGGAGCTCCCCCGGCGGATTTGGCACTGGTGACAACCCGGGTATCGCCCTGAAACAGTGTGACGACGTCACCCGTCGCCCCGGCCACCTGATCCACCACGGTGCTGGCACCCGCCACCGGACGTTCACCCTTATACAATTGCCCATCTCGTATTGACCATTCGCCGGGGAGCCGAGCATCGATCAAAACACGGACCATCTTCAAATCGGACGTCAGTTTCTGGGTTGACGATTGCTCCACCTCGGCGGACATCATCCACGACGCAAATGTACCCATCGCCGCCGTACCCAGAATAATCACCAACGAGAACAGCCCTAACACCTTGCCTTTAATCCCGATCGCCATCACCCATCCCCCATTCCCGGTCGTCCCGGGCAACCTCACGCCCCGCAGGGCCGTATGCCCGCAGCATGGACCACCGGGCCGCGTCGCTTTTTCTCTCCACCTTCTAGGATTCGTCAAGGGTTTTCTCTTGCCCTGTTTGGATTCCCCACTCTGCAACGCAAACCCGGGCCCGGCCAGGACTGTAACCGGCGCGAAAAAACCCCGGCTAGGCCGAGGTCTCCATGATTCCCTCTCGTGGACATGCCCGCTGAAACCAACGCCATCTCCTCACTCCCCCCGGAAGCGGGGTGGGCGTTTCTCCTTAAAGGCCTCCAGCGCTTCCACCCGGTCCCGGGTCGGGATCAGCACCTCGTAGGCCGACGACTCGATCTCCAGCCCAGTCGCGAGACTGGCATCCAGACCGCGGTCGATGGCGAATTTTGCCTGGGCAACGGCTAAGGGCCCGTTCTCGGCGATCTCTTTGGCCAGTCGCCGGGCCTCGGCCACCGGATCGGACCCGAACCCGGTGAGAATCCCCAGATCGTAGGCCTCTGGGGCCCGAATCCTCCTGGCCGTAAAGATCAATTCCTTGGCCCGCATGGGACCGATCAACCGCGGCAGCCGCTGAGTGCCCCCGGCCCCGGGAATGATCGCCAGACTCGTCTCCGTGAGTCCCATGACCGTCTCCTCTGACGCAAAGCGGAAATCGCACGCAAGTGCCAATTCAAATCCTCCGCCAAAGGCATAGCCGTGAATCGCCGCGATGGTCGGCTGGGGCAAACGCTCCACTGCCGTGAACACGTCGCGGATTTTACGAACGTTTCGCCGAACCTGCCACTCATCCAGGGTACGCCTCTCTTTAAGATCGGCCCCGACGCAAAAGGCACGCCCTCTTCCGGTAAAGATCACCGCCCGGATATCTCTCCGCCCCCGCAGATCTTCAACGATATCGCCAAGATAAACCAGGGTTTCAAAATTCAGGGCGTTCATGGCCTCTGGTCGATTCAAGATCACCATCGCCACCGGGCCGTCGGTCTCCACCAAAACCGGATCCCGGATTTCATTGTCGCGATTCTCTTCTGCCACCGCCGTCTCCCCCCGACTCCCGATCATCTTCCCGCCGGACCCCTGGCCCGTGGCGGGCTAAGTGTTACGGCTCCAGGCGAACCAGGGTTTCCTCTTCTTGCACGAATTCGCCCTCGCCCTTGCACACTTCCACCACTTTGCCCCCGGATTCAGCCGTGACCGGAATTTCCATTTTCATCGATTCCAGAATTACAACGTCCTGACCCGCTTCCACCACATCCCCGGGTTTGACCAAAACCTTCCACACCGTGCCGCCCATACTCGCCTTCACTTCAGCCATACTGGATTCGCCCCCCTTTTTTCGACTGCGCGCAATGATCAGAAACAACCGAGATGAAAGCCCCTCACGCCTTGCCGTTTTGCATGTTTTGGACGAGTCCCGTATCATAGCTTCCCCGCCGAAACTCAGGGTTCCGCATCACCTCCAACAGGAATGGAAGATTCGTTTTAATACCTTCAATCCTGGTTTCGGACAAGGCTCGTTCCATGCGTGCCAGGGCCTCCTCCCGGGTGGACCCGTGGGCGATGATCTTGGCGATCATCGGATCGTAAAACGGCGTCACAGCAGACCCTTGCTCCACCCCGGTATCCACCCTGACCCCCTCGGGCCACGCCAAGGCGGTAATGGTCCCTGGTGAAGGCAGAAAACGGACGGGGTCTTCCGCGTACACCCGGCACTCCACCGCCGCCCCAAGCCGGGCGGGCGTCTCCAGAACAGGCAACCTTTCTCCGGCGGCGATCCGGATCTGCCACTCCACCAAATCCAGCCCTGTGATCAGCTCCGTCACCGGATGTTCGACTTGAAGCCGGGTATTCATCTCCAAAAAATAGAAGTTGCCTTTCGCATCAAAGAGGAATTCCATGGTACCCAAGTTGCGATAGCCGATGGCCGTGGCCCCCCGCAGGGCCGCCGCCGTCAGGCGCTCCCGCATCGCGTCGTTCAAGAAGGGGGACGGACTTTCTTCCACCACTTTTTGGTGTCGGCGCTGAACCGAACATTCCCGTTCGAATAGGTGAACCGCGTTCCCGTGGGCGTCGGCCGCCACCTGAACCTCAATATGCCTGGGCCCCTCCACCCACTTTTCCAGAAATAACGCTCCATCCCCAAAAAAATTTACCGCACGGGCTCGGGTGGACTCAAAGGTTTTTTTCAGTTCTTCCGGTGTCTCCACCCGGCTCATCCCGATCCCGCCCCCGCCGGCGCTGGCTTTGACCATCAGCGGATATCCGATCCCTTCTGCAGCCTCCATCGCTTCTTCCAAAGTGTCTACCGGACGTTCGGTACCTGGCACCACGGGAACACCCGCCGCCTGCATCCGCCGCCTGGCCTCGATTTTGCTGCCCATGGCCCGGATGACTTCGGGTGACGGGCCAATAAACACCAGTCCCTCCCTCTGGCACCGTTCTGCAAAATCCCCGTTTTCCGATAAAAATCCAAAACCGGGGTGAACAGCTTCCGCGCCGGTTTCTTTGGCCGCCCGGATGACGGCGTCCATATTGAGATAGCTCTGGGCGGCGGGAGGGGGGCCAATATACACGGCCTCATCGGCCTCTCGAACGTGAACCGCACCCTTGTCCGCCTCGGAGTACACGGCCACCGTCTGGATCCCCATGGTCCTGCAGGTTCTAAAGATCCGCCGAGCAATCTCCCCGCGGTTCGCGACGAGAATTTTACGAAAGGTCACAGTGCCAAACCTCCTCCTTCGATCGTGCATCACCTGTTCGAAATCCTGTACACTTGTTTATTTATCATACGAGCCGTCCTTTGAACAACCGCAGCCGGGCGCCGGTGGCCCGGCCTTCACCCCCGGGGTTCGCTGGAGACTTCTGGACATGCCCGAGAGAATTCCTAAGCAAGAATCGTGCCGATTCAGCCCGATCACGGCCCCGGGACAAAACGGCAATACAGATCCTGGAAAAACTGGCGCTCCTGCTCCAACAGCTCCCGGGCCAAGACCGCCGCAGCGGCGAACTTCGGCTGTTGACCTTCGCTGATCCGGCGAAATTCCTTGCCCAACTCCCGCCATCCGCCGGCGATGCGCTCCATTCGCCATGACGCCTGGAGCTCCCGAAGTTCCTCCACGCCGAACCGCGACTGGGCCTCGGAGAGGAACCGCGCGTACATCGCCCGGAAGGCACCGCCCCCGGTGCCCCGGCGCTCGATCACCTGGTATCCGAACCGCGCCGCCCATTTCCAATCGGCAAGTTCCCCCCAGTCAGGGAGGCCCTCCACAAACCGCTCCATGGCGGGAATCCCCGTACTTGCATCCGGCGGACTGACCATCCGGGAAGCAGTCCGGGCGATGGCCCGGCGGGCCGCCCGGGAGAGGTCGACCTCCGGAAACGCCTCCACCGCGAACCACGGGTAAGAAAGGGGGACTGCCCCTTCGGTGGAAGACATGGCCAGACGGAGCGACTCGATGGAAGTTTCTTGAATCCCTTCACGGTCCGTATCCGCCGTGAGGCAGACCCCCCGTTCGTCGTCAAATCCGACCACCAACACGCCGTGGAGGGAAAAGTGGGTCTTGGTCTTGTAGTAATCCAGATAATACAAATCGGTGAGCACAAATACCGGAATATCCCGGGCCACGTACTGCCGGATGGCTGACCAGGGAAAGGTTTCCGAACGATTCCAATCCACATCAAGTCCCAGATGTTGAAACAACGTAGGCTCCAAAGATGGCGTCCGTCCATTAAAAAAGCGGGTCGGGGATAGTTGGTCCGATTCCACATAGATAAAATCCAATCCCGACCCGAGGCCAAAACATGCGGCTTCGTCCAACGGGAGGCCATAAAACCTCAGCACATCGGCCAAAGCCGTCGACCCACAATGAACGCCCGGCACGTGTTCAAAGCCTTTCACCACATGTTTCACCGCGCATCCCTCCATCATGTTGCGCCGAGGCGAAAACGAACTTCCTCTTCAATCCTGTATTTTCGCAGTTTATGATACAAGGTCGACCGGCTGATTCCGAGGATTTGAGCGGCCCGGGTGCGATTTCCACCTGCTTCTTCCAGGGCGCCAAGCACCCATTCCTTCTCCCACGCTTCGCGACTGCGGCCCCGGGGCCTGGGCGGCCCTTCCGCCCCGGCCGGTTCCGGAGTACGGGAAATTCGCGAATTTACCCCCCGCATCTCCTTGGGGAGATCTGCCACGTCGATCATATCCGACACCCCGAGGTTCATCGCCCGCTCCAGGACATTTTCCAACTGCCGGACATTCCCCGGCCAGGAGTAGGCCCGGAGCCGCTCAAAAGCCTCCGGGGACACGCCCTTCACTTGCCGGTTGAGTTTGCCATTCAATTTTTGAATCAGGGCTTGACATAAAAGCGGCAGATCCCCCAGCCGGTCTCGGAGCGGCGGAATCTTCAAATGAACGACATGAATGCGGTAGTACAAATCCTCCCGAAACAGCCCGTTTCGTACCATCTCTTCCAGATCCTGATGTGTTGCGGCGATGATCCGGACGTCCACCTGTCGAGGGCGGACATCCCCCACCCGCTCAAACACCTGCTCCTGCAAGAAACGCAGCAACTTGCTCTGCAGGGCCAAGGGCATGTCCCCGATCTCGTCCAAGAACAGGGTCCCTCGGTCGGCCAATTCAAACTTTCCCGGTTTTCCACCCCGGCGCGCCCCGGTGAATGCGCCTTCCACATAACCGAAGAATTCCGACTCCAACAACTCCGCCGGCACCGCGGCGCAATTGACAGCCACAAAAGCCCCGGGACGTCCCGACTCCTGGTGGATCGCCCGGGCAAAAAGTTCTTTCCCGGTTCCGCTCTCCCCGGTGATCAGCACGGTGGAAGTGGTGCTGGCCGCGAGACGGGCCTCGCGTTTGAGCGCTTCCATAGCCGTGTCCCGGCCGACAATGGCATCAAAAGCCGAGGAGGATCGATGGGACCGCTGCCACTCGCCCCGGTAGTAATTGACCTCCCGCTCTAACTGTTCGAGCCTGCGGAAAAGATCCCGCCATTCGTCCAGGCGGCGCCAGATCACCTTGATGATCGCCCCGACGCATTTACCCGAGCGTTCGATGGGTTCTTGGGTGATCAGACATGGCCTGCCCCGGAGCGTATACACCTGCCCTTCCACTTCCCGCCCCTCCAGGACTCGTCGAAGGGAGACATCGGGAACCGCCTCCCCCCACGGCCGCCCCACCAAACTCTCCCGGTCGGCGTCGAGAATCTCGGCCAGGGCGTCGTTGGCCACGGTAATCCGGCCCTCCGGGTCCACCACGGCAATTCCATCATAGGACAAGGCCACGGCGTGCTGAAGGGTGTGCTGAAGATTTTTTGTCGTTTCCAATTCCTCAGCAATGGCCTCCAACGTGGTGATATCCCGAATTACCGCCATTGCCCCCGCAGCATTCCGGCTCCCCCCGATGGGCGACACGGACGTGAGAGTGACCGTATCGCCAATTTCCAACCGTCCGGCCGGAAGGGCGATCGAGCGCTCCACGGCGTCCGCCACCACCCCCGCCAACTCGGGCAACCATTTGGCCACCGGGGTGCCCAAGACCACATCTTTGTCCACGTGAAAAAGGGCTTCCGCCGCCTGGTTCATCGCCTGAACCCGCTGTTCCCGGTCGATGAACACCACCGCTTCCTGCAAGTGATCCAGCAGAACCGTCACTTGCTGGGCGCGCATCTCCGTGTCAAGCAAAAAGCCGCGGATAATGTCCGATTTGCCCATCACCCCACAGACCTGCCCCTCCCGGTCCACCACCACGCCGTGACCCACCCCGCTGTGAAGAAGGGTGTCCTTGGCCGACTCCAGGGAATCTTCCATGCGCAGGACCACCACGTCCCGACGCACCAAGGACCCGACCGGTGAATCCAGGCCCGCGCCGGCTAGCAAAGCGCGATAAAGGGCGTACTTGCTGACAATGCCGTCCAGATGGCCGCGATCGTTCAGGACACAGGCGATATCCAGGCGGTGACGCAAAAACGCTCTCATCACGTCCGCCAAGGTGTCACCCGGGGCCAGAATTGCCGCACCCGGTGTATAACAATCGCCGACCTTCACAGGCTCACCTCCCGGCGGAACGTCCGAATCTTGTACATGTGTTCATATTGTACAACTGTTTCTAGCATACAAGAACCCGTCCCTCGCGTAAAGGGGGCCACCAGGCCCCCTTTTTTCCTGCCGAGAGGTTGTACCGTCTATCCACAACCGGAACGTCCGGCGCGTAAACGCCCCGTCCCGGATTCATGGGGATACAGGAATCTCCACCAACACTCGTCCCGCGTCATCCACCACCCGGATCGATTGTGTAACCGGCACCCAGTAGTTGCTCCAGATGACACTTTCAGCTCCTTCACCGTGAGGGGTTTTCGTCACAGCCACCACCAACGTTCCCCGTTCAAAGGTGACATCCGCCACCATCGCACCCGTCACGTAAAGTCGACTGCCTGTATGGTCCTCCCGCGCCCAAGCTCCGAGGTGAACTCCGTGGGAAGCCAACCACTGCCGGTCGGCGGCCACCCCTTGGGACAGGCGAACGGCGGGAGCCGGGGGAGAGAAGAGCGCCGGCGGCCCGGGCTGCCGGGACAGATCCTTCCACTCCTCGACAAACGGCACCTTCATCCGGGGTGCCGACGCAGGGGGCACCGGGCGCATCGACCGGGCCACGCTCAGGACCTCCGCCACCGAAGTGCCGGATACGGAGTACCACACCTTGCCGCCGTAGGTCCAATTCACTTCTACGGTGGGCCGGTTGCCCAAATCGAGCACCTGAATCGTGCCCTGGGCCGCGCCAGGCGCCACCGGCGCCCCCGAGGCCAGATCTTTAGCCAAACGGCTGGCCTCCGTAACCGCCACATCCCCGGGGCGGCCCCGAAATAAACCAGCCGTTACGTAGGTCCATCCTCCGGCGCTCCATGTGACGACATCTCCTCCGGTATCTTTCAACACCAAGCGCCGGGCCGGAAAACCGCCATCCAAAACCACTGGATCCACGGCGGCCAGCCGATCTCTCACCGTGTCGAGAAAGGTCGTCGGGGCCGCATCCCGCCGCGTGCCTCCAAAGGACACCAGCCGGTTCGCTTCAGAAATGGGGGTTGAATCCGGCTCCCCCCCGTTTAACCACCCCGCCTCCACCAAGTAGCCGCTCCCAAGAATTTGGTCCGTCACCTTCACCCGCCCCTCGCTCCCGGTCAATCCCGGGACGGCGGGTCTCGGCACTACTCCCGGAAGAACCACCGGGACGAGGCTTCGGCTCACCACATCCCGGGCCACCGGAAGAACCGCCGGGTCGATCGCCGCGTGGGGCTGAGGAGGGGCGATATCCACGGCTGCCGTGGTCGCCGCCGGCTCACTGTTCACCCGCTCCTCAGTTTGGTTGGCTCCCCCCGCCCCGGCCGGAGGAGTTGTTACGGACTCAATGGCCGGCTGGCCCACATCTCGGCCGAACGGCTGTCTGAGCATAGAGAGCGTCGCCGCCCCCACCCCGGCGAGTGCGAGCAAAACGCTCGCCACCCCCAACAGCCACCGTGCCGCCCATCGCGAACGCCGTCTGTTGCGCGCTTCTACCCGGGCTAACGTCCGCTCGATGAGATCCTCAGACACTCCCCACCCGCGAAACACCGTTTTACGGGCATCCTCAGCCATCTGTTCCAGCTTCCGCGTGAGATCGTCGTTCATCCGCCGATCCCTCCTCGCGCAACATGTCTTTCAACCGCCGCCGGGCCCGGTGCAACCTCACCCGCACTGCACCGGGATCAATGCGGAGAACCTGGGCAATCTCGTTCGTTTTGAGTTCGCAATAGTAATGGTAGATCAACACCTCGCGATCCATGAGGGGAAGACGGAACATAAGGTCCAACAGCCTGCGCCGCTCCAAAGACGCCACGGCCTCCTGCTCGGCAGAGGCGGCCATCCCCTGGGGCAGATTTTCGTCGCCGGGTAAAAGCACCCTTTTATACACCCAGGACCGAAAACGGTCTCGGCACAGATTTGCGGTGATCCGCAGGATCCAGGTTTTGGCCGCCCCTTCATCCCGCAGTTTATCCATCTCTGAATACACGCGCAGAAACGTGTCTTGAAACACATCCTCCGCCATATGGCGGTCTCGGACGTAAAAATACGCCAGGTGCAACACCGCTTCACCGTGTTCCCGCATCCATCGGACCAATTGTTCCCGGCGCTCTTCCTCGTCCACAGGTTCCGCCCTCCCCGCTGAGGCCGCCCTTGGAGCGTTGTTACCAGAAGGACGCGCCCGACCAATAAAAGGTTACCGCAAAACCACAGACAAACCCAGGGCCAATCTGATACCATAGAACCATGAGGCGCTTTTTGCCCCGGCGAAAAGGCGAGCAGAGTGGAGGAGAGAGACGTTGAGCATTCTTAAAGTGGACGAGAAAACTGGCATTTTTGGTGAAGGGGATCAGACTTTCGGGGGGAGCTTTGTGCCGCCGGAGCTTCAAAAGGCGCTGGACGAGGTGGCCGAGGCCTTTGCCCGTTACAAAGACGACCCGGACTTCAACGCCGAGCTCCAGGCCTATTACAAGGACTACGCGGGCCGGCCCAACCCCCTGTATTTCGCCAAGCGGCTGTCGGACCAGGTGGGCGGAGCCAAGATCTACCTCAAGCGGGAAGACCTGAACCACACCGGAGCCCACAAGATCAACAACACATTGGGCCAAATCCTGCTGGCGAAACGCCTCGGGAAAAAGCGGATCATCGCCGAAACCGGGGCCGGGCAGCACGGGGTGGCCACCGCCACCGCCGCGGCCCTCATGGGATTGGAATGTTTGATTTTTATGGGCGAACTGGACATGAAGCGCCAGGCGCTCAACGTCTTCCGCATGGAGTTGCTCGGGGCCAAGGTCATCCCCGCCACATCCGGGAACCGCACCCTGAAAGAAGCGGTGGACGAAGCACTCATGTATTTCGCCGGGCACCCCGACAGCTTTTACCTGCTCGGGTCGGCGGTGGGGCCCCACCCCTACCCCTTGATGGTCCGCCATTTTCAGTCTGTCATCGGACAGGAAGCCAGGGCCCAGATCCTGGAGAAAGAAGGCCGGCTCCCGGATTATGTGGTGGCGGCGGTTGGGGGCGGGTCTAACGCCATCGGTCTCTTTTATCCCTTTGTGGAGGACCTTTCCGTCAAAATCATCGGAGTCGAACCGGCCGGTAAGGGCCTGGATACGGGGTATCACGCCGCCCCCCTCAATGTCGGGGAAGTCGACGTGCTGCATGGATTCCGCTCCTATGTCATGCCCGACCCGGAAAAATGCTGGTCGATCAGCGCCGGATTGGATTATCCCGGGGTTGGACCGGAGCACAGCTACTACAAGGCCATTGGCCGGGCTCAGTACGTCGCTGTGAACGATCAGGAGGCCCTGGATGCTTTCCTGAATTTATCCAAAACCGAAGGGATTATTCCTGCCCTGGAGTCGAGCCACGCCGTGGCCTATGCCACCAAACTGGCAGCCCAGCGTCCAAAGGACGAGATCATTATTGTCAACCTCAGCGGCCGGGGGGACAAAGACGTCGCCCAGGTCGCCGAAATGTTGGGCCGCACCCCCGAACAAGCGGCAAAAGCCTAAAAGAACAGAAACAACCTGTTCCGGCCCTCGACAAAACCTTCCCGGGCATCACCGGCCCCCGGAAGGTTTTTTGTCACATCTTCTTCACAAGATGTTTGGCAGCCGTTACCCCTTGGGCGACCGTGTCTTGAAAGCGGGCGCGTGGTACAATGACACCATGTGAATCATGTGGATACATGCATCGCGACGGAGGAGAACGCCCCATGGAGCAATCGGCCCAACAAACTGCGCACGTAGAAGAACATTTTACCGCTCCGGACGTCATTCGGGATATCGTCATCGGCATGGCGGACGGGCTCACGGTGCCCTTTGCCTTGGCGGCCGGCTTGTCGGGAGCGGTCTCTGTCACCACGTTGATCGTGACTGCAGGGGTGGCAGAAATCGCCGCCGGAGCCATCGCCATGGGATTGGGGGGCTACCTGGCGGCCCGAACGGACCGGGAACATTATTTTGCCGAATTGGAACGAGAACGAACGGAAGTCGTGGAGCTGCCCGACCGGGAAAAACAAGAAGTCCGGGACATCCTCACTCAGTGGGGGCTGAATGAGCAAGAAGCGGAGCCGGTGATCCGCGCCCTGAGCCGGGACCCCCGCCGGTGGGTCGACTTCATGATGAAGTTCGAATTGGGTCTCGAAGAACCCGAGCCCAAACGGGCCCGAAACAGTTCCCTCACCATCGGCCTCTCGTACATCGCCGGCGGCATCATCCCCCTGGCACCCTACATGCTGATGGCCAATCCTGTGACTGCCCTGATAATCTCGGTGGTCGTCACGCTAATCGCTCTCTTTATCTTCGGCTTTGTCAAGGGTAAATTCACCGGCGTGAAGCCCTGGAAAAGCGCCTGGCAAACCACGGTGGTAGGCGGTCTCGCCGCCGGCGTAGCCTTTCTCGTTGCAAAGTTCATCGCCTGACCCCGCCCGCTGGGCAACAGGTTTCCCGCGTCACCCCCGGAGTCACCCATCGATATGACCCCGCATACCCTACCACAGACTGGGCGATCGCCCTGGTGATGCCAGGCGCCCGAAGGGGGTAGGGACGACATGTGCGGGATTGCCGGTTGGATCGATTGGAATGTGGAAATCACCGGACAGCGGCCGGTGCTGAAAGCCATGGCCGACGTTCAATATTGGCGGGGCCCCGACGCCGAAGGCATCTGGATGTCCCACCGGGCCGGATTGGCGCACCGGAGGCTGTCGATCATCGACCCGGAGGGCGGGGCGCAGCCCATGATCCGGCGTCAGGGAGAACGCACCTTGGTCATCGTGTACAACGGGGAGTTGTACAACATGGCCGAACTACAGCGCCAACTCGAAAGACTGGGCTACACCTTCGCCACGCGGTGCGATACCGAGGTGGTTCTCGTCGCCTACGCTCACTGGGGCCCGGCCTGTGTCGAGCGGTTCAACGGGATCTATGCCATCGGAATTTGGGATGAACAGGCACAAGAATTGTTCCTGGCCCGGGACAGGCTCGGCGTCAAACCGCTCTTTTACGCCCCTCTTGAGAACGGCCTCGTGTTTGCATCAGAACTGAAAGGCCTTCTCGCCCACCCGGCCGTGCGCCCCGAGGTGGATAATGAGGGGCTGGCGGAAATTTTTGCCCTGGGACCCGGACGCACTCCGGGCCACGGCGTATTCCGCAACGTCTATGAGGTCAAGCCCGGATGGGCTTTGCTCTTTGATCGAAGGGGCCTCCACCACCGCCAGTATTGGAAACTGGAAAGCCGTCCTCACGAAGACGACCTGGAAACTACGATTGCTACTGTGCGGGATCTCCTCGAAGACACAGTCGGGCGGCAGCTCATGTCCGACGTGCCGGTGTGCGCACTTCTTTCCGGGGGGCTGGACTCCAGCGCCATCACCGCTTTTGCCGCCCAGGCCTTTCGCCGGCAAGGCCGCCCGCCGCTGAGAACCTTTTCTATTGATTATGTGGATAACAACGTGTATTTCCAACCCAACGCCTTCCAACCCACCGCCGACGGACCTTGGGCAGAACGAGTGGCAGATTTTCTGCAGGTTGATCGCAGGATCGTCACCCTGACCCCCAGCGCCGTGGCCGACGCCCTGCGGGAGGCTGTGCGGGCGAGGGATCTGCCAGGCATGACAGACGTCGACTCATCGCTGCTCCTCTTTTGCCGGGAGATCAAAAAAGAGGCCACTGTGGCTTTGTCCGGCGAATGCGCCGATGAAGTATTCGGCGGATATCCGTGGTTTCATCGAAAAGAGGCCCTTGAAGCAGATATGTTTCCCTGGTCATTGAAAATGCAGGAAAGAATCTCGGTGCTCCACCCGGACCTCGTGGACCATTTGCAACCTGAGCAATACGTGCGCCGGCGATACCGCGAAGCCCTGGATGCGGTGCCCAGGCTGCCGGGAGAGAATCCCCAGGATGCCCGGATTCGGGAAATGTTTTACTTGAATCTCTTTCACTGGATGCCCGTCCTCCTCGATCGCAAAGACCGGATGAGTATGGCGGTCGGCCTAGAAGTCCGGGTGCCTTTTTGCGATCACCGCTTGGTCGAGTATATGTGGAATGTGCCTTGGTCGATAAAAATGGCCGGCGGACGGGAAAAGGGCTTGTTGCGCGTGGCCATGAAGGGGCTCCTGCCCGAAGATGCGCTCTGGCGAAAAAAAAGCCCGTTCCCGAAAACCCATCACCCCGATTTCGCCCGGGCCTGCCGAAGCGCCCTTCAAGAGGTGCTCGCCGATCCCACATCCCCCCTGTTGCCACTCATCCACCGGGAGTCGGTGAACAAATGGCTCCAGGCCGAAGGGGAATTCGACATCCCCTGGTTCGGGCAACTGATGCGCCTCCCCCAGCTCTACGCCTACCTAGTTCAAGTGGACCAGTGGCTTCGGGAATACCGGGTTCAGATCCTGTGACGCAAAAGCCGGTCCGCCCTTCCAGGGCGGGCCAATCCTTTTATTTTTCCCCATCCCTGCAACAGGCGGTACCCAAAACGCAGCGAATGATCTACTATTAAAGAATCGGCAACATCACAGGGGAAGGAGAATCACATTGAGCCACGGCCGCACACCCGTCGACCCCGGCCACGCCCCGGCCATTTCCGACACCGCGGTGGCAGATCGGGCGAGAATCCTCGTGTCCTGTCCCGATCGCCCGGGCGTGGTGGCGGCGATTTCCCAGTTTCTGTATGGCATGAATGCCAACATCGTTCGTATGGACCAGTATTCTACCGACCCGGACGGCGGCCGCCTGTTCATGCGCGTGGAATTCGACCTGCCCCACCTGTCCGACCGCCGCCGGGAACTGGAGGAAGGATTCGCCCGGACCGCCCGGCCCCTGGACATGCAGGGGGAGATCCGTTACGCCCGGGAAAGAAAACGAATCGCGATTTTTGTCTCCAAGATGGACCATTGCCTCCGGGAGCTCCTCTGGCAATGGCAGGCCGGGGATCTATCCGGAGATCCGGTGGTGGTCATCAGCAACCATCCGGACCTCAGGGAGGTCGCCGCCACCTTCGGCCTGCCCTTTTATCACGTGCCGGTCACCCGAGAGACTAAAGCCGAGGCCGAACGCCGCCAACTCGAAATCCTTAAGAACTACCGGGTGGATCTCGTCGTCCTCGCCAGGTACATGCAAATTCTTTCCACAGAGTTCGTGTCGGCATATCCCAATCGGATTATCAACATCCATCACTCGTTCTTACCGGCCTTTGTCGGGGCCAATCCCTACGAGCGAGCCTATGAGCGGGGGGTCAAACTGATCGGTGCCACGGCCCACTATGTGACGGCCAATCTGGACGAAGGCCCGATCATCGAACAGGATGTGCAACGGGTGAATCACCGGGACAGCGTCGAAGATCTCAAACGGATCGGGCGGCACATCGAGCGGGTCGTCTTGGCCCGGGCCGTGGCCTGGCACCTGGAAGACCGGATTCTGACGTATAAAAACAAGACGGTCGTGTTTGTGTAAACAGCTGCAAAAGGGCCCGGGGATATCCCGGACCCTTTGCAGTCTAATTTCCCTTGATTGTTCACCTGCCCTGGCTTTACCCACCGGATACGGGCTGTGGTAACCCTGGTACTCCACATCACTCATCATCCCGGCCGCAGCCAGGCAAATCCACCCGAACGACCGTTCCCTTTCCCAACTCGCTGTGAATCTGCACCCTTCCGCCGTGCGCATCGACGATCCGCTTCACGATGGTCAGTCCGATCCCCGACCCCCCGTCCCGGGAACGCCCTTGACCCACCTGATAAAATCGCTCAAACACTCTCGTGACCTCCTGGGGCGGCATGCCACGCCCGGTATCTCGAACCCGGATCACCCTCCAAACCCCGGCATTCCCCGCACTCACCGTAACCTTTCCCCCTTGCGGCGTCGCTTTGAGCGCATTGGACAGAAGATTCGTGAAAACCTGAGTCAATCGCTCGGGATCGGCTTCCGCCCACACCGGCTCGGTGCACTCCAACTCAAGATCGACACCTTTTTGAAAATAACTCGGGCGATAAAGGGCGAGCGCCCGGCCCAAGACCTCACACAAATTCACTCTGGTCGGCTGCAGACGAAAGCTGGGGGCCTCCAACTCCGCCAGCGCCTCCACATCCCGGACCAGGCGAATCAGGCGTTCAATCTCCTCATAGCAGCCGCGCAAACGAACTGCATCGGGCTCCCACACCCCATCCAAAAAGGCTTCAAGGTGGCTTTTCAATGTCGCCAGTGGAGTCCGCAATTCGTGAGCAATGTCCGCTGTCATGGTTTTCCGCGAATCCTCCTGGCAAGCGAGAGACTCGGCCAGATGGTTCAGGGCTCTCCCCAATTCCGCCACCTCATCCCGCCCCGCCACCGCGACTCGAACGTCCAGTTCTCCGGCCGCCATTCGCCCGGCAGTTCGGGTCATCTCCACCAGGGGCCCGGCAATTCGCCTGGCCACGTACACGCTGACCGCACTGGCGAGAATGACCATGCCGATGGACGTCCACCCCACCGACTGCTGCAGGGCTTGTTCAAGATGCACATTCAGGACATGCACCGCGTAACCGCCCTCTTTGATCTGCCGCTCATACATCTGAAAATGAAAATGTGCCTCGACGAGAACGATGAGGCCGGTCATCAGGGCACTCCCCGCCGCCACAGCGAGAAAAAGGGCGGTCAATCGGGTCCGGAGGCTTTCGAAACGAACCACAGGTCTTCACCTTCCCCACTGCAAGCTGAATATCCGTATGGTACCATATACTTAAGCTGGGGCGGTGCCGACGAAGGGGGCGTGGATGGTGAACCGAAAACCGAGAAACATTCTCATCGTCGAAGATGAGCAGAAACTGCGGGATGTGATCGCTTCTTACCTGGAGAAGGCCGGTTACCGCCCACTTCAAGCGGCGAGGGCAGATGAGGCATGGGACTTATTGCAACAAGAGCCCGCAGATTTGGTCATCCTGGATCTCCTGCTGCCAGACATGCCCGGTGAAGAATTGTGCAAAAAGATCCGCGCCCACACGGCAGTGCCCATCCTCATGCTCACGGCAAAAGCCGGGGAAACGGACCGCATACGCGGTTTGTCCCTGGGGGCTGACGATTATGTGACCAAACCCTTCAGCCCCCGGGAACTGGTGGCCCGAATTCAAGCCATTCTCCGCCGGGTGTCCCCCGAAGAGCTGTTGGCGGACACCGTCACCTTTCGCGACGGGGAACTGGTGATCGACGCCGGGCGCCAGAAAGTCTACCGCAAAGGGGAGCTTGTCCCGTTGACCCCCTTCGAATACCGCCTTCTCCTGACTCTCGCCCGCCACCCGGATCGCCCGTTGACCCGGGAAGAATTGATTCTCAAACTGGGCGGATTCGACTACGAGGGGGATGTGCGTACGATCGACCAACATATCAAGAATTTGCGGCAGAAGATCGAACCCGATCCGAAAAACCCGACCTATATCCTTACGGTCTTCGGGGTCGGCTATAAATTTGCGCCGGGGTCGCCGTAAGATTGTCGCCTTTGAGGATGTCCGCGAAAGGTTCAAGGGAAGCATTGCAGCCCTGTGAAAGGAAGAACAACCATGCAACATCACCACGGCCCGGAATCGGGCCATGTCCACGACCACTCGATTCACGTCGCCCAGGACAAACTCAAACAAGCCTTGGTTCTGGCATTTGTCGTGCTGTTGGCAGAAGTTATCGGAGGCCTGTGGTCAAACAGCCTGGCGTTGCTCAGCGACGCCGTGCACATGCTCACCGACGTGTTCGCCCTCTTTATCGCTTGGTGGGCCGTGAGAAAATCCCAGAGTCCGCCCACCGGCGCCATGACCTTCGGTTACCATCGCACGGCCATCCTCGCCGCCCTCTTCAACGCCGTCACCCTCATCGTCGTGGCCGTGGTGATCGGCACCGAAGCCTATCGGCGGCTGAACCAACCAGAACCCGTCAACAGCACGATTCTTCTGGCCACAGCAGCAATGGGTGTCATCATCAACCTGTACATCGGCTGGGGCATGCGGAATGCCTCTCACAACCTAAACATCCGCAGCGCCATGTTGCACGTGCTCGGGGACGCCGCGGCCTCAGGCGGGGTCATCCTGGGCGGTCTCATCATCATGACCACGGGATGGACCCTGGTCGACCCCATTATCAGCATCCTGATCGCCCTGACCGTCGCCGCCGGGGCATGGCGGGTGACCCGGGACTCCTGCCTTGTTCTCATGGAGGCCACGCCGCCTTCGGTGGAGTTCAGTCAGGTGGCCAAAGCCATCCAGAGCATCCCAGGCATCCGTAGCCTCCACGATTTGCACATCTGGAGTCTTTCGTCCAATCGCCACGCCATGAGCGTTCACGTAGTCGTCGACGGCTGTCTCACCGTCGCCCACACGCAACGTTTGATCCAGGAAGTGGAAATCCTTGCCGGAGAACGCTTTGGCATCGGCCACGTCACGGTCCAGATCGAATGTCCAGAATCCCCCCACGATGAGGAGGATATGTTTGCCCTAGACCGGAACTGGTCCCGGCACTGAACTCCCGGTGCCGGATTGCTCGCCGCAGATGCCACTGGAAAGTTGTCGCCGCCGGATCAATCGATCAGTTTACCCGGATTCATGATTCCCAAGGGATCCAGGGCCGATCGGATGGCCTTCATCACCAGTAAAGCCCGCCCATGCTCTTTTTCTTGGTATTTGCGCTTGCCAAGACCGACGCCGTGCTCACCCGTGCAGGTCCCCCCGCAGGCCAGGGCATACTCCACCAACTGCTCATTGATCGCCTCCGCCCTCGCGACATCCTCGGGATCTTTCGTATCCACGGCAATGAGGGCGTGATAGTTCCCGTCGCCGATGTGGCCGAGGACGGCGCCGTACACCCCCTCCCGATCGAGCAGTTCCCTGGCGTCGGTGACCGCCTGGGCCATCTTCGAAATCGGCACGCACACATCGGTCGTCATCATGCCACGACCCGGATACTGGGCCATGAACGCCCGGGCTGCGGAATGCCGGGCCTCCCACAACTGCTGGCGGGACTCCTCGTCCGAATCGAAGGCAAACCCCAAGCACCCTTCCTCCTCGGCCAACTCCCGGGCGGTCTGCACGTCCCGTTCCAGACCCTCGGGATTTCCGTGAAACTCCAGAAACAGCGTGGGTACCTTCGGGTACGAAGTCCCTTTGTACGCATTGACCGCTTCGATAATGCGCTCATCCACCAACTCCATTCGGGCCACGGGGATTCCCGCCCCGAGGACCGCCGTCGCTGTCTTGACACATCCGCTCACATCGGGAAATTCCGCCCGGATGGCCATCACCCGCTCGGGCAGGCCATACACCCTGAGCCACAGTTCGGTAAACACCCCCAGGGTCCCCTCGGAACCGACAAACAACCCGGTCAAATGATACCCCGACGACGATTTCGCCGCCAAGGAGCCGGTGTGGATCACCTCACCCCCGGGCAACACCACTTCCAGGTCCCGTACCTGATCGCGCATCGTCCCGTAGCGCACCGTCGTTGTGCCGCTGGCATTGGTCGCCGCCATTCCCCCCAGGGACGCGTCAGCGCCGGGATCGACGGGAAAGAACAGCCCATAGGGTTTTAGCGCCCGGTTCAATTGCGTCCGGGTTACCCCGGGCTGAACCCGAACGAGAAAATCTTCGGGCCGAATTTCGAGAATTTGGTTCATCGCCGTGACATCCAGGCTGATCCCTCCCTGGACCGGGATCACGTGCCCTTCGACGCTGGATCCGATCGCAAAAGGGATCACCGGAACCCGGTGCTTGGCGGCGATGCGCATCACCTCCACCACATCGTCCCGACTTTTGGCAAACACCACCGCGTCCGGGTTATGAGGGGCATGATACGATTCGTCTCGGCCGTGCTGCTCCAGAATCGTTGGATTGACCGAGACCGCGTCCTTTGGCAGCCGAGTCTTCAATTCCTCCATCCACGTCAACCAACATTTCCCCCTTTGTGATGGGTGCAGACAGTTTGCCCTAAGAAAATCGCACCGTCCAGCTTGTAGAGAAGGTTTATCAAAGAATAAAATCTCTGATAAGAGATGCATGCGCTTCCTGCAGCGGCATGGCGCAGAGAAGGACGCAAACACTTCTTTATAATAATATACCTGTTTGCGGGGAAGGGGTGGGATCCAACCCGGACTGTAGACACGGTTTCCCGGAAGAATTCTGAGAAAACGGGATGTCAAGCAAAGGCAATTTTGATATGCTCATAGAGAGATGGTCAGACTGTAGCACGGTTAGATCTACGCCATAGCGTCCATGGCGGATCGAAGCATGGCCTTCATAGTTTGATCTGATCTGTGTTCACAACAGGGGGTTTTCGTTCCTAGTTTTCATACAAATGTAGACAGGAGTGGGTGGACATGTCCGATCAAACCCGATACCTGCGACTCGCCCAGATCACCCAGTTGATCAATTCGAACTTTGATTTGCGAGCCGTGTTAGAACACGTGGTCACTGCCATCTCCGAGGAGATCATCCACTGCACGGCTGCAGGAATCTACTTGGCGGAGCCCGACGGCACCTTCCGGGGTTTCGTGGGAAAACCCGACCAGATCGCGGGAATCACCCTGGATCAACTGGTGGCAGACCCGGCAAAAGATGCCCTCATCGCCCAAGTGGTATCGGAAAGAAAGATGATTTACATACCGGACACCGCCCTGGACCCTCGTCCAGACCGCGACGTCATTCTGCGGTTCCAGATGAGATCCCTTTTGGTTGTGCCGATCTCTTTCGATAACGAATTATTCGGACTCGTCTTTCTGTTCAACCACGGTTCGCCCATGTACCTGAGCCAGGAGGAAATAGAGTCCATCACCGCTTATGTGAACATGGCCGCCGTGGCCCTGCGCAATGCCAAACTATTTCAGCACGCCAACGCTCTGTTGACGGAAAAGCAGTTGCTCATCGATGCGCTGCATCACCTATCCCTGTGTAAAACCATCGAAGAAGTGCTCAATGTCTGTTTCCGTTTTGTCAGCTGCGCTGTGGACAATCCCAACATCGGCATTCACATCGCCGACGCCATCGGGGCGCGATTTCGGCCGGTCCGGCTCAACCACACCGCCGACTGGTCCGAACAAGATTGGAAAGCCGTCCACCGAAATTTGCAACTGAATTATGAAGAAGACTTGCTATTCCAAGACGTCATTCGGAGCAAACGTTCCGCCTTGGTGCCCGATGTGGAGAAGGACCCCCGGCCTAACCGCGAGGCCTGTGAGCGATTTGGTATTCGCGGTGTGTACATGATCCCCCTCGTGGTGGCCGGGGACGTACTCGGCGTCGTCGCAGTGGTCAGCCTTGGCGTCCCACGCAGCTACACCGAGACCCAAATGCGCCTGGCCGAATCCATTGTGGACGCCACCTCCACGGCATTGTCCAACGCCATGCGTTTTGAACAACTGGAGGCCATGGTGCGCCAGCGGACCACCGAACTCGAGGAGAAAAACCGCATGTTGGAAAACCTGGTGGAGGAACTGCGCAAACTCTCCACCCGGACAACCTTGATCCTGGATTCCGTCACCGAAGGGATCTACGGATTGGACGAGAATGGAAGGGTCACCTTCTGCAATCCCGCTGCCGCCCGTCTCGTGGGGCGAGAGCCTGGGGAAATCATCGGCCTGCCGCAACACGACGTCTTCTGGCACGGAAAAAGCGAAGACAAAGGGTGCACCCTCGCTGTGTGCCCCATCCTGTCTCCCATCGAAACCGGCCATCCGAGCCAGGTCACCGATGAATTGTTCCGCCGCAAAGACGGATCCACCTTTCCCGTGGATTATGTGAGCACACCGATGAGGGACGATGGAAAGATCCAGGGGGCTGTGGTGGTTTTTAAAGATGTCACCGAACGGAAGCGCTCCGAGGAGCTGATGATTAAATCGGAAAAGCTGTCGGTCGTGGGGCAGCTCGCGGCGGGGGTAGCTCATGAGATCCGCAACCCCCTCACGGCTTTGAAGGGGTTCGTCCAGTTGCTTCAATCCAATGTCCACACAAAAGATGAATATTTCAACATCATGCTCTCCGAGTTGGACCGGATCGAGTTGATCATCAACGAACTGCTGATCCTGGCGAAACCCGTGGACGTGCAGTTTCAATTTCACGACCTCAAAGTGTTGATCGAGACGGTGGTCGCTCTTTTGCGTACCCAGGCTATCTTGAGCAACGTCCAAATCACCACTGACTGTGATCCGGCCCTCCCCGCCGTTCTCTGCGACGAAAACCGTCTCAAGCAGGTGCTGGTGAATTTATTAAAAAACGCCATAGAGGCGATGCCCCGCGGCGGACAGATCGTGGTACAAGCCAGGCGAGAGGACGATCGGACCATTCTTATCCGGGTCATCGATGAAGGGACGGGGATCCCCGAGGACAGCCTCCCCCGCCTGGGGGAGCCCTTTTTCACCACCAAAGAGAAAGGGGTGGGTTTGGGGTTGACCATGAGTTACCAGATCATCGAGAGTCACGGAGGACAGATGCATTTTGAAAGTGAGGTGGGGGCGGGGACCACGGTGAAGATTCTGCTCCCCATCGATCCCCGCGCCGCGGACAACTGTACCGCCGTGGGTGCCGAAGTGTCCTACCAGTCCAAATTACAGGGGCTGCTGGGTTCAACGGCCAAAAGATGATAGAAACTTAACCCGATCCCCCATGGGAGGCACCTGGTCGTCCACCAAGGCGACGTCCAAAACCACGGGTCCGTCCGCCTGCAACAGATTCTCCACCCGGGGATCGGCAAGATCCTCAAACCTCTCCACCCGTAAAGCGGGGACACCCAGGTGGGCCGCCATGCCGGCGATGTTCACGGGATCTTGTTGAAACCGGGGGTGGGCGCGATGATATTGCAAAAGATGTCCGTGATGCACCATCCCGAGCCGGGCGTTGTTGATCACGATAAACAGGATGGGCAACCGATACTCCTTTGCGGTGAGGACCTCCATACCGTGCATAAAGAAACACCCGTCTCCTGTGATGCACACCACTGGACGGGTGGGATCGGCGAGGGCATACCCGATGGCCGACCCAATGGCGATCCCCATCGGGCCAAAGTGCACGTTAATTTCATAGGAATCGTAGTCCAGGACCCGCATGTAATGAATGACATAAGACATGTGCTCACCGATGTCGACGGTATAGCGGGTGTTCTGGGGCAAATATCGCTGAAGGGCGAGGAGCACATTCTGGGTTTTGAATTCCGACGGCACGGATTCGAGGGCGACGGGTTGCGTTCCCCGGGCGTGGCGGCATAGCCCCAACTCCCGCAACTCCCGGTTCAGCCATTGCAAGGTCACGTCCGCATCGCCACGGAGGGGTACGTCACATCGATACGTTCGGCCGAATACCGTCTTGTCAAAATCGATCTGAACAATCAGCTGCCTCTCCCCTAGGGGCTTGCTATAGTTGCTTGTCGCCGTCTCTCCGAGGCTCGAGCCGACGATCAACAACGCCCTCTCGGGGTGATCGTTCACCCACTCCGCGGCTTTCTCATGTCCCGCAAACCCATACACTCCTATGTACCCGGGGTAACTCTCTGGAATCAACCCTTTGGCCTGGGGCGTGACCACGATGGGCCACCCCAAAAGTTCTGCCGTCTCGATGACCTCCGGAATCGCCCGGCGGGCTCCCTGACCGACGAAAACCACCCCCGGAGTTTGTGCCAGCCTGACAGCGGCCTCGCGGACCGCCTCGGGGTCCGGCAACACCTTTTCGCGCCTGGGAAAGGCGGGAAGCGGCAGCTCTTCGGCCTCCGACAATTGGACGTCGATGGGCATGGCCACGTGTACCGGCCCCGGCACCCCAGACAAGGCGATCGTCACGGCCTTTGCCACTTCATCGACCAGATCTTCCGGCCTCCTCACCGTCACACTGTATTTTACAAAGGGCTTGTACACGGCCTCACTATCAAACTCCTGGGACGCATTGCGCCCAATGGCGTCCACGGGCACATGGCCCGTCAAAAAAAGGACCGGCAGGTGCTCCCGGGACGCATTGGCGGCACCCGTCAAAAGATTCGTGCTCCCGGGGCCACTGGATCCGATACAGACCCCCAAATGTCCGGTGGCCCGGGCATAGGCGGCAGCCATGTAACTCGCCGCACCCTCGTGCTTGGCCACCACAGGCTCGATCTCCGGCACATCGTACAGCTCATCGAAAAAGGCATTCACGGACCCCGCTGGAATTCCAAAGATGTACGACACTCCCCCCGACACCAGATAATCCACCACTCCGCGAACAGCCTTCACAACAATGCCTCCTTTCTGTCAATTGAAAAAATCTGCCGACAAGCCTGTGCCACTGCCAGGGTTTCCTATGCCAATGTTTGCTATATTCGACGTTCCCATCTCGATTCCCTGCCACGTCCGAGAGTCCCGCAAACTCTTTGATTCGGAAACATACTCCCGTGAAAATGTGTGGTCATCCGGGGCAGTCCGCCCTGTCCGGCGACCCTTGTCCTGGAATATGGTGTCAAGCACAGTGCACGAACCGCCACATCGGTGGCACCAAAAGGAGAATGTCTAAGGAGGGATCGTCGATGGGCTTAACGGGCATCGAGATGACGCGGTTTCTGCTCAGCCTGCTCACCCTGCTGGTCGCCGCGAACGTCCTTGGTTACCTGGCGGAGCGGTTCACAGTGCCCCGGGTGATCGGCGAGGTAGCCGGGGGACTGGTGCTCGGGCCGACGGTATTCGGACACTTTGCCCCGGACACCTTCCAGTGGCTGTACCAGGGGTTCCCGGCCCAAGGAAAGCTGCTCGGCTTGGTTTACCAACTCGGGTTGATCTTCCTCATGTTTAATTCCGGCCTTAAATTCCAACCCAAGTTTAACCGGGGCGATACGTCCATTGGATTGGCGATTCTCGCCGGGTCTACGCTGATTCCTTTCGCAGGGGGATGGGTGTTCACGGGATTCATGAATCCTGCCGATCTCCTGGGTCCGGCCCAAAGCCTACTCGCTTTTAAAATCGTGGTTGCCATCTCCATCGCCGTAACATCCATTCCGGTCATCTCCAAAATCTTGTTCGATCTCGGGGTGATGCACACTCGATTTGCCAAGCTCGTGGTGGCTGTGGCGGGAATCCATGACACTCTCTTGTGGGTGGGGCTGGCCCTGGCTGCGGGACTCGCTGGCGCCGAGTCCCATCAAGGAATCGCCACCGTCCTCCGGAGCACAGGGGCTACCTTCGGGCTGATCGCCGTCTGTTTACTCGTTTTGCCCCGAGTGCTTCGGCTGATCAATGGAAACCGGTTTAACATTCTCGTACGGGCCTCTTTTCTCGGCTATATTTTGGCGATCCTGCTCATGCTGGCCCTCCTCGCCGGCTACCTAGGTGTGGACGTGATGTTTGGGGCGCTGCTCGCCGGCATCGCCGTCAAACTCGCCTTTCCGGAGCATCTCTTCGATCGCGTGGAAAACAGCATTCGCGAGATCTCTTTCTCCTTTTTCATCCCGCTTTATTTTGCCATGGTGGGGCTGCAACTCGATTTGGCGAGACAATTCCCCCTGGGTTTTTTCCTCCTCTATCTCCTTTTCGCAACGGCGGTACAGGGTACCGTGGTGTACCTCACCTGTCGGTTGCTCCATCTCGATCGGCTCACCAGTATGAACCTCGCGGCGGCGATGAACGCCCGGGGCGGACCGGGGATCGTGCTATCCACGGTGGCCTTCTCCCTGGGGCTCATCAGCGAACCCTTTTTCGCCGTACTGGTCATGTTGGCCCTGGTCACATCCTGGATGGCCGGCAGTTGGCTCCGATTTGTCGTGAAAACGGGCCGGCCCTTGATGCCCGGGGACGAAAAAGTAGCTGCAGTCAAACCCCAGGAAGAGGTGACCTTGGACGCTGTGCCAAGCGTGAAATAACCTGCAAAGCCCCGGGGTCTGGCCCGGGCTTTCTGTCTTTCCGACCAGGAAGATTCGCTCTGCCGCCTGGCCGCCCAACTGGAGAAAACCCGTCCTCGGGCGGACCGGCGTCCTCCGGAGGTGTGAAGGGGGGCAAAAGTTTCTACGGCCTCCTCGCCGAACCCTATGGTGGTTTTGGCGGGGAGCCCCTCATCCAAAGGTGTTGCCTACCAAGACTCATTATGTCGAAGTTTTGACATACAGTTCACGATTTTTTCGATCTTCTGGGATCCCCGAGGGTGTAGAATAAAGATACGAAACTTCCGGGTAGAGCCGGAGGTTCGTGAATCCTTTCACAATCCCCCAAGGAAACACCACTGCGGGGAAACCAAGGAGGGAACAACGATGGAAGAGGTGGTCAAGGATCGTGTGAGTCAACTGTTGGAACAGTGGAATCGCTTACAAACCGCCGATCTCGAATCTCTGGAGGACGACTCTCTCCGCTTTGGTGCCGCCTTCTACGATTTTGTCGATGAAGTGCGCCAATATTTTGAGGTCATGAGCGAAAAGCCGGAATCTTTGGATGACGCTTTGGAGCGCTTGGGGATCCGGGAGGCTCTGAGCCGTCTCCCCGAACCTCTTTCCCTTCATTTTGCCAACGAATTGAGCTATATCCTTGACGGCATCACACCGATGGAGGACGCGACTTGGGCGTAAGACGCATGCGACAGAACGACTGCGACCCTGCTTCACCCTTTTTCCGCAACCTTCGACAACCGCCAGTCGGACCAGGACAGGAGGCCGCAAGCCTAGGGACCGATCCGCCGCTCCTCCCGCCGAATCACGTAGGCCTCTTGGAGAGTGGGTGTTTCTTCCCGAAACCCGTCCCCGGGCGCCATCCGGGCAAACAAACGTACCCGGACGCGGTCCCCTGTCCACCGCCAGGCGAGGATCCGACGAGACTCCAGCCCTTCGAGCTCTTCGGGATCGAGCACCTTAGACCACACTTTTTCCCCCAACCCCGTCACCCATAGCGCCGGTGGCCCGAAAAAAACAGGCTGACCCTGCTCGAGCCACACGATCTGATCCACATGATCCCATTCATCCAGTTCGTGACTGACGGCTACCACCGTGCGGCCTCTGGCGTATCGAGTCAAAAACTCGATCATTTTACGCCGCTCAACTCCGTCCAGGTGGGTAAGTGGTTCGTCGAGCAATAGAACCTCCGGGGACCCGAGAAGAGCCTGGGCAATGCCCAACCGCCGCTTCGTACCCTCAGACAGTTTAGAAATTCTGACGTCGCAAACGGGAACGAGATCGGTTCGCGCCAGCCTTTCCTCTACCTCAATGCCCGGATCCACCCCTTTGAGGACGGCCATGTACTGAAGAAATCGCCTCGGCGTCATATGAGAATAAGGTTGAAAATCGGCGGGAAGATAGCCGATCGTCCCCCGGATGCCAGCCAGGTCCTCGATAACCCGCCGATCCCGATACCAGATTTCCCCTTGGTCGGGCATCGCCGCCGTGGAGAGCACTTCGAGAAGGGTTGATTTTCCTGCTCCATTGGGCCCGACCAGCAGGGTCAGCCCCCGCCCCAAAGTCAGGCGGCCGGGGATGGCCAAACAAAACCCCTCCCGGCAAAAGTGAACATCGACCATGGTAATCATCCAGCTTCTCCTCCTGGCCGCCCTTCTACCCTCGGCGGTGTAGAGGCCACCCGACCAAGCCGGGAACTCCAGCCCAGGCCTTCCACATCGCGTACCCCCTTCGTCCGGCCCGCACCATCGCCGCCAAGCCGGCGACGAGCAAGAGCACGCTTCCCCAAGAGGCCGCGGTATCTCCCAGAAAAGACGGCTGCTGAAGCACCGCGGCCAGCGCCCAGACCTCGATGCCCGTGGCTATGGCCGGGCGAACCCCCCGGCGAAAAAGCACCCAGGCCGTGAGCCCACCCGTAGCAAACACCGCGGACAGCCAGTGGACCAAGAACAAAAAAGGCTCCATCCCACGCACGGTAAACGCCAAAAGCGCCGTCCCCAGAACCCCGAAGGCGATGTTCAACCCCGTCACCACCAGAACCCGTATGAGCCAAAGCAGCGCCGGCGGGAACGGCACGGTATTCTCCACCAGCCGCATGCCCCGATCTCCGGATACCCGACCGTAAACCGCAGCTGCCACCACATAACCTGGCAAAATCATGGCATAGAGATTCAGAGACGACTCTCCATGCCCCTGGGACATCTGGGTCGCAGAAAGGGTGAGCAGCACAAAAATCACCAGGCTCACCGCCCAGAATCCCCATCCGTAAGTCCCCATCTGAAGCCGGATGAACTGTCCCAAGGAGAGCATCCGCCGCCTTACTCCCCGGGTTTCCAGATCCGACAGAGGGTCCTGCCGCTCGGCGCGCTGCAGAAGGTGCTGCACCAATTGACGGCTTTCCTCCGGGGTGGGCTCTTTCACCGGATAGGGCGCCAAACGGGGGCGCATCATCCGCTCCAGCTCCATCAACTCCGAATCGAGCCTGTCATCGCCTGGATATTGCCCTGGCCGCAATCCCTTCGCCCCCTTTTCCCATCGGCTCCCTCTGCTCAAAGACCTCCCGAAGGTGGCGCAGCGCCTTGAACAGGTATGCTTTGACAGTCCCCTCCGGCACCTCCAACACCTCGGCGATCTCCCGGTACGTCAGGTCCTGATAAAATCGCAAGATGACCATACGCTTCTGGATCTCGGAAAGTTCATCTAAGGCATCCCGGATCATCTGCCGGGTTTCCAGGCGCTCATAGATCTCCGACACCGAGGGTTTCTCCAGCACCGCCGGGCTCCAGTCCTCGGGCAGCCCGGGCTCCGAACGCCGCTCCGCCGCTTTCCAGTAATCCCGGCACAAATTCGTCGCCACCCGGTAGAGCCACGGGCGAACCCGCTCCGGCACTCGTCCCCGTTGTACCTCCCGGACGAACCGAAAGAACGTCTCCTGCACCAGATCCTCCGCCGGCTCCGTTCTTCCCAGAAGGCGCTGGATATAAGCGTGAATCGGGCGATGGTATCGATAAACAAGGACTTCAAAGGATCCGGTATGACCCTCTGCAAAAGCCCGGGCCAACGCTTCGTCACTTTCCATCCCAGCACCTCCAAGCCGCCCCCGAACTCGCTCGCAAAGGGACAAAAAAAGAAGCTCCACCCGCACCGTCGTCGGCCAAAGGAGCCTCAGCCATCCCCGTCGATGTCCTCTTCTTTCGACAGACCGGCCGTACCTTAGGACGAAGATGAGGGGTAAATCGTTATATCGGCAGTGCGCGACAGTGGCTCCGGCCCCTTGAGCCCTCCGGTTCCGGCCCTCTCCGGCCCATTGTCAACGAGAAATAGCCCCGGTCGAAGGCGCGGCGCCCTTCGGGGGGCGCACGGCACTCTTTCGGGAACCCAGGTACACGCCCGCCACCACCAGCAAAAGCCCCGCCACCTCCGGGATCCCGATGTGTTCATGAAGAAAGATTCCGCCAAAGATCACCCCGGCGGCGGGGGTCGTGTTGAGGAAGATACTGGTTCGAGTCGCGCCAATCCGCTGGATCCCGACATTCCAAAACATCGTCCCAAGAGCCGTCGCTCCCCACCCTGACAGGATCATCACGATCCAAGGCCAAACATCCAGGGGCCACCCCGCATCTTCGCCCCACACCCCCGTTCCCGTCGCAGTCCCCAAAAGCAACACCGAGGCAAACAAGTGGGAGAACGTGGTGATTTCCATGGCCCCCGCCCGAGGGCCAATCCACCGGATCACCAGTCCCCCGGCCACGTAAACGAGCATGGCCACGAAAACCAAGGCCTCCCCCCGGAGCGCCTCGGGACCCGCTATCCACGCCTCTCCGCCCCGGAGTACCGCCAGGGATACTCCCCCGAAGCCCAACAACACCCCCATCGCTTGGCGCCATCCAAAGGACTCCCCGAACAACCAGTGAGCAGAAACACTGGTAATGAGCGGATTCATGGCCAAAATGATCGATGCCACCCCCGCCGACGCCCACCGCACCCCGGTGGCCAAACACAACTGATGAAGATAAATACTGAGGAACCCGGCGGCAAAAATCCCGATCCACGCTTTCCTGTCCTTGGGCCACCCCGCCCCGCCACTCCAGCGCCATCGCCACAATACGAGAAGGAGAACGGCGGCCATCGTGATCCGCAATGCCACCAGCGCCACGGGAGAAAACATCCCCGTCAGATACTTCACCATCACCACGTTAATCCCCCACGTGGCCGCCACGGCCCACAGGGACCATAACGTCCCCCGCTCCCCCTGCATTCCCGGTCGCCTCTTTTCTACGGATAGATCATTAAAAAAAGATACTTCCGTATTGTAGCCGCCTTGCCGGGCCACAGCAAGGGGGAGCCGGACTCTCCCGATGGATTTAGCCTTGCTGGGCCCTTTCATACTTTTCCAGCCATTGCCGTAAGATGCCGACCATATGATCGCGATACTGCTTCGGCTCAAGGATCTCAGCGTCCGGGCCGTAGGTCCACAACCAGCGCAAAAATTCGCTCGCCCCGTTCACGACGACTTGAAACCAGAGTGATCCGTCTGGAAGTTCGCGGATCTGGGGGCGGAGGAACAACTCTTCCTCCTTGACATAACGCGCCACCTTGGGGGAGAATTTCACGACAAACCGGATAAGAGAAGCCCCCCGCTCAATCGACCAGGTATATTTCATATATTCATTTAAATCAAAAGGCCTTTTTTCATACTCGCCATCCAAGACCCGAAGCTCGTGAAACCGACTGACCCGGAAAGTGCGAAATTCCTTGCGGGTGTGACAATAGCCGATCACATAAAACCGGTGTTCCCGGGGGATGAGGTAATAAGGATCGATCCGGCGCCAACCGGTTTGGTCCCGGCTCTGGGAATGATACAGGGCTTTCACCGGTCGCCGGTGTATCACCGCCTGGAGCAATTCGGGAAAAACGTTGGGCGTTTCTGGCGCCCAGGCCGGGTTCCCCAACCGCACCACATCCCCGACGCGCTCCAGGAATCCCTGGTTGACCTTCTTTTCCTTGGCGTGAGCGGCCATGACTTTCTGATACGCTGTTTTCCACCCCGGCGGCAACGGCCTGTGGGCGGTTTCCACCCAGGCGGCCACCGCCTGGAGCCCGGCGATTTCCTCTTCGGTAAGATCCAGGGGATACAGGGCGAACTGTCCCACAAAGCGGTAACCTTCACCGCGGCGCCCCTTCGAAATCGTCGTAATCTGGGCGAGCCGATCGATGTCCCGGTAGATCGTCCGCTCGGTGACCTCGCATTCTGCGGCGAGTCGCTTGGCCCGAATCCCCGGGTATGCCTGAATCAGCGTGATGAGTTTGAGTAAGCGGTACAGCTGATTATCCATGGCAACCCCCGCGTTTTCTTTTATTATAAAGGAACGTGAAGGGACAACAAAAGCCCCCAGGAACTTCTCCCGGGGGCCCGCCCGACGCCAGAATCGGATCAACCGCGCTTGACAGTTTCAGCGGCAACTGTAGCTTCCTTCGTGCCGGACCATTCTTCGGCATCCGGTTCAAACACATGGCCCTCAAAATACGGACTGTGGTATTTGAATTTGGCCACCAACAAAGGAATGATTCCGACGAGGATCAGCCCCAGCCCGATGGCCGTCTCTTGGAACGAGAGCGTAAATACATTCATGACGAAAATGGCGAGCAACACCAACCCGCCCACCAAAGGCCAGGCCAGCCGGAAGATCCCGGCGGTGAAAGATTCGGCAAAAGATTTTCGGTAATGCCAAGCACAGCTGATACCGGTGAGCCCGTAGTAAAAGGCGATCTGAAGCCCGATGGCGCTGATCGCGCTGGTCATAAGATCGCTCACGCTGGCAGACAGATTAGAAACCACGAATAGAATGATGCCGAGGACGCCGATGACGATGTTGCTGAGCACCGGTGTCTGCCAATTCGCGTGAAGCACGGCAAACCGAGGATGGACCGTCTTGTCCCGGCCCATGGCGAACAAAGTCCGGGTCGCCTGGATGAGCGTGGTCTCCAGGGTGGCCACAGTACTGATCATGACCGCAATCAGGGCGATGTACGACCAGGGCTTGGGAAGAATCGTCTCCCCGAGAAGAGGAATAATATTCGCCGCTTCATCCGCCAAAGGCTTGTCTCCGAGGTTGAGCTGGATGACCACCTGCAACAGGATAAACAGAGCGACGATGATCAATGTCCCGAGCACCCCGCCGAGGCCGGGAGCCACTCGCTTTGCCCGGGTTTCCTCCGTCAGGTTCAAGCTGACGTCCCAGCCCCAAAAATAAAAACAGGTGATCAACAGTCCCCCCAAAAACGTCGAGAGACTTCCGTAACCGCCGAGGGAAAACCAGCTCCAGGAGAAGGGGTGGGCCACCTGATGGGAAGCGTGGATCAGCCCTCCCACGGCCAGGACGATGAGGCCAATCACTTCAATACTGGTCAGAATCCGCTGAACCACGTTGGTAATGTGAATTCCTACCATGACCAAGGCGTTCATCACCAGAAACCAGAACGCCGAAACCACGGTCACCCAGACCACGCTGTCTGTTTTATCCGGGCTTAACAACTCTAGAGTCGCCGTCCCCGCCGGAATCGCTCCAGCCATCATGAACAAGACCGCGCTGACCAACAAGCTCCATCCGCTCAGGAACCCGAGCCACGGGTGGAGAATGCGTCCCACCCACACGTAACTGGCCCCGGAGTTGGGCATCGCTTGGTTGAGGTACAAAAACGCCAGGGCGATCCCAAACATAGGGATTGCGCCGTACAGAATGGCGCCCGGTGCCAGCAATCCCACCGCCGCCACCAAAGCCACTGTCGACGCCGACAAACTGTAGGCGGGCGCCGACCCCGCCACGGCAATTAATACGGAATCGAATCGATTCAGGACATTGTGTTTGAGTTGTCCAGGTTCCAAATGTTCTTCAGGCATTCATCTATCCCGCCCTTTCCCCGCACATGTTGCTTCGTTGATGTCGAAATCCCTAGTTTTCGGGTCAGTTTTTATCACAGAAGACGTCGCTCTCCCCTCCCAATATGATAGATTTTCTAACTATATCATGACGCACCGCAAAAGGAATAAGCAAAAATGATGCCAATAACACCCGGGCCAGAACCGGGCGCTTTCCGTCCTTCCGGCTACGGGTGTCATGCATTTGAACATGAGTTATGCATCAATGAATAAGCCCTCGATATTCTGGGCCGAGGGCTGAGTGCACCCGGGATGGCCGGTTGGTCTCCACCGGGCAGGAGGCAAAAAATAGCCAGGGCCCGTGAAACCCGGACCCCGGCTCGTTCATCAGAGAGCCTTAATCCTCCATCGTGGATAAATCCCCGGTCGGCAGGCCCAATTCCCACGCCTTCAAAACCCGACGCATGATTTTGCCACTGCGAGTTTTGGGCAGTTTGTCCCGGAATTCAATCTCCCGGGGCATGGCGTAAGCCGCCAGGCCGTTGCGCACGAACTGCTGGATCTCTTGTTTGAGTTCCTCCGTGGGCGCGTAGCCCTGCCTCAAGGAAATAAAGGCTTTGATGATCTCCCCTCGGACCGGATCGGGTTTGCCGATCACCCCGGCCTCGGCTACGGCCGGGTGCTCCACCAATTTGCTTTCCACTTCAAAGGGGCCAACCCGCTCCCCAGAGGTGTTGATGACATCGTCCACCCGGCCCTGGAACCAAAAGTATCCATCTTCGTCCCGATAGGCGGAATCCCCGCTGATGTACCAACCCTCAAATGGAAAATACTGCTTGTACTTCTCTTCATTATTCCAGATGGCCCGCATCATGCCCGGCCATCCGGCGCGGATGGCCAGGTTCCCCAGTTGGTTTGGACCGAGAACCCGGCCTTGATCGTCCAGAATGGCCGCCTCAATTCCCGGCAGGGGCCGGCCCATGGAACCGGGCTTGATCGGCAGAGCGGGGTAGTTCGTGATCATCGTGCAACCCGTTTCCGTCATCCACCAGTTGTCGTGGATGCGATTTCCCAGGGCGCGCAGTCCCCAGCGAAATACTTCCGGATTTAACGGCTCCCCGGCACTGAGAACGTGCCGGAGCGATGACAAGTTATAGCGTTTTGGCAACTCATCGCCGCCGGCCATCAACATGCGGAATGCCGTGGGGGCACTGAACCAGACCGTGACGCCGAATTTTTCGACAGTCTCGTACCAACCCTCCTGTTGGAATCGCCCGCCCCGAATGACCACCGGGACACCGTGAAGCCAAGGCGCGAACAGACCAGCGGACGTTCCGGTGATCCACCCCGGGTCCGCGGTACACCAATAAATATCGTCGGGGCGCAGATCCAAAACCCACCGCCCAACCCGGTACTGGTGAATCATCAGGTTGTGCACATGGACGACCCCTTTGGGTTTACCGGTGGATCCGGACGTATAATGAAGAAGCATGGGCGACTCCCGATCCACCCATTCTACAGGCGAGTCGGCGGAGGCTCCCTTCATGAGTTCGGTATAGGACCATTCTCCCGCCTCAGCATCCGACGCCTCTGCCCCCACCAGGATCACGTGGCGCAGCTCGGGAAGCCGTTCCCTCGGGATGCGGGGGCGCAAGGTCGGCGTCGTCACCACCGCAACAGCACCGCTGTCTGCCAGCCGGTCCTGTACCGCTGTCTCCATGAACGCTTCGAATAGCGGCCCGGCCACCGCTCCGATGCGGATAATTCCGAGTAGTGCAACAGCCAGTTCTGGACCCTTGGGCATGAACAAAAACACCCGGTCTCCCCGACCGATCCCAAGTCGCCGCAGTGCATCCCCGAATTGGGCCGCATCATCCCGCAACCGGCGAAAACTCCAGGTTTCATCCCGGACCCCATCGTAATATAAAATCGCCGGCGCATCGCCGCGTCCCTCTTCTACGTGCCTGTCCACCGCCTCAAACGCGGCATTGACCCGGCCAGTCTTCCACCAAGTGAACTGTTTCGCTTCTTCGTCCCATGACACCTGCCGGGCGGCCTCGTAATCTTGGAGTTGCCCGTCCGGTCGCCCGGGTACTGCATTCGTCAAATCCATCTGTCGACCCCCAATTCTGTATATTTTGTATTCATATAGAAAATAGCTCCATCAACAAACATTTTACGACGCCGCCCGAAAAAATCCTTCCGGAACCCGTGTTTGTTCGATAACAAAAGTGTTCCAAAACGGTTTACGTCCGCTTTATCTTTCCAACCCACCCCATGACAAAAGCGGCGGGGAAACTCCCGCCCGCTGGGATCTATTCATTACGCTGCCAAAACCTTCAGCATTTCTGCCACCAAAGCCGTCCGCAACGGAACCTGGTCGATCCGAGCCGTTTCGGGCGTCTCTTCATTGTACAAAGGCTTTGTAGCGACGGTGCACTCCCCGTATCCCACGTGATCCCCGGCGTGCAACTCGACGATGACAAAGTCCCGGTCGACCTGAGTCCCAAAGTTGGTTTATTCCCTGGCCCACCACCACTGACATCAATGGCCCTCCGCGGAAGCCCTTGGCCCTATATTTCCGCGCCAAAATTTTTTCTCCCCGTTTCATGAGCACCGGGGTCTGTGATAGGATGGACATGACACGAGCGATGAACAGCCGATCGACCATGCCCTCTTCGGCTTCGCGCAGATGCTCCGGAACCCATGATCCGGCGGTTCACTGAATCTCCGCGCACGGCTGTGCCGAAGCTCTCCGGAGACACAACAACGCGGAATTCTTCCGGATCGAGGGAGTGACGAAGAGTTGGACACCCGTAAACAGCTTCGCCAGATCCTGAGCGTGACCGTCGCTTTTGCCGCCATGGGGATGAGCCAAGCGTTCGCTTATTCCTATACCCATCCGGCGATCACCAATGGGGAGCCCTTGGCCGCTGAGAACCCCGGCGTCCCGATTACCGTCGGGGGCGAGGTCGGCTCTTTGACACCAAAGATCACACACCACATTCGCTTGATCGATGTAAGTCCCGATCAATTCACGGTGGACGCGGTCCGCCGGAATCCCATCGGCACCGTATTTTACCACATCCACGATGAGAATCGTCCATTTCTCCTGTTTATCAACGGGATTTATGAAGATGCGTCGGTATTTACAGACGTATACCGTGAAGCCTATGCGGCGGGTTATAACGTGGCCACGGTGAAGTTGGACCCTGATGCGGATTTTATTGCCAATGGCCATCTGTTGGCGGGCCAACTCAGCGTTCTTCGCCAGCAAGTCCCGGGCATCGATGGCCGCTTGGTCCTCATCGGCCACAGCATGGGGGGCCTTGATGCGTACGTGGCCCTGGGCGACTACCGGCCGCTGGACGCCGCGGCTCTGATCAGCCTCGGCACCCCCTGGGGCGGGAGCCCTCTGGCAAACCTTTTGAACCGCGTGGTCCAGTTGCCCCCGGATTCGCCGATTCCCGCAACGTTATTCGGCGCGGCGGCGGACCGCAGCCTTACTCCGGCCAAGGTGCGGCAGGAAGTGACCGCTTTACATAGCGAGAACCCCACCCTTCGCGCTCTCCGGGTGGTGTCTGTGGTAGGGAGCATCCCGTCAGCCGATACGATCAGCAGCCCTTTTCTCCGGGCGGGCTATGCCGCCCTGTCGGCTTTGGGATATCCCGCCAATGACGGCGCCGTGCCCGCCCCGGCCCAACAATATCCCTTCGGCGGGACCACCATTCAGGTCAGCGCCGACCACAACGGCTACGTCCGCTGGAACCGCCTCCAACCGATTCTGGTAGATATCCTGCACCTGCCCGCTCCGGCAGGACCTTCTGAAACGAATCAGCCGCCCGGCACCCTGACGACCATCGCCGCCCGGGAAGCCTCCCGGCCGAACGCGTCACCCCTGCGGCCTGCGGCCGATCCTTTGCAGGACTTGTTGAACCGCCTGGCGATTTTTGAATATGACAACTCCGCCCTGCGGCGCTGAACGCTCTCGACAAAAAGATCGTTCCATGATATGGTGTACTCAACAATCGAATCGGTGAACTCTTATCCAGAGTGGCGGAGGGACTGGCCCGATGAAGCCCGGCAACCACCGGAATGTCCGGAGAGGTGCCAATTCCTGCAGGCCGCGTGAGCGACCTGAGAGATGAGAGGAGTGCCGGAGGATCGGCTTTTGTTGACAACCCACTCCCCTCAGGAGTGGGTTTTGCCATTCTGGAACGGGTTTCCACCGGAATTGCAGGAGGGTTAGGCATGCGCATTGACACGCGATGTTCCCAGGCGGGAACCCGCCGAGATCCCATCACCGGAGCGATTTCTTTACCCATCCACCACGCCACCACGTACGCTCATCCCGGCCTCGGTTCTTCGACCGGTTTCGACTATACCCGAACCTCGAATCCGACCCGCCTGGCCTTGGAGGAAACGATCGCCGCCTTGCACGGGGGATGCCGGGGGTTTGCCTTCGCTTCCGGCATGGCGGCCATCGACGCCATCGGCCGCCTGTTTCGCCCAGGAGATCATCTCGTGCTCTCGGACGATCTATACGGCGGCACCTACCGTTTATTCGAACGGCTCTTTCGCCCACTGGGTCTGGAAACCACCTATGTAAACACCTCCGACCTGCGGGCCGTGGCCAAGCAAATCCGCCCCCATACCCGGGCGCTGTTCGTGGAAACGCCGACCAATCCCACCCTCAAAATCGCCGACCTTCGGGGATTGGCACGGCTTGCCCACGAACGCGGAGCCTGGCTCATTGTCGACAACACCTTTATGACTCCGTACCTGCAACGGCCCCTGGAACTGGGGGCGGACATCGTGGTCGAGTCGGCCACCAAGTATCTCGGCGGACACAACGATGTCTTGGCCGGCACAGTAGTCGTAAAGTCAGAGGCGTTGGCGGATTCCCTGGCTTTTATTCAAAATTCCATTGGCGCGGTGTTAGGTCCTCAGGACGCTTGGCTGCTGTTGCGGGGGGTAAAAACTCTCCACGTGCGCATGGACCGGCATGAAAGCAATGCCCGAGCCCTGGCCGAGTGGCTGAAGGCACATCCCCGGGTATCCCGGGTGTATTACCCCGGACTCCCGGACCATCCCGGCCACGCCGTGCATCGGGCACAGGCCAGCGGGTGGGGTGGGATGATTGCCTTTGAAGTGGCGAACAACAGGTGGGTGCCCCCGATCCTCGCGCACCTGCGGGTGATCACCTTTGCAGAAAGCCTCGGCGGCACCGAATCGCTGATCACCTACCCGGCGGTCCAGACCCATGCCGACGTTCCCCCAGATGTACGACAGCGCCTCGGCGTCACGGACTCTCTTCTGAGGCTGTCTGTAGGCCTTGAACACATTGATGACCTGATCCAGGATTTGGACCAGGCCCTCGCGCTTGCGGCCAGCGCCCAGGTGGAGGAAAGTGCGCGCAAGGTGACGTGCTAACGCTGGTCCTCCTTGGAAGAAGGCGCCCATAGGGGGCATGCCGACACTCTTCCCGCGCGGAAGCGGCCTAGGGGCCGCCCCTTCCAAGGACCTATTCGGGCGAGTCGACGCCGATCCACCGCTCTCTTCGTTCCGCCAGGCCGGCCGCAACAACGACGCAAACCATCCCGATCCCCGCCCAAACCAACCGATTCGCCAAAAGTGAAGTATTTTGCGGCAGATACGGCGTGAACAAACTCACGCTTCCTAGGCCGGGCCCTTGAAGGCTTTGCCACAGCCAGAAACCGAAACCAGCCAGAAGCCCAATGTGCACCCGCTTGGCGGCCACCATCACCGCGATAGTGATCCCAATGGCCGCCAGATACCCCGGCACAGCCACGGCCAGCAGATCAATCTCCGACACCGGCGCCCCCGGCCCGACTCCCGCCCAAGGAATGGATACGTATGTAATCATCCCCTGGAATTTCCAAAGGTACACAAGGGTCCACATGGGATGAAACACGAGGACCACTCCGAGGGCCCAAACCCCCTTCCTCACTACCATCCCCGCCAAAGAGGCCGGATAGGCGGCGAACAATTCCATTTGGCTGCCGGACAGTTCCCGTTGGAACAATGTCCCACTTGCCATGATCGCCAGGAGCACGGATCCCATTTCATTATAGTAGAATACGTTCCTCGGCCTGTCCGCCACGATCAAGGACAGAAGCACCAACATCACATACCCCGCGATCGCCGCCGCCATGGCCGATCGCAGGGACCGCCATTCCCGCAGCCACAGAGTCATGGCGTTCCCCTCCAGGCTTCCTGCCATTGCTGCACGGAAATCGCAGGCAGATTCGCGTTAGGAGCAGTCGCCCCCCGGAACACCCGGTCATAGAACCCCTTCAACACTTGGCGCACCTTCTCGCTCTGCCCGGCAGCCAGGGCCTGATCGATGGGCTGCCGCACGACATCGTTCAACCCCCCCACAGCGGCAAGCGACTTCCCCGAGGGCAACCCAACCCCCTCTCGTAAAACGACGTACACCAACGCCCGGCCAATGTCCCGGGTCACGGAATCCCGCCCGGGCCCTTCCCCCGCCGGATCGCTCCAGAATCCATGCTGGACGTCCGGAATTCCGTATAGCCAGGCCGACACCACCTCCGCCAACCGGTATTCGTCAAGGTTGTGATAATGGGTTTCTCCGGTAAGAAAACTGTCCCCGCTCAGCACTGCGGGCCACAGAGGAAGATCCCCCACCGCGCCCAAAGGTGGGACCGGAAGATAGACCACCCTGCGCACCCGGTCTGTCGGCGGGTTCAGCCAGGGCTGCACGTAGCTTCTCGCCCGGTCCAGCTCCGCCGCAAAGCGCCGCGCCTCCACGCTGTTCGAAGGGCTACAGATGACTGATGTCCCGCCTTGGGCCGCCTCAACCTGAATAATCGTGCCACCAAACAATGACACACCGTCCAGGTGGCCGCCCGAAAAAACCATCTCTCCTCCGGGCCCTGGGTGCCCAGCTACGTTGGCGAATACCGGCGCCTCAAAGCCCCGAAGCACCACCCGGAAGTCTGCGGGCTGCAACTCCAGATCGTTGGGGGAACCGAGTTGGATATAGCTCGGTTCCCGGATTTTCAGCGTCTCCTTCCCCGGGAGCGGATACCACCCTTGGGTGTAAGGCAGATAGACGTCGTTCCCCCGTACGAACGCCGCAAACCGCTCCCCTGGCGAGGTGAGCCAATCATAGACTTTGCCGCTGTAGCGCACCCGCACCGTCACCGGCCCCGGTCCCTGGCCGAAGGCGGCACGCGGCAGGCTGAAATGATCAACATCCCGGCTCACGGCGACCTCTTGGCCGTCAACCGTCACGCGGTCGATCTGAAATAAACGATTGAGGGTGAAGGTCACGGTTTGTCCTGGCCCCAGGTTCTGTGGCCGAAGGGTCAGGTCGGCGACAACAGTCAACCGGTCATCCACTGCCCGATCCACCGATATCAAGTAGGACTGCACGGGAAAGGAAGTGTGAACTGCTGTTGCCCCCTGCTCCTGCGGGGTCCACTGTTGGATCGTCCCTCGAGTGTCGTATCGGTCTTTCCACCACAAGCCATAAGGCACGTAGGCCACCCCCGACACCCCAAACAACACCGCAGCCGCCGCCAGCCCCATTTTCCGCCGGGTGGAGGGCCAGCGGTGGGCCAGCCGCACCATCGCGGAAACCACCAACCAGAGCGCGAACACCGCCACAAACACCCGGGACAGGGCGATTTCCCGGGAAATCAGTGGATATCCCCAGGCCTCGTAACCGACGATGTAGTCGTTGCCAAACCACTGGTTGAGATGAAAGGTCTTGAGAAAATACCAATCTTTTGTCCCGATAACGATTTTCTCCAAGAAAAATGTCCCGAAGACCCAGGCGCAAAATCCGATCAAGTAAACCAGCCGCCCCGGGATAGCCACTGCCAGGAACATGGCCAGGGCCAAGGTCACCATGTACGACCACTCGTCCTGGATTGCGAAAAAACCGAGGTGACGCGACACAATGTCCCAGGGCAACTCCCGCACCCGGCCGAAATAGGCGAACACCACGACAACCAAGGCAGTGAACAAGCTCAGATACAAGAAACCCGCCAGGTATTTGGCCCCGATCAGTCCGGCCCGGGAAACGGGCAAAGCCCCGAGCCACTCATAACTCGGCCGCATCACGTCCCGCCGCATGAGCCAGATGCCGAGCCACATCGCCAGCCCCAGACTAAGGGTTTGCCATATTTCGTGAAACCCGTACACCGCCCGGTAAATATCCTCGGAAGAGGGAGGGCCCAACCGGGACAGGATGAAGGCAAACCAGAGACCGTAGCCCAGGGCGATCGAGAGTAGAACCGGGTTTGTCCACAACAGCCGGCTCTCGATTCTCCACGTCGTCAGCCAGGACTTCACCGGCGATCCCCTCCCCTGCGGCTGAGAAGAGCCAAGTACCCGTCTTCCAAGGTGGGCTCCACCGTCCTCGCTCCAGAGAGCGGAGGCTCGTCGGCAATCACCCGGCACACCACCTCGCTGCCCTCCTGGCGGGTGGAGATCAGCTGCCACCGGGCCAACTCCGGCAGCCGCTCTTCCCCCACCCGGACCTCCCAGACCTTCCCCTCGGCAAAAGCCTGTAGGTCCCCAAGACTGCCGGCCAACACCAACCTCCCCTGATCGAGCACGCCCACCCGGCGGCAGGAACTTTCGATGTCGCCGACAATGTGGGTGGACAGGATCACCGTCTTGTGCAGCGCCAAGGTGGCCAGCAGATTCCGGAACCGCACCCGCTCTTCGGGATCCAGCCCCGCCGTGGGTTCGTCCACAATCAACACTTGGGGATCGCCGAGGAGAGCCTGGGCAATGCCCAGCCTCTGGCGCATCCCGCCGGAGTAGGTCTTCACTTTGTCCGACACCCGATCGGCGAGGTGAACCTGCTCCACAACTTCCATCACCTGTTCCCGGCGCTTGCGGGCATCTGTCCACCCTTTCAGGACCGCGACGTAATCCAGGAATTCCCAGGCGGTCATTTGCGGGTAGATCTGAAAAAACTGAGGAAGATAGCCGATTCGTTTCCGGATTTCGTCCGGATTTTGCCGTAGTGAAATCCCGTCGATCCGCACTTCTCCGGACGTGGGCCGAAGCAGGGTCGCCAGGATGCGCATCAGCGTGGTCTTGCCGGCACCGTTTGGGCCGAGCAACCCGAACATGCCGGTCTCCACGGTTAACTCCAAATCCCGGAGCGCCCAGTGGCGTCGGTAGCGTTTGCACAGCCCTCGAATCTCGATCACGGGGATCTCCTCCATCTGTCGTTTGGCGGGCCCGCCAACCCTATGACGAAGCCGGGGGACAGATGGTTATCGCGCCCTCATGAAACGGATGATCGCCCACGACGGGCACCGAAGGCGACTGGCGTTAAAAAAGCCCCCGACGACGCTCGTCGAGGGCCCGGGCAGAGTGGGCCGGCGTATCTCAGCCTCACTCGCTCACCTTTACAGTCTTTCGCCGCACCTTCCGGCCTCACATGGAGGCCCGCCTTTTCTGCCGTGCGGCCACATTCACAGGGATCTCTCCTTTGTGATCAGTTTTCGCTCCCGCGGTCGGTCAAAATCCGGTGATGTGGTATCAACAGTTGCCGGAATGTCTGATCAAATCTATCCAACAAACCGCTGTCGGCCTGACCTGTGTCTCCTTCCATCCGGAAGGGAGCCGCCCCCGGGGTGGGCGCGCTTCTCGGCATGTGCTTCCTCCCGCGTCCGGCAAGCCAGGATCGGCAAGCCGGTCCCCAAGGAAAGAAGCTCAGAGCCATCCCGTACCACACGGGCACTCGCGAAAGGCAGGGGCGTGAGCCCCTGTCCCGTCCAGGCGGTTAGCCTCCCGCGAGACCAGAGGGGTATTTTGCCCTCAGGCAACCTCTGGCTTTGGGTCATCCCCTTTGCGGGGATACACGAATGTCTTCGTCCATTTCCTGTACAGGTTCATCATCCCCACAAAATCCGCGTCCGCGTTGTACCGGTGGTTCGGGTTCTTGCATGTGAACCGTGAGCCGTTGCGTTCCCCGAGCACCTTGCAGTGCGGACAGACCTGGGAGGTATAGGCCGGGTTGCGCTCCACCGTCAGAATCCCTTCCCGAAACGCCAAGTCCCGGACCCATTCCATGATCTGTCCGCGCAACCAATACGCCCGTTTGTGGTTCTTCCGATCGCTCCGGCTCATCTTCTCTTTCGGCGGCCGGTACCGGCGCAGGTGCTCGAACACGATCACCCTTGCGCCGTGCTCCCTCGCGAATCGGACAATGGCCACGGCCGTCTGCTTGGCCGCATTTTCGTCCAGGTTCCGGATCTTGTTCCACAAGTTCGCGTTGTCTTGGACGCCCGGCTGGAGCCGTCCGCTTTGTTTCCGCTTGCGGTGAATGACGGTCAACAGCCGGTGCCGGCGATGGTTCAAGGCCCTGCCGTCCACGAACCTCGTGGCCGCCAGCCGCCCTTCCACGAACGCTCCCATTACCGCCAGCCTGCCCACGCCCAGGTCCACCGCGACCACCGGCATCTGTGGGTTTGCCCGGCGCTGTTCCTCTGCCTTCCGGGGTTTGTCGACGGATTTCTCCATCGGGATGTGCAGCGCATAGCGCATCCCGCCTGGATATCGTTTGTCCCGCTTCCCGTACACCGTCAGGGATTTCGCCACCCATGTCCCAGCCCCGGAGCCCCCTTTTTCTTCGCCGGAACCGGCCTGGCCCGTCTTTGAACGTTTCCTTTCCCGAGCGATGCGTTCTTTCTCCAGGGCGGACCCGGCGAGAAGCCCTTCAGCCTGGGCATGAACCACCACCGGCAGCGACACCTTTTCCCACTTCTGCCCCGTGTGCAGTTTCAGGCTAATGAACGTATGCCGCTTTTTCTTCTGCGGGTTTAGGTCATACGCGGGGTGCTCGACCATCCCCGCATAAAACGTCACCGGTTCGTTCGGTGCGCCGGGTCGTGGTTCCCGCCCGCGCTGGTCCGGTGCTGTTTCCTCCCAAGTTTTCAGGTGGCTCCACCAGGACCGCACCTTGCCGATAGCCTGGTTGATCGCCGCCCGCCGCAACTCCGTCGGCATCCCCTCCGCCGCCGGAACGTGTTCGTCGAGCGGCCACCCCGGGTTCGGGTGGGCTTTGGTCGCCAGGGTGTGAAACTCCGCGAAGGTCAACAGTTCCTGGTTGGTGCGCGTTCGTTCTTTGACCGTCCCGTCCTTCTTCCGAACCTGAACCGGCTCGTCCAACACGTTCAGATGGGCCGTGAAAAAGTCCATGTAAAACGCAATCACCTGGTTATAGATGTCCTTGGTCATCTCCAGCGCCTCCGTCTTGCACCGGTGGACCTCCCTGTGAATCCCGATCCGGATCGTCTTGATGACCGCGGCCAGCGCCCTCACCCCCCATCTCTTTCATGGCCTGCCCGATCTTTTTCCGGAACTCCTGCGACCGCTTGCCGTACATCCGGGCTGAAAACACGGTGATGATCGTCAACAGATCCTCCACCAGCTCCTGCTGGGATGTCTTCGGCTCGGTCTTGTGAGTGGACTCGACCGTCACCCCGTGGCTCTCGAAAAACCGTTCCAGATACCGGTATCCGAACCGCGCCAGCCTGTCCGGGTATTCAATCAGTACCCGGTCGATCTCCCCGTCTTCGGCGAGTTTGAGCAGGGCCGCCAGTTGTTTCCGGTTCTCGCCCACCCCCGACGCCTGTTCGGAAAACACCCGGACCACATCGTACCCGCGTTCTTCCGCGTACCGCTCCAGCCGTTCCCGTTGCCGCTGGAGATTGCCGTCCACAATAAAGAGAAGCAGGGCAACCGTCTGAGACGGAAGACACCGCCAGAGAAAAGGAGAAATACAAAACGTGCGGTCGGCCGAGATCACCGGTCCGCCATGCGACCCGTCACCGATGCTCCGATGTCTCTGTCTCCCTTTTACCGGGCAAGTCAACCACAGGGGCAATCGCCTCAGCGAGAATCCGCTGAATATCGTCCATGACTACAGATAATCTCGACTCCGCCTCTAAATACGCCCGAACGACGGAGTGCAACATAGCCACCTCCTGGAGCTTGCGCAACTGCTCCTGCTCTTCGGTGGTTACCGTTTGCCCGCCCATCGACTTGAGTTGAAGTTCTAACGTGCGGCGCCGGATATCATGGGCCATCCGCAAAGCTTCCGGATCGGCCTCCAATCGTTCCTTGGCCTCTTTGAGGTTCCGATACCATTCACTCTCCCGAAGCGCCCTCGCAAGCCCATGTGCGTAATCATACGGATTCACGAACAGGTACCTCCCTTGCAGTCAGCTCAGAACGGTCTATTGGAGCGTTCCGCTAAGCCAATTTCGTTTCGTACCGCCGGAACCACCCCGGCGCATCGACAAACGTGCCGTCCGACAATCCCGCAAAATGCACGATCCCCCGGTCGATGCCGATCGCCGACCCGGATGGATGAACCGGCTCCGGCACGTCGATCTCCGTGAGAATTGTCACGTTTCTATGATACACCCAATCTACCAAGAAAACAAACGTATATTTGCCAAAAGAAGCAGCGTTCCTCTGTCTTTGATCCGGCAGGAAAAAGTCCGAATGATGCGCCTTATCCTCTTCCCGAAGGAAGAGGTTTGCGGCGCGAATTTTTTGGATCAATCTTTATTGATGTTTTTGTGAGCAGTTGCGAGCCCCTGCGATACACGATTCGCACTGATATGTTTGCGCCGTCTAATCGTGATAAAACTCCTGCATCTTGAGGGTCGAACCCGCAACAGGCGCAGGGAGTTGGCGGTAACCAAAAGGGTGGCGCCCATGTCGCCGACGATGGCGAGCCACAAGGTGAGCCAGCCGGGGAATGCGAGGAGTAAAGCCGCAGTCTTCATGAAAAGGGCGATGAAAATATTTTGTTGAATGATCCGCAAGGTGACTCGACCCAAGTGGACGGCGAAGGGAACTTTCGACAGATCGTCGTTCATCAAAGCGACATCTGCGGCCTCCAGTGCGAGATCGGTCCCCGAAGTCCCCATGGCGATTCCGGTGGTGGCAGCAGCCAGGGCCGGGGCGTCATTCACCCCGTCGCCCACCATCCCCACCCGACCGTACCATTGCCTTAGTTCGGAAACGGCTCGGATCTTGTCCTCGGGAAGCAACCCTGCTCGCACCTCGTCCACACCCACGGTCCGGCCGATCGCCCGGGCAGTCGCCTGATTGTCGCCGGTTAACAGAACCGTGGGCCCGATCCCGGCCATTTTGAGGTTCGCGACCACCTCCCGGGCCGAAGGCCGCACCCGGTCGGCCAGGGCAATCAAGGCGGTCACGGTGTCCCTTCGCCCGAGAAGCACCAGCGTTTTCCCCTCCTCCTGAAATCCCCGAATTCGATGGTCCACGGCCGCCAGGTCCACCCCGCGCTCCTTGAACCAAGGGGGACTACCGATCCAATACTCCGCGCCACCCACCGTCCCTCGCGCCCCCCGTCCGGGAAAGCTCTCAAAATCCTCCACTTCCCCGGGAGTGAGGCCGCGGTCTGCGGCTGCGCGCAGGATCGCCCCGGCCAACGGATGCTCCGAATAGCGCTCAATCCCCGCCGCCACCCGGAGGATGTCTTCTTCAGTAATATTTTGGAGTCCGACCACGTCCGTGACCACCGGCTCGCCCAGGGTCAATGTACCCGTCTTGTCAAAGGCCATCGCCCGGAGACGGCCGATATTTTCCAAATGAATGCCACCCTTGATCAGCACCCCGTTTCGGGCCGCCACGCCCATCGCCGTCACCACCGCCAGCGGGGTCGAAACCACCAGGGCACAGGGACAGGCCACCATGAGCAGGGCCAACGCTTCATAGATAGACGGCTGCCAAGCCGCACCCCAGACGAGAGGCGGAATGAGGGCCATGCCCACCGCCAGAACCGTAACCGCCGGTGTGTAAACTCTGGCGAAACGGTTGACAAACTCCTGGGTCGGGGCCCGCTCGGCCTCGGCTTTTTCCACCAGGGCAATGACCCTCGCCAGGGTGCTGTCCTCAGCCCGGGTGGTCACTTCGACCTCGATGGCGCCCGAATGGTTCAGTGACCCGGCAAACACCTGATCGCCAGCTTCTTTGGCCAAGGGGAGCGACTCGCCGGTAATGGCCGCCTCGTTCACCTCGCTGCGCCCCCGGATCACCCTTCCGTCCAGGGCAATTTTTTCCCCTGGCCGCACGATCATCACGTCACCGATCCGGATGGCCTCGACGGGCAAAATCATTTCCCGTCCCTCCCGGCGAACCATCGCCCGGGTGGGAGCCATCTCCGCCAGGGAGCGGATCGAGCGGCGGGCCCGGTCCATGGCGTGGTTCTCCAAGGCTTCACTCCACTCAGTGGTTGCCCGACCACGATCAATTGGGAGGATCCGAAGAGCACCCGGGCATCCAGCACCCCGGGTGCTCGTTTGACTTTGTCTTCAAATTTCGCGGCACAATCGGCGCAGCTCACATTCGCCAACCGATACACATGTTCCTGGGGCCGGACCGGATCCGGGCTATTCCCGGATTGGCCCGGTTTCTCCGCGACCCCGGGGGCTCGATCCTGCAGGCGGTCATTCGGCACAGCCACCCGACTCCCCCCTTCCATATAGCCGCAGTACTTCTTGAAGGAGGTGGCGGACATGGGGACTTTGCAGGCGGTAAAAGACCATTTTGCCCTCCCGACGACTGGCGGCAAGGCCCATATGTGAGAGCAACCGCAGGTGATGGGACGCATTGGCGTTGGTGATCCCCAGGATGGTGGCCACGTCGCACACGCACAACTCATCTTCCCGACAGAGGGCATAGACGAGTTTTAAGCGGGTATCATCCGCCAACACTTTGAACAGATCGGCCATGCCTTCGGTCACGTGCAGCTCTCGCCGGCGCCGCTGCACCTTCTCCGGGTCATAGCCGAACACCTCGCAACTCCCCTGGCCTCCCGCCGGGCGCCACGACGCAAGATCGTCCTGCAACGCGACACCCTTTGACCCATTCCTTCGGTCTACCACCGCGCTCCCCTCCGTCCCGATATCATATTCAAGCATACGTTTAATTGTTAGTGTATACCCAGCCAGCACGATGTCAAGGCTGGTAGGTCTTGAGAAGATTTTACGCAAAATCGACCGAAACGTTACCTGCGAGTCACGGGGGATTCATATTCCCGTGCCATGATAGCAAATGAAAAGACCATGGGACAAGAGGACGGCTTGCAGGCGGAGTCGAGGAGAAAGCCTGGCACAAGACAACCACCCGCGGAAGGGATTGTCGTGTGCCCATTTTTGTTTCGAGGGGGGCGGGAGGATGCCGGGAGAGGGGGCGATCATGCACAAGCAGTCGGAGGAACGGCTTCGGTTCCGGGGTTCGATCATTCTCTCGGTACACGAAGAGTCCTTGATTGAGACGGCTTTGGCCACGCCGGTGGAAGACGTGTTCCTGCTGATCGGGGATGTGTGCACCCTGCCGGGGTATTTGGAACAGCTGCGCCGGCACGGGAAACGGGTTTTTCTGCACATGGACATGGCCAAGGGCCTGTCGCCGGACAAAGCGGCACTGCGATACGTGGCGGAAACGCTTCGCCCGGCAGGGATCGTCTCGACAAAAAGTCAGGTGGTTCGGGCGGCGAAGAGCCTGGGTCTCGCGGCGGTGCAGCGGCTGTTTCTCATCGATCGGCCGGCCCTGGAGTTGGGGCTGCGCACCCTGGCGGAAAATCGCCCGGACGCCGTGGAGATCATGCCCGGCCTGATGCCCCGGGTCATCCGAGAAGTGGTGGATCGGGTGTCCATTCCGGTGATCGCCGGAGGGCTGATCCAGGCACCGGATGAGGTGGGACAGGCTCTGGCGGCGGGAGCCCGTGCGGTTTCCCTGGGGCGGCCGGAGTTGTGGCGGTGGACGGAAGACCAGGTACGGACAATCCAACAAAAAGGAGCGGATCCGGAATGAAGCGGATGGGGATCGCGGCGGCGGTTTTGGCGGTGGCCACGGTCTTGGCGGGCTGTGGAGGTACCACATCAACTCCGGCGGGCGGCAGTCAACCCGTGACCATCGAATATTACCACGTGAATTCCGATAGCTTTGGCGGGCCGGCGGTGCGGGAATTGGTCCAGAAGTTCAACCAGACCCACAAGGACGTCCAGGTGGTGGACCGTTTTCAACCCGACATGTACGCCGGGCTCATGCAAAACCTCCAATCGGCCATTGCGGCGGGCAAACCCCCGGCGGTGTCCCAGATCAGCTACAGCCATTTGGACTATGCGGCGGGGAATTTTCCCCACGTCGCCATCGCGGACCTGTTCAAAGACGATCCGACGTTTTTGAGCGATTTTCCGAGCAATATTCTCGATTTGGGCAAGGTCAAAGGCAAAGTCGAGGGCATTCCCTACTCGATCAGCAATCCGGTGATTTATTATAACGCCGACCTGTTCAAGAAGGCCGGACTCGACCCCGCCAATCCCCCGAAGACCTGGGATGAAGTCCGGACCATGGGGAAGACGATCAAAGACAAGACCGGAGCCTGGGGGGCATTTATCCGCAATGAGGATAACTGGTCGACCCAAGCGCTGATCGAATCCAACGGCGGTCACATCGTGAATCCGGACGGCACCCTGGGACTCACCGATCCCCCGGCGGTTCAGGCGATTCAGATGTGGGGCGACATGGTCAATAAAGACAAGATCATGCCCAATGTGACCTATCAAGAAGCCCAGCAGGCGTTTCTGTCGGGAAAATTGGCCATGTACATCGCCACGGTGGCGGAGTTGGCCAGCCTGAAGAAGCAGGCGACCTTCGATCTGCGCACGGCCCTTTACCCGACCTTCGGGGACAAACCCCGGAAAGTGCCGGCCGGCGGTAACGTGCTCATGGTGTTCGCCAAAGATCCCGCCCAGCAAAAGGCGGCCATGGAGTTTATCCAATTCCTCGAGTCTCCCGACAACCTGAAAACGTGGTCCCTGGGCACGGGCTACCTGCCCTCCCGGTTGGCGGCCGGGGGCCAGGACGTCACCCAGGCCCTGCTTCAAGCCCAGCCACTGATGAAACCGGCGGTGGAACAGCTCAAAGAGGCGGTGCCGTGGAAAAATATCCCTGGTCCGAACAGCCTGCAGGGAGAAAAAATCCTTTTGGACGCCCGGATGAGTGTGTTGGCCGGCAAAAATGATGCCCAGTCAGCGTTGCAGTCGGCGAAAGATCGAATCACTCCGCTTCTGCCAAAGCCGTGAGGGGGGTTCAGAGGTGAATAAGATGCAGGAACGACGAGAAGAAAACGGGAAAACCGACGAGCGGGGACAGTGGTTCGTGTCCGCCCTGCCCTTGCTGGGCCAGGGGCTAACCGAGATTCTCCAGACCGCCCGGGAGTGGGAGTGGCCTGGGGTGGAGCTCGTCATGGACGGCGAGGTGTGGCAGCACCCCGGCGGGGCGATTCAACACATTCGTAAGAGCCTGCTCGGAGAAGATCTGCCCATCACCCTCCACGCGCCGGTGTTCGAGATCAATTTGGCGAACCCCCTTTATCCGGAACAACGGCTCCTGGCCGAGCGCCAGTACGTGGGCGCCCTGGTCACGGCGGCGGAACTGGGCGCTGGCCACGTGGTGATTCATCCCGGGTACGGCTCCCGCACCTACGACCGGGATCTGGCCCAGTCTTTTGCCCGGGAGCACTTGGCCCGGCTGTGCAAAATGGCCGAGCGCCTAGGCGTGCTCATGGTGGTGGAGAACGCCGGGGTGGGGCCCGCCGCTTTGTTCGACCAGAACGAGTTCGCGGCGTTGATCGAAGAATTTTATTCCCCTTATTGCGGGGCCATCGTCGACATCGGCCACGCCTTCGCCAACGGGTGGGACCTGCCCGGTTTGTTCGCCGCCCTGGGGGACCGGGTCCGGGCGGTGCACATCCACGACAACGGCGGATCGGCGGACGAGCACCTGCCCCTCGGTCACGGGCACCTGCCCTGGGCGGAGGTGGAGCGGGCGATCCGGGCCCTGCCCAGTCCCGTTCATCAGGTGATCGAATATCGAGAGGACACGGACCTCGAGGTGATCCGCTCCCACGTCGCTCGGCTCACGGGTAGGGAGCGGGCGAAGGCCGGGGGGATCTGACATGGAGCGGGTGTTGGCGGATACCCCCGTCGCATCCGAGTCCGGGAAGGAGGCGAGGGCGAGTCGGCGCGCCCTCGCCGGACTCGGGCCTTACGCCTATTTACTGCCGGTGCTGGCGATTCTGGGCGTATTCGTATACTGGCCCCTGGTTCAGACGGCGATTCTGTCCTTGTACGAATGGAATCGGGTCAGTCCGGCCAAGACCTACATCGGCGGCCGCAATTACGCGGAACTCTTCGGAAGCCGGGATTTTCGGCTGGCCGTATGGAACACCCTGCAATACATGTTTTGGATTCTCCTCGGCAAAGGGGCACTGCCCCTGATTGCCGCCTGGGCCGTGGCGGAAATCACCGGGCCCTGGCACCGGGTTTACCGGGGTGTGCTGTTTGTGCCGGCGGTGGTGTCGGCGGCGGTGGCCTCGCTGTTGTGGTTGTGGATCCTCAACCCCATCGGCGGAGTTTTGAACGGGCTACTGCAGGTCTTCGGCATCCAGGGACCCATGTGGTTGTCGGATCCCCACTGGGTGGTGGTCGCCCTGTCGGCGGTTGGAGCCTGGAAAGGCTTTGGCCTGAGCTTCATCCTCTATTTGGCAGGACTTGTAAATATCCCCCAGGAGTACGTGGAGGCGGCCCGGGTGGATGGTGCCGGCCGCTGGCAGATTTTCTGGCGGGTCACCTGGCCCCTGCTCATGCCCACCACCGTCTTCGTCACTTTGACCTCGGCCCTGGAAGCGGTGCAGGATGTTTTTGTCCCCATTCAAATGCTGACCCAGGGCGGGCCCAACCAGGCCAGCACCAACCTCGTGTACCTCATCTGGGAGCAAGGCTTTCAATTTTTCCGGACCGGAATGGCTTCGGCCACCAGCGTAGTGGTGTTCGTCGCGTTCTTGGTGCTGGCGGTCTGGCAAATCCGGGTCATCGACAGGAGGCTGAGGGAGGAATGAGCCGGTCGACCTGGTGGATGCACGGGATGGCGGCGGTGTCCGCGTTGCTGCTGTTGTTCCCACTGCTGTGGATGATTTCGACGTCCCTGAAAACCCCGGAACAAGTATTCGGGGGCGGGTGGCTCCCCCATCCGGCGACATGGATGAATTACGTGGAGGCCTTCGCCGGGGCGCCGCTCGGGGTTTATTTTAAAAATACCCTGATCGTGGCGGTGCTGGTGACGGTTGGGCAGGTGGTCACGGCCATCCTGGCGGCGTATGTGTTCGGCCTGTTTCGGTTCCCGGGGAGGGATTTGCTGTTTTATTTGGTGATCGGGACGATGATGATCCCGATCCAGGTGACCCTGCTTCCGAATTATTTGTTGATCTCCTCCTTGGGCTGGCTCAACACGTACCTCGGGGCAGCGGCGCCTCAGTTGGCCAACGCTTTCGGGGTGTTTTTCCTTCGCCAGCACCTGCTCGGTTTTCCCCGGGAACTGCTCGAAGCCGCCCGGGTGGACGGGGCGGGGACCTGGCGGACGCTGTGGCAAGTGGTGGTGCCGGTCATCCGATCGCCCATTGTGGCACTGGTGATCTTGGTATTTGTGAACACCTGGAACGAGTACCTCTGGCCGCTGGTGGTTTTGACCGACCCGCCGATGAAAACCCTGACCGTCGGCCTTCAAGGGTTCGTGAGCATGGAAGGTGGCAACAATTGGGGGCCGCTCATGGCGGCCGCGACACTGACCACCCTGCCAGCGCTTCTTCTCTATCTTGTCGCCCAGCGCCAGATCATCTCCAGTTTTATGCAGTCGGGGTTAAAATAGTCTCGCCCGAGGGCATCCCCGTGGTCACCCCTTCGCCATCCCGGACGGGACTCACATCGTTCGGGGATGGCGGCCCCGGCCGAACCCAAAATTGAACGGTGTTATGGGCAAACACTTCGTAAAAACATGGCAATCAGTCGTTGGTAACTTTCGTCTGTCGACAAATCCATCCCGAACCCGCCTTCCAGCTCAAGAGAGGCAAATCCGTGACCGATGGCACGGAAGCCCCGAATGACATGGATCGCCTCTTGGTCGCTCAATGCACACGGCCTCAGCACCGTCAGCACCGTTTCAATGATGGCTTGAGAAGCAGATTGTACCTCGGAATCGCCTTGTTTTGGAGCACGCAGCGTGGCGGTATACACACCCGGTCTCTCTTTCGCAAACGCACGATACGCCAGCAGCATAGAAGCCAACGCGTCGGCCCGGGATTTTCCCAGGGCGGCCCGTTCCAGGCGTCTGTTCAATTCCTTCATGCCAAGCAAGGACAACTCCCGAAGAAGCCCATCCAGTCCTTCAATGTGATTATAAAGAGACGGTGCTCGGACCTTCAGATGATCTGCCACGGCAGACAAGGTGAGTTTCTCCAGGCCGATTTGGTCCGCCAGTTCTCCTGCGGCCTGTGTGATCATCACCTTGTCCAGCCGAGGTTTTTTTGCCATTTTAGACCTCCCCCTTGAATACTTCCTCCGCTTTGTTGATGGCACGATTCATGGCCTCCAGGGGATTGGTCAATACCTTCCCGTGTCCCACCGCCAGCTGTGACGGACGTAAATCGCGCAGCCGTCTTGCACTTCCTAGTGCTGTCAGCTTGTGCCACGTCGCAAGTGCCGGAAACGGAAACAATGGACGGACGACGCCGGAGACCGCTATTCCACCGTGCGTCTGAAACGCATCTCCCGCAATAAGCGTTCGATCGCGCACATCGAAAAACGCCACATGACCCGGCGTGTGCCCGGGACACGAAATGACCTCCAGGCTGCCGATCCGGTCCCCCTCCTCCAGATACCGAGTGGGCCGGGTCGTGCGAGGCGTAATACCGCCTCTGATCCTAGTCTGGAATTCCTGGGGGTCCACACTGGTGTCACCGACAAGCAGTCGACTGTCCCGCCGCGAAATCATGACCTCGGCATCCGGCAATAACATGTGCAGAGAGTCCAAAGCCCCGATGTGGTCCGCATGACCGTGAGTCAGAAGGATTCGCCTGATGGGGAGTCCAAACGTCGCAGCGGCACGTTGAATCGCCTTCGCGCTGGATGGAAGGGCAGCATCAATCAACGTTGCACCGTCATCCTCTTGAACGAGGTAGCAATTCACAGGAAACACACCTGGGAAAAATGTAATTTGCACGTAGTGGCCGAATCGAGTCAACTTCAACAGTGTCACCCTCTCCTAAAACTAACCATAGTATATATTGAATTAATTATATTAGTTTTTCAAGATAGCACGTTCTAAGACATATGAGCACGTGCCGGGCATCACTATATACCCGTAGGGAAGTGAGCAGGCTCGTCATTCCCGTTGACCTTGTGCTTCTTTAACTCTTTTCACAATTTCCGGCGGTTTAAACCATTCGATGTCGAGGCGCCGGAAATCCCGATCCCACGTGATGATTCGAGGGGTTGTGCTGAATTTTGCCTTACGCGCCACGTATGCATCGATAAAATCTACATTATGCTGTTCATAATCATCTAACGCGCCCTCTACCACTTCTTTTTCGTCAAACTCAATCACATTACTCGTCAAGTATCGGCGCAATGCTTTGGCGATTTCCCCAGGTTTATGTTCGTAGACCGATTCCAAGACCCAAACACATTCTGCAACAACCATAGACGAAGCCCTTAGTTTGATCGCGCCTCGATCAACGAACGAAACCAGCTCCAATGTTTCTTTGGTCATTCCTTCTGGATCTTCCGTTATAAGGCGTAATAACAAATTTGTATCAATCCAAAAACACTCGGCCAATTATTCATCCTCCCTTAACGCATGCTTGCGGACAGCCATGATCCTTCGGGCCTTTTTGCGAATAACCTCAAAATCCCCATCAACGCGTTTCTTGGCAGGAAGTATTCCAATCAAATCTGATAGTTTTTCCCGCTTTTTTGCTCTCATTACAATCTCCCCAAAATCATTCAAAGAGAAAATCACCTGATCCCCAGGCTCAATGTTTAACAGTCGTCGAACTTCTGCCGGAATAACAACTTGCCCTTTGCTGGAAATTGTCCTAGTAGCCAACACTTTTTTCTCCCTCTCCTTCTGTATAGATTTATCTTTCTCTTTCATTTTACGTCTTACCTCCCTCATTGTAAATCATGACTCTTATGTCTTACCGTATAAGATATTCTTACCCTCACACAATTATTCCATACGCTCATTCATCGGCACCGGATCAAGTGGTGGTTTGTGGTGGTTTAATGACAGTACCCTTGATTTAACGCGGTGAACGTCGCGTGCAACGCCTGCCACCGTCTCAATTCACGCACAATGGCCTCTCCGGTGTACCAGCGTTCCGCCTGTTCCCGATCGCGTTCTTTCTCGTCTTCGATGGTCTTAACCGACTCGGAGGTTAAAAATATATCCGCATAGACCATATTTTATAATAATATATATTCATGAAAGACACACAGTATCTCCCCATCGGCAAAGTGGCAAAAATGCTGGGACTGACCGTGCAGACGATCCGACGCTGGGACAGGGATGGAAAGATTCATTCCATTCGTTCGCCGGGGAACCACAGGTTGTTCGACGTCGAGGAGGTGAGGCGACTTTTGGGGAAACGGGCCGGGGACCGGACGGCGATCTACGCCCGGGTGTCTTCGGCCAAGCAAAAGGCGGACGGCAATCTCCAGCGGCAGCGGGAACGGCTGGAGCGGTATGCGGAAGAGCACGGGTACGATGTGGTCCGGGTGTTTTCCGAACAGGCGTCGGGAGTGGGCGAGAACCGGAAACAACTGGCGGCCCTGCTCAAACTTGCGGAAGACGGGGAGATCGACCGGGTACTGATTGAATACCCGGACAGGCTGGCGCGGTTCGGATACCGGTATCTGGAACGGTTTTTCGAGAGCCACGGGGTGACGGTCGAGTCCACTCACAAGACCGAGCCCAAGACATCCCAGCAGGAGCTGGTGGAGGATCTGTTGACGATCATCACCGTGTTTTCAGCCCGGATGTACGGCAAGCGGTCGCAGGAGTTCCGGAAAAAGGTCCAAAAAGCCATGAACGAGATGGGAGGTGAGGACGCTGGCGACTGTCATCAGGGCGATCCGCATCGGGATTCACAAGGAGGTCCATCGGTGCAAGACGGAGGCGCTGGAGCGGACGAAGGATATCTATAACCAAGTGGTCGCTTTTTACATGGACTTTTTCGCGGCGCACCTGAAGGTGTTGGACGAGCCGGTCCAGGTTCGAAAAAAGGACGGGACGGTCAAAGAACGAACGCGCACCAACCAGGAACTGCTGACCTTTGCGGAGTTTCACACCCTGGCGACCAAAGCCCACCCGAACCCGGGGTGGCCGCTCGACGAACACGTTCCGGCGGCCAGAGGAATGCCGACGGAGTTGCGGCGGGCGGCGATCAACCAGGCGATTGGCAAGGTGCGGTCCTGGTGGAGCCACCTGAAAACTTGGGAGGAAACAGCACCGGACCAGCGCGGGCGGGAACCACGACCCGGCGCACCGAACGAACCGGTGACGTTTTATGCGGGGATGGTCGAGCACCCCGCGTATGACCTAAACCCGCAGAAGAAAAAGCGGCATACGTTCATTAGCCTGAAACTGCACACGGGGCAGAAGTGGGAAAAGGTGTCGCTGCCGGTGGTGGTTCATGCCCAGGCCGAATCGCTTCTCGCCGGGTCCGCCCTGGAGAAAGAACGCATCGCTCGGGAAAGGAAACGTTCAAAGACGGGCCAGGCCGGTTCCGGCGAAGAAAAAGGGGGCCGGACATGGGTGGCGAAATCCCTGACGGTGCACGGGAAGCGGGATAAACGGTATCCGGGCGGGGTGCGGTATGCGCTGCACATCCCGATGGAGAAATCCGTAGACAAACCCCGGAAGGCAGAGGAACAGCGCCGGGCAGACCCACAGATGCCGGTGGTTGCGGTGGACCTGGGCGTGGGCAGGCTGGCGGTGATGGGAGCGTTTGTGGAGGGAAAACTGGCGGCCACGAGGTTCGTGGACGGCAGAGCCCTGAACCATCGCCGGCACCGGCTGTTGACGGCAATCCACCGCAAGCGGGAGCAAAGCGGACGGCTCCAGCCGGGCGTCCAGGACAACGCGAACTTGTGGAACAAGATCCGGAACCTGGACGAGAACGCGGCCAAGCAGACGGCCGTAACCATTGTCCAATTCGCGATGGAGCACGGCGCAAGGGTGATCGTGTTCGAGCACCTGCGCCGGTACCGGCCGCCCAAGGAGAGGATGAGCAAAAGCGGTCGGAAGAACCACAAACGGGCGTATTGGTTGCGCGGACAGATCATGAAATGGGTCCGGGACTTGGCGTTTCGTGAGGGAATTCTGACGGTCGAGCGCAACCCGGCCTACACTTCCCAGACCTGTCCGCACTGCAAGGTGCTCGGGGAACGCAACGGCTCACGGTTCACATGCAAGAACCCGAACCACCGGTACAGCGCGGACGCGGATTTTGTGGGGATGATGAACCTGTACAGGAAATGGACGAAGACATTCGTGTATCCCCGCAAAGGGGATGACCCAAAGCCAGAGGTTGCCTGAGGGCAAAATACCCCTCTGGTCTCGCGGGAGGCTAACCGCCTGGACGGGACAGGGATTCACGCCCCTGCCTTTCGCGAGTGCCCGTGTGGTACGGGATGGCCCTGAGCTTCTCTCTTCGGGGACCGGCTTGCCGATCTTAGGCGGTCGGATGCGGGAGGAAGCACACGCCGAGAAGCGCGCCCACCCCGGGGGCGGCTCCCTTCCGGATGGAAGGAGACAAAGGTCAGGCCGACGGCGGTTTGTTGGATAGTTTTGATAAGATATCCCGGCAGCTGCTGATACCACCTGCTTTCCTACAAATTGGGGTATAATAAGTTTTTGAAAATCCCGTGTGTGTTTGTATGAAACCCCTGAAAGGATGTTGCCGGTGAATCCGAACGCCCCGGTCGATGCGCGCATACGTGCGGTCCCGGAAACCAAGTACCTCAACGCCGACAACGTGGCCCGGTACCGCCTGATCATGCGCTTCTTTTACGACAATTACCGAAAACTGAAATACTGGCTGAAACCCGAAGAGGTATTTGAGGCCGTCTCAGCCACCGGGCGGGTGTCGGAGTACACCCTGGAGTTGTGCCGGCAGGACCTGGAGGTTTTGACCGAGTGGAAAAATCTCGCCAAGCGCCACGACGGAGGGCGGGCGGCGACCATCGAAGAATACTTGCGCAAGCGGTTTCGCTACCAAATGACCCGGTATGCGGTGGAAATCGAACGCATGCTGGAAGCGCTGGAGAATCTGCAGGGATACGGCGGTTCTCTGGAGCCGACGCTGCTGGAGCGCCTGGCCGGTTACTTGCGCACCGTCGTGGAACGCGACACGGCGTTCACCCCGGATGAGGCGGGGCGCCTGTGGCGCGATATCCAGGAGGCCTTCCGGAACCTTCAGGAGAACGCCTCGGACTACCTCGCCAGCCTGCACAGCGGCCGGGCCGAAGAGCTGATGGTCACCGAACAGTTTCTGCCGTTCAAAGACCGACTCACTCACTATCTCCAAAATTTCATGGTCGGATTGCAAAAATACGCCCCCCAGATCGAGGGGATCCTCCGGCGCACCGATCCCGATCGGTGGGAGCAATTCCTGCACGCCGTGGTTCAAGCGGACCTGCTCATGCCTTCCCTGGAAGAATCTTTCACCGAAGAAGAACAGCTCTGTCGTCGCCGCGAAGAATGGGCGGTGTTCGTCCAGTGGTTTACCGGGACGGACCGCGAGGAGAGCGATGTGGCCGATCTTGAGCGGGAAACGAAAAATGCCATCGCCCGGGTGGTACGGATGGCCGTGGCCATCCAGGAACGCCGGCGGGTGGGACTCAGTCGGCGACAGGAGCTGGACGATCTGGGGCAATGGTTTTTCCGGATCGACTCCCGGGCCGAAGCGGACAAGCTCGCCGCCTACGCCTTCGGTTTGTTCCGGGCCCATCATTTTCAAGGAGAACCCCAGCGAATCTCCGACGCCGGGGATCTGTCCATGTGGGATCAGCCGCCCCAGGTCCGCGCACTGGGATCGCGCAGCCGCGCCCGGCGCCGGGCGGGGAGCGCCGAGCCGGTCCGCGATACCCGGCGGGAACAGGCCGAGACCCGGGCCCTGGTGTTGGCCCGGAAGGCCGCCGAATCCGAAGTGGTGGCGCGGTTCCTCGAACTCGGGGAGTTCGATCTGAGCGAGTTGGACAGGCTGACCCCGTTTCACCGGCAGGTGCTGCTGCAATGGCTCAGCCGGTGCCTGTCCAACGTCTCGAGGACGGCCCATACTCCCGAAGGCCTTGAGGTCCACATCTCCGACCCGCCGGATCGCCGGCGGACGGTCCTCCAGTTTGAGGACGGAGAGATGTCCCTGCCGGATTTTCACGTCCGGGTGCGAGAGGTGACGGCGCGATGAAACGCATTCACCAAGCTTCCACGTCGACGGAGCCGTCGGGCGGCGAAACGATCGGCACTGACGAGTTCCGCACCGCCGCCCAGGCGCTCCTCAACCGCCCGTGGGTGACCAAGGCCGACGATCCGGAAGTCTTCCGCCTGATCAAAATGCACTACGGGCCGCTGCGGGACTGGTTTTACAACCACGTCGGGTACGGGTTGATTTTGACGCGGCACCTGGCCAAGTTAGAGAAAATTCCCGGGTCTTTTCAGCCGTGGATGGGCATCGAAGGCTTTCAGAGCTCCAGGGACTACGGCTTTTTTACCTATGGCCTGTGGTACCTCGAAGGGAAGGGCAACGGGGAACAATTCCTGCTTTCGGAAATGGTGGATTCCATCCGGGAGCATCTGCTCGGCATCGAAATCCATGTGGACTGGACGTTGTACGACCATCGCCAGTCCATGGCTCCGGCGCTGAAGAAACTGCGCCAGCTCCAGGTGCTGGTGGCCATCGAAGGGGAAGAGTGGGAGTGGGCCCGGGAAGGCGGGGACAGCAACGTGCTGTACGAATCCTCTCCGCTCGCGCATTATGTGCTGCGCCGATTCCCCAGGGAACTCGCGGCCTCCGGGAGCGTGGACGCGCTCATCGAGACGCTCGCAGAGTCTCGCCTGGAACAGGTGGGGGACGAAGAAGGGGCCGACGTGGTTCGGCGGCGCCACCGGGTGTTGCGCCGACTCCTGCTGGAGCCGATCGTGTACGATTGGCAATGGGAGGAAGAGGAGCGCCGGTACGTCCAAACCCAGCGCTCGTTCATCCTGCGGCAATTGTCCCACGTGGGACTGGAAGGAAGCCGTTTTCGGGAAGGGCTATATCTCTCCTGGCCCGAGCTCACAGGCGAGATGGCCCTCTTCCCCACCTCGGCAGCCATCTCCGATCTGGCCCTGGCCCTGGCCGGGGAACTGCGGCGGAGAATCGGGGCTGATCCCCGTGCCTTCGACCGGGACGATCGGGGTAATCTGGTGGTTTCTCTGTCGGAGCTGGAAGGGATGTTGATGCGGCTCAAAGACCGCCATGGCGCCTACTGGACAAAAGATCACCGGGAAAAGACCAGCGCCGTGCTGGCCGAGGAATTGATCGAGCACCTGGAGATGTGGAACCTCGGCGCTCGGGACGACACGGCATCGGTGCGGATCTATCCGGGCCTGTTGTTGTGGCAGGGCGAATACGACGATTGGAAGGATGAGGCGTAGCCGAATGAATACCCATCGCTGGCATCTGAACCGAGCCGGGCTGTTCAATTTCTGGTACTACGACGACGTGACGTTTCAGATCATCGACGGGCGGCTCATTTTTCGCGGGCCGAACGGCGCGGGAAAATCGGTGACCATGCAGACGTTTATCCCTCTGGTGTTGGACGGGGACAAACGACCTTCGCGGCTGGACCCTTTCGGATCAAAGGACAGACGCATCGAATATTATCTGCTCGGGGACGGGGACAGCGACATCCACGACCGCATCGGCTACGCCTATCTGGAGTTCTTTCACCCGGAAAAGCAGCAGTGCCTGACCGTCGGCATCGGACTCCGGGCCCGCAGGGGCCAGCCCCAAGTGGGATTCTGGGGATTTGCCGTCACCGACGGCCGGCGGATCGGCGAGGATCTTTTTCTGTACGACCGGGCCGTCTATGAGCGAGACGGGGAAAAGCTGCCGCTTGACCGGGCGGGCCTCGAGGCGGCCATCGGGCCGGGCGGCCAGGTGGTGCGGGAGCAGGGCGAGTATCGCCAACTGGTCAACCGCCTGCTGTTCGGTTATGCGGACCCCGAGGGATTCCGCGATTTGCTCAACCTTCTCATCCAGCTGCGCTCGCCGAAACTCTCGAAAGAGTTTCGGCCGTCGGCGGTGTACGAGATCTTAAACTCGGCATTGCCCCCGCTTTCCGAGGAGGAGTTGAACCCGCTCTCGTCGGTCTTGGAGGACCTGGACGAGATCGCGGACCGCGCGGAAGAACTGGAGCGCCAACTGGTGGCCGCCCGGCGGCTGCAGAGCGTGTACAACGACTACAATGAGCTGCGCCTGTACGAAGCGGGATCCCGGGTCCAGGAAGCATATCGCACCTTTGAAGAATCCCGAGCCGCGGCCGACCGTGCCGAGCGGGATTTTGCCGCAGAAGACACCCATTACCAAGAAGTGTCCGCCAAGGTGGAAGAGGCGGAGGCGCGGGTTCGGCAGGCGGAGAACCGTTTGGACATCCTGGAACACTCCGAGGCCATGGAGAAACATCGCGAGTTGGCGTCCCTGGAGGACCAGTTGAAAGACGCTGTGCGGGATGCGGAACGCCTCGACCGGCGGCGGCGGGAAACTGAGCAAGACTTGGAGAAACGAAGCCGCCTCGCCGAGGAGAATCGGGAGGAATTGGCCCGCTCCCGGCGAGAGTTGAACCGCCTCCTGGAGCGGATGAACGACTTGGCCAGCCGGTGCGAATTCGGCGATCACCAAGTCCACCTGCTCCGGCTCACCGCAGACCCCCCACCGGTGGAGGAGTCTTATTGGCACAATTGGACCCGGGACGTGGATGCCCACCGCAAACGGTTGCAAACGATGATGCAACTGGCGGTTGCTCGCCGGGAGGCCGAAGCCCGGGCCCGGCAGGAGGAGGCCCGCCTGTCCGAAGCCCGGGCGGAACGGGACGCCCGGGAACGCGATCTGCGCGACGCCGAAGCGGCATTGGAGGAAGCGCTTCGGATTCAGGGGGATCGTTTGCACGAGTGGTTTCAACACGTTGCGCACCTCCCGCTCTCTGTCGACATGTTCCGGACGATGTTGCACGATCTGGACCGCTACCCGGAGTTGCCATACGAACAGATCACGGCGCCGGTTCGGTCCGCTCTGGCCGATGCCGAACGCAACATCGGCGGGCAGCTTCTGCAACTTCGCCACGAACGCCGACTGGTGGAAAATGAGCGCGATCAGCTCAAAAGCGAACTGGCCGGGTGGATGGAGCGCCGGGAGCCCGAACCGCCGCGATCTCCAGCAAGGCAGGAGACTCGGGAACGGAGGCAACAAAGGGCAGTCGAGAGGGGAACAGCGGCCGGAGCCCCTCTCTATCGGGTGTGCGAATTTCGCGACGAAGTGGACGAGCCGACCAGGGCGGCTCTGGAGGCGGCGCTGGATCAGGCCGGCCTTTTGGATGCGTGGATCAGCTCGGAGGGCGTCGCGTTTGAGGCCGGAGACGAGGATGTCTTCTTGACGCCTCGCCCGGTGCTGTTCGGATACACCCTGGCCGATTACCTGCGACCGACCCCTCCCGATGAAAGCGGATTGACACCGGAGCAGGTCGACGACGTTCTGCGCACGATCCTCATTGGGGACAATCAGGACGGGGACGTCTGGGTGGGCGAGGCGGGGACCTATCGGATCGGACCTCTGACAGGTCAGGCGGCCGGTAAAGAGCGCGCCGAATGGATCGGTTACGACACCCGCCGCAGAACCCGCCTGGAACAGATCGAACGTTTGCGCCTGGAGATCGCGAACCGGGAAGAGACCATCGCCCGGATCTTGGAGCAGGAGGAGCAGCTCGAAACCGCCCTGGCATCCGCCCGGTCCGAAGCGGCGGCGGTCCCCGGTGAAGCCGATTTGTCGGCGGCGGCACAGGCCCGGCAGACCGCGCGCTGGGCTCTCGACCGAGCTGCCCAGTGGGAGCGGGCACGGGATGAAGACTACCGAAAGGCGGACCGGGCGCGGCGAGAGGCGCATCGGGCGTTCGCGGAACAGGCGGCGACCTGGGAACGGTTGCGCCGGGAGGAAGATTTTGAAGAGGCGTTGCGACAACTCAACGATTATCAACATGCCGGCATCGACGCCCGGCGCGTCATTCAATTGACGGAACGCATTCACCGAGAACTGGCTCGGCTGGAAGAGGAGATCACCGCCGGGAGGCGCCGATTGGAAGAAGAACAGGCGGCGCTGTCCGATCTGCACCGGCGCCGACAGGATCTCGAACAGCGGCGGGACACCCTGCGGGGGCTGCTGGAGGAAATGGGCCTTTTGGATCTGCACGATCAAATCGCCCGGCTGCGGGAAGAGCGAATGCACTGGCGGGAAACGGAACGGGCTCTCCAAGAGGAGCTGCGCGGAAGCGGCGAGCGCCGGGGCGCGCTCAAAACCGAATGGGAACATCGGAAAGAGGCGTTGACGCAGACTCGAAGCGCCGCGCGGGAAGCGGCGATGCGACTCGCCCGGGAATGGGCTCTGCGCCTGGTGGATCTGGAAAGAGAAATCGACGCTTCCGCGCTGGAAACCGTCGGTTCGCCGATCACGGCCAAGACTCCCGAAGGCCCGCATGACCATGCGGGCACTCCCGAGGATTCCGGAGAGCCGGAGGACCTCACGCCGTGGATCTCCCTCGGACAGGCCCTGGTCAAACGGTACAAGCCTCGATTCGCCGGCTGGCGCATGGACAATTTGACCATGAAGCTTCTGGACGTATTTTCCAAAGAGAAAAATGACCTCTTGGAATATGTGCTGGATTGTCACCTGGACGAGGAGCTGGGCCGATACTTTATTGAGTCTGTTCAGGACCGCGCCCAGCGGCGAACCCCGCGGGCCCTGTGCGAGAAACTGGCGTCGGATCTGGAGCAGCAGCGGCTTTTGATTCAGGAAAAAGAGCGGGAGCTGTATGAACAGGTTTTGATCCACAGTGTCGGCCGCGCCATTCGGGATAAAATCAACCGCGCCCAAGCGTGGGTGGCGGAGATGAACCGGTTCATGGCCGCCCGCAGGACGTCCAGCGGCCTGGTGTTGTCCTTGGAATGGAGGCCGCGGCGGGCGGAGACCGAGCAGGAACTGGATGCTGCAGAACTGGTGCAACTGTTGCGCAAGGCGCCGGAAACGTTGCGGGACGACGAGCTGGAACGGATGGTGGCCCATTTTCGCTCCCGCATTCACTGGGCGAAAGAAGAAGCCGAGCAAGGGGCGAACCTGCGGCGGATGATGGGGCAGTTGCTCGACTACCGGACGTGGTTCACGTTCACGCTCTATTTTCGCAAAGGAGACACGCCCCGCCGGGAACTCACCGACTCCCAGTTCAACGTGATGAGCGGGGGCGAGAAAGCCATGTCCATGTACATCCCGCTGCTTGCCGCCGCCGACTCCCGGTACAAGGACTCGAGGCCCGACGCCCCGCGGATCATCTCTCTGGACGAAGCGTTCGCCGGAGTGGACGATGAGAATCTGCGCGATATGTTCCAACTGCTCACCGAGATGGATTTTGATTATATGATGACGAGCCAAGTCCTGTGGGGCTGTTACGACACGGTGCCGTCCCTGGCGATTTACGAGATCGTGCGGCCGGGCAGCGCCCGCCATGTGACCACCATCGCCTATCGGTGGAACGGGCGCCGCCGGGAGGCCGTTGAGGACCAGGGGGCGCTGGAAGCGGCCGCCACCGCGGAAGGCAGGGGTTCGTGATGGGCGATGCGCGCCCGGATCCGCCACAAGTGGCCGAGATGCGTGAGCAGTTGCGGAACTATCTCGTTCAGCCCGGGCTTGCCCGCCTGTGGTCCGCCGCCCGGGATAAATTCGAACGATTGGGCCGGGTGGCGGGACGGATTCGCCTGACCGGTCTCGCTTCCGATGAACGGGAGGCGATTGGGGCGCTGCTGGCGGCTAACCTGTACGGCCGGGAAGAGGTTTCCCTCCGGCTTGCCGATCTGGATCGCGCTTTGCGAGAAACCCGGTTCGGCGTCGATCTGGTCACCTGTCTGCGGCTCTTGTACGGCGACCTGCACCTTCGCCCGGCGGAGCGGGCGGCGGATCAGGAGGCGTGGATCCGGTTTTGTGATTGGGTGCGCGGGACCGCCGTCCGACCATGGCTTGAGGGATGGGTGGACCGGTTGTGTCGGGGCCGGGGACCGGGCTACCGGACCTTTCTGGAATGTTACAAGACGTTTCGCGCCGCGGGGCGGTGCCCGGAATGGGAGTGGGCCGCTCGAGCGTTGTCGCGGGTGCCCCTCGGCAGCCCGGTGAGACTGCCGGTTCTCGCCGCGGAAACCGCCGGCGATCCCCATGGCTTGGATCGGGATCGCCTGGCCGGGAGAGTGTTTTACTGGGGACTCGTCGCCTGGGCCGAAGACCCGCAGGAAGAAGAACTGGAGTCCGAAGGAGAGCCGGATATCCTCGCTCCCACGGAACGGACGCGCCGCTTGTACGATCGGGCGGGCGTCCGGCTGGACGACATCAGTTCTGTGGTGTGGGTGGCCGGCTGGCCGGGCCTCTCCGACCTTCCGGCCGCTCTGCCCCTCTTCACCCTGGAACAGGTGAGAAACATCCCGCCGGTTTCGGAGGTCCATGTGGTCGAAAACCCCGCCGTCTTCGCCTCGTTGTATGAGCGCATTCGGGTGGACGACGGCGTCCCTGCACGGCCCCTGGTTTGTCCCAGCGGCCAACCCTCCGCCGCGGCGTTGAAACTGCTCGACGCAGTGGCGGAGAAAGGGCAAATTTGGTACAGCGGCGACTTCGATCCCCAAGGGCTTCAGATGGCCCTGGCTCTAAAGGAGCGGTACGGATCCCGATTTCGGCCCTGGCGGTTGGACCGGGAAACCTACTTGTCGGTGGACCATCCGGGGCTGCCGGACATCACCCCGGATGAAGATGCGACTCTGGGTCGGCTCACCATCCCGTGGGACCTGGAATTGATCCCGACCATGAGGACACGTCGGCGAAAAGTCTTTCAGGAGCAGCTCCTCGAACGTTTGGCCGCGGACCTCGAGAGCCACTCGCCCGGGCCGGCGGCGAACCGCCCCACGCCGCCGCAAGCTCCGGGCTTTCACCCGATCTCCGGAGAATAGATCGGCCCTCGGCGCCCCGGGTCCGCTGGGGTACCCGAGGCGGCGCGGGTGTATGAATATCGAAGGCAGATATCCGTTGGAACGGGCGAAAATCCTTTCCCGAACACCCGATTCCCGTTTTGAAGACCCGTCGGCGTTGCCTCTCTTCCCGCCATGCAGACAGACAAACAACGGTTCACCGTGACGGTATCCCTTCGGCTGGCCCTTCTCGCTGCACCGGACGACTTCCGACCCGCGGGCCGAACACCCCCTCCTGGTATGCTTCGCATTGACCCGGCTGGTGATGATTCCGCACCGCACTTCCAGGCTTTCTACGGGTATACCGGAATATCCTGTCCCGGAGCCAATAGTTCAACCTTTTCTCCTCACGTCTCGGTCGATGCTTTGCGCCTGAATTGTCGGCGCAACCACGGGATCACCCAGTAATCCAGGCCGACGGCGCCGGCGTTCCATCCGGCCACCAACAAAAGAAACTCCCCAATCAACAGATTGGGATTCGTACTGCTCGTCCCAGCCAACAAAAAAGCCATATTCATGACCGCACCCATGAGTGCCGCAAAGGTCGTCAAACACCCGAGCACCAGTGCGATACCAATCAAAAGTTCCCCCCAGGCGACGAGATAACTAAGAGCGACCGCGTTCGGCAAAGCGACCTCGCGAATGAACGCCGCATACCAACTCTAAACCTCCGGGTGATCCCCCTTGGTCAACGTCAATGCATTCTTCAGGAATCCAGCCACCGCGACACCCGCTTTCCCTCCCGTCCATACTGGTGAGCCGATCTTCTCCAGAGAGGACAACAGCCATTCCACCCCGAGCCACAGTCGCAATACTGTCAATGCCCCGCGAGCAACGATACTCTTGCGCAGCCAATAAACCACCTTTTTTCCCCTTTCCAGAGTCTTCAAACCCACTTCGTTCCTGGATCGTGGCGGTGCCGACAACCAGGCAATTCCCCTTCGCCCCCGCGGTCCACCCAGAACCGCTCTCTTTTTTCCCAATCGGCCGTTCCTGTCGTAAGTTTACACGCCACCACCCAGCGACTGCGCGGATTGCCTGTCGAACGCTTTGTGTGGGGGGTAGGATCGTGCCTGTTGCGAATCGGTGTATTCGAGCTTCGGCTGATCCTGTTTGCCGGGTACATCACACCGGTGGGGGCAGTGATGACCCGGCGCAACTGGCAAGGAGTGTTGATCGCTGGTATAATAAATCCGGGGAGTGAACCGAATGGAACTTCTCAGTCCCAAGGTCGATTTTGTCTTTAAGCGAATTTTTGGCACCGAAGAGAACAAGGACATCTTGGTCAGTTTTCTCAACGCAGTGTTCGAAGATTCCGGCCAGCCGCTGGTCGCCGATGTAGAAATTCTGGACCCGTTCTTGCACAAGGATACCTTGCTGGACAAAGAATCGGTGTTAGATGTCAAGGCTCGGACTGAATCGGGCATGCTTATCGATGTGGAGGTACAGTTATGGAATCGTCAGGATATTGAGAAACGTACCTTGTACTACTGGGCCAAACTGTTCGAGAGTCAGTTGAGCGAAGGTCACGGGTACTGGGAACTGCACAAAGCTGTGACGATCAATGTTGTGGATTTCAACTGCATTCCCACAGAAGAGTACCACTCGACGTTTCACCTGCGCGAAGACCGGACGGGAATTCTTTTTTCGGATCTGGCAGAGATTCATTTTGTGGAACTGCGGAAGCTGAAAGAACAGTCGGTGGGCCTGGAACGGCGGTTGGTGCGCTGGATGCTGTTCTTTATGGCGAAATCCAGAGAGCAACTGGAGGCGTTGGCGGAGATGGACCCGGCGATCAAAAAGGCGAAAACGACGCTGGAGTTTCTCAGTCAGGACGAGGAAGCGCGGCGGCTGTACGAGCAGCGGCTGAAGTGGAAAATGACCTACGAGGCGGAGATTCATGGGGCGAAGGCAGAAGGAAGGGAAGAAGGGAGGAAAGAAGGGAGAGAAGAAGGAGAACGGCAAGCAAAACAAGAGGTGGCCACAAGACTTTTGCGGATGGGGCTGACCGTTGACCAAGTGGCAGAAGGTACGGGGTTGAGCCGACAAGAAGTTGCCGATATTCTGAAAGAGATTTAACGGGGCCGAAGGGATTGATGGAGATGGCCCCGGTAATCTAGAAGGCGGAAACGACGTTGGAAGCTCGGCGAAGGAACTTCTGCAATAGAAAAAAACCAGCAAACCCGGTCCACACGCGGCCGAAGAACCAAAAGAACCGGATCCTATCCCTCATCCGCAGATCGGCTCCTTTTGTTCCGAAACTTATCGACCGCTGGTGTTGCCCCGTTCCAAGTCCGACAACAGACGATCTAGATTTTCCACAAGCTGATAAGAAGCTTGCTCGAGCTCAAACAAGCGCTTTTCTGCTTCCGCCCGTTTGTCCGCCCGGATCAGCCGGTAGATTTCCGCCGCCAGTCGGTGGAACCGCTGGTGCGGTTCATCGATAGCCCGGAAAGAATCAAGAGAAGAGAGGGACGCCCGATTCCGGGCCTGATCATACCACTTACCCAACCGGCATTGGTGATGATCGACGAGTTGTTTCTCATCGACCACGTGATAGCCGAGCATCATGTTGTACAACCACCATTTCCACAAGAGATGCTCTGTTTTGACAATGCGCACCACCTGTTTGTCCTGCAGTCCGCTCATATTCTGAATGAGCGACCCGGGCATGGAGCTCCTTCACGACCCGGTTGGTGATCTCTCGGACCATCCGAGCCTCGCGTTGCACCTCTTCGATGGTGGCTGTGATTTCATGGACCGATTGTTTGGCAACGATATGTGGTTGTAGAAAATTAGTCCATACGTCCCCTTGTTCCATTTGATATTTTATCCTATAGTGAAAACGTCGCTCAGTCAAGGAGTCAATACGCCACGATGGACCCGTCGAAAATCGGGGGAGGTGTTGTGTCCACCTTTTGATAAACTACCGAGCAAAAATGTCTACCGTAGGGAGATATTGGACAGAGTAATCGAAAATTATCTTCAGCCGAGGAATCTCAGAATATGACTAGTGATTGCCTGTGAAGGTGTCCTTTCGGTGGCAGAGTCTGCAAGGATTGCTATGCCATTCGCTGTGTCGGGTTTTGGCGACTTTTTCGGGGTGAGCACCTCTGCTCTGTTTATGAGCTAAGCGTTTTGGCAAGATGGCCAAATGAATGTGTGGCAGGGGACGATTCCTATTTCAAGAGAGAGGAAAAAGGGCATACCGCGATCAAAAACTTCTGCTCTAAGGAAATCGTATGTTCGATTTTTCAGCAGTTGGCCATGGCTGAAGAAAGGGTGGTATTATCTCGTGAAAATGTCCCTCAAGAGTAGAGCAATTTTTCTGACTGTTTTGAACGGATTGCTGCCACCGCTTCTGTGGCTGGTGTTTGCTACAGCCATCGCCGGGACCGTGCCCGCTGGTCAACTGCTTCCGGTTTTCAAGGCGCCTCGGGTTCTGATGTGGATCGTCTTCATGGTAGGGGGCTCCTGCTTGTGGGTTGACTACATGTGGCGACGACTCGAAGCTGCCGACAGTACGGAAGCGCATCGACTTCTGTACCGTTTCCCGCTGTATTACCTCTTGTGGATGGCTTTTTATGCTCCCGTGGGGGGGGTGTTGGCTGTTGCTGGACAAGCATGGGCTACTCCTCTCAATTTCTGGGTGCTTGAAACCATAGGCATCGGTGTCACCATTTCCATCACGATGGTCCTGTACGTGCTGGTGGTTTTCATCTTTGAACACGAGTTTTCTGCGAAAGCCGTGCCAGCGTCTCCAGAGAAACTGTTTCCCCTGTGGCTGCGGTTAGGCACGGGGATTTCGGCGCAACTGCTGGCGATGGTCGCAATTGTCGGCTCTGTAGCCGTGTCGCGGGCGGTTGCGGCGGGCATGTACCTGGCGGAAGTTCCGAGATATATTCTGTTCCTCGCCAGCGGGGGTGCTGTAGGCGTGGTCCTATCGGCGTTGTTCGTCTTCGTCGGTATACGAGGATTCGCCAAATCCCTAGGCGGTCTCGACCGAAGCCTTGGGGCCGCTGCCGCTGGAGAAGCTGATCTGACGGTCCGACTGCCGATCGGTTCCATGGATGAGAGCGGAAGGTTAGCCTACTGGTTCAATGTCTTTATCGCAAAACTTGGCTCCCTCGCAACAGAAGTAAAGAAAGTGCAAGAGAATACCTCTGTGCTAGGCCGACAAGTGGAAACCATAGCCGACCAGCTTGGTAGCGTCTCCAAAGAAGTGGCAGAGGCCGTTTCCCAAGTTGCGAAAGGGAACAACAACCAGGCAAAGAATATACAGGAAGCGGCGGGCGCCGCCGAGCGCGTGAGAGGTCGGATGGAATCCCTGAAAGCTACGGTCGCCTTAATAGCCACGGCTGCGGAAGATAGTGCCATGGCGGCGGCGAGCGGGTCCGAAACAGTGGAGACAATTGCCCGGGCTAACAGGCAGGTGGCCGAAGCGAACCGGCAGATGCGGGCGGTGGCAGCCGATGTCGACAGTGTGGCGCAGGAAATTAGCCGTGTGCTCGGAGCTATCTCTGCGATAGCCGACCAGACCAAACTGCTGGCGCTAAATGCCACCATTGAGGCCTCCAGGGCTGGCGAGCACGGACGCGGGTTCGCCGTGGTGGCGGACGAAGTGCGTCGGCTGGCCGAAGACACGACTTTGTTTGTGAGCCAGGTAAGAGGTATGGTCGAAAATGTGCAGGAGCGCGCGGGGAAGCTGAGGGATGAGGTAGAGAAGGAAACCGCCATCTTACAGGACTACATCAGTGGAATCGAACATGCGGCCGATATTTTCCCGCAGATCGCAGAGAAAGCAGCCGAGACGAACCGGTCGGTGACGGGAATGAGAGAAGCGGCGACGGGAATAGAGACCGACCTGAGGCAGGTTGGGGAGGCCCTGGAAGATCTTGCGGCTGTAGCGGAAGAATCAGTTGCTTCCACAGAAGAAGTGGCGGCGTCGAGTCAGGAAGCCAGCGCGATATCGGAGCAGTTGCGGCAGATCACTGCTTCCATGGGTGAGGCGATCCAGCGGCTGGACCAGTCGGTAAAAGTGTTCAGGGTGTAGTGTAAAATCAAGGGGCAGCTCCGACCGCGTTGCCCACTTCGAGGCCAGCGGCCAAAGCGCCGCTACGGTGGTCCCAGTTGTCAAGACAAAATTTCCGGCGTTGCTAAGCTATATCCTCGCCTCTCCACCGACCCGGTCCCTCGTTGTTGGAGGAGCAGGAGGGGTGAATGGCCAAAGGCCAGAGGGGAGGAGCGAAGCGGCTTCCCCTTGTCTTTAAGCACTCTCCTTTCCACAATATATATGTTCAGTAGAGGCTTGAGGACGTATAGGTCGGTCCTCACCCCCTTCAGATAAATCTCGGCAGGTGTGTGGTACCCCAGCGATTGATGTGGCCGCTCATGATTGTAATAGTGAATGAATGTTCTGATGGGTTCCCTCGCCTCTCTGGGGTTGGCGTACTCTTTCGTGTACACCTCTTCGTACTTGAGCGTCCGCCAGAACCGCTCGGTGAAGATGTTATCCACAGCCCTGTTCCGGCCGTCCATGCTGATTTGCACACCCGCCTCTTTCAGCAAATTCGTGTACTGTGGACTGGTGAAATGACTTCCCTGGTCGCTGTTCCAGATCTCCGGTTTCCCCTGTTCGAGAGCCGATCAAGCGGCGGCTAGGACAAACTGAATGTCCATGGTCTGCTCCAGTCGCCAGCTCACAATGTACCGAGAATGCCAATCGCTTACAGCCACATTAAACAGCCCCTTGTCGCTTGTTCAGTTTCCTGGGACCACTATAATGAATGGGGTGGAAGAGAATCCATGGGCGGCCTCGCTATACCCTGTCACGGCCCGCACGCTGCGAAAAAAGCCGGTGTGATCAGGTTGCCCCGTTTGATCGCCGTTGATTATCCCGCCCTCCCAAACGGCCCGAGCAGGGCACCTCTAGCTTTTCAAGCACTTGCGCCAACCCGTTCAGGGCTGCGTTCTCGTCCCTGAGATGGCGCGTCCCACACTGCGGACAGCTCCATTTCCGCACCTCCGGCGGAATCCCCTCCGCCACCTGGATGCCCACAACCAATTGACGTAGTCCCCGTACAACCGGTTCGCCGCCGTCGGTGAACGCTTTTTTCACAGCATCCGGATTGGCCTCATGATTTCTTTTCCGCGATGATTCGTGGTATGGTAGACGCATAAAAGATAGAATTATGGAGTTGGAACAACATTCGGAGAAAACAAATCAAAACCTTATTCCCGATTGAGAGGCGTGAGAATTGACATGAACAAACATATACTCCCATATGGTGTCGCAGGGCTCGTGTTCGCCGTTCTTCTCGCCTTGATCGTGCTGGTAGCCGTTATATTTCTCCATCAGAGTGAGCCGCATCACGTGTTGATCACCCCTACCACGCCTTCGTTATCGGCGGCAAGCACCGACAACGAACCAATACGTCGGTCTGACTATCTCGGCAAGTCCCGATACCATTATCGCAACCGCGTCCTGGTGCTCATGTATCATCACATCGACCCGCATGAGGGTGCATTCACCATTTCCCCGGAGCGCTTCGCCGCCCAGATGAACGCGCTTCAGCAGGCAGGTTATCACATCATCGGACTGAACAAGCTTCTCGCCTTTGCCGATAGTGGCGCTCCGGTTCCAGATAATGCCGTGGTCATCACTTTCGACGATGGCTATGAAAGCTTTTACAAGTACGCTTATCCGATCTTACGAGCTCACCACTATCCAGCTACAAATTTCATTATTGTAAAAGATACAGATGCTCCAAACCTGAACCGCAAGGCCATCCCCCACCTCACTTGGTTGGAGATGAGGAAGATGCAGCATGACGGAATGACCTTTTGCAATCATACGTACAATCTTCATTATTTAGCGATGGTCGATGCAACAGGACACCAAAAGCCGGCTGCCGCCAATGCAATTTTTTTACCAGGAAAGGGTAGGAAAGAGACTCAACAAGAGTATGAAGCGCGTATCCGCAGTGACCTTGCCCTGGCTGAGGAACGCCTCGAACGCGAACTCGGCCCGCATCCCAAAGCTTTGGCGTTCCCATATGGGGCTTACAATGACACTGTGCTCAATGTAGCACGATCCTTGGGAATTCGACTCTTTTTCACCGTCAAACCGGGGATCAACCCACCCGATCACACCCTCCTTTACCGTATCAACGCCGGAACCCCGGCCCTCAGCGCTCAAGGCCTATTGAATGTGCTGCGTCACTATGATCAGCCGACTTTGACACCTACGGGTTCAAACATGTGAAATTCAGACGGGCCTGACTCGACTTGAGTCCCCGACCGGGGAACCTCTATTCTGACCGCCTCACATATCCGTCACCGGGAGCGGAAAACTTAACAACGTACAAAATTGCTCGCGGGAGGGGTTTCTTGAAATGGTTATGTGGCGCGCCGCTGCAGCCCTATCTTTGTCGCTGCTTGTGACCGGATGTTGGCCGGCACCTCGGGAGTCTTCACCCCCGCAACCGTTACCCGCGCGACCACAAGCGCAAGTGCCGTCTAACCCACCCCGGGCCGCTGCCCCTCACGCTGTTCGGACCACCACGCACGATCTACAAGGGGGGTGGGAAAAAACCGGCCGCATCGACACCCCGGAACTCCGCCATCGAGTGGCTGACCAATTTCCGCAAATCGTCTTTTATCGCGGTCCGAGGAATGTAAAACAAGCCGCTTTGACCTTCGACGACGGTCCTGACGTCACCTATACCACCCGCATCCTGGACATCTTGCGGCGGGAAGGGATTCACGCCACCTTCTTTATCGTTGGCCAGCGGGCCCAAGCCCATCCCGAGATGGTTCGGCGAATTATCGCCGAGGGGCATGCGGTGGGCAACCACTCTTGGGACCATCCCAACTTTACAAAACTGTCGATCGCTGAGATTCGGTCAGAACTGATACGCACGAACGATTTGCTCCGTTCGCTGGTTGGCTATACTCCGGACCTCTTCCGCCCACCCTATGGAGAACTGACGCCAGCTCTGGTCCAGACGATCGGCGGCATGGGCTTTAAAATCATCGACTGGAGCGTGGACACACGCGACTGGGCGGGCACCCCGGTCCCCACGATCATGAACTATGTCCGAAAGGAAATCACCCCTGGCGGAATCATTCTGGAACACTGCGCCGGTGGCCGCGGAGAACGCTTGGATAACACGGTGGAAGCGTTACCCGGGATCATCTCCTACTTGCGGAACCAAGGATATTCGTTCGTAACGATCCCTCAATTACTCCACGTTTCCGCGAAGATGGAAGGAAGTTAAGGAGTGTAGACAACGACGCCTCTTACCGAAAAAGAAGGAGCCACGCACGCGTTGGAATTTCCCAGGGCCCGAGCCACCGCCCATCCACAAGGCAGATGGAACTGAGCCGGGTTCGTGGCGGAATTCAGAAACTTCGCCTTCAAGGCTGTCGTAATACGTCGGGCCGAGTTCCTTGTAAGGCTGACGTCGTCGTAGCATGTGGTACACGATGGTCAAGATGCTGTGCGCGACCGCAACGGCTGCACGATTGCTCCCTCGTCGAGCGGCAATGCGGTGGTAGTGAGCAGCCAAATACGTTTCCTTTGTCCTTGCCGCCGTACGGGCTGCCTCCACCAGGGCAGCTCTAAGTTTTTGGTTCCCCTTACGAGTCTTGCCCGACTTTCGTTTCCCCGCACTTTCGTTGTTCCCTGGAGCCAGTCCTGCCCATGAGCATAAATGAGCGGCCGACGGGAATTGGTCCATATCCGTCCCAATCTCCGCCAAAACTTGTTCTGCCGTCCGTCGACCGACACCGGGGATGGTTTCCAGCAGCTCCAGGTCCTCTTCTGTTGATATACACTGAAAATGGACCCCAGATCGTCAGTGAAAATTGACCCCCACCAGATAGACTGGTACGCTCCTACTAATCTGAGTGGGAGCGGGGGAGAAAGGGTTGATCTCTATCGAGGATTGGACTGCGATTCGAGCACTCCATGCCCGCGGTGTCAGTATTAAGGCGATTGCGCGGCAACTGGGAATTTCGCGCAACACTGTGCGTCGTGCCTTGCGGGGAGACGATCCACCCAAGTATGTGCGAAAGAAGCCGTCGGCTCGGGCAACAGACCCATTCCTGGAGCACATTCGACAGATGTACGTGGAAAAACAATTGATCGGAACACGAATCTATGCGGAGTTGCAGAAGATGGGGTACCAAGGTTCACTTTCTGCGGTTCACCGGTGTCTGCAGCGGCTGAAGAAAGAACAGCCGCACACCGAAGTGCGGGTTCAGCGGATGGAGACGGCTCCAGGTGAACAAGCCCAGTTCGACTGGTCGGAGTACTCAGTAAAGATAGGAGGCAAGGAGGTCAAGGTATACGCGTACCGTTACATTCTCAGTTATAGTCGAATGCGATACACGCACTTTGCGCTGAATCAAACGCTGGAGACGGTCCTGGAAGCTCTGGAGTGCGGGATTCGCCACTTTGGCGGTGTGCCTGAGAGGGTGCTGATCGACAATGCCGGTCAAATGGTCGTGGATCATCGGCCGGATGGAGCTGTACGGTACCACCCGGAATTTCTCAAGGTCATGGGACTGTACCGGATGGACCCGTATGCATGCGCCCCGTACCGCGCCCAAACGAAGGGGAAAGTGGAACGGGCCTTCTATATGCTGGAACAGCATTTCCTCAAAGGGACGGAGTTCAAAGACTTTGAGGACCTCATTACCCAAGGGAAGTCCTTTGACGAATCGGAGAATCAGCGGGTGCACCGCCGGTTGGGACAAACCCCGTTGGAGCGGTTTGAGGCGGACCGGGCGGCTTTACGGCCCCTCCCCGAGCGCAGGTATGTCGACAGTGTGCGCGTCTTGCGCCGCGTCAGCAGAGACGGATACATCTCCGTCGATCACGTGGAATACTCGGTCCCGCCCTCCTACCTCGGCCGGGAGGTGTGGGTGACGCAACCCAGGGGGGCATATGTCGAGATGTACGGCCCAGACGGCACCTTCTTGTGTCGGCACGTCAAATCGAGAGACACCGGCTCGATCCACACGCTGCCCGAACACCAGGCGCCTCACCGGGAGCGTGTCTCGGTTCGTCAGCGATTCTGCGAGGTGTTTCCCAGCGGTGCGGCATTCTACCAAGGGCTCACCCGTCGGTATGCCCACAACGCTCGGTACCATGCCGCCCGCATCCTGGACATGCGCAGCACCTATAGCGACGAGTCTATTGAAATGGCCCTGAAGGAGGCCTTGGCTTACGGAGCCACGGACGAGAAGGTCGTGTTGAAACTGCTGGCCAACTACCCGACAAAACCGGCCGCCTCTTCGAGAAACGTCGAGGTCCAGGCGTTATCTCGGCGCGCCGACACCATTCGCCCGTTGTCCTACTACAGTCAACTGTTGCATTAACAAGGGGGAGTTCCCGTGACCGAAGATGCGATGGAGACCCTGAAACAACATCTCAAAACGCTCCAACTGCCGTATATGCGGGAGGTGGTGGAACGGGAAATTGAGAACGCGGTGAAAATGAAGCTGACTTACCAAGCTTTTCTCACGCGGCTCGTGGAAGCGGAAGTGTTGCAGAAGACCAACCGGTCCATTGCCACGAAGATTCATCTGGCGCGATTCCCGCGGATCTGTACATTGGAGGAGTTCGATTTCTCGTTTCAACCTTCGCTCCATGCCGCGGAGATTCGGGAATTGGGAGAACTCGGCTTTATCCACCGAAAAGAAAACGTTATTTTCCTAGGTCCTCCAGGGGTTGGAAAAACGCACTTAGCGATTGCCCTTGGGGTCAAAGCGTGCACGGCCAGACTCCGGGTCGCGTTTTTCACCGCCTCTGAACTGGCGGATCTCTTGTATGCCAGTTTAGCGGATCGTTCCACGCCCCAAAAGCTGGCGTCGCTGAGCCGCTACCACCTGCTGATCATCGACGAGTTGGGCTACATGCCCATGGACAAGCAACGGGCGAACCTCTTTTTCCAGCTCGTCAGCAAGCGCTATGAGACGGGATCAATCATCCTGACGACCAACATGCCTTTTGACGAGTGGGACAAGGTGTTTGGCGATACAATTGCTTCTGCCGCCATCATTGATCGTCTGGTGCATCACAGTCACATTTTTCACATTCAGGGTCACAGTTACCGGATGAAGGACAAGCTCAAGGCCGATGCCTCCGCCTAATCACCAGCCCGGCGGACTTGGTACCCCATGTTGTCCGTGCGTGTGCGACACGCACACGTGGCCGTTGTCCCCTAAGGGCCCCCCATCGGCCCGCAGCCGCGAGGTCAAGGGCGCCCTTGGGCGAGCGAAGCGTCCCTTGACGGAGCGGCCAGGGCCGATACACTCGGCCCGTTGGGACAACGGCCGACGACGATGAACCCTGAGTGACGACACGACATGGCAAGCAATGACTTCCGTTTTCTGAGGGGGGTCAAAATTCAGTGCCAAACCGGGGTCAATTCTACTTGACGATCAACACTCTTCAAAAGGGCGCATCCGCTTCTTGATCTCTTCGTCCAGCCGGATGTGTCGGTCCCTGCGGAAAACCCGAAGTCTTCCGACACCAATCGTTCCGTTTTGACGGTGGCGGCCGAGACCGCGTCCGACAGAGAGCAATTGCCGGCGCAACCCATCATCGACCCTTTGCGGGACCTGCTGAACCGGCTTTCCATTTTTTGAACCGCTTCCATGTTCCCGGGAAACCCGACTAAGGCGACATCACCGCTTGTCCGCCCGGCCCATCGGTTCGGCCCTACCGACACCGCCCACGTTTAAGAACGAACCGCCATCTTATCACGACCCACGGAACGAAAGGTCTTTATCGGACTGACATACGCATACCCTTTATCGAAGTTCATATGGGAACGGGAGCCCGACGATTGATTCCGTTCCGCGTGCAGAAAAATCTCGACTAGACGTGGGTGGGCCGGTATGCGTACCATTGTGCAGGTGTTTATGGTCAATCTTGTCATGAGCGTGGACAACATCATCGTCGTCGCCGGGATTGTCCGGCGCTCCCCGCACCTCGTCGCCATTGCCGTCATATCGACGTTCACACTGACGGCCGTCCGGACCGGGCTGATCGCCGGACTGCACCGGTTACCCCAAGTTCCGGGCTTGCAACTGGCGTTGGGCGGCATGGTTCTCGGCATCGCGTGCAAAATGACCCATATCCCCGGCACCCGGGGAGGAAGCGATCCGCCCTTGTGGCAACTTCTTTCTTCCGTCGTTCTGGCAGACCTGGCCCTGAGCGTCGACAACATGATGGTATTGGCACTCATATCCAAAGACTTAGCGACCATCGCGATTGGAACGGGTTTAAGTTTATTGCTGCTCCTGTCGTTTCTACCCATCATCACCAGAACCATGCAACAGATACCCCTGTTGCAAATCGTTGCGGCCGGTTTTGTTGCGTTACTGGGAGTGCGTGCGATGTTGCAGGACCCATTGGTCGACACGCGGCTCCAAGCCGGCCTTCCTGTGCCGGGAGGGCAACAGGATCTTCCGCCGGCCGTTGCCGCTGCACTTGTCCTTTATGGGATCGGGAACATGGTTTATCAAAGGGGACGCCGCCGATGACTCCATCTTCATCCGAGTTCATCATCGTCCGCCGTCATTCTCCGGGCTCGGCAAGTCAAACACCGGCTTCACGGCCTCTGCAAGAATCCGCTGAATATCATCCATGACGACGGCAAACCTCGATTCCGCCGGGCTTCGGGATCGGCCTGCAGTCGATCCCGCGCTCCTTCCAGTTTCCGGTACCACTCGCTTTCCCGAAGTGCTCTCGCCAGACCATGGGCGTAGTCATACAGATTATTCATCACCACATGCGCTCCCTTCGTCCAGTCGGCCGCTTACATCCGCCGGGATCGCGCGAGTCATTTCCCCACAAACCGTGAAACTGCTCGCCTTTCCCCGCGTCTTCGGCACCTTTCATCCACTCCCGAAACCGTTTGCGAACCGTTCGGCCGCCTCCTGCTCCATGTAACCGCGCGGAAAACGATTTCACTATGGAAAAAGATCCGGGACCAGATCGCTGTGGGCGCCTCCCGGTTCTTTCTCGGCGATGACTTCGATTTGCGCTCCGCACATCTTCGCAATCCCGTGTGCGAACCCGGTCGACCGATGCACCCAACATCTTTTTAACTTGACCGATCAAAAGTATTTTATGCGTTTATTTTATCATAATCGCGCATTCATCGGCCTGATAATCGGAATGATTATACGAAACAGACGAGTATTGAATATTATCTTGACGTTATATACTTTACGGAAACGTTAATTTGCGCTATAATCGGCAAACGATCAAAAAGCAAGGGGGGAGGGACACGCGTGCCGTCGGAACCACGAGAATACCAAATTTCCGACCTCGTTCAGGAGTTTCAGATCAGTCCGAGAACGATTCGGTATTATGAGGAACTCGGACTTGTTCAGCCCCGCCGCACCGCCGGCAACCACCGCATCTATTCTCGTCGCGACCGGGCCAGGCTTAAAATGATCCTTCGCGGGAAGATGCTCGGCTTTTCCTTGCGGGAAATCGCCGTTTTGATCCAACTCTACGACATTGATCCGACGGAAAAGCGCCAGTACGAAGAAGGGTTGCGTTATGCCTACAAACATCTGGAAGAGGTGCGCCATCGCATCGCCGAGCTAAAATTGTTGGAGGCCGATCTGGTCGAAGCCATTCATGCCGCTGAAACAAAATACGGGGAGTTGTCGGCCGAAACGAACCGGGAAGAAACGACCCGAAGCGAAAACATCAAAGGAGTGGAGCCGACCCATGACGGATAAAGTGACGTATGAACACCGGGGGTCCGTGGCGGTCATCACCATCAATCGCCCGGAAAAGTTGAATTGTATCGACGGCGAAACGGCGGAGGGACTTTATGCGGCCTGGACGCGGTTCCGCGATGATCCGGCAGCGTTGGTGGCGATTCTCACCGGGGCGGGCACCGCTTTCAGCACGGGCGCGGATTTGGCCGCGGTGGACACGCTCGGACCCGAAGATCAATATGACCCCGACTTCGTGTACAGCGGTCGAGGATATCTCGGCTTTACCCGACTCACCGACGTGTTCAAACCGACCATCGCCGCGATCAACGGCTACTGCTTTGCGGGCGGTATGGAGATGGCGGCCTGGTGTGACATCCGCATCGCATCGTCCAACGCCGAGTTTGGGTTACTCGAGCGCCGATGGAATGTGCCGCTGGTCGACGGGGGAACGCAGCGATTGCCGCGCATCCTGGGCTGGGGGCGTGCGATGGACCTCATGCTGACCGGGCGAAGAATCGACGCCCGGACCGCATATGATTGGGGTTTTGTCACCGAAATCACCGAACCGGATCAACTGCAGGACCGGGCGATTGCTCTGGCCGAACAGATTGCCGCCTATCCGCAAGGTTCGCTCCGGACAGACAAGCAGGCGGCACTGCGAGGCTGGGGTTTGTCCCTTGAGGAAAGTCTGCGCATCGAAACCCAACTCGGCATGCCGCACGTCCGCAGCGAGGAAACGCGAGAAGGACTCGACCGATTTCGGCAGCGCAAGCGGAAGGATTCCCGCAGGACCTGAACGCCCGTGTCGACCTTGGTAACCGGCAAAGTTCACCGTCAAAACGTTGAATCGGAAAACGCGATGGAGAGAGGGATCGAGGGAATGATGATCGCGAGCGAATTGATCCGCAGGGGAGCCGTCTATTTTGCCAATGAACATGCCGTCAGGTTCGGCGATACGTCACTAACATTTTCGGAAGTGTACCGCTACGCCAACCGGTTGGCAAATTTCTTGCTTCATCTGGGACTTCAAAAAGGCGATCGCGTGGCATTCTTGTTGGCCAACTCGGCGCACAGCGTGGCGATTGATTTCGCGATGATTCTGTCCGGATTGGTCCGGGTTCCGCTCAATACCCGGCTGTCGCTCCGCGAGCTGGAACACATGGTGCGGGAAACCGAAGCGAAGGCGCTGATCTTTTCCGAAGATTTTACTCAACAGGCGGATCACTTGCGGCAACATGTTCCGACGCTCCGATGGCCGGTCCTCATCGAGGGTATGGCGAATGCGGACTGGATGCTGGCGGCACAAGCAGAAATGGTGCGTTATACCGATGATGAACCGAGCGTGAAGCTGTCTGAATCCGACCCTGTAACGATTCAATACACGTCGGGCACAACCGGACAGTTGAAGGCGGCGGTGCACACCCAGGGCACGTGGAGCGCAATCACCGCCAATATTTTAACAGCTATCCGAATCGATCGCGGCGATATCATGCTGCACGCCGCACCGCTCACCCACGCATCCGGCACCCTCGTTTTACCGCACTGGATTCGCGGTGCGACCAACGCGATTTTGCCCGGATTTAAGCCGGCGCAGTTTCTTGAGGCGGTCAAACGCATTAGGCCGACAACGCTCAACCTCGTCCCGACAATGATCACCATGCTCTTGGCGCACCCTAACGTGGCCGATGTATCCTTTGCTTCGGTTCGTCAAATCATTTACGGTGCCTCGCCGATGCCGTCCGAGACGTTAAAAAAGGCAATCAGCTTATGGGGACATATATTTATTCAATATTATGGACAAACGGAATGCCCGCTGATTTTAACGGTCTTGGACATCGACGATCACAAGCGCGCGTTGTCCGACCCGCAGGCCGAACACATCCTACTCTCTTGTGGAAGGCCGACCGCCGTCACCGAGCTGCAAATTCTTGATGAACAAGGAAAACCGGTGCCCCCGGGCGAAATCGGCGAGATCGCGGTCCGCTCGACACAGCAAATGATCGGCTATTTCCAGGCACCGGAACTGACCGCGGATACGATCAAAGACGGGTGGGTTCATACCCGCGATATGGGGTACGTCGATACCGATGGATATGTCTATTTGGTCGATCGAAAGTCCGACATGATTATCAGCGGCGGGTTCAATATCTATCCCCGGGAAGTCGAGGAAGTTTTGTACAAGCATCCCGCAGTGTTGGAGGCCGCAGTGGTGGGCATTCCCCACGATCAATGGGGCGAAGTGGGAAAGGCATTTGTGGTGCTGAAAGAAGGGCAAAGCGCAACCGAAGAGGCGCTGATCGAGCATTGCCGAAAATATTTGGCCGGGTATAAACGCCCCCATTCGATCGAGTTTGTCGACCATCTCCCCAAGAGCGCGGTCGGTAAGGTGGTGCGCCGCCTGTTGCGGGAACCCTACTGGGCGGGACGGCCGCGGCGCATTTAAGCCGAGTCGCGGAAAATCAGGAGGAACTGCAAACAAAACTCCCCGCGTCTCCAACAAAGCGCGAACAACTTCGCACTTTCTTGGAGGCGAGGGGAGTCGAACCCCTGTCCGAGAACCTCGCTACACCGGCTTCTACGGGTGTAGTCGTTTTACTGAGGTTCGCCGTCAGAGCGCGAAACGACACGCTCTCTTTCGGGCTAGCCTGCTATTATCTCATCGAAGGCCCACAGGCAAAGGCCCTTCGACCAGCCCGCGAGGTTGGCGCCCATCCAAGCGGTGCGGGCGCCCGCTCGGTGAACGTCCGGCATTAAGCAGCCAGAGCGAGTTCTTCTTTGTTCGCGTTTCTTGTACGCCCGCGTTGGTACGTGGTCGCAGCCCCACGACCCGCCACCGATGTTCGAACAGTCCCCGTCGAAACCAATACGCCCCCATGTTGGGTTGGGATTACTCCACTCACTGCTCCCGCGCCCTTCACCCGCCGGGCGGTGTGCCCGAGATCCTTGAGATTCTCGGTTTGCCCGATGCCACCGGCCCGTCATAGGCCAACCACAGGGCGGCACAGGGCTGGAGCAGTATTTTATTTTATCACAGCTGGAGCATAAAGAAAAGGGGCGTGGACATCAAACACTTTTCCAATCCCCTTCACTTCTGCCGTTCCCGAAAGGCCCGCTCGATCTCCCGGGCCGCGTCCCGTTTGGCCATGTCCTGACGCTTGTCGTACAATTTTTTCCCTTTGGCCAGGCCGATCTCCACCTTGCACAGGCCGTGTTTCAGGTACAGCCGGAGCGGGATAAGCGAATAGCCCCGTTCCCGGCTCTGGCCGTGGAGCCGCAAAATCTCGCTTTTGTGGAGAAGCAGTTTCCGGGTTCGCCGGGGGTCGTGGTTAAACCGGTTCCCTTGCTCATACGGGCTGATGTGCATGTTGTGCAAAAATATTTCCCCGTTCTCCACCCGGGCGTAGCTGTCTTTCAGGTTGGCCCGGCCCTGGCGGATCGCCTTGATCTCCGTGCCGGTGAGCACAATCCCGGCCTCGAAGGTGTCTTCTATAAAAAAATCATGGTACGCTTTGCGGTTCTGTGCCACCACTTTTTCCCCGGCCATTTTCCCCACCTCATCCCCTCCGGGTATCGCCATTATGATAACCGCATCCAAGGGCCCTGCCAAGGGGGACCGGCCGATATGGCACTGTCGGGACCGGAACCGCCCGGGGCAACCCCCCCGTTACGCCCCGGCCCATTCCCGGGCTCGGTCCCGCCTCAGCCGCGACGCCGCCCCTTTTTTCCCTTCGCCTTCGCCTTTTTTGCCCCGCCGTCTTTCTTCTTCTTTTTGCCCGGGGTGACCGCCTCGCCTACGAGAACCAGATCCCGGGCTCGGCTCCGACCGGAGCCTGCCGATTTTCGTGCCCCCGCTCTACCGACCGCCGCGGAAGCCGCTCCCGCCACATTCTTCTTCCGGCGGCTGCGTCCGCCGCTCCCCGCTGCCGGCCGGAACACCGCAGCCCCGGCCTCCGCATCTTCTGCCTGCCCTTCTCCCCATTCTTCCACCAACCGGAAATCGATGGTCCGCTCCTCTTTGTCCGCCCCGGCCACGAGGACCTTCACCCGATCCCCGATCCGAAAGTTCCGCCCGGTGCGCTCGCCGATCAGGGCGAACTGCCGGTCATCAAACCGATAATAATCATCGGTCAGATAGCTGATGTGAACCAGTCCCTCCACCGAGTTTTCGAGTTCGACGAACAGCCCGAAGGAGGTGACCCCGCTGACGATCCCTTCAAAGGTCTCTCCGACCTTGTCGAGCATGAACTCCACTTTTTTCAGATCCTGGCTCTCCCGCTCCGCATCGACGGCCACCCGCTCCCGCTCCGACGACTGATCGGCGATCCGCGGCATCTCCGCCCGCCAATGGGCCTCTTTCGTCGGGGGCAGGCCGCCCTCCCGCAGCCACTCCCGGATCACCCGGTGGATCACCAAGTCCGGATAGCGGCGGATCGGCGATGTAAAATGGGTGTAAAACTCTGCCGCCAGTCCAAAGTGGCCCAGACCCTCGTGGGAATAGCGGGCTTGGCGCATGGAGCGCAGCAGAATCGTGTTCACCACCCGCTCCTCGGGCTTGCCCCGCACCTGCTCCAGGATCTCCTGCAGAGCCCGGGGTTCCGCCCGCCCCCCCTTCGTCCGCAGGACATACCCCAGGTTCCAAATAAACTCCTTAAAACCCTCGATTTTCTCCGGGTCCGGATCTTCGTGCACCCGGTACAAAAAGGGAACCTCCAGCCGCTGAAAATGTTCGGCCACCGTTTCGTTCGCCGCCAGCATAAATTCTTCAATGATCTGCTCGGCGACAGTCTGGGGCTTCCGGACGATGTCCACGGGCTTCCCGGACTCGTCCAGAATCACCTTCGTCTCGTCAAAATGAAAATCCACAGCCCCCCGGGCCAATCGCCGCTTTCTCAGCGCCATCGCCAAATCCCGCATGTGCCGAAACATCGGAACCAGCGGCTCATATCTCGCCGCCAGCTCCGGATCCTCCTCGAGGATGCGGCGCACCGCCGTGTAGGTCATCCGCTCCCGGGTCCGGATGACGCTCGGGTAGATCTCGTGGTGCACCCGCCGCAGGTCCGGTGTCCACTCCATATCGCAGGTCATGGCCAACCGGTCCACCCGAGGATTCAAGGAGCAAATCCCGTTTGACAACCGAGGCGGCAACATAGGGATCACCCGGTCCACCAGGTATACGCTGCAACCCCGGCGGAAGGCCTCCTCGTCCAACGCCGACCCTTCCTTGACGTAGTAACTGACATCGGCGATATGCACCCCGAGCAGCCAATTGCCGTTCGGCAGCCGTTCCAGGGAGACAGCATCATCCAGATCCTTCGCGTCCTCCCCGTCGATGGTCACCATGGCGCGATCCCGGAGATCCCGCCGTCCCACAAGGTCCTCGCCCTGAACCGTTTCCGGCACCCGTTCGGCCTCCGCCAACACATCCTCGGGAAATTCCTCGGGGAGTTCATATTTGCGCACCACGGCCAGCACGTCCACACCGGGGTCGCCCGGCCGCCCCAACACCTCTATGACCCGCCCTTGGCAACTGGTGGCCCTTTCGGGATAGACGGTGATCTCCACCACCACTTTGTCCCCGTCATTCGCCCCGCCGAAATCGTCCGGAGCAATAAACACGTCCACGGGAATTCGCCGATCGTCCGGCCGAACAAAGGCGTAGTAGCGCATCGATTGGAACGTTCCCACCACCGTGTGCAGGGCGCGCTCCAGGATCCGGATCACCTCCCCCTCCGCCCGTTCCCCGTGCCGCTGGTGAATCCGGGCCACCACGCGGTCGCCGTGCATCGCGCCCCCGAGATCCCCGGAACTCACGTAAAGGTCCGGAATCCCCGGTCGATCGGGGATCACAAAACCGTACCCCCGCTGTTTCATCTGCAGCCGCCCGACGAGAAGGTTCATCCGCTCAGGCACGCCGTACCGATGGGTTCGGGTGCGGACTACCTGCCCGTTCTCCTCCATGCGCTGCAAAAGCGCAAGAAACGCCTCCTGTTCACCTTCTTGTATCTGCAAAGCCCTCTGCAGTTCCGCTGCCGCCATGGGCTTATATGATAATTCTCTCATCAGCGATAAAATCTGTTCTTCCATATTCACCCTCTCATCCCCTCCGAGGGGGACAGACCCGCCACGCCTCACCCGGATCTCGACTCGTTGTTCTAGTATGTGCGCTGGCTGCAAGTTGTAACCCATTCCCTTGTCATCATGGCGCCAAATCGTGTCCCCTCAGCCATTCGAGCACATCCCGCCACACCGCTTCCCGGTCCCGGTCGACAGTCAGAATATGGCCGGACTGCTCGTACCAAAGCAACGCTTTGTCGGACGTGCCAACCCGGGCATAAATATACCGGGCGGACTTCGGGCGCACCGTTCGATCCCGCCGGGCCTGAAGCACCAAGGTGGGGACGCGCACCCCGGGCAGCAATCGCTTGGTCCGCCGGATCAGGGTCATCAGTTCGCCGACACATCGGGTGGGCGTGATGTCATAACCGGCGAGATACCGTCGAATCTCCGGAGGATACCCGGCACTTCCGTCCCGGTGAAACCGGTGAATGGGCGCGACAAAACGGGCCAAGTGCGCCCGCCGATCCTGTAAATAGATAGGAGCACACATGGAGATCACCGCATCCACCACAACCCCCGCCACCCCGGACCCGAGATACAAAGACAAAGCACCCCCCATAGACAGGCCCGCCGCCACGATCCGGGAACTCCGTTCCCGCAACTTTCTCGCTGCATCCCGGGCGGAGGCCACCCAATCCCTCCAGCTTGTTCGTTCCATATCTAAGGGAGACGTGCCGTGCCCCGCCAACAGCGGCCCCGCCACGGTGTACCCCTGCTGGGCAAGCCACTGACCCATCGGTCTCATTTCCGAAGGCGAACCGGTAAACCCGTGCACCAGCAGAATCCCCACTGAACCCCCGGGGAAGAAAAACGGCTCGGGCGACGCCTCCGTGAATTCCTGGTCTTCCTTCACCCCGACCCTCCTCTCGAAGACAAAGCCGCCCGCGGAGCGGACGGCTGCTCTCTTCCCATCCCCTATGAAACTCTTCCCTTTCAAGATCCCCGGGCAATCAACCACGCAACGACGAGCGCCACGATAAAAAATACAGTGCCCAATATCGTCGTCGCTTTCATCAACACAGCGTCGATACCCCTGGCTTTGCGCCCGACCAGCTGCTCGGCGCCCCCGGCGATCGCTCCGGACAACCCAGCGCTCCGGCCGGATTGCATGAGAACCACCCCGATGAGGGCCAAGCTCACAATCACCAGTAAGATCTTCAAAATCGCCAGCCACATGGGCCACGCCCCCGCCTTTCATCCTTTCCTGCCAGGTCACCCCCGGCCTTCATCCCGCCTTCGAGACTTCCCGGGCATCCCAATCATTCCACATCCATCGTATCATGAACGAGCCCAGGAGCACAACCACTATCGACGCAGGTTATAGAAGGCATCCCGGCCGGCGTACCGCCCGGTATACGTCAACGCATCTTCAATCCGAAGCAACTGATTATATTTGGCCACCCGATCAGTTCGGGAAGGTGCCCCGGTCTTGATCTGCCCGGTTTGGGCCGCCACGGCGATGTCGGCGATGGTCACATCCTCCGTCTCCCCGGACCGGTGGGAGATCACCGCCGTGTAGCCCGACCGTTTCGCCATTTCAATGGCCTCGAAGGTCTCGGTCAAAGTGCCGATCTGGTTGACTTTTACTAGGATCGAGTTGGCCACTCCCCGATCGATCCCCGTCCGCAGCCGAGACGTATTGGTGACAAAAAGGTCATCGCCCACCAACTGGACTTTCTTTCCCAGCCGGGCGGTCAGCGCCTCCCAACCTTCCCAATCGTCCTCCGCCAACCCGTCTTCCACCGATACAATGGGATATTTGGCGATCAATCGTTCGTAGAGGGCGATCATCTCCTCGGCCGTGCGGGTGACCCCTTCGCCGGCAAAGACGTAACGGCCATCTTTGTACAACTCACTCGACGCCACGTCCACGGCCAGCATCACGTCCTCGCCCGGCCGGTATCCCGCCTTCTCCACGGCCCGCACAATGACCTGGAGCGCCTCTTCGTTCGATCCGAGACTCGGCGCAAACCCGCCTTCGTCGCCCACCGCCGTGGCCAGTCCCTTCTCCGAGAGCACTTTTTTCAGGGCATGAAACACCTCGGCCCCCATCCGAAGGGCTTCCCTAAAGGTCGGTGCCCCCACCGGCAGGATCATGAATTCCTGGATGTCCACATTGTTGTCAGCGTGTTTGCCCCCGTTGAGGATGTTCATCATCGGCACGGGCAAAGTCCGGGCCGCGAATCCCCCCAGGTACACGTAGAGGGGAAGCCCCACGGCTTGGGATGCGGCATGGGCCACCGCCATGGACACCCCGAGGATGGCGTTCGCCCCCAGCCGGCCTTTGTTGGGCGTTCCGTCGAGGTCGATCATCAGCCGGTCGATCCCCACCTGATCCAGGGCGTCCTGTCCGATCAACTCCGGCCCGATGGTCTCATTGACGTGGCCCACAGCTTTCCGGACCCCTTTTCCGCCGTAGCGCTCCCCGCCGTCCCGCAATTCCACCGCCTCGTGGGCGCCGGTGGAAGCTCCGGAAGGAACAATGGCCCGCCCCGTCGCCCCGCCTTCGAGCTCAACTTCCACTTCCACAGTCGGATTGCCCCGGGAATCCAGCACTTCCCGGGCCGTGATTTCATAAATCGTCGTGTTCACAGCACCAACCCCCGCCCCGTCATGTCCTTTGGCTTCTCCAATCCTAACAAATCGAGTATCGTCGGCGCAATGTCGGCGAGGACGCCGCCCTCCCGGAGGTGAACCCCCGGTTTCGTCACGATGAAGGGCACCGGATTGGTGGTATGGGTGGTGCACGGGCCCCCCGTCTCCGGGTCGACCATCACATCGGCGTTTCCGTGGTCCGCCGTAATCAGGGCCACCCCGCCTTGGGCGAGCACCGCCTCCACCACCCGGCCCAGGCATTCATCCACCGCTTCCACCGCCCGGATCGCCGCCTGGAGATCACCGGTGTGACCCACCATATCCGGATTGGCAAAATTCAACACCACCACGTCCAGAACCCCGGAGCGAATCCGCTCCACCGCCTCATCCGCCACCTCATAAGCGCTCATCTCCGGCTTCTGATCGTAGGTCGCCACCTTGGGGGAAGGAATCAGCACCCGATCTTCCCCTTCGAAGGGCTCCTCCCGTCCGCCGCTGAAAAACGAGGTCACATGGCGGTATTTTTCCGTCTCAGCAATGCGCAACTGGCGCATTCCATGTCGTTCCAGAATCTCCCCCAGAGTATTGGTCAAAGACTCCGGCCCAAAGGCCACTTCAGCGCGAATCGCCTCGCTGTACTGGGTCATGCAGACGTAGTCCACCACCGGCGGCTTCGGCCCCCGATCGAACTCCTGAAAATCCTTCTCTGTAAAGGCCCGGGAAATCTGGACCACGCGGTCCGGACGAAAATTAAACACAATCACCGCATCACCGTCTTCCACGGAGCCCACCGGCCGCCCGGCTTCATCCACCATCACCATCGGGACCACGAACTCATCCGTCACCCCCCGGCGAAAGCTCGCCTCCAGGGCTTCGAGCGGATCGGTGTACGTTTCCCCCTCCCCATACACCATCGCCCGGTAGGCTTTGGCGGTTCGCTCCCATCGCCGGTCCCGATCCATGGCGTAATAGCGCCCCGACAAGGTGGCAATCTGCCCCACCCCGAGCTCCCGCATCCGTTCGATCAACTGCCGCACATACATCCGGGCCGACTCGGGCAGGACATCCCTGCCGTCCAGAAACGCGTGGACATACACCCGGTCCACGCCCTCCCGTCGGGCCATCTCCAAAAGCGCGAACAAATGCTCAATATGGCTGTGCACCCCCCCGTCGGAGAGCAGCCCCGCCAGGTGAAGCCGGCTGCCCAATTCCTTCACGTGGCGCATCGCCCCGAGCAGTGCGGGATTGCGGAAAAAATCCCCGTCCCGGATCGCTTTGGACACCCGGGTGAGATCCTGATACACCACCCGGCCCGCGCCCAGATTGAGATGCCCCACTTCGGAGTTGCCCATCTGGCCGGCGGGCAGCCCCACCGCCTCCCCGCTGGCCTGAAGCTGGGTGTGCGGATATTCCTTCCAATAACGATCAAAATTCGGTTTCCGGGCCTGGGCCACCGCATTGCCTTCCCGCTCCTCCCGAAGTCCAAAACCATCCAAAATAATCAGCGCCACGGGACGTGGACGATTCATTGTGCCTCTCCTTCCCCCGCCTGGGCAGTGGCGGCCTTCGCCGCCGAAGCCACCAAGGCGAAAAACGATTCTGGACGCAAACTCGCCGTGCCCACGAGCCCGCCGTCCACCTCGGCCTCCGCCAAAAACTGTGCAAAATTATCCGGGGCCACGCTACCCCCGTACAGAATCCGGATCTCCTCCGCCGCCGGACCCGCCAACTCCCGCAGCCGGCGCCTCACCGCCGCCGCCATTTCCCCGGCATCCCGGGACTCGGCGGACCGCCCGGTCCCGATCGCCCACACCGGCTCGTAAGCCACCACCACCCGGGCCGCCCGGCCGGTGTCAAGTCCTTCTAAAGCGGCGGTGAGCTGGGCGGCCACCACCTCTTCGGCCCGCCCCGCCGTGCGCTGTTCCAACGTCTCACCGACACAGAGAATCGGCGTCATCCCTTCTTCGAGCGCCGCCCGGAGCTTTCGCTTCACCGCCTCGTCCGACTCGCCAAAATAGGCCCGTCGTTCGGAATGGCCCACGATCACGTGGGAACACCCCACGGCCCGGAGCATTCCGGGCGACACCTCTCCGGTGAACGCCCCCCGGGACTCCCAGTGAACGTTCTGGGCCCCCAAATACACCCCCCGGGCCCGGAGGTCCGCCCCCTGCAGGGCGGGCAGAGCGGGGTAAGGCGGACAAATCACCACCTCCACCCGCCCGGTTTCCCCGGATAGCCGCCCCGAAAACTCGTGCCAAAAGGACAGGGCCTCCTCGGGCGTTTTGTTCATCTTCCAGTTCGCCGCCAAAAGCGGTTTCCGGGCCGCGTTCATCCCCGCACCGCCTCCCGGTCCAGAAGGGCCGCAACCCCGGGCAGCACGCGCCCTTCGAGAAATTCCAGCGACGCCCCGCCCCCGGTGGACACGTGGGTCATGCGGTCTGCCAGTCCCATTTTGGTCACTGCCGCGGCGGAATCTCCCCCGCCGACGATGGTGGTGCCCTTCACCCCGGCCATGGCCTGGGCCACCGCCAAAGTCCCGGCCGCAAAAGGTTCCATCTCGAATACCCCCATCGGCCCGTTCCAGATCACCGTGTGGGCATCCGCCAGCATCGCCCGGCAACGCTCAACCGTCTCCGGGCCGATGTCCAGGGCCATCCAGCCCTCCGGAACCCCCTCTTCCACCCGCACCGTCCGGCGCTGGGCATCGGCGGAAAAGCGATCGGCGATCACCAGATCCACGGGCAAAAGAAGGGCTGTCCCCCGGCCCTCCGCCGTCCGCAAGGTCTCCCGGGCGGTCTCCAGGCGGTCTTCCTCCACGGAGGAACTCCCCATGCGATAGCCCCGGGCGGCGAGAAACGTGTTGGCCATTCCGCCCCCGATGAGGAGCCGGTCCACTTTTTCCAGAAGACGGGCCACCACGCCGATCTTGTCGCTCACCTTAGCCCCACCGAGTACCGCCGCAAAAGGGTGTTCCGGGTGGCTGAGGGCCCGGGAGAGCACGGTCAACTCCCGCTCCATCAAGAGCCCGGCCACCGCCGGCAAAAACTGCGCCAACCCCGCCGTAGAAGCATGGGCTCGGTGGGCCGCCCCGAAGGCGTCGTTCACGTACAGGTCGGCCAAACCCGCCCAAGCCCGGGCCAGGGCAGGATCATTTTTCTCCTCCCCGGGCTCAAAGCGAACATTTTCCAACAACAGCACATCTCCGGGACCCATTCCCGCCGCCGCCTGTTCCACTTCCGGTCCCACCACAGCATCCACTTTATGTACGGGCCGGCCGAGAAGCTCCTGAAGGCGCCGGGCCACCGGGTCCAGCCGATACCGCTCATCCACCCGGCCTTTCGGGCGGCCCAGGTGGGACGCCAGGATCAACCGTGCTCCGCCCCGAATGAGATACTCAATCGTGGGCAGAGCCGCGCGGATTCGGCCATCGTCCACCACCCGGCCGTCCTCGATGGGCACGTTAAAATCCACCCGCACAAAAACGCGCTTTCCCTGAACCTCCACATCCCGAATCGTTGCTTTGTCCATCCCCCATCTCCCTCCGTTCACAGGCTCTCCCGCACATGCAAAGAGGAGAAGGGCCGCCTCCTCCTCATCCAACCATTCTAATCCTAACAGATTTTGCAGCGGGACGGAACTGGACCCACATCATCCCATCGGGTCAGTTTACGTCCCGGGAATGCAATCAAACGGAACTCCCTTCCCGGCTTTTAACCGCCAGCATCCGGGATGTTTACACCCCGAGGGCCGCCAGCGCTTTTTCCCGGGACGGGAATCCCTGGCGGGCCATGTACCCCGCCAAATCCACCACCCGGTTCGAATATCCCCATTCGTTGTCATACCAGGCTACCGCCTTGATCATCGTGCCCTCCATCACCATCGTGGACAGGCCGTCCACCACGGAAGACCGGGGGTCCCCATTGAAATCTCTCGAGACCAGGGGCTGATCGGTATAGCCCAGAATGCCGTTGAGCGGCCCTTCTGCCGCTTCGCGCAAAACGGCGTTCACCTCATCCACCGTGGTGGAGCGCCGCACATCCACCACCAGGTCCACCACGGAAACGTTCGGCGTGGGTACCCGCATGGCAAACCCGTTCAGTTTTCCCTTCAGCTCTGGCAGGACCAGGGCAACCGCCTTGGCCGCCCCGGTGGTGGTGGGAATAATGGACAGCCCCGCCGCCCGGGCACGGCGCAGATCTTTATGGGGAAAATCCAGGATTCGCTGGTCGTTGGTATAAGAATGAACGGTGGTCATTAAGCCCCGTTCAATCCCGAACTGCTCGTGAAGAACCTTCGCCAAGGGGGCCAAACAGTTGGTGGTGCAGGAGGCATTCGAGATAATAAAATGCCGCTCAGGATCATAAGCCCCCTCATTGACCCCCATCACCACCGTCAGATCCTCATTCTTGGCCGGCGCCGTGATGATCACTTTCTTCGCCCCGGCTTGCAAATGGGCCTTGGCCTGCTCCCGGCTGCGGAACCTCCCTGTGGACTCCACCACCACGTCGATGTCCAACTCCCCCCAGGGCAGACGGGTAGGATCGGCTTCCGCACATACCTTTATCCGCTTGCCGTTCACCACCAGGGCGTCCCCTTCCGCCCGGACCTCCGCATCAAAAATCCCGTGCACCGAGTCGTATTTTAATAGCATTGCCAAAGTTTCGGCGTCGGTGAGGTCGTTCACCGCCGCGATTTCCACATCTCCTCGGCGGTAAGCCGCCCGAAACACATTGCGCCCGATTCGCCCAAACCCGTTGATCGCCATCCTCATGCCCAGATCCCTCCACTTTTTCAATGCCACTTCGCCACCGGACCGCCCGGGCGGCCGGTCGCTCAGGAAATCTCATGAATTTCGGCGGTTTTGGCGCCCTCGCCCTGGTCTCCGCAACCCTTGTACCGGGCCAGGATCTCCCGGGCCGCGCCTTCGTCCGTCACCAACATGTGGGGCGCCACCGCCTTGGCCACCGCGGCAATAGCTCCCGCCTTGCCGCGACCGCCCGCTACGGCAATCACCGCCCGCATACCGGAAATATCCCCCAGGCCCAGGCCCAGGGTATGTTGTTGATACACGATTCGCCCATCTTGGTCAAAATAGTATCCAAAAGCTTCCCCTACGGCGCCCCGCTCTTCCAGCACGGCGATTTCTTCTGGCGGCAAGCGCCTTCTCCGGGCCATAGCTATAGCCTGGCCGATCCCGTGAACGACAATGCTCGCTTGTCGAATGAGGTGCAGTTTTTCTGCGATCTGAGGCTCGCCGGCCAAGGATCGGTACGCCTCTTCGCTGAGCCGGTCGGGGACATGAAACAGGAGGTACTCCGCCCGGAGTCGCTCGGCGAGATCGGCCGCAATGGTGTTGGCCTGGTATTCCACCCGCTCTCCCACCCCGCCCCGGGCCGGGACCACCAAAATATTCCCCGGGTGAACAGGCGGCATCCGGGCCGCCACCGCGGCCACCGTCGTCCCCCCGGTCACCGCCACCACGTCCCCCCGGCGGAGAACCTCCCGCAAAAACCGGGCGGCGGTAAACCCGAGATCGCCCTTGACTTCGGGATTTTCATCCACGTCACCGGAGACGACCCGCACGGCTCGCAACCCCAGCACCCGGCGCAATTCCCGCTCCAGATCCGCCCGCCCATCTAGAATCCCCATCACTTCCCCCAGGGCATCCAGCAGGGACTCCCCCAAAGGCGTTAGACGCATCCCGCTGCTGTCCACGGCCACGAGGCCCTGGTCCTTCAAAAAGTCCACCTCGCCCCGCAAAATGCGCTCGGTGGTGTCCATCACCTGGGCCAGGGTCCGGCGGCCCACCGGCTGCATGTCGTACATCTGCCGCAGGATGCGAAACCGGCCTTTCATCGTCTCGATCACATCGGGCACCAACCTCTGCTGCAGGGTCAGCAGACTTTTCATGGCTTCATCCCGCCGTTCCACGTTCCACGGATCCACTCGCCTCTCCCACCTTCTTTCGGGACATAATGTGTCCCGCATGTACTTTTTTTGTCCCGATCAGGGCTAAATAAGAGGCGGCTCCGTTCCATGCGGAACCTCCTTTTACTCCAGTATACGCAGGACCCTTTCGGCCGGCAAGAGGGGAATGGTCCCTCGCCGGCCTTTGGGGGGCCTCAGGAACCATGGCGCCGGCGCTGGGCTGACGAGGCAATGCGGAGTTCCTCGCGGTATTTAGCCACGGTTCGGCGGGAGATCCGAATGCCCTCTTGCTGCAAAAGGTCGGCCAGGCGCTGGTCGCTCAGAGGGTCTGACCGATCCTCCTCCTGGATCCATTTGCGAATCTTCGCCTTGATGCTCTCCGCCGATGCCCCTTCTCCGCCTCGGGTCTGAACCCCTGAGCTAAAGAAATATTTTAACTCCAATACTCCCCGGGGCGTCTGGGCGTATTTGCCCGTGGTGGCCCGGCTGACGGTGGATTCGTGCACCCCGACCCGCTCCGCCACCTGGCGCAGGGTCATCGGGCGCAAGTACTCCAATCCCCGGTCGAAAAAGTCCCTCTGCAGCTCCACAATGGCTTCGGTCACCCGCAGAATCGTCTGTCTTCGCTGCTCCAAACTGCGGATCAACCACATGGCCGATTGGATTTTTTTCGACAGATAGGATTTCGCCTCCCGGTCCGCCCCTTGGGTTGAGGCGATCCGGCGATAGATGGGATTAATATGCAAATGCGGCGTGAGCCGATCGTGTACCATCACCACGTAGTCCCCGCCCACCCGCTCAATGGTCACATCAGGAATCACAAACCGGACCTGATCCCCAAAAAACATCCTCCCGGGTTTCGGGTCCAAAGTTTTCAAAAGGTCGGACAGACGCTGTACTTCTTGGAGGTCGATCTGCAAAGCTTGGGCGATTCTCGACTGACGCCCCTCGGCCACATCCTGAAGGTGATGATCGATCAGATCCTTCAGACCAGGCTCGTCGGGATAACGTTCCCGGGCCTGAATGTTGAGACATTCCCTCAGGTCCAGCGCCCCGATCCCCAGGGGCTCCAGGCCATGCAACCGACGGCGGCACCGCTCGACCAACGCTTCCTCCACCCCGAGCTGTGCGGCCATCTCGGCGCTGGACATGGACACATAGCCGCGTTCGTCGATATTCCCGATGACGTAGCGCAGCACCCGTTTTTCTAAGGGGCTCAGTCGGAGATCGGACAACTGAACCATCAAATGGTCTTCGAGATTCTCGGATCTGGCCGCCACATCCGCCGGGGGCTCCCGATACGACTCGCGCATCGAGCGAAGCAGCCCCGGGTCTGGACCGGATTCCCGCAACCAAGCGTCAAATTCCCCCCATCCCTCAGCCCCGGCCGCCTCTTCCCATTCCATCACCGGATTCTCGGCCATCTCTTGTTGTAAGTATTGCGATAACTCAAAGGAAGACAATTGCAGAATTGCGATCGCTTGGCGCAACTCTTGAGTAAGGATCAACTTTTGCGTTTGTTGCTGCCACAGTCCGAACCCCATCTGCATCCGTCCTCACCTCCTGTTCATCCCCGCTTCAATCCTTCTTTACAGTTTAACTATTTCGCGATATAGCGCAACATTCCTGCCGCGGGTTCGACAAAAATCCCTGGAAATCGGCATGTTGTTGCCCGGCAGGCCGTACAATTCAATAATGACCACGCATCTCTGGGAGGGTTGGTCATGCGCATTGGGTGTATCGGGACCGGGACCATCGGAAGCATGTTGATCGAGGCGTTGTCTTCAAAACTGCCCGAACCCCCGGACTTTGTCGCTTGCAATCGCAGCCGGGACAAAATTGCCGCCCTCGCCCGGCGGGTTCCCAGTCTGGTCATGGTGGCGACGGCAGCGGAAGTGGCCCAGCGGTCACAAACCCTATTTATCTGCGTTAAATCGCCAGATCTCGACCCGGTGATCGACCAAATTCGCCCCTTTCTCTCGCCGGACCACGTCCTTCTGATCACCGCCAGCGGGTTTGAGGTGGAGCGCCTCGAACACCGAGTTCCGGCCCGTGTGGGAAAAATCATTCCCAGCATCACCCAGTTGGCAGGGGGCGGCGCAATCCTAACCCAGTACGGACCCCGGATGGACCGGGAAAGCTGCCGGAGCGTGGACGGGCTCCTGTCCTTCATCGGCACCCCTTTACCGGTCACCGACGATCAGATTCGGGTGTACGCAGACCTCACCAGTTGCGGGCCGGCATTCTTCGCCGCCATCCTTCAAGCCTTCGCCCGGGCAGCGTCAGCCACGGGCCGAATCGGTGCCGGTGACGCCGAGCATCTGCTACAACTGACATGGAGTGCCACCGCCCGCCTCTTTGAAAACGGGATTACCCCCGAAGACGTGCGTCGGAGAGTTTCGGTCCCCGGCGGCGTGACCGAAGCTGGGCTCGCCGTGCTCGACCCCGGTGCCGACACCCTATTCCGCGATCTGTTCGCCGCCACCCAAGCGCACCATCTCAGCCACCGGCCGAGCCCCGGGCAAACCCGGGACAAATGGCCCGATACGGACAGACCCGGCACATCGAGAGGTCCTCTGTAAAAGGATACGCTTCGATGCGCCATTCTCGCGACAAATGATTGAGCCTAGCATCCACGCGTTCCAATGCTTCCCTCACGTTCTCGGGATCGACCGGCACCGGGGCGAGTACGCCCGGGTCTGTGAAGTACAGATACGCCTCATCCACAAGGGCGAGATTTCGTCCCACCGCCCACGCGTACAGTTGGACTTGAAGCCGATAATGATCCACCAGGGCCCCCACCCCGTCCGGCGCCGTGCGGTTCGTCTTAAAATCCACCACCACCGTGCGGCCGTCGGCGACAAAGATTTTGTCCACCTGCCCATGAAGGTCCCAGACCCGTTCTGCTCCTTGTAACCGGAGGTAGAAAGGCCACTCACTCCACACGCGCTGGGCCCGGTTTAGCCGTTTGGACAACTCCCCGTCGGCGTAACGGAGCAACTCCTCCCGCACCTCTTCCCGAGCCCTGCGGCCGAGCGGGCCCATTAAACGAAATTCCTCCAACACCTGGTCCAAGCGGTCCAGAATCGGTTCCGCCCCGGTCCAGCGCTCACACACCCGGTGAACCACCGTACCTCGGAGAAGAGGAGACCAACCGACTCCCTCGATCTCCGCTGGCCCTTGATCCCCACCCATCTCTGGGTCAGGGATCTCCTGTTCACCTGGCACTCCGTCCCCACTCGCCGTTTCAAAGGCCTGATCGAGGGCGGGCAGGCGCAAAGCCCAGTGATAGTAGTAGCGCCGGGGGCAGATATCATACTCCAACAAACGGCTGGCGGACACGGTGGCCATCTCCGGACGTCCGAGAGGCCCGCCGCCAGGCGTGATCACGAAATCCTCTCGATCCCAGCCCCCCTCGGCATCCCCCAGGGTGAGAATGTGGTGGACCAGTCGGGCGGCCTCTCCTTTCGCCTGGCCCTCCGCCATCTGTGCGCCGGAATCAAGGGATTCGATCACCTCCGGGCCTTCGCCGGGCCGGTCCTCGCTGACGCCTCTGTTTTTGGGCTGCGGGCGGGCCGCGTCTATGGACCCGACCATTGGATCCGGCGCTGCCACCCGGGTCCAGATCACGCCTTCGCCTGCATGGCCAACCAACTCCTCGGCGCCCGAAAGGTCGCCCTGAGCGAGGGAACAGATCAGCCAATCAAACCAACTCCGGGCCTGGTCCACCGTCAGCGGATCTTTTTCCTTGGAGGGCAGCTTTCGAGTGCCAAAAAGGGCGAGGTGATCCCGGGCCCGGGTCAATGCCACATAAAATTTGCGCATCTCCTCCTCCCGGTCTTTGCGCGCCTCTTCTTCCCGCACCCGCTCATACCACCCGAAGCCGGCGTACTCCCCGACCCCGGGCCATTTAACCGCCAAAGCCCCGTCTTCGTCCATGCACCACATCTCTCTCCGGGAGCGAAAAGGCCGGGCCAAATCCGGTAGCACCACCACGGGAAACTCCAGACCCTTGGACTGGTGGACCGTCATCACCGTCACCGCATCGGCCCCGTCGACAACCTGGGCTTCCTCCTCGTCGGTGTCGTCCTCGATTTGCCATTGAATCCAGGAAAGAAAAGCGGATAGGGACACCCGTCCCTCAGCTTCCCTCTCGTAGGCCATTTCAATAAAACGACGCACGTTCTCCGCCTTTTGCCTGCCACCTGAGGTTTGCAGGAGAGTCGGCACGATCCCCGTTTCATCCACGATCCGCTCCACCAGGGCCCCCGCCGATTCCCAGGCGGCCCGTCGGCGCCACTTGGCGACCTGCCGTGCCGCATCCTCCGCCGCCCTTCGATCCCATGGGGAAAGGGGAAGTTTGTGACTTCCGTCGACCCACCCGAGCGGATCCGCCGAGAACGCCAGCAGTCCACTTTCTTTCCTTCGGCCCGTGGCCAGGGCGATGATCGTCAGCCCATCGTCCGACATGCCGAACAAGGGCGAACGCAGCGCTCCAATCATGGCGACCTCATCACCGGGATCGTACACCCACCGCAAAACCTGGATGAGATCCCGGACTTCCTGGCGGCGAAAAAAGTTCCGGCTTCCGGCGATGCGGTACGGCACCCCGGCCTCTTGAAGGGCGAGTTCGTACACGGGCAGGTGTGTGGAGACGGCGAGGAGCATGGCCACGTCACCGTAGCGGGCCGGACGGGGACCGGATTCGTCCCCCACGGTACCCCCGCTTTGTATAAAACGCCGGATCCAACGAGCAGCCTCGGTGGCTTCGACCAGGCGACCGGCCAAACCTTCGGAATCGATGTGCACGATTTCGACCGATCCCCCCATTTTCTCGCGGGTCGGGACGAGGGGTTCGTACTCGATTTTGGAGGATTGCGGGGCGGCGTTGTTTTCCCCGTTCTCCGATTCACCCATAACCGGACCGAGGACGCGGTTGACAAAGTCTAAGATGGGGCCCTGGGAACGGAAGTTGTGTCGAAGGGACACGGCGACCCCACCCTTTTCCTGCACCTGCTGGCGGGTTTCGACGAACACAGACACATCGGCTCCACGAAACCGGTAAATGGACTGTTTCCCATCCCCGACGACAAACAGCCGCGCGCCGCCATCGAGTAAGAGTCCCACCAGGCGGGCCTGAAGGCGGTTCGTATCCTGAAACTCGTCCACCATCACATACCGCAAGGAAGCGATCCAGTGGCGGCGCACCTCAGAGTCTTCCAGCAGCCGCACCGCCCTCAGTTGCAGATCTGTGTAATCGAGAGCCCGGTGTCCGGCCTTTTTCTCTTCGTACCGCCGGGCGACCCGATCCCACAACCGGCACAGCCCCTCGGTGACCTCAGGGAGATCGGCCGCTTGGACCGCTTCTGCCGCCGCTTTCACCGCGGCCTTCCACTCTGCCACCGCATCGCCGAGGACCTTGGGAGCGTTACCGCTCCACATCTCTTTATCCAGTCGGCGCAGCCGCTCCTCCCAGTCTTCGGTGACCCGGCCGTCCCAGGAAGCTAGGGCCTCCTCCATCTCCGGCCAACTCGCCGCAAACTTCATGATTTTCTCGTAAGCCTTCGTGGTGGACGACACCTTTTGTCCGTCCTCCACCATTCGCCGTCCGGCATCGAGCAGGGCTTCCCGGACCTGCAACCACCGCTTTGCTTCCCGGGCCAGGGATTCCCGGGAGACCGCCCACACCTCAGCCCCGGTTCGGTCCTCCTCCCGCCAGGTGGTCCCCAGTTGCAGGACCAGGTCCATCGCCCCTGTCTCCCCGTAGACGAGCAGGGCGGTGCGAATCGCCGGCTCCTCTTCCTTCAAGGCCTCCAGGATGGCCTCCTGGGCCGATTCCCGGAGGATTCGCCGGGCCTCGGGCTCGTCCAGCACCACGAAGTCCGGGTCCACCCCGGCCTCAAAAGGATACCGCCGGATCAGAGCCGCGCAGTAGCTGTGGATCGTGCTAATCGGGGCGGTTTCCAGCTCTTCTTCGTAGGGCAAGAGCCTCGTTTCCCCCGCTTCGATCAACTGCCTCAGCCGGGCCCGGATTTTTCTCCGCATGTCCGCCGCCGCCGCTTCGGTAAACGTAATGGCGATGATCTCCCCCGGCCGGCAAGGCGCGCCGGTCGGAATGGGCGCATCTGTGTCCTCGGGCGGAGGAAGGGTAGGCCGCCCATTCAACATGGCCGCATATCGCTCGGTCAACACCCAGGTCTTCCCGGAACCCGCCCCAGCGGTCACCACCACATCGGACCTGAGGGCTGTAATCGCCTTCCACTGATCTTCAGTCGGCCTCAGCACCGCTCTGATCCTCCCCTTTGGACCCCACACCTTTTCGCAACAGCAAGACGTCATGTTTGCGGCATGCGTGCCCGAATTCACAACTCCGCTCCAGACAAGCCCCGGGAGCCACCGGGTAATCGCCTGCCCGCATCCGGCCGTGATATTCCAGAATATAGTCCAGGGCTTGATTGATCAACGCCCGCCACTCCTCGTCCCCAAGGCCCACGCGGGGGCCCAAGCCGTGGTCCGCCCCTTTACGCCAGAGGCCTTCCTTTTGACGATCCGGGCGCTCTATCCCATAATACGCCGCACCCAGGGGTTCCCCATCCGGGTAAAGCGCTTGGCGGACAATTTCCATATAAAGGGGCAGTTGCACATCGATTCCTTTCGCGATGGCCGCTTTGCCATGCCGCCCGCCACCGGTGGTCCGTTTGTAGTCGTAAACGATGAACCGGCCCTGGGCATCGGCGTCAATCCGGTCCACTCGCCCCTGAAACAAAAGCCCCTCCACCGCCATGGGGGTCGGAGAAGATGCCGGGTCGGACGAATCGTCCTCGCCCCCGAAAGCCCATTCAAAATACCTCGGCCGCAGGCCAGATCCCCGGCGCTGGCTCCAGTCGTAAGCGACCCACTTCCAAATTCGGTTCCTCATCCGTTCTCGTTGGAGGGACCAGGTCGGGAATTCCTTCAACCCCAACCGCTCTTCCAGGGCCTGCACTTCCTCCCCCCACCGTCGGTCCAGCAGCCCCAGCACCCGGTCGATATCGAACCACAGGTTCCCGTCCCCTGCTTCTGCCAGATCCCGAACTTCGCGAAACAATCCGCTCAGCACCCGGTGATACAGCAGGCCCGCCTCCAGCGCGTCCAAAGGTTCCCGGGCCCCCCTCTCCACTTCGATCTTCCAGACCCGCCGCAGTAAAAAGCGAAACGGGCACGTCCCGTAATCGTTGAACATCGATACGCTGTAAACCCGGTCCTCGGAAAAGCGCTGGCCGAACTCGGCCTGGGCAAAATCACTGGACAGTCGGCCTTCCCACGGGGAAAATTCCGGACTTTCGCGAAGTTTTTCGATCATCGCCTTGGCCGCGAGCCTTCGCCACCGTCCGGACAGGGGATCGCCAACCGGATCGGCAGGAGCGTCCATCCAAATCTCTGGCGCACCTGCGGCAAGCGCCCTCTGCGCCTCCCACTCCCGCCACTGGGCCACATGGGCAAAGGGAGGTCCGGCCTCCCTGGGATCTCCGGGTTGTTGGGGAAGCCCTGCGACCGAGCCGAATTCTTGCCCACCCCCGGGGAGACATTGCCCACTCCGCCACAGTTGCTCAAGAATCCGAGACGGAAGCTTCCCTTCCGCTTCTATGTAAGTCAAAGCCACCTGGATACCCGGGGTTGCCAGGAGACGCAACAGGTGTTCTTCATGTTGGGTTCGCACTTCTGCCGGCCGGGGCCATTCATAGCCCCGGCGTTCCAGTACATCGTAGAGGGATTCGGGAAACCCTTCTTCCCGCTCCGGGGGAGGCCAGATCCCTTCGTTCACATCCGGAACCACCGCCGCTTCGAGATCCAAAACCCAGGCCGTCTCCGGAGACACCACCCGGATCCCATCTTCTTGACCCGGCCGAACGATCAACCGGCGACCCTCCAGCTCTTCCCGCAACCAACGCGCCCATTCCCCCCGGGTACACCTCCCCGGCCATCCCACCCAACTGTCCGTCTCCCGCCACTCCCGCAGCATGGCCCGCAACACGGCATAAGCTTCTAGATCCTGGCGTATCCCCTCCCATTCCTCCGATCCAGCTTCTCGCGCCCGACGGCGCAGGGCCCGCTCTACTTCCATCTCTTCCAGCAAGCCTTCCAGGGCGTCCGCCCATTCGGACAACGACCCCTTCTCCGGCATCGCCGCCAGCCGGTCCCGCAACTGTGCGAGCCATGTGAGAACATCCTCCAGTTCCCTACGCTCCCCGGGTAAAAGATCGGTCTCCGCCTCCAGGGCTCTCCGGACACCGGCCATCCACCCGTCGGCCCCCGCGCGTTCCAGGCGTGGGTCTGCCCTCCGGGCCAACACCCAGTGCCGCGGTCGTCCGTCCGGGGCGTACACATCGGACGCCACGGTAAAAAGCGCCGCCCGGCTCCAAAGCCCCTGTGCCAACTCCAATAAACTGAGCACAAATTGAATCAACGGCGCCGCCGTTCCGGGGCGTACCACCGGCTCGGCCAGGGAGATCCCCCGATCCGCCAAAGCCCGAACCAAAGCCGAGTCCGGCGTCGGCGGCCGGCTGGTGACCACGGCGATCCGCCGGGGTAAAAGGCCCTCCGCCAGCCGATCCGCCACCCAGCCTGCGACTCCCGCCCACTGGCTCGCTTCGTCGGGAAAAGCAAGACTTGCCGCCGCTGGGCGACGACCGCCTTGAGGCAACAGATTGCCCCCTGGTTGCATGGTAAAACCCTGGCGGGTCAGAAGCCTCCATCCACCCCGTTCCAAAGGCCCGCTATCGCTGAGCACCCCCGGGATCTCGACAGGGGGAAGACAGACCTCCACCGCCTCAACGCCCCGTATCGCAGCCACAAACCGGACAGCCGCGGCACTCAACCTGGAAAATCCGTACACAACAACCCGGCTCACCCCGGGCAGCCACTCCGGAAGGGGGCGCTCCCCGAGGAGAGCCGCCGCCCGTCCCAACATCTCCGCCTCGTCCGCCGCCCCTCCGCGCATTCCCTGGGCCTCCACCACCGCCCGAAGCAGCCCGGCCAGCCAGCGCACCCGGCCCGCCTCCCGCCGGGGCAATCCTTCCGCCGCCTCTTCCAAAATCTCCGGGGGGATTTCCGCTTCCCGCAGCCGCTGAATGAGCCTCGCCGCCCTGCGCCGGACACCCGGCCAAGCGAGGGGATCCAGCGCCGGTCCTCCGCAGGGCGCCCCGAGCCGAGCCATGGCACGGCCGACCAGACGCATTCGGACGGCCCTGGAGATGGGAATCCAGCGTTCTCCGGCGGCCGAAAGAAGACTTGCCGCCGCTTCTTCCAACGTCCACACTCTACCGGAGCCGAGGCTGTCAGCGACCTCTAGCCACCGGTCCCGGACCGCCCGGGCCACCGCCCCGTCCGGGACCAACCACAGGACCCCGGCCCCGGGCGCTGTCTCCGACCGATCAAAGGGCGAACCGGCCACGATCTGCCTCCTCGTACTCACCCATTCACCCCTCCTCTGGGCCGCTCTTTCTCACACGTCCCGGTGCCCCCCTGCCTTTTGCCAACCCGGCCCCCCATATCTTTGTCCGCCAGCGCACACCCAGTCCGCCCTCCTGCATACACTGGCCTAGGTGACCCCGGCGGAAGGAGGCATCCGTCATGATTCAAGAACACGACCGGGATCTCAGCGAAGGTTGGTGGAACGGCAAGCCCGTGCGCTTCCTCGCCGGTGGGCCGACCGCTCTGGCACCGGCGGGAATTTATATCGCGGTGCGAAGCTGGAGTTCAGAAGGACGTCCCCAACTCGTCGAAGGCCATCGGCCCATCCTCGATGCCCTGCCGGGGCGGCCGGGCTACAGCGCCCTTCGCTTTGTGCATTATTTTGAACTCCACTCCGGCCTTCAGCCCGATGCCGTCCGCAGCGTGACCGACGTTCTGAACCGGGCCAGCCGCATTCACACCCCCGGACACGTCGTGCATACTCCCGTGGTCCCCCCATCTACCCGGACGCTGTGGCCCACCGTGCTGGCCTGGCACGACAGCAACGAAGTCGCCTTTTTGGACGGGGGCCTCGCTCCCCTGGCCGTCAACCGGATCTACCTCGGCATTCGGGGCGTCGACCGCAAACAGAACCGCCTCATCTACATCCCCGGACAGCGGTGGATCTTCGAATGGGCACCGGGTCATCCGGCCTATGGACCCATCGCTCGGGTCCACTACGTAGAACTCGCCGACCCCGACTCCGGCGGAGGGCCGCGCAGTGTCGCCGACCTCCTGAAACAAAGCCGGGCCCTTCACATCACCCGGACCTTCGTCACGGCGGCGATTTTGGAAATCGACGGCAAACAAGCCTCCCCGACCCCACCCCCGGGCCGTCCATGAGGAAGAGACTAACCTCCGGACTCCCTCACCCGCCTGGCCCACTCGTCCAGTTTGCGCAACCGATGATTCACCCCGGATTTCGTCACCCCGCCACCCAACAACGCCCCCAGCTCTTTCAGATTGATGTCTGGGTGGCGCAGGCGCAGTTCGGCGACCTCCCGGAGTTTCGGCGGGAGGTTGTCCAAGCCGATGGTGCGCTCTAAGAGGCGGATATTCTCGATCTGCCGCACCGCCGCCTGAACCGTCTTGCTTAAATTCGCCGTTTCGCAGTTTACGAGTCGATTCACTTGATTGCGCATGTCCTTCAAGATGCGAACGTCCTCGAAGCGGAGCAGGGCTTGGTGGGCCCCGACGAGGTTCAGAAATTCGACGATCTTTTCCCCTTCTTTGAGATAAACGATCTCACCCCGTTTGCGTTGGATCGCCCGGGCATCCAAATCATAAGTCCCCAGAAGTCGGAGAAACCCTTTACTCAACTCCGCATCGCCGAGGGCGATCTCCAAATGATACGAGGCGCCCTCGGGGTTGTTCACCGAACCCGCCGCCAAAAATGCCCCCCGCATATACGCTCGGCGACAACAGTCCCGACCCAGAAGCCGCGTCGGCACTCCTCCTTCCAGGCTCTCCCCTCGCCGGGAGATCTCCAAAAACTCGAGCACTTCCTCTGCCCGCCTGGAGATTCGAACCAGATACACATTATTTTTTCGTAGCCGCATTTTCTTGCGGACCAAGACCTCTGCGTGCACCTGAAAGACATCTTTCAGCAACAGGTAGATCCGCCGGGCGATGGCAGCATTTTCCGTGGCAATGTCCAGGACCTCTCGATTCTCCACCGTGTGAAGGCTGCCGTTCAACCGCAAGAGCGCGGACAGCTCCGCCCGCTTGCAACACGGTTTGTTCACCACCCCGGTCAGCTCTTTTTTCGTCTCCGCCGCAAAAGACACGGCCGATCCCCCCTTTAACGGCGCCGCCGCCATGACCTCCGGGCACGCCTGGCCAACTGCACGATGCGTCGGCTCACTTTTTCGGCGTCGTGCCACGCATACCGGTCCAGGCGGAGAAAATCCCCGGTGATCACCCGGACACCCATGCGCTCCAGGGCCGAGACGTCCGCCGCCACGGGATGCGCCCCCTCGTTCCGATACCGGCGCAGGGCCTCCTCCGGAATGGGAGCTGTGTGTACTACGGCAAAGTCAAAAAAGGGAAATCCAATGTGGTCGTATATCGCTTTCACATGATCGGAGGCTGTGAACCCGTCCGTCTCGCCGGGCTGGGTCATCACATTGCACACATAGACTTTCCAGGCCCGGCTGCGGCGAATCGCCCGGGCGACCTCCGGGACGAGCAAATTCGGAATGATGCTGGTATACAGGCTCCCCGGTCCCAGCACCACCACATCGGCTTTCTCAATCGCCTCCACCACCTCTTCGGGCGCCTCGGCATCCGCAGGGGCGATGGCCACCCGCACAATTCGCCCCCCGGCGGCGGGAATCCGAGACTCTCCGGTGATCTCCCGACCGTCCTCCAACCTCGCCTTAAGAACCACTGCCCGCCGGGCTGCTGGCAACACCCGACCCCGCACCGCGAGTACCCGGCTGGCCTCCCGGACCGCCGTCTCAAAATCCCCGGTCACGTCCGCCATCGCCGCGATAAACAAATTGCCGAAGCTGTGCCCGGCCAGGCCGTCGTCATCACCCTGAAAGCGGTGCTGCCACAACTGTTCCATGAGCGGCTCCGTGTCGGCCAGCGCCACGAGACAATTGCGTATATCCCCCGGGGGAGGCATCCCAAAAGCCGAGCGCAGCCTCCCGGAGCTCCCTCCGTCGTCGGCCACCGTCACCACGGCGGTCAACTCCACCTCGTGCATCTTGAGCCCCCGGAGGAGCACCGATTGACCCGTTCCGCCGCCGATCACCACCACCCGGGGCCGGTGCAGGGGAGCCAACCGCTCCCGCCAGTTCCGGCGCTTTTCCCACCACGCACCTAGAATCAGCACCAGAACGCCAAACACCAGGGCCGACCACCCGAACACCGCCCGCTCGACCCCCGCGGGTCCCAGTTCCCGCCCCGCCGCCAGAACAAACCCCAGCCCGAAGGCCGCTACTCCCCAGCCCCAGGCCCACCACGTCTTACCCATCCACATCGGCGCCTTTCGCCAGATCCCGGTGAATATCCCGGTGGTACACGTGGACCTTCTCCCGGGCTTGATAATGTCGGCGCAACAATTCCACCATCGCCACGGACCGGTGTTGCCCACCGGTGCACCCCACCGCCACCACCAATTGGCTACGCCCTTCTTTCACGTATTGGGGGAGCAGAAAGTCCAGCATATCTGTGAGTTTGTCGGAAAAGGTCTTCGCCGCAGGCCATTTCATCACATACTCGTACACGTCGAGATCCAAACCCGTCAAAGGGCGAAGGGCGTCCAAATAATACGGATTGGGAAGGAATCGAACATCGAATACGAGATCTGCATCGATGGGTACGCCATACTTGAATCCGAAAGACACCAAATGCAAAGTCAGCCGATTGATGTCCGACCCGCTAAAATGCGCCGCAATCTTCTCTTTCAGCTCCGCCGGCTTGAGAAGACTGGTATCGATGATCCAGTCGGCCCGGTCCCGGATCTCCTCCAAGAGCCTGCGTTCTTTTGCAATCCCTTCCAGAATCCGGTTGCCCTGGGCCAAGGGATGCCGTCGCCGGGTCGCCTTGTACCGCCGCACGAGCACCTCGTCCCGGGCTTCGAGAAACAGGATCCGGTACTGCACTCCGTATTGTTCCTCCAGGTCTTTCAGCGCCATCAGCAGATGCGAGAACCAGGAACCGCCGCGGATGTCGCACACCAGCGCCAACCGGGACACCTTCCCTTCAGATTGGCGCATCAATTCCGCAAACTTGGGGATCAGCGCCGGAGGCAGGTTATCCACGCAAAAATACCCCAGGTCTTCGAGACTTTGTACCGCCACGGTCTTTCCGGCCCCGGACAATCCCGTGATGATGACCAACTGCAAATCTCTCTCCACCTGTTCCTCCTCCATGCCGTCATCCCCCCACCTCTTCACCCATAAGCATATCACGGCACAAAAAGAAGAGACAATGAAGTATTCTTAATACCAAAAATCCAGGGCCGGGTTCATTTTCTCCACAAAAAAAGAAGGCGTCCCAAGACACCTTCGCAACTGTATCAGATCAAAGGGGGTCAGATGTGATACATCTATATCTTAAACCGATCGTGCCGAGGATGGGTGATGATCTTCTAAAGAATGTGTGGAGATCTGTTTAGAATTCCGCCCACGTTCATGCCGATCCCCCCAGACCACCGGACGACCAAGCCAAGCCCAACTTAATCGGTCAACATACAGGTCTCGATGATCAACCACAGCCGATCCCCCAGCCCCTGCTGGGAGACCTTGTAACGCTCGGCCACCTCTTTCCGGGAGAAGGGCAAATGACACCGATGACGGGCCGCACACTCCAAAGCTCCGGCCCACAACTCCGGCTTGCGCACCCGGGGGGCCTGCAGATGAATCAATTGGGTGAACTCCGACCAAATCTCCATCGCCACTTTGGCTAGCGTCGTTTCCCCCCTGCCCTGGAGTTCCTGAACCGCCAGTTGTACAATCCGCTGCCACTCCGGGCGCCCGGCCAGGGATCTCGCGGACTCCGGGCGAAAATCCACCGGCAGAATCCTGGAAGGGAGGCCAATCTCCACAATCTCCTCGGGCTGAAGTTCAAACATCCCTTTCAGCGCGGCCTGTTTCACCGGCAGATACTCATCGTCATCCAGAAGCAAAAAGCGCAGCGCCCGCTCCACATCTTCTCCGCCAAAACTCACCACCAACGGAATGACTTGCTTTTTCGTGACGGGATCCCCGTGGCGGAGCACCCACATGAGAGACGAACGGACCACCGACTCCGGCGGCCAAAGTTCCCGCCCCAACTTCGACCCCGGGTCTTCAGAACCGGGACCGTTTAAACGAGTGGTATCCGCATAAGGAAGAACATATTGATAGCTGACAGGGAGCACCTCGAGGCCGCGGCTGATCGCCTCCCGAACTACCTCTTCGTAATAGCGCCCGATCCCGGAAGAAGGATCCAGGACATGCACCTCTTCCCAGAGGCGGGCCGCCTTTCGCAACCGCCCCAGGTTCGCGGCCGCCGCCGCCAAGGCGTGAACCACCGGCGCCTCCGGGCGCGGTAAGAACCTCACCAGATGGTTAAAAATATCATAAGCCGTGCGGTGTTCTTGAAGAATGCCCATGGTGGTCCCCAGTTTGTACGCCAGTTCGGGCTGTATCGGCCTGAGTCTCCGCAGTTGATCGAGGAGGGCTTGGGTTTGTTCTTCCTTTCCCGCAGAACGGTAAAAAATCGCCAAATTGCACACCGCGTGGAGGTTGCCAGGCTGAAGCTCCAGGACCCCTTTGGCCGTTTCGATGGCTTTTTCGACATCTCCGAGGTAATAATACGCTAAGGACAGGTTGTTTCGGTCCACGGTGGCGTCAGACGACTCTTGAACCTTCGCTTCAAGGTAAGCCGCCGCATCGAGAAACCTTCCATCTTCCAGAAAACGCCGCGCCACGTCCTCGTCGCCCCTCAACCGAATCCGACCGTCTCGGCGCCTGCGCACCATGCGGGTCCCGAACTCGGTCACCAGGATATCCAACATTTCTTCAGCTTCCTCCGCGAATTCCCCTTCGGGATCCACTTCCAGGTAACGCGAGGCATATTCCTGGGCGAGGTCGTACAACCCGAGGTTGGCAAAATTATTGGCCATGTAGAAATAACACTCGTACATTTTCGGATCCAGTTCGAGAAGAACCCGCTCCAACACTTCATTCGAAGCCTGATAATCCCCGAGCTCGGACAGTACCCCCGCCAAATTGCAGTGGTTGACCGGGTTCGCCGGCTCATATTCCACGACTTTCCGGAAGTATTTCAAGGCCCGGGGAAGATCGTGTCGATCCAGCGAGCGCACGGCCCGTTCAAAAAAGAACGTCGCATCCATGCGCACGAGCGCCACCTTGTGACCTTTGGGTTTGCCGCTGGTACCCCCCTGCTTCGCCATCCCCAACACCTCCTCAACCCCGCCTTTGGGAAAACCTCTGCCTCCAGTGTACCAATGATCCCCATCTTACGATAGAGGGATTTTTTCACACCGTCTCACGGTCTGACCGCCATGCCAGATAGACCATAAATCCCGCTGCCAGCACAACCACCGCCACGCTGGTCCACTGGGCAGCCGTCCAGCCGAAAAGAAACCGCGGGCTGTCCCCCCGAAGCATTTCTAAGAAGAACCGCGCTCCATTGTACAGGATCACATAAATGAAAAACACCCACCCCTTGGGCAATCTCCACTGTTTCAGGATCAGGAGCAGGGCAAAAATCACGACGTCTGCCTGGCCTTCCCAGATCTCAGCCGGCCACAGGGGTTGGTCCCCGTATACCTGGCGGGCCAGTGATCCTTGGGGATACAAAATCCCGAAATCCCCGCCCGTGGGCCCCCCAAAAGCGTCGCCGTTCATCACATTGGCCGCCCGGCCAATGCTCTGCCCGAGCACCAACCCCGGGGCTGCGAGATCCATCAATTCCCAAGTGTTGAGCCTATGCCGCCGAACGTACCACAGACCCATCACCAGGGCTCCGACAACCCCGCCTTGAATCGATAGGCCCCCGTGCCAAACTGCGGGGATCTCCCAGGGATGCGCTCGGTAAAACGGCCAATCAAAAAAGAACACCTGCCAAAACCTCGCCCCCACGACCCCGGCCAGAAACAGCCACGGAGCGAGATTCCACAGGTGTTCCACATACCGCTCCTTGCGTTCCACTTTTGCCAAATACAAAGTCACACCGAACCCGAGCAAAAACGCCAGCACGAACAAAGTGCTGTAAGCTCTGACGGGAAATGGGCCAATGTGAAACCAATACGGATGCATGCCTCAACCCCCTGGGCCGCCGCCCCAGACGGCAAACTACGGTACGCTGACGGTGGCCTCCCGGGGGGTACCCACCGGCCGGTGATCCCGATCCACCAAGACCACCCGCACCCGGTGGACACCCGGGTCCACGCCTTGCAACACCACCTTGGGGCTGTAGAGCTCGGCCAGTAAACGACCATCGAGGAACACTTGCGCGCCTCCGGTTTGCGGGGCCGCGGACGCATGATCACCCACCCAGGCAAACCCGTGGGGCGTGATGCCCACCTCCACGCCGTCGGACACGCCCTGTACCCTCACATCCACCTCGGGTCCCGGTCCCCCAGCGGGAATCCGCCCGGGTCCACCGTTCACTTCCAAGAATACCATTCCCACCACGACAACGCCAAGCACGACCACCGCCATCTTTAGCCGCTCCGCCGCGAACGTCCAACCCGAAACCCTCCGCATGCCGCCACCCTCCCTGTCCACCTCGGAGTTCTATCCGATGTGTACGCCAAAGAGGGCAAGGACATGACCCTTGTCAGCGCCGACCGCGCGGGGCTTGGGCCGACCTGGCCCGCTCCTCACCGCCCTGAAACAGCCAGGACTTCGGGCGCCCGGAGTCCCCGTGCACCTCTGCCTCGGTCTTTTCCACGCAAAATGGACAAATGATTTCGTTGTTGTGGGTATTGTCCTCCCGCTTTCCGATAAAATGGCGCCCACACACGACGCAAAAAAGCATCACGGGCACCCACTCCTCCTTTGGCACACGATGTTGAGGGTTAGCGCGGCACGGATCCGGCGCAGTCCGGCATCCACCCGGCTCGGCGACGGCAACCACCCCGCGTTGGCTTTAAGTTTACCGCATTCCCCCGAGGAAGTACCAGACCCTTTTTGTGGGTTTTACAAAAAAATGTGGTGTCCGTCCACACCCCCTTGTCGGGGAGTGGCATAGGAATATGGCAGAGCGTCGACCATTCACCTTCGGCGCGTGAGGAGGAAGGCCATGACCCCGAACCCGCAACAGACCCGGAGGCCGTCCGTTCGCCCTGGACAGCGCATCACCGTCGCCACGCCCCAAGGCACATACCGGGGCATCGTGTGCGCCGTGCATCCCGAAGGAATGTGGCTCATGTCCCCTGAGGATCAAGCGCCGCCGATTATTCCGTTAAATCAGGCTCCCGGCGGGCAGATCGAACCTGCATTTTTAGGACTATTCCGACTTATGCCTATGCTTAGAGGCCGGGGACGGCCCCCTGCACCCGATCCCCCCGCTGCAGACGGTTGGGCGCCGGGGCCGCCCTTTACGCCCCTGCATGGAACTGTACAGCCGGCGGGACCCTGGTTCGGCCAAAATCCCGGTGGAGCGCCACCTTCCCCTTCGGCCGAGTCTTCCGCCGAGTCCGGCTCATCCCGGGGGTTCCTCGGTTTTCTGGCCGGTCGGAACCGGTTTTGGTGGCTGCCCCTGGCCTTTTACGGGCTGCGGCTTTTTTTCTGAAGGGCCACAGCCCTTCCCGGTCATCGAAGTCCGTTGAAACCCCTTCGCCAGTCTGTCACTTCGCCGGTTTTCGTCCGGTCACCACCACATAACCTAAGTGCTTTGCGTGTCGCGCCATCAGCTCGGTGTTAGCCCGGAGCACCTCCCGGACTTCGGCGTCGTCCAGGGCGGTGGATCCCAGATCCCATCGATCCGGGTCGTCCCATTCGTCCTTCAAAGCCCGATTCAGGTCGATTCTCCGGGCCTCGACGAGTCGCACGTCCGAGAATCCAACCCGACGGTACAACGCCTCCCAATCCCCATAGAGTGGTAAATCCTTCACTCCGTACAGATCCTCGATCGCCCGGGCGGTCTCGGCGGGCAGGGCGTGTCTGGCCGCCATTTCCACGTCCAGGACTCCGCCCCCCGGCACCAAAAGCTTTCGGTACTGCTCCACGGCCTTCTCCCGGGACACGAACACCGTCACCGATTCGGCGATCACCCAATCAAAAGACGCCTCGTCGAAGGGAGGGGCGAGCAAATCCCCCGGGACGAACTCCGCCGCAACGCCTTCCAGGCGGGCCCGACGCCGGGCCTTTCGAATCATCAGTGGCTGAAGGTCAAGACCTGTCACCTGACAGCCAAACCGTTTTGCCATGTAACAGGCTGTGCGCCCCGTGCCGCAACCCACGTCCAGGACCCGGGTATCCGGGCCGAGGGACAATTGACCGATCCATTTTTTTGTCAGGGCAAAGCCACCGGGATGGGCGCTCCCCGCCCCGACTTTCGCCAGCACTTCCTGGTACCGATTCACCACCGACGATCCCTCCCTGCTGTGACCATTGTATGGAGAAGCAGGGAAGACCGCCCGGGCGCGGGACAGGTCCCGGGGCGGACAGGCAGGAGGAGCCCAAAGGGCTCCCCACGGGACTCGACAAAGGTCGGTTCTGGACGCGCGAAATCATTGCACGCGCTTGTCCCGGCCGGACCAGTACCGCTCCCGAAGCTTGAATTTCTGCAGTTTTCCCGTGGCCGTGCGGGGAAGCTCGTCCACGAACTCGTAGTCTTTCGGGCACTTAAAGTGGGCCAGGCGCGCCCGGCAGAATTCGTTCAGTTCTTCCGCGGTAACTTGATGGCCCGGTTTCACCACCACAAGCGCCACCGGCACCTCACCCCACCGCTCGTCGGGCCGGGCCACGACCCCGACATCCGACACCGCCGGGTGTTGATAGAGCACCCCTTCCACTTCCACCGAAGAAATGTTTTCACCGCCGGAAATAATCACATCTTTGAGCCGGTCGACGATCTCGATAAATCCGTTCGGGTGCACCACGGCGAGATCGCCGCTGTGGAACCAACCGTCCCGGATCGCCCGAGCCGTCTCCTCGGGCTGCTTGTAATACCCTTCCATGACCACGTTGCCCCGGGCCACGATCTCCCCGATCTCCCGACCGTTCCACTCCACCTCGGAACCGTCCTCCCGAACCACCTTCGTTTCCCCGCTGAAAACCATCTCGACCCCTTGGCGGGCCTTGAGAACCGCCTGTTCCTCCGGCGACAAGCTCTCGAATTCCTTGCGCCACTCGCAGTAGCTGATAAAAGGGGAAGTCTCCGTGAGCCCGTAAACGTGGATGACTTCCATGTGGAGGTATTTTTGCACCCGGTCGATGATGGCAGCGGGGGGAGGTGAACCGGCCGTCCCCATCCGAGGCCGGGTGGTGATGCGCACCTGTTCCACGTTCGGGGCTTGGACCAACATACTGAGCACCGTGGGAGCCCCACAGGCCAGGGTGATCCCCTCTTTCTCGTAGAGGTTCAGGATCTTCACCGGATCCACCTTGCGCAGGCAGACGTGGGTCGCCCCTACGGCCGTGATCGCCCAGACCCCACCCCAGCCGTTGGCGTGAAACATGGGCAGGGTGTGCAGGTACACGTCATCATGAGACACTCGAAGATGAAAAAGAAAATCGGCGGCATTCAGATAATTCCCTCGGTGGGTCATGACCACCCCTTTGGGTTTCGACGTGGTGCCGCTGGTGTAGTTAATGCTGATCGTCTGGTTCTCATCGATTTCCACATCGATCGGCTCGGGGGAAGATTCGGCCAAAAGGGCCTCGTAATCCATGGCTTCCAACGGGGAGGAGAAGCCGGAGTCGATCTGGATATACTGGCGGACCTTCGGCAGCCGGGAACGAATGTCGTGAATCCGTTCGCCCCATTCCGCATCGACGATGACCACTTCGGAATCGCTGTGGTCGATGACGTACCCGAGCTCATCGGGATTGAGGCGGATGTTGAGGGGTACAATCACCGCTCCCATTTGACAAATCCCGTAAAAGCATTCGAGCATTGGATGGGTGTTGGGCACCATCACAGCAACTTTTGTGCCCGCCGCCACCCCAAGTTTGCGGAGAGCATTCGAGAGGCGGTTCACCCGGTCATCAAACTCCCGGTACGTGAATCGTTTGTCCTCGTCAATCACTGCGATCTTGTCTGGATAGAGTTTCACGGCACGGCGTTTCCAATCCAGTGGCGTCAGTGGCGTAATCAACGCTTGTCCTCCTTTACCCGTCATTCATTCTCCACTCAAGTGTAGTATAACAGAACACGCCCGACGCTGTTGCAAAAAAAGGTGCCTGTCTGGCACCCGTCTCACTCCCCTGTTGCCATTGCCACCACCGTCACCACCGGAGGTCCGCATTACCTGCTCCCACGCCAATGTCTGCCTGTGTCCTCCGATTGGGGGTAAGATCGGGTTATAATGGAAAAGTCGGAAACTGTTTCAGCGAGGGAGGCCGAGCCCATGTTGACGGGGAATGCACTGCGCGACCAGTTGCGCAAATACGCGGAGTTAGCGGTCAAAGTCGGGGTGAACCTGCAACCGGGGCAACACCTGGTGATCGGCTACGGAATTCGCCAGGTGCTGCCGGAACACGTGGAATTCGCCCGGATGTTGACGGAAGTGGGGTACGAGGCGGGAGCGAAGTTTGTCCACGTGGACTGGGGGGACGAATGGTGGGTGCGGGAGACCATTTTGCGGGGGGATCTGGAAACCTTTAAATCCCGGGCCCGCCACCAGGTGGAATGGGTGCAGCGCCTGGCCGACGAGGGGGCCGTGTATTTGGCCCTGCCCGCCACGGACCCGGACCTGTTTGCCGGGATCGATCCAAAGCAAGTGACGGCCTTCCTCAACGCCCAGGCGGAGATTTTCCGGCCCTTTAACGATAAGCGGACGAACGACGAGTACGCCTGGTCCCTCATGTCCGCACCGACCCAGGCCTGGGCCGACAAGGTCTTTCCGGAGCTGCCGCCGGAACATCGTCTCGACGCCCTGTGGAACGACATCCTGATCTGCTCCCGGGCGGACGGGCCGGATCCCGTGGGGGCGTGGCGGGAGCATTTGGAGAATTTGAAGAAGCGGGCGCAGTGGTTGACAGACCTTCGGATCCACCGCCTCCATTACCGCGCTCCCGGGACGAACCTCACCGTTGAGTTGCCGGAAACCCACTATTGGGCCGCGGCGTCGAACCAAACGCCCCAAGGGGTGGCCTTCGTGGCGAACATCCCCACCGAAGAAGTGTATACGGTGCCGCTTCGGGAGGGCGTTGAAGGCACCGTGTCCAGCACCATGCCCCTCAACCACAACGGCTCCTTGATTGAGGGCATCCGGTTGCGCTTTGAAAAGGGGAAGATCGTGGAAGCCACGGCGGACCGGGGCGAAAACGCCCTGCGCCACATCGTAGAGACAGACGAGGGCAGTCGATATCTCGGGGAGATTTCCTTGGTCCCGGTGGATTCGCCCATCTTCCAGCGGGGGCGACTCTTCTACAACACCCTGTTCGACGAGAACGCCTCGTGCCATCTGGCCATCGGGAACGCCTACCCCCTCATTGAGGGCGGACATGATCTCGATCGAGCCGCCTGGCGGGCGGCGGGGCTCAACCAGAGCCTGGTGCACGTGGATTTTATGGTCGGATCCGACCAAATGGACATCGACGCCGAAACCCGGTCCGGGGAGACCGTGCCGATTTTTCGGAGCGGGCGATGGGCTGAGTCGGTGTGAACCCGGCCTCATCCGGGCCATGGGCCCCCCGCCCGGCCCGGATGATTGTTCTGCTATCGTGCCGTTTTACTCTTCCTTTTTTGACCACACGGTCGTTCCATCCTCCAACCAAATGGCCTTCGGGGGGATTTTCCATCGATATCTCCTTGAGGGCTCCAACCTTCACCTGATCCCGGCCCTGAACGGCTGCCCCCGCGGCGGGAAGGAAAGACGCCGCCCGCCGGAGGGTCTCGGGATTGGCCTGAAGTGTCACAGTCCCTCCCTCCTCCGAAAAACCCTGACCCCATTGATTCACACCCGAATTATACGGAAGTCTAAAAAACCAGGTCAAGAGAGAGTTCTGACGATATCGGTTATGATTGCCCCCACCAGGCGCCTGCGGATATTGACAAATCTTTAGCGATGCGTTTGAATTTTTCCGTAACGCGATAAAAGTAGGGGGGGTCGGAATGGACGGTCAAATTGCGGCGAGGTTGGACCGATTGCCGGTGACTTCGCTCCACCGCAAGCTCATGTGGTTGGTAGGCATCGGGGTATTTTTCGACTTATACGACGTATTTTTGGCAGGAATCATGGTGAACGTGTTTAAATCGACTTTCGGTATCGGTGCCGGCCAGCAGTCCGCCTTCATCGCCGCCGGGTTTATCGGCATGTTTGTCGGGGCCGCGACCTTGGGAGGATTGTCGGACCGCTATGGCCGAAGGACCATGTACCTGGTCAATCTCGGGATTTATTCGCTTTTCACCCTCTTGGCCGGATTCGGGCAAAGCTTCGAATGGATTCTGGTCTGTCGCATCATCGCCGGCTTGGGGCTGGGGGCGGAGCTACCCCTGTCCGACGCCTATCTGAGCGAGATGCTGCCGGCTCGGGTGCGTGGGAGGTATATTGCTATCGCGTACACCCTCGGCTTCTGTGCCGTACCAGTGGTCGGGTTCATCGCCCGCTGGCTGGTGCCCACCCAGATACTGGGATTGGCAGGATGGCGGTGGGTGTTCATCCTCGGGGCAGTGGGAGCCATCCTCGTATGGATCGGCCGGCGAGGCTTGCCAGAATCACCGCGTTGGCTCGAGGTCCACGGACGCCGGGAGGAGGCGGAGCGATACGCCGCCCAGATGGAGGAAACGGCAATTCAGGAAGGCCGCGGGACCCTGCCGCCACCCCAGCCCCTCGCCGTGGAGCCGAGTGAGCGGATTCCCATCGCCGACCTCTTTCGCGGGGAGTACCGGAAGCGAACCATTATGCTCTGGTTGTTTCAAATCCTCCAAACGGTAGGGTACTACGGGTTTGGGTCCTTAGGGCCTTTGGTGCTGGCTCACAAGGGATTCGACATCGTGAATACGCTCATGTACTCCGGAATCATGTTTCTGGGTTATCCCATCGGATCATTGCTTTCCCTTCCCATCATCGAACGTTGGGAACGGAAGGCGTGGATTTGCAGCACGGCCTTTGGGATGGCCGTCTTTGGCCTACTCTTTGCGTACAGCACATCGGCGGCTGGTGTTCTCATCTTCGGATTTTTGTACACGGCGGTGAGCAATATTTTCTCCAACGCATTCCACGTGTACCAGGCGGAGATCTATCCCACCAGGGTCAGGGGGACGGCGGTGGGAAGCGCTTACAGCCTCAGCCGGCTGACCAGCGCGGTGATGCCTTTCGTTCTAGTGCCCCTGCTCCAGTCCCGGGGCGCCGCTGCGATGTACGGGGTGGTGGCTTTGGCCATGCTGGTGCTCATCGCAGATATCGCCTGGCTAGGACCGCGGACCACGAAAAAAGCCCTGGAACAGGTCTCGGCGTGAGAGACCGTTGTGAGGAAACGAACACCGCCGGGTCAGTATAAAAAAGGCACAGTACGGATGCACGTATGAATTCCGGCGTGGTAGAATATCCTTGAAGAAGCAGGAGGGGCAACAGCTCCTCCTGCAGCGGTCATCAGCGGCCTGCTCTCCTAAACCTACACAAATCTCACATTGCACAGGGTTTGGGTTTGGGGCTATCATGTCTCGCCCGGTGGATCCCCCCGCCGTGGGGCGTGTAATCCCCCACAAACACCCCGTCATACTCCCGATACAGCCGGTTCGCCACCGTCCGCAGGTACGCCTTCGTCTGTTCTCGGCGCACCCGCCACAGCTCGTCCAACCGCTCGTTCAGCTTCTTCCACCTTCGCGACGGCAACCACACCTCCGACCCGTGTTCTCTCACCACCCGAACGGACTTCCTCTTGCACCGGTCCCGAAGGGACTTCACTTCGGCAATCCTGCGGTCCAGAATCTTCCCTGTCACAGGGCGACCTCCCGCCCGATCCGGGCGGACCGATACGCCGCTTCCACCACCCGCTCCACCGCCCACCCGTCCTCCGCCGGGGCCAAAGGGCTCTCCGGTGGCATGCGACCGGCCCGCACCGCCTCGACAAAGGCCTCTACCATACATATATAGGGGTCATCCCCGTAGATCCGCCGGTGCACCCCCTGTTCCCCATACTCCTTGACAAACTCGGAAAAGGCGTCCATCTCCGCCGTGCCCTTTTCCCCCACGAGGCGAAGCTGAAGCCCGCCCCAGGTGGGATATGACGCCGGCCTGGACCAGCTGGGATCGAGCCCGGCGATCCATCCCCTTGAAAATCTCAACTGCAAATGAGCGGCGTCCTCCACTTCAATGTCCGGATGGAAAAGGGTGGCGGACCGCGCGAACACAAACTTGACCTCATCCCCCGTCATCCAGCGCAATAAATCGATCAGGTGGACGGCGTGGTCCCAAATCGCACCGCCTCCAAACCCCTTCTGGGCGAACCAACCCCCGGGCATTTTTCCGCAATTGGCCCCCACCGCAGCGACAAGGGCCCCGAGAGCTCCATTGTTCATCAGAGTTTTCAAGCGAATGGCCGCCGGGCTGAAGCGAACGGCGAAGGCCACCGCCAGGACCCGCCCCAGCCGCTGGGCCCGGGCCACCAGATCCCGGGCCCGGCTCGCCGCCCCAGCCAAGGGCTTCTCGCACAGGACGTGTTTCCCCGCCTGCAGGGCGGCCAACACCACGGGGTAATGGCGACTGTTCTCCGCCGCCACCACCACGCCATCGCACCGCTCCAGCAGGCGATCGAGATCCGCCTCAAAGAGCACCCCGTGACGTTCCGCCAGATCCCGGCCGCGGTGAAGGACGTGATCCCAGATCCCCACCAACTCCGCCCCGGGAAGCTGCCGAAGGGTGGAGACGTAGGTGTCCGCATGAACATGGGCCCCGGACAAAACGGCCATCCGCACGGGATTCATGAGACCACCTCTTTCGGGGATACCGGCCGCCGGCTTTCCGCGGAACGAAGGGCGGCCCAGGCCACGGCCGCCGATTCCAATGCCGCTTCCCAGGTCACCGGAGGTGCTTCGTTCCGGCGCAGGCTGTCGAAAAAAGCTTCGAGCTCCCGCTGATACGGGGTCTTCCCCAGGGGCAGCCGGAAAGCCCCGGCCGCCGCCCCGTCATCCCCCCGGGTCCACACCCGCAGGGGCACCGCAGCCGCACTGCTGTACTGGAGCAGGTACCCCTTCCCCGCCAGCTCGAATTCCATGGTGAGGCCAGGGGCATCCAGCCAGCTCCCTTCGATGTGAGAGAGACTTCCATTGTCGTGCACCAAAGTTGTGAGGGCGTACCGTCCCCCCGCCGCCGTCCGGCAGAACACCTCCCGCACCGGCCCCAGGGTCCAGCGGCAGAAATCAAAATCGTGGATGGATAAATCCAGCACTACGCCTCCGCTCTTCCCCACGTCCCCGTACCAGTCGTCTTCCCCCGCCGGCATCGAAGACCGCCGGGCGGCCCCGGCCACCCCTTTCGCGCCCCGGGCCAGGGCAATTCGGTGTAACTGTTGATACTCTGGAAAAAATCTCAACACGTGGCCGACCATCAACTGAACCCCCGCCCGCTTGATGGCATCCCGGATCGCCGGAACCTGTTCCGGGCGACGGACCAAAGGCTTTTCCAAAAAGATGTGCTTGCCGCACTCCGCCGCAAGCTGAACCGCCTCCAGGTGCAGGTGGGTCGGAAGACAAATGTCCACCACGTGGACATCTTTGCGCGCCACCAAAGGCTTCATCTCATCGTATCGGGGCGCCGGCCAGACTCCCGGCACCGGTCGGCGGGTGTAGATGCCCACCACCCGAACGCCTTGGATCCGGCGAAGCGCCTCCACGTGAACCCGCCCCATGGTTCCATACCCCAAAACGGCCACCCCGAGCACAAGGATCCCCCTTCGGGTCGACGTGCGGCCGTTTTCATCTCCGGCCGCCCTTTTCCCCATGCATATTCGCGCGGGAAGGCAACTAGAAGTCAGCCAAAGCAATCGGCAGCGGCCCGGCCTGCGCGCGGACATCCGGCAGTCGCCAAATCGGCCGGGCCACCTGCAAAAAAAAAAGGCGGGCTACTGATCCCGCCGCTTGAATCCCGGCCCTTTCCTGGGGCTGACATCCTTGACCAAGTGGCGCCCCTGCAGTTCCCCCCACACTTCCTCGGGTTGCAGCCCGACCTGGCGCCACAACACCATCAGGTGATACAACAGATCTGCCGACTCGTAGCGCACCTCCGCCAAATCCGGCTCCCCGGTCTTTCCCTTGGCCGCCACGATGGTCTCCGTGGCCTCTTCGCCGATCTTTTTGAGAATCTTGTCCAACCCTTGCTCGAACAAATAGGTTGTATACGACCCTTCCGGACGGGTGCGGTACCGCTCGTCGATGGTCTCCCAGAGTTCAGCCAAGACCGTCTGCGGCGGCCCCCCCGGCGACCTGTCCGCCCCCTCCTCCTCGTCCGGCTCCCCGAGGCTTCGGTAAAAACAGGTCCGCTCCCCGGTATGACAGGCGGGGCCGGCAGGTTCAACCCGCACCAACAGGGCATCCCCGTCGCAGTCCACCCGCACCTCCACCACCCGCTGGGTGTTGCCCGAAGTTTCCCCTTTGTGCCACAGGACAGCCCGGGAGCGACTCCAAAACCAAGTCTCCTTCTCGGCCAAGGTGCGCTCCAGGGCCTCCCGATTCATATACGCCACCGTCAGGACCTCCCCGGTCCGGGCGTCTTGGACCACCGCCGGGATCAGCCCTTTTTCATCGAAGGACAGCGCCTCGGGATCGATCAACGCACCGGCACCCCCTTCTGCCTCAGGTAGCGCTTTACTTCTTGAATTGTCGTCTCCTTAAAATGAAAAATTGACGCGGCCAGGGCGGCGTCCGCTTTCCCCTTGGTGAACACCTCATAAAAATGCTCCTTTTTCCCCGCTCCTCCCGATGCAATAACGGGGATGTTCACCGATTCGCTGATCACCCGGGTAAAGGTCAGGTCATACCCGTCCTTCCGTCCGTCCTGATCAAAACTGGTCAACAAAATCTCCCCCGCCCCGAGATTTTCCATTTTTTTCGCCCACTCAACGGCAGAAAGACCGGTTCGGGTCCGCCCCCCGTTGATCAGAACCTCCCAATCCCCTTTTTGCCCGTCGTATTTTCCATCGATGGCCACGACGATGCACTGCTGCCCGTAGCGCTTGGCCGCTTCCAACACCAGCTGCGGGTGTTTCACAGCGCCGGTATTGATCGACACTTTGTCCGCCCCGGCCTTGAGCAGCACCCGAATGTCGTCTACGGATGTGATCCCTCCACCCACGGTGAGGGGAATAAACACCTCGGCCGCCGTCCGGGCCACCACATCCACCATCGTGGCGCGCCCTTCCACCGAAGCGGAAATGTCCAGCAGCACCAGTTCGTCCGCCCCGGATTCATCGTAATACCGGGCCAACTCCACCGGATCTCCGGCATCCCGCTCGTTCGTCAAAAAGCTGACGTTCTTGACCACCCGACCGTTCTTTACGTCAAAACAAGGAACAATGCGCCGGGTCAGCATACCCGTCCCCCCTCTCCGCCGTACCGAACACCTTCACTGCCATCCTCGGCTGGGGAGGGCTCGTCCCACTCGTCCTCCATTTCGTGGTCCGTCGGACCGGACCGAAGCCAGGCCGTGGCCTCTTTCAGAGAGAGATCCCCGGTATACAAAGCCCGGCCCGCCACCGCTCCCGCCACCCCGCGGTGCCGCAGAGCGTAGAGCCGTTGAATGTCCCCGAGATGCCGCACGCCCCCCGAGGCAATCACGAGCAGTCCCGTCTCTTCCGCCAACTCCGCCGCCGCCCTGCCATTGGGCCCGGCCATAGCCCCGTCCCGGCGGATGTCGGTGAACAGCGCTCTTCGCGCACCCCATTCTTTCAGGCGCCGGCCCAACTCCACCGCCGCCACCCCGGTGTTCTGCAGCCAGCCCCTCACCGCCACCTTCCCGTCCCGGGCGTCCAGCCCCACCACAATGCGCTCCCCGTATTCGGCCAGCACCTCTTTCATCCAGACCGGATTCTCCAGCGCCGCGGTGCCGAGCACACACCGGGCCACCCCGAGGGAGAATAAGGCCCGCAGGCTCTCGCCGTCCCGGATGCCGCCTCCGACCTGGACAGACAGGCCCGCGGCCTCCACCATCCGCCCGATCAGCGGAAGGTGCATCGGATGGCCCTCCTTCGCACCATCCAGATCCACGACGTGCAGCCACCCGGCCCCCTCGTCCCGCCACCGCCGGGCCACCGCCACCGGGTCGTCGCCGTACACCGTCATTTGCCCGTAATCCCCGTAGCGCAGTCGCACCGCCCGGCCATCCGAGAGGTCGATGGCCGGATACAACTGGAATTCCGCCGACTCCGTCACGCCTGCCCCACCCTTTCGCCGCACAGATCTGCGAAGTTCCTCAACATCCGCAGCCCGATATCGCTGCTCTTCTCCGGGTGAAACTGCATCCCCATCACTTGATCCTTGGCCACAATGGCCGGAACTTGCACGTGGTAGTCAGTATCTGCCACCACCACCCCGGGATCCTGGGGCTCCGCATAATACGAATGAACAAAATACACAAAATCGCCATTTTTCACCCCGTCCACCAGAGGGTGGTCCGGCCGGCGAATCGTCAAATCGTTCCAGCCCATGTGGGGAATTTTAAAATCCCCCTGAAAGCGCCGCACTTTTCCCGGAATCAGATGCAGCCCCACGTGACGGCCGTGCTCCTCGCTTTCCGAAAACAGCAACTGCATCCCCAGACAAATGCCGAGCAGCGGGCGTCCCTCTTTCACCACCCGCCGAATCGCGTCCAACATCCCGAGGTGCCGAAGATTAAACATCGCATCGCCAAAGGCGCCGACGCCGGGCAGCACCACACCATCCGCCTCGACCACCGCCCGGGGATCCGAGGTGACCCGGGCCTCGACCCCGACTTTGGCAAACCCTTTGGCCACACTGTGCAAATTCCCCATGCCATAATCGATAACGGCGATCATCTTTCTATAACACCCCTTTCGTCGACGGGACTTCCATCGGCCCGTCCAGGAGCACCGCTTCCCGCAAGGCGCCGGCAAAGGCCTTGAACAGACCTTCCACCATATGGTGGGCATTGCGCCCGTACAAAACCTCCAAATGCAGCGTCACCCCGGCGTGGTGAGCGAAAGCCCGGAAAAACTCCTCCACCAGTTCCACGGAAAAAATCCCCACGCGCTCCATCGGAAAATCCGCCCGGAACACCAACATCCCCCGGCCGCTGACATCCACCACCGCCCGGGCCAGTGTCTCGTCCATCGGGGCATAGCGGGTGCCGTACCGCCGAATCCCCCGCTTATCTCCCACCGCCCGGGCGAAAGCCTCCCCCAGGCAAATCCCGATATCTTCCACCGTATGATGATCGTCCACTTCCGTGTCCCCGGTGGCCTGGACCGTCAAATCGAACCGTCCATGTTTCGCAAAAAGATCCAACATATGTTTCAAAAAAGGCACCGGCAGCTCAAGACTCCGCCGGCCCTCACCGTCCAAATCCAGCATCAGCCGGATGTCCGTCTCCCCCGTGGTCCGATGGATCTCACCGCGCCGCGCCATCCCGGCCCCTCCCTCCCCGCTCCATGCGAGCTTCCACGGCTTGGGCGTGGGCCTCCAGCCCCTCCGCCCGGGCGAAAAGGGCGATCCTCGCCGCCTGGGTCCGCAGGGCCGCCTCGCTGTACTGAATGACGCTCATCCGCGTGACAAAATCGTCCACCGATAAGGGTGAGGCAAAACGGGCCGACCCGCCGGTGGGCAGGACGTGGTTCGGCCCCGCAAAATAATCCCCCACCGGCTCCGGACTCCAGGGGCCGAGAAACACCGCCCCCGCCGATTCGATCATCCCGAGCCAGCGGTGGGGATCCGCCACCATCAACTCGAGATGCTCCGGGGCCACCAGGTTGGCCACGGCCACCGCCTCCTCGATGCTGTCCACCAGGAGAATCCCCCCTTGCTGTTCCATGGACTGCCGGGCGATATCCCGGCGGGGAAGCTTGGCGAGCCGGCGCTCCACCGCCTTCATCACGCCCTGGGCCAAGGTTTTCGAGGGCGTGACCAGCACCGCGCTGGCCATCGGATCGTGTTCCGCCTGGGACAATAGGTCCGCCGCCGTCCACTCGGGGTCGGCAGCTTCATCAGCCACGATCAGAATCTCGCTGGGCCCGGCCATCATGTCAATGCCCACCCGTCCGAACACCGCCGACTTGGCCAGGGCCACATAAAGGTTGCCGGGTCCGACGATCTTATCCACCGCCCGGATGGTCTCCGTGCCAAAAGCCAGGGCCGCCACCGCCTGAGCCCCGCCGATCCGGTACACTTCCCGGACCCCCAGTTCCCGGAGGGCCACCAGCACCCCGGGATTCCACTGCCCCTCCGGCGTCGGCGTCACCACGGCCACTTCTTTCACCCCGGCCACCTGGGCGGGGATGACGTTCATCAACACCGAGGAGGGATAGGCGGCCCGGCCACCGGGCACATAAACCCCCACCCGGCGAATCGGCCGCACCACCTGACCGAGAAAACGCCCATCCTCTTCGGACATGAACCAGGAACTGCGCCGCTGATGTTCGTGAAACCGCCGGATGTTTCCGATCGCTTCCCGGATCACCGCCCGAAATTCGTCGGTCACCTTCGCTTCCGCCGCCTCAAACCACGCCTCGGGCATCCGCAGATCCCCGAGTTCCATGCGGTCAAAAGTTTTCGTATAACTCCGCACGGCCTCATCGCCGCCTTCCCGGACGGCGGCAATGATCTCCTCCACCACCCGCCGCTCTTCCTCGAAGCGGAATCCTCGGCGCCGTCGGGATAAAAACGACTCGACATCCCACATATTCAACACGAATCCCCCCCGCCAACAACCCTCTGAAGCGCTTGGGTCACCCGATCGATGGCTTCCCCTTTGAGGCGAAAACTCATGCGGTTCGCCACCATCCGCGTCGTAATGGGCGCGATCACCTCGTGAATCACCAGCCCGTTCTCTTTCAAGGTGCGCCCCGTCTCCACCAAATCCACAATGGCATCAGCCAGCCCGACCAAGGGCGCCAATTCCACCGAGCCGTTGAGGTACACCACCTCGACCTGCTTACCCTGGTCGCGAAAGTAATCCGCCGCAATGTGCGGATATTTGCTGGCCACCCGGTGAGTCCGCCACACCAGATCCGGCAGCCCACACAGGCACATGCGGCAACGGCCAATGCCGAGATCGAGAAGCTCGTACAAATTTCGCCGAGCCTCCAATAGCACATCTTTCCCGACAACTCCCAGATCCGCGGCACCATATTCCACATAGGTCGGCACATCCACAGGTTTCGCAAGAATAAACTGAAGCCGTCCGTCTGCGCTCGGGAGGATCAGCTTTCGGGATTCGTCCAGATCCTCGGGAACCTCCAGACCCGCCCGGCGGAACAGGGCAACCGTCTGCGGCAGAATCCGCCCCTTGGATAAGGCAATGGTAAGCGGTTCCATCATCGCAAAGCTCCCTCCCGCTGACCGGATCGTCGCCATTCTTCAAACCAGCCGGCCATCTCTGCGCTTCCGGACGTCCCTCCGCCATCCAACCAGAACACCGGCTCACCGTCCGCATCCCGTCCTTGCAAGCTACCAGCTTGTCCCTCCCCGCTGCCGGCCGGGTGACATTCCAACGCCACGTTCCGGCCCTTCTCCCGAAGCCAGAGAGCAAAAGCCACGGCCTCCTGGCGGCGCTGAGGCACATAGTGAATCCGGGGCACCACCACCGGCGGGCTCGGCGCCTCCCGCTCCAGGGCATCCAACACTCGTTCCACGCCAATCATAAACCCCGTCGCCGGACTGCGCCGTCCGAACCGTTCCAATAACTCGTCATAACGCCCTCCGGCGCACACCGGAAAGCCGACTCCGGAGGCGTATCCCTCAAAGATCATGCCCGTATAATAGGATAAATCCAGCATCAGACTGAGGTCGATCTGAACCCGGTGGCTCACCCCGTACAAGCCGATGATTCCCCATAATTCCCCCATCCTGTCCAGGGATCGCCTGGCCCTTGGGTGGGTGGTGAGGGCTCGGGCCCTCTCCACCACTTCAGGACCCCCCCGCAATCCGGGGACAGCCCGGAGTGTTTCCCGATTCGCTTCCGGCAAGTCCGCGTCCTCCAACTCTTGCTCGAATCCGACAAAATCTTGCTTCACCAAATGGCTTCGCAGCCGCTCCGCCAGAGGCTCCCCGGCGTGCTCAGCGAACAGACCCTCCAAAAACCCCACGTCCCCCACCGCCAACCGAAACACCCGAACCCCGGCTTCCTCCAGGGTCCGGACCGCCAAGGCAATCACCTCCGCGTCCGCGTCGACGGATCCGTCCCCGATCAACTCGATCCCGGCCTGGGTGAACTCCGCATCCCGACCCGCCACCCGCTCCTGCCTGCGAAAAATGGCAGCCGTATAAGACAGGCGAATGGGCAAGGGCTCGGCCGCCAATTCCGAGGCCACCACCCGGGCGATGGGAGCCGTCATGTCCGGGCGCAGGACCACCGTCCGGCCCGAACGGTCGATCATCTTGAACACGCGGTCTTCTCCGCTGCGGAGCGCCCCGTTCTGAAACGTTTCCAAGAACTCCATCGTCGGGGTGATCAGTTCCTGGTATCCCCAGCGGCGGAACACCCGCTGGCAAGTCGCCTCCAACTCCCGTTTTCGCCGTGCCCAGGGAGGCAGATAGTCTTTCACACCGTGCGGTTTTTCAAAAATCAAGGGTTTGTCCACTCTGTTCACCTCAGCCTTTTCGGTCAGGCCAACCGGACAAAAGGACACTCGTATCGTACCCGGCATCCCAGACACTGTCAATCCAAACGGCCTTTCTTTCATGATACACCAAAATCGCCCGGGGACAGCGGCCTCCCAGCTTCCCCGATCGATTTCCTGAATCCGTTTAGCCTGTCGGTTCTAGTCCGAGCCGCGCACAAAAAGATAGGCAACCAATCCAAGAGGACCGAGAATGAGGACGATCAGCGACCACAAACACCCGAGATTGCGGCCCCGGCGTTTCGAGGCATCGGCGAAAACCCACCACATCGCCAGAAATCCGATAATCCAACTGGCGAATACCACCCACATGGCAACTCACCCCTGTCCATCCGGCCCACCGGACCATAGCCCTGTTTTTATCGCCTATATATGCTGAGAGGAAGCCGATGGCCACAGAAATCGGTGGTGGGAGCCCGAGGTTTTTTGTACAATAAAAAACGGAGTCGAGATCATGTCGAAAAAAGGAGTGATACTCATGGACGAACAAGCCAAAAAGACAGCACTGCGCGGCATTACATATGGACTCTACGTCATTGGTACCAAAGTGGGCGACGATGTGAATGCTTTTACCGCCAACTGGGTGACCCAAACTTCCTTCAATCCGCCCTTGGTGGTAGTGGCTGCGAAAAAGGGGACCACCTCCTGCGATGGTATCAAATCCAGCGGCGTGTTCTCTGTCAATGTTCTTGAAACCGGACAAAAGGATCTGGCTTTCGCCTTTTTCAAACCGGTTTCCCGGGTGGGGAACAAGTTTGGGGACATCGAATTCTACACGGAACAAACGGGCAGCCCGATTCTCACGGACGCCCTCTCCTGGTTCGAGTGCAAAGTGGTGGATGTCAATGAGCGGGGCGACCACACCATTTTCGTCGGCGAAGTGGTGAATGCGGGGGTTCATCGGCAGGGCGACCCAATGACCTTACGGGAGACCGGCCTCAACTACGGCGGCTAGAGCCATCAGCGTCAAAACGGTCACGCCCCCGGGTGCACGTTCTCCCGGGGGCGTTCGTTGTCCATCCCATGCCATGCGCCGGGGAATTGAGAGCCGCCGCCACGTGGCCCGCCACAGGCCTGATCAACTGTACGGCATCGGATTGACCACATGACCACCCACGCGAACCTCGTAGTGCAAGTGTGGCCCTGTGGCTTCGCCGGTGGCGCCGACATGTCCAATCACTTGACCCTGGGCCACCGCCTGACCCGGGGACACCAGCACTTGGGACATGTGTCCATAGATCGTCACCACGCCGTTGCCATGATCGATCCTCACACAATTGCCGTAACCGCCTGAATCCCATCCGGCAAAAATCACCCGACCTCCATTACTGGCATAAACCGGCGCCCCATATGGAGCGGCAATATCCACCCCGGGGTGGGATTCGCGTCCCCGCCATTCCCCGTAGGGCGAGCTGATGAGGTGCGCGGTGGTCGGCCAGATCCAGTTCGGCCCGGCATATCCCGCCGCCGGCCCGGTCCCCCGGGCCACAATCTGATCCACTTTATCTTGAAGCACTTGCTCGCTTAAAACCTCTTCCCGCACGGGACGTCCGTTCTCGTAGTGAATGCGGACCGTCTGCTGCTTCCGCCCTTCCGCCCCATCCCGGATCACCTTCGATTGGCCGGTGGGCATGGACGAGTCATCCTGATACTGAACATCGTAGGGAATGGCCACCTCCCGGGTGACCGTCTGCACCGCTTCCACGTGCACGTAAGGTTGCACGGCGTTGAGGTTAAGCGTATCCCCTTCTTGAATCTCGTCCGGGTTCGCCAATTGCGGATTGGCAGCCTGCAGTTGGTCCACGGTGGTGTTGTGGGCCGCCGCAATGGTCCACAACGTATCTCCCCTAGATACCAGATAATGTTTTTGCACGTTCGTCCCCTGTTGGAGAATCTGCACCGCTTCATCGACCGTTCGCACCGTGGCGCCGCTCCATCGATCGACCGGGCCAAAGTCTACCCTTTCCCGAAAGGCCACCTGATCCACGTGGCCGCCCGGAGGGGTATACAGGGCTTTCACCCTCTCGATCGCCGCCTTGGCGTCGTCTTCTGTGGCCACTGCCACCACCGGCTTCCCATTGACATAAACGGCGTACACTTTTGGCACTGCCGGGGAAGCCGCCAGGGATCGCCAAAACTGCTCGGCCGTCGACGCCGGCAAAGCCATATGTACTGTTCGCACATCCACTTGGGCTTCTGGTCCCAAACGGTTCCTCAGCCGATCCACGCTATGTATGTCCGGCGTCACCCCGACATAAATCCCGTTTACATAAACCATGTAAGCGAGCGGAGCCCGATTGATGTGAGATTGGACCACCGCCACACCCACCGCCGCTACGGGCACCATCGCCGAGAGGACCACCACCGTCCGCCCGCTCAACTGCCGGCGGAACTCCCCCACCACCGATCGGAATCTCAGACGGGAACGTAAGCCGATCCATTCCTCTTGGACATAGTTTCGACAACTTTCGACAAACTCTCGCCATGTTGTGCTTCTCTCTTCTTTTCCCGGCATCAAACCCCTCCCCCGCGCACACACACAACGACATTAAGAATTCGACATCCTTCGCGAAATTCCTCCCCCACTGCATAAAAAATCCCCCTTTGGAGGGAGGAGCAGTGATACCGTGTCAATGATACGCCTCTATTGTATTCAGAATCCCGTTTCTTGATGAATCTCCTCGGATTAAGGCTACAGAATGCTGATCACTTTGTTGACAATAAAACTCACCACGGTGACCAAAAGACTGCCGAGAATGGCGGCACCCAAAGTGCGGACTTCAAACCCTTGTACCAAATTCCCCACAAGGTAAAACAGGAAACCGTTAATCACAAAGGTAAATAACCCCAAAGTTATGATGTTCAAGGGGAGGGTGAAAAAGAGCAGAATCGGGCGGATGAGAGTATTCACAATACCGAGGATCAAGGCGGCGATCACCGCCGACCCAAACCCTCGAACGTGAATGCCATCGATCCACCGGGCAGCCAGGAGCAAAGCCAGCGCATTAACAATGAGAGAAACGATCCAACGCATGGGACACCCCCTTTCTCCAATCACCCTGTGGAAGGCACGGCCACACTCGGGCGGTCGCGGCGGCCCGCTGACCGTTTGCGGTCCCGTTCAAGAATGGGACCCAGGAATCGGCCGGTGTGGGACGCCGGATTGGCCGCCACGTCTTCGGGAGCACCTGTGGCGATCACCTGGCCTCCGCCATCCCCGCCCTCCGGGCCGAGGTCGATGAGATAATCGGCGGTTTTGATGACGTCGAGGTTGTGCTCGATGACAATGACCGTATCCCCAGCCTCCACCAGTCGTTGGAGGACATCCAAGAGTTTCCGAATATCGGCGGCGTGAAGGCCTGTGGTGGGCTCGTCGAGAATATAGACGGTCTTCCCGTTACTCCGGCGGTGCAGTTCCGAAGCCAACTTGATCCGCTGGGCCTCGCCACCGGACAGCGTGGTAGCCGGTTGCCCCAGTCGCATGTAACCGAGGCCCACATCGGACAAAGTCTGCAGCTTCCGCGCGATCCGGGGGACAGCCTTAAAGAACTCCGCCGCATCTTCCACAGTCATGTCAAGAACTTCAGCGATATTCTTCCCTTTATAACGGACCTCCAGGGTCTCCCGGTTGTACCGCCGCCCTTTGCACACCTCGCAGGGGACATAGACGTCGGGGAGAAAGTGCATTTCGATCTTAATGATGCCGTCACCCCGGCAGGCCTCGCACCGTCCACCCTTGATGTTAAAGCTGAAGCGCCCCTTCTTGTACCCGCGCATCCGCGCCTCGGGCGTCCCGGCGAAGACCTCGCGGATATCGTCGAACACCCCGGTATACGTGGCGGGGTTCGAGCGGGGCGTCCGGCCGATGGGGGATTGATCCACATCGATCACCTTATCTACGTATTCAAGGCCGCGGATTTCCCGATGCTCCCCCGGCCGCACCCGGGTGCCATTGCACTGGGACGCCAAGGCCTTATAGAGAATCTCGTTGACCAACGTACTTTTTCCGGATCCAGACACTCCGGTCACACAGGTAAAAAGACCAACGGGAAACTTCACGTCGATCCCTTTGAGGTTGTGCTCCGAAGCCCCCACCACTTCAATCCATCGGTCGCTGGGCTTTCTTCGCTCCGCAGGGAGGGGGATAAACTCCCGGCCGCTCAGGTAACGGCCTGTCACCGATTGGACGTTCGCCATGACTTCCCGGGGCGTCCCCGCGGCCACCACCTCGCCGCCGTGCACCCCGGCGCCCGGCCCGATATCGATGATGTAATCCGCAGCCAACATCGTCTCCTCGTCGTGTTCCACGACGATCAGCGTGTTTCCCAGATCCCTCATCCGCTCCAGGGTGCGGATCAACCGCTCGTTATCCCTCTGATGGAGGCCGATGGAGGGCTCGTCGAGAATATACAGCACCCCGGTCAGACCGGATCCAATCTGGGTCGCTAAGCGAATGCGCTGGGCCTCGCCGCCGGACAGACTCCCTGCCGGCCGGTCCAGGGTGAGATAATCCAAGCCCACATCCCGGAGAAAACCGAGTCTGGCCCGAATCTCTTTGAGGACTTGCCTGGCAATGTGCGCTTGCTTGGGGGTGAGCGACAAGTTTTCGAAGAAAGCGAGGGCTTCCGTCACCGACAGCGCCGTCACCTCGGCGATATTTTTCCCGCCAAGCTTAACAGCCAAAGCTTCGGGTCGCAACCGCCGCCCTTGGCATGCAGGACAAGGCTTTGTACTCATAAATTCCTCAATGAACTCCCGTACGTGTTCCGATCCCGTCTCCCGATACCGCCGTTCGAGATTGGGAATGACCCCCTCAAAATACACTTCTGCAGTCCGCATGTGGCCAAAATCGTTCTCATACGAAAACCGGATTCTCTCCCCCGGCGCCCCGTACAGCAACTTCTCCACCAGTTCTGGATCCAAATTTTCCACAGGAACGTCCTGATCCACGCCAAAGGCTTTGCATGCCGCTTCCAGCAGTTGTGGATAATAATTCGACGTACTTCCCACCCAAGGCACAATCGCGCCTTCGGCGATGCTGCGGGTGCGGTCCGGAATCACCAACTCCGGGTCGATCTCCATGTTCGTGCCAAGACCCGTACACGCTTCGCATGCCCCGTACGGACTGTTAAACGAAAACATCCTCGGGCTCAGCTCCCCAACGCTAATCCCGCAATCCGGGCAGGCGAGATTCTGGCTGAATAACCATTCTTCCCCATCGATCACAGACACGGTCACCAGGCCTCCGGCCCGATCCAAAGCCGTTTCGATGGAATCTGCCAACCGCTGCTCAATGTCGGGCTTGACAATAATGCGATCCACCACCACATCCACCCGGTGCTTGCGGTTTTTCTCCAGGCGGATGGGTTCTGTCAACTCCCGGATCTCCCCGTCCACCCGCACGCGCACAAAGCCCTGTTTCGCCAAATCCTCAAAAAGCTTCACATGTTCCCCTTTGCGCCCCCGGACCACCGGGGCGAGAATCTGAATCCTCGTGCGCTCAGGCAGTGTCATGATGCGGTCCACCATCTGTTCCACCGTTTGAGAAGTGATGGGACGACCGCACTTGGGACAGTGAGGTTCCCCGGCCCGGGCGTACAGGAGCCGCAAATAATCGTAAATCTCCGTCACCGTTCCCACCGTGGACCGTGGATTTCGGCTGGTGGTTTTCTGATCGATGGAGATGGCCGGGGACAATCCGTCAATACTGTCCACATCGGGTTTATCCATCTGACCCAAAAACTGGCGCGCATAGGCGGACAGCGACTCCACGTAGCGCCGCTGCCCTTCGGCATAGATAGTATCGAAAGCCAAAGAGGATTTCCCCGATCCGCTCAATCCGGTCAATACCACGAACTTCTCCCGGGGTATCGTCACATCGATATTTTTTAAGTTGTGCACTCGCGCGCCTTTGATCACAATCGCTTCCTGCGGCATGCCCTTTGAGTCACCTCGTCCCTTCGACACACTGATTGATTTCCCGGGAAATATGTCGAACTAAGACGCCGACAATTCGACAATTAAATCCCGAAGTTCCGCTGCCCGTTCGAATTCCAGGGCTTTTGCCGCCTCTTTCATCTCTTTTTCCAATCTGCGGATCAGGTCGGCTCGTTCCCGTTTGGACAGTTTCTGGGCTTTTGGCACCACTTCATAAACGGCAGGTTCTTCCGCCGCCTTGGTCGCCTCGATGATGTCCCGAACCGCCTTGCGCACCGTCTGTGGCGTTATCCCGTGTTCCTGATTGTACCGCATTTGTTTGGCCCGTCTGCGTTCCGTTTCGCGGATGGCCGCCGCCATGGAATCGGTGATGGTATCGGCGTACATGATGACGTGGCCGTCGGCGTTTCTGGCCGCCCGGCCGATGGTCTGGATCAGAGAACGCTCGGCCCGCAAAAAACCTTCCTTGTCCGCGTCGAGAATTGCCACCAGCGAAACTTCCGGAAGATCGAGACCTTCCCGGAGAAGGTTGATCCCCACCAGCACGTCGAAGACGCCGAGGCGCAAATCCCGGAGCAACGCCATCCGTTCAATTGTTTTAATATCCGAGTGTAAATATCTGACCTTGAAACCTAACTCTTTGAGATAATCGGTCAGATCTTCCGCCATGCGCTTGGTCAGGGTGGTCACCAGCACCCGCTCGTCCCGGTTGACCCGTTTTCGGATCTCACCCACCAAGTCATCGATCTGGCCCTGGATCGGACGGACTTCCACCTTTGGATCCAATAGCCCGGTGGGACGAATGATTTGTTCCACCACCTGTTCGCTATGTTCAAGTTCATAGGGACCCGGCGTGGCCGAAACGTAGATAACCTGGTGCACCTTTTTCTCAAATTCCTCAAAGGTCAACGGGCGGTTGTCCGCCGCCGAAGGCAGGCGAAATCCGTGCTCAATCAACGTATCCTTGCGGGTTTTGTCCCCTCCGTACATCCCGTGGATCTGGGGCAATGTCACGTGGGATTCGTCGATCAGCAGCAGGAAATCGTCAGGAAAATAGTCGAACAGCGTATTCGGGGGGCTCCCCGCCGGCCTCCCCTCTAAATGCCGAGAATAGTTTTCGATGCCAGGACAAAAACCGAGTTCCTGCATCATCTCGAGATCGTAATTGGTGCGTTGCTCAAGCCGCTGAGCCTCCAGCAACTTTCCTTGACTGCGAAGCACCTCCAGTCGTTCCGCCAATTCGACGCGAATATCCCGGATCGCCCGCTCCAGGCGCTCCCGGGACGTGACAAAGTGAGAAGCCGGAAACACCGCCACGTGCTCCCGCTGCCCGACCACCTCGCCGGTGAGGACGTCCACCTCGGTGATCCGGTCAATCTCATCTCCAAACAGTTCCACCCGAACGGCCTGCTCACTCCGGGATGCGGGAAAAATCTCAATCACATCGCCACGAACTCGAAAGGTCCCGCGGACGAAATTGATATCGTTTCGTTCGTACTGCATGTCCACCAAACGGCGCAGGATCTCCCGGCGGCTTTTCTCCATGCCCACCCTGAGGGACAAAACATGGGTCCGATATTCGTCGGGATTTCCCAACCCATAGATACAGGAGACGCTGGCGACGATGATCACGTCCGACCGCTCAAATAAAGCGCTGGTGGCAGAATGGCGGAGTTTGTCAATCTCATCGTTAATCTTGGCGTCTTTTTCGATATAGGTATCCGTATGCGGAATGTACGCTTCAGGCTGATAGTAATCGTAGTAACTCACGAAATACTCGACGGCGTTATTCGGAAAAAACGCCTTGAATTCCGCAGCCAATTGGGCCGCCAAAGTCTTGTTGTGGGCGATCACCAAAGTCGGCTTATTCACTTGGGCGATGACATTGGCCATCGTATAGGTCTTGCCGGAACCCGTGACCCCCAGCAGCGTTTGATGTCGGTAACCCCGGCGGACCCCTTCGGTCAGCCGGGCGATCGCCTCGGGTTGATCCCCCCTCGGCTCATAATCAGAAACCAATTGAAACCGTCCCGCCGTCATGGACACTCCCCCTCGGCCGGCATCGGCGGCTTTCCCCACTCTCTTTATTATAATACGTCCAGGATCCAGGCGCGACCGTTCCCACAAACAAATGTACGCGAGCCCTCGGGTATGAGCCGCCGCCGTTCTCGGCATTCTAACATTGCGAAAGCCCGATCTTAGATACAGGAGGCGGTCTCGATGGAGCGGCAGGACCCAAAACCGGACAACCGCGCGGACAACAGCGCGCGTAACATGGAAATTGCCAGGGAAACCAAAGAAAACCTGCTGGAAGCTGAAGATTATTTAGCGGAGCGGGGGGATTCCCTGAGTGAGGAAGAGCGCCGAAACATCGTCAACAAAAACCGGCGCCGCATGGAAAGTATCCGGGCCCATATGGAGGAAGCTATGGACGAGCTGGACGAGATCGGCGAGAACGCCAATCGGTTAGAAGATTAATTCCCACCCCCCCCGGAGAAACCGGGGGGCTTTTCCGCTGCAGACTCTACCGCCCCGGACCCTAGGGATGCGGATCACAACGGAACGAGCTCCCGTCGATTGCCATCTCTGTGGCCGGGAACACTGCCCGGGCTTCTGCCAGGAGTTCCAGTTCCCGGCCAGCGTAACGGGGGCTCAGGTGGGTGATCACCAACTTCCCCGCCTTGGCTCGCCGGGCTAGATCGGCCGCCTCCGCCGCGGTGGAATGTCGGCTCCTGCGGGCGAGGGGCTCATCCCGGCTAAGAAATGTCGCCTCGTGCACGAGCAGATCCGCTCCCTCGGCCAAAGTCAGAGCCCCTGTACACGGCTCGGTGTCGCCCAGCAGGACCACCCGTCGACCAGGGCGGGGCGGATCGGTGACATCCCGGCCCGCCACAATGCGCCCGCCCGGAAGCACCACCGTCTCGCCCCGTTTGAGCCGGGCATAGGCAGGCCCCGGTTCCACTCCCAACGCCAAGGCTTTATCCGGGTGAAAGCGCCCGGGCTGCGGGGGTTCCTCCACCCGGAACCCGAGCGATTCCACCGAATGGCACAACTTCCCGCACCTGACCGTCCAGCCGCATGCAAAGGTTCGAGCCCAGCCGTCACCGATCTCTTCCACCTCCAGTGCAAACCCGAGGTGGGTATCGGTAAACTGGAAGACACTCTCCAAATATCCCCGAAGCCCGGAAGGTCCGAAAATCGCCAGGGGGGAGGTCAGTCCCAGAAGGGAGCGGCTTGCCAGGAGGCCGGGCAAACCAAACACATGGTCGCCGTGCAGATGGGTGATAAAAACCGCCTCCAGGCGATTCCATTTAAAGGGCGACTCCGCCATTCGATGCTGGGTCCCCTCGCCGCAATCGAATAGCCACCACCGTCCGGTCCGGGGCTGCCTCAGCCCCACCGCCGACACATTCCTCTCTTTGCTCGGCGCACCGGCCCCCGTTCCTAAAAAATATAGCTCGATTCCAACTCCCTCCGATCCGCGGCAGGCTTTTTACTAGTTTATCCCAGTCCACCAGCCATCCGCCGTCGAGCCGTGATTTCCGCAGCCCGATACAATCGGCCAATTCCCATCTCAAGGGCCGGACAGATTAGGCGCCTGATCAGCAGGTCCGTTGATTGCGCTCGTGCGTTCAATGGTGATGTTCACCCGTCGGTTCAACGCCTGCCCCTCGGGATTGTCGTTTGAAGCCACCGGTCTCCACTCTCCGTACCCCGTGGCGGACAGGCGCTTCGGATCAATGCCCTTGGCCTGCAGGTACTCTAGCACCGTCAGCGCCCGGGCCGTGGACAACTCCCAGTTCGACGGAAACTGGGCGGTATGGATCGGACGATTGTCCGTATGCCCCTCGATCTCCAGAGGATTGCCCACCTGGGCGAGAAACGGGAGAAGGCCGTCCAACAACTTGCGGGCCTCGGGCTTGAGATCCGCCTTTCCCGTATCGAACAGGATGACGTCTCTCAGACTAATGAGCAGCCCTTTGGGTTTGTCCTCCACCACCACTTGGCCGGCGACGCCCTGTTTCTGAATGAACGACTGCAGCTGGAGCTTGATCTGGGCCAACTGGCGCTCTTCCGCCACCTGCTCCGGCGTTTTTAGAAAATCTGGCGCTGGAGGGACCTGCCCGGGCGGACCCGCCGACGGTTGGGCCGCGATGAGTCCGGTGGTGCCAAGCCCCTTGAGCTGCACCTGGTTCTGGTTATACAGCGCTTGGGACAACGAGGCGGAAAGATTGACGAATTTATACATGTCTACCTTCGACATGGTGTACATGATCACGAAAAAAATCATCAACAAGGTGATCAAATCGGAGTATGTGATCAACCAGCGTTCCTGGTTGATCTTTTCAGCCTCAGGCCGCCTACGCCGCCTCACGACTGTCGCCCTTCCTCTCCTCGACTTCGCGCCATTTCGGCGGTAAGAAAGCCTTCAATTTCTGGCCGAGCAAAGTCGGATTCTCTCCGGCCTGAATCGAGAGCACCCCTTCGATAATCAACTCCCGGATCATGATTTCTTCTTCACTGCGCAGTTTCAGTTTGGTTGCGATGGGAAAATAGATCAAGTTGGCCGATGCCACGCCGTACAAGGTAGCAATAAAAGCGGTGGCGATAAGGGGTCCGAGGGACTGTACATCGCTCAAATTGCTGAGAACGTGGACCAATCCCATCACCGTGCCGAGGATGCCCATGGTCGGCGCGTATCCGCCGGCGGACTCGAAAATCGCTACCCCTTGGCGGTGGCGATTTTCCAGAAACTGAACATCGGTCTCGAGCATGGTGCGCACCAACTCCGGATCAACCCCGTCGACGATCAATTGAATGCCTTGTTTCATAAAAGGATCCTCGAACTCCTCAATTCGTTCTTCCAGAGCCAGCAGCCCTTCTTTGCGGGCGGTGCCGGCCAACTCCACCAGATCGCGGATCAACCGGTGCGGGTCTTTCGTCTTTCCAAAAAAGGCCACTTTCAATAAAGCCGGGATGGCCCGGATCTGGTCCCGGGACAAGCCCACCACCGTCGCGGCGAAAGTGCCGCCAAAAACAATGAGGGCCGCCGTGCCCTGAAAGAGTGCATAGATGTCTCCCCCTTCGAGCACAAAGGCGGTCACCAATGCGCCGATACCGGCGATCATACCGAATACCGATGCAAAATCCATCACCCTTCACCCCTAACCGGTTCTTTCCTGGTCGATCGCCCGCGGAGGAACTCGCTCAATATCGAAAAAGTACGGCCGAGAACGGTCAGAACCTGCGCCTCCACTTCTTCTTCCTCACCCGGAGAGGCGACCACCCCCAGAAGATGCGGTTCGCCTTCATAACGGCTGCGGGAGCAGATCCGCACATCCCCGGCGGGATCCCGCACTTCCATGCGCACAAAGGCCGGCTGAAGGCGGATCGCCTCATACAAAGAGGTCAAAGAATGAACCTCCCGCCCGTTGACCTCCGTCACCGTGTCCCCGGGCCGAAGTCCAAGAGCCGCCGCTGGGGAGCCGGGCACCACAGCCAACACCCGGATCCCGCCCGGCCCTTGGGCAAAGCGGGGCGACCCCGACCACTCCCGCCGGAAACTCCACAAGCTGATCCACTCCCGGGCAACCGGGGCAAAAAGGGCGGCCACCCAGGCGAGGGCGGAACGTTCCCGCGCCACCCAAGCGAGGGCCAGGAGGATGCACCCGAATAACGCGATCATCCCTGCACTGGCCAGGGCTCGCTCCCGAGGTAACCGGGCCACCGCCGCCGTTTCAAAGCCGACCGTGATGGGAACTGGCGCAAGGCCGCCAGGAAGAATCGCACCCGCCGGCCAAGAAAGGAAGGAGGCTGTCGTCACCGCAGGCATCACCCAAAATTGCTGCAGGAGGTACCCTCCCACAGCTCCGCCCCGGCGTCCGGGCAAGTGCGCGGGGATGGCCCATAAGTGGCCGATCACCGCCACGAGCGCACCTTCCACCACCCCGAAAACCCCGGCCGCCCCCAGCATCGAGGACACATCGAGATGAGTCAAGCCCGCCCAAAACCCCGCCCATCCTGTTGGAATCCATCCTTGGGGGAACCATCCGGCCGCCAGGCTCGCCAAGCTGACAACTCCCGCCCCATAGGCGAAAGTCATCCACCGACTGCGCACCCATCCCAAAACCAGGGTGACGGCAGCTGCCCATGCCACGCCCGGCCCCTCCCCGGCGAGCCCCAGGACCCACAGCACCATTGAGGCCACGAATCCACCGGCCATCCCCAGGACCAGGGACATCACCCACCGAATCGACGCCGGGTGCATCCTGACCCCGTGCAACCGCCGTTCCACCCGGACCTGGGCCAAGTACCTGAAAAGGACCGTCAGGGCGGCCCACCACGCGAAAGGTTCCGCCCACACCGCGACAACCGCCGGAACCACTGCGCCCCAACCGGCCATGGTTTCATCCCCCCGAAAACAAGAAACCCCACAGATTCCTCTGCAGGGTATAACTTCGACACCGGATCCTCCGATCCCTGTTTATGTTTAACCGTGATCCGGATCCTCAGACCTTTATTAAAGACTTCAGCACCTCGATCCCTTTTTGCATCACCGGGTCGCTCTGCTTTTCCTTGGCGATGACCGCATCATTCAAAGCCATAGCCGTATCCGGGTCGAGGATGCCGGTGGGCGAAAGCCCCTTCGCCTGCTGAAACGCCCGCAAAGCCTCCGTAGTCTGCGGACTGAAATACCCATCTGTCCGTCCCGGGGAGTACCCGAGCGCCTCGAGAAAATTTTGCATGATCTTCACGGAGGTGTCTGTACTATCAGGAGTTATCGGCCTTGTAATGGACAACGGAGGCAACTGCCAATAGTACGGCAGGGCCACCGGGTAATTCGGTTGGATTCCCTTTTGGTGAATCCAATTCCCATCCGGCGTTAGCCATTTGGCCATGGTGTACTTGATGTTGCTGCCGTCGGGAAAATCAAGCTCCGTCTGGACCGTTCCCTTGCCGAACGATTTTTGTCCCACCAGGGGATCGTGGGCCGCCTCCTGCAGGGCCGCGGCGAGGATTTCCGCTGCACTGGCGCTGCCGCCGTCAATCAGGGCGACCACCGGAAAGGGCGCCCTGTCCAGGGTCGAACGATGGACGTCCTTCCTCCCCGCCCGGTCCACCACTTGAACGATAATCCCGTGGTTCGGGATGAGTTTATTGGCGATTTCCAGGCACGCCTCCAGATACCCCCCGGGATTCCCGCGCAAATCCAGGATCAAGCCGCGCATTCCCTGGGCCTGCAGCTTGGCGAGGGCATCGTCGAACTCCTTGCCGGTGTTCTCGTTAAACTGGGTAATGGCGATTCGCCCGATTCCCGGCTCCACCATGGACGAATCCACGGTGGTCAAGGGAACGGTGTCGCGTACCACTTTGATGTGCAGGACATCTTTCACCCCTGGGCGCTGGATCTCCAGATCCGCCACAGTGCCCTTTTTCCCGCGGATTAGCAAAACCGCGTCGTTGACATTCATGCCTTGGAGACTTTTTCCGTTCACAGACAGAATTTGGTCGTTGGCCCGAAGGCCCGCCTTTTCCGCCGGCGAACCCTTGATCGGCGCCACCACGACGATCTTCCCGTTCTCCGCTTTGACCTCAGCGCCGATGCCCTCGAAAGAGGACCCCAGCGATTCGTGAAACTGTTGAGCCGTCGATCGGTCCATGTAGCTGGAGAAGGGATCGCCCAGAGCCTGGACCATGCCTCCGATGGCGCCGTCCACCAATTTTGCATCGTCTACCGGTTGGTAGTACTGCGCTTTCAAAGTTTGAAAGGAACGAAACAACTTTTCGAATTCAGCCCGGTCCGCCGCCGTCAACGGTACCCCGGGACTGAGCAGGTCGCCCCGCCACTGGAGAATTCCATAGGTGCCGGCGCTCCCCACGATCAGGGCCAGGACCACGGCGATGACCAGACTGCGAAAACGAACTTGCATGAACGCAGCACCACCCCTGACTCAATGTACGGCGCCCATCGACACCGTCTTACCTTGTATCTTGGCCAATCTCAGCCGCCGAGACAATAGCTGCATCCAGACAATCCGGGCGGTTCACCCGACCCGGCGCCCCGTCGCTCCGGGAGTCGTGGCAAACCGCCCGCGCTCGCCCGTTTTCTTCCATGAGCCACTGGCCGTCCCGGCGCACCCTGCGGAGCCCGAGCCGAGGAAACTTTTTACCTTTCCTCACACCCGCAGGAAGCGCCGCATCGATACCACGCTGCCCCAAACCCCGATAAAAGCCCCCACCCCCAACAGCAGGGCCGCCATCTGTTCAAGCAGGGGATGAGCAGGCACCAACTGAAAATAATAGAAGCTCGGTACGGCATCCACGAGGTATCGATACGCGACGACGATGACCACGATGGGGAACAGTGCCCCCAGTGCCCCGAGGAAGATCCCTTCCACAAAAAATGGCCAACGGATGAACCCGTTCGTGGCGCCCACCAGTTTCATGATCTCGATCTCCCGCCTCCGGGCGAAAATCGTCAGTTTAATGGTGTTGGCGATGAGAAACATGGCCGTAAACAAGAGCCCGACGATGAAAATCAAACCGATGTCCCGGACGATCCGGGTCACCTGGAACAACCGCTCCACCATGTCCCGGGCGTAACGCACCGAGTCCACCTCGGGCAACTTCTCGATGGCCGCCGCCACCTGTCCCGTCATCCGCGGATCCTTTGCCTGCACCACGAATTTGTCGGGCAGGGGATTTTGCTTATCCAGCCCATCGAGCAAATTGCTGTCCTGTTTGAGCGACGCCCGCAAATTGGCCAGCCCCTGCTCCTTGGACACGAAGGTCACCTTCGCCACATCCGGGCGGGCCACCAGCCACTGTTGCACCGCCTTGATCTGCTCCGGCGTGGTGCCGTCTTTTAGAATCACGTTCATCTGCACCTGCTGCTCCACTTGCCTGGACAGGTTCTGGACGTTCCAGGCCATTACCACAAACACGCCCAGGATGAGCAACGTCACCGCCACGGCGCTGATCGAGGCGACGGTCATCCACCCGTTACGCCCCAGGTTCAGCAGGCCTTCGCGGCAATGTCGACCCAGGGTACGCACCTTCATAATCCGTAAACCCCCCGCTCCTCGTCACGGACGATCCGGCCTTGCTCAATGGCGATCACGCGCTTTTTGCGGGTGTTCACAATATCCCGGTTGTGCGTCGCCATGACCACCGTAGTTCCGCGGTCATTGATCTTTTCCAGCAAGCGAAGAATCTCCCAGGACGTTTCCGGATCCAGGTTTCCCGTGGGCTCGTCCGCAATGAGCACCACCGGATTATTCACCAGAGCCCGGGCCACCGCCACCCGCTGCTGTTCCCCTCCGGAGAGCTCATTAGGCCGGGCGTGCATCTTGTGGGACAGCCCCACCAGCTCCATCACATCCGCCACTCGACGTCGAATCTGCCGCCGGGGCATCTCGATCACTTCCAGGGCGAAGGCCACGTTTTCCGCCGCCGTCAGCTGTGGAAGCAATTTGAAGTCCTGGAACACAACGCCAATATGGCGGCGCAGATAAGGAATGCGCCGCTCCCTCATGCGGTCGATATTGAAACCGTTCACGAAAATCTGCCCTTTCGTCGGCCTCTCCGCCCGGTACATCAACTTGACGAAGGTCGACTTTCCGGCGCCGCTCGGTCCGACCACGTATACAAATTCCCCCCGGTCGATCCGGATATCGATGCCTTGAAGGGCCGTCGCACCGTTCGGGTACGTCTTCCATACATCGTGCATCTCGATCATGCCGGCGATGTCCCTCCCTCTGCGTCCGCCGCCCGATGCGAGGATGATCCATAACCAGATTCGACACTGTAAATAAAAATTCCTGTCCGATTCGCCAAATCGGACAGGAATCGACACAGTCGTTTTTTCCCATCTCGCATCCGGGCAGCCACCCGCCACCCGCAGCACCCCTGAGCCCGTCCTGGGTTCTACGGGTGGGCCGTCACCCGCTCCGCCGGACGGGGCGGACCGAGGTGCAGATCGGTCTTCCCGCCGTTTCAGCCCCATAGAATCAAAGGTAGTTCCATACCCGGCGCCGGCGATGCCACCGACGGACCGGCTTCGGCCGGTTCGCCTCGCCGGCGGCCGTCAACTCGTCGATGCTCTCCTGGAGTTCCATGTGGCGCACCAAAAGCTTTACCCGATCCTCCGGCGAAGCAAACAGATACATCTCCATCACTTCGTCCTTTTGGCGCTCCAAGTCGCGCAGCGTCTTCACTTGCGCCATCCTCCCCATCCTCCTCTCGGGTATCCGCAGATCGGCGTCGGGACCGGAAAACCGGCACCGCCGAGGCCTTTATTGTTGCGTTAGCTAAATGGCAACTTTGCTTATTTGTACTGTACCAAAAAGAAACGTTATATGTCAAGTTAACCTAACGTAAAATTGCTCCAAAAATCGCCGCTTCTTTACGCGCCCTTCAAATAGATCCCGGCTTCCGCACCGGCCAAGCCGGACTGCCGATCAAACACGGCCGCAGAACTTCCCTGACACGGTACACCCATGCCTGCAACGGCCGCACCGACCGGCTCAGGGCACGAAGGACACAGCCCCCTCGCTCCAGGCGGGACACGCCACCGTAAATCTCCTCCTCACCGGCCTCCGTCACTTCCCGAAGAAGTTCGATTTCCTCCTCTCCCAACTGATCGGACACCACCCACAGCGTGGCCATGTGGGTAAACTCCCCCCAGGCGGTACCCATCGGCATCCCGGCCGGTTCTATCCACAGCGAATCCCACGCCGTCCACACCCCATCGCAATAAATGGACGTTTGCAGGCGCAAGTCCGCAAACCGAAACACCTCCCCCATTCCCCACCGCCCCGGCGTCACCGTTTCCGCCACCAAGGCGACTCCTCCCGCAGCCACTTCCAGCACCGTCTCTCCGCGGTGGCGAGACCCGGCAAAGGGCACCACCGGGTCGGGAAAATATTCCAAAACGGCGCCCCGTTCCACCCGGAACCGCTGAATGAGCACGCTCTCCGCCTCTTCGGCCCCGGGGTGGAGGCGGCAGGACGATTGGGTGGTCAAAAAGAGGCGCGCCCCGGGACCCAAGGCGCACGCGATCTCGTACCGATCGCCGCCCAAAAGACCCGGGGACGCGTCCATAAGGTAAATCACCATGGTTCCGTCCTCGGCGTAGAACGGTTTCGCCACCTTCAGCGGCGCCTGTTGGTAACTGTCGGCAAGCACCGTCCGGCCCCCGCGCACCGCCGCCGTCCCCCGCCACACTCCGTGGACCCGCCGCTCCATCCTCAGCCGGCCGCCTCGGCCCTGTGATACTGATCGGCCAGCCAGCGGGCGATATCCGCCACCCCGACATTTTTCATCAAATTCGTGAACACGAACGGCCGGTCGCCCCGCATCGCCCGGGAATCCCGGTCCATCACATCCAGGCTCGCGCCGACGTACGGAGCCAGGTCGATCTTATTGATCACCAGGAGGTCCGACTGTCGCACCCCTGGGCCGCCCTTCCGGGGAATTTTGTCCCCCTGAGCCACATCGATGACGTAAATGAACAGATCGGCCAATTCCGGACTGAAAGCCGCCGCGAGATTGTCTCCGCCGCTCTCGATGAAAATCATATCCAGATCCGGAAAACGCTTCTCCAATTCTTCTACGGCATCCATGTTCATCGAAGCGTCCTCCCGGATGGCGGTGTGCGGACAACCTCCCGTCTCCACCCCAATGATGCGCTCCCCGGGAAGAACGCCGGTTCGGACCAGAATCTCCGCATCCTCTTTCGTATAAATATCATTCGTAATTACCGCCACACTGTAAGTATTTTTCAGCTCCGCGCACAATTTTTCCACCAAAGCCGTCTTTCCGGATCCCACCGGCCCTCCGACCCCCACCCGCATCGGCCTGCCGCCGGCAAAACTCCGATGCCGCCACTCGTGATGATGATGATCATGACCTTGACACACGGACTCTTCCTCCTTGGTCTCACTCGATTTCTTGTCCGCGCGATCGCTGGCCGGAGACGACGCCGGCCGATCACGACATGAACAGCCTGGAATACAGCGTCTCGTGGCGAATTCCCGCCACCTCTTGAAACACACACGCCGCCCCCATCTGCCAGGGTTCCGGACGGAGCCGAACGATCTCCCCCGCCACCGCCTCCACATCGGGCAAAAGATCCCGAATCGTCCTCTGGGCGTCGGTCTGGCCCACCACCGACAGGCGGAGCGCGCATTGGACCACCCCGACCACCCCGGCATACAGATACCCCGCCACGGCGTCCTCGGCCCCGCCGCCGAGATGCGCCCACAACCATCCGTGGACCACCGGGGCCTGGCCGAAGCACCCCCCTTCTTCAATCCATCTCCGGTACCTTTCGATGCCGGCTTCCGGGTACACCGCTTCCGCCAGTCGAACATACCGCCGACCGATCTTCACACTCCCTTCCCGGGATTCCCGCGCCAGCCGGATGAGAGTGAGACGCCGGTCCACCTCCTGGAGGCGCTCCTCTCCGAGCGAGCCCGGGGAGGTGAGTCCGCCTCCCGACACGACGGCGTGGGCACAAAACACCCCCACCCCGTCGGTCCGACCGGTTCCCGCCCACACCGACGCCTCCAGCCATCTGCGCAGCTCCCCCGGACCGGACACGCGGCCTTCCCGCACCGCGGTCTCCAGGCCGAACGAGTGGGCGAACGCGCCGGTGGGAAATGCGGAATCCAACAGAGGCAGCCCCCGCAGATCGAGACGCATTGCCCGTCCCCCTTCAAAAAAGAAAATACCGCTGACCCATGGAGACGGTCCGGATCGGTTCACACGCCGCCAGGACACCGTCCACCCAAACCTGATAGGTTTCCGGATTCACCTCGATCCGGGGCGTGGCGGAGTTGTTCACCATATCCTTTTTTCCTAGGTTTCGACAGTTCTTCACCGGAACCACCTCCCGGCGCAATCCCAACCGATCCCGAATGCCCGCCTCCCAAGCCGCTCTGGACACGAAGGTAAAACATCGACCCGGGGCGGCCGCCCCGAACGCCGCGAACATCGGCCGGCCGAACACCGGCTGGGGCGTGGGAATCGACGCACCCGCATCTCCCATGGCGGCATGGACGATCATCCCGCCTTTGATCACCAGTTCCGGTTTCACCCCGAAAAAAGCCGGTTTCCAAAGCACGAGATCCGCCCATTTGCCCGGTTCCACCGAACCCACGTAATCGGCGATCCCGTGGGTGATGGCCGGGTTGATGGTGTATTTCGCAATGTAACGCTTCACCCGCTCATTGTCGTTGTCGCCCCGTTCTTCCGGAAGGCGGCCCCGCTGTCGCTTCATTTTGTCCGCCGTCTGCCAGGTCCGGAGAATCACCTCGCCCACCCTTCCCATGGCCTGGGAGTCGGAGCTCATCATGCTCAGCGCTCCGATGTCGTGAAGAATATCCTCGGCCGCGATGGTCTCCGGGCGAATGCGCGAATCGGCAAAAGCCACATCTTCGGGGATCCGGCTGTCCAAATGGTGGCAGACCATGAGCATATCCAGGTGTTCATCGATGGTGTTCACCGTAAACGGCCGGGTGGGATTCGTCGAGGACGGCAGGACATTCGCCTCGCCCGCCAGGCGAATGATGTCCGGAGCGTGGCCGCCGCCGGCCCCTTCGGTGTGATACGTGTGAATCGTCCGCCCGGCGATGGCCGCAATGGTCGTCTCCACAAACCCCGCCTCGTTCAAGGTGTCTGTATGGATCGCAACCTGCACGTCATGCCGGTCCGCCGCCCGAAGGCACGCGTCGATGGCCGCCGGGGTGGATCCCCAATCTTCGTGAAGCTTCAGCCCGGCCGCCCCGGCCAGGATCTGCTCGTCCAAGGCGGCCTCGGTCGAGGCGTTGCCTTTGCCTAGAAAGCCGAGATTGACGGGGAAACCCTCCGCCGCTTCCAACATGCGATGAATGTTCCACGCCCCCGGGGTACAGGTGGTGGCATTGGTGCCCGTGGCCGGCCCGGTCCCGCCTCCGATCATCGTCGTGATTCCCGAAGCCAGGGCGACCTCCACTTGTTGCGGACAAATGAAATGGATGTGGGTATCAATCCCGCCCGCAGTCACGATGCACCCTTCCCCCGCCACCACTTCAGTGGAAGCGCCGACAATCATGTCCGGGCGCACCCCGTCCATGGTGTCCGGGTTTCCCGCCTTTCCCACTCCGACGATCCGCCCATTTTTGATCCCGATGTCCCCTTTGACAATGCCCCAGTGGTCGATGACCAGGGCGTTGGTGATCACGAGATCGAGGACGCCGTCCCGGCGGAGCGCCCTGGCCGACTGTCCCATCCCGTCCCGCAGCACCTTCCCCCCGCCAAACTTGCATTCATCGCCGTACACGGTAAAATCTTTTTCCACTTCGACGACCAACTCGGTATCGGCCAAACGAACCCGATCACCGACCGTGGGTCCGAACATCCCCGCATACGCCTCCCGGGTCATCACCAGCCCCCCTCCCGGGGTCGGGGAGCCGTCGGCTCCCCCGGCAGGACCGTTCACACGCCCGCGATGGCCGTACACCTCCCGGGTCCCGCCGAATTCCACCAGGGTGACCTGTTTCTCCTCCCCGGGCTCGAAACGCACCGCCGTCCCGGCGGGGATGTTCAGCCGCATTCCCCAGGCTTTTTCCCGATCGAAATCGAGCGCCTCGTTCACTTCGTAAAAATGAAAATGCGACCCCACCTGGATGGGGCGATCGCCCCGATGGACCACGGTGATCGTCACCATCCGCCGCCCCTCGTTGATCCGGATGACGTCGGGACGCAGGAACAATTCCCCCGGATTCATCGTATCGCCGCCCCTTCCCCAGTCACAGCGCCCCCATCGCCCGCACCGGGGTCCGCGTCGCCCCGATCGGCGTCCCCGCCCGGCTTTGCCTTGGGCTGAATCGGCCGGTGAACCGTCACCAACTTCGTCCCGTCCGGAAAGGTGGCCTCGACCTGGACCTCTTCGATCATGTCCGCCACGCCTTCCATGACGTCGTCCTCGGTGAGCAGCGTCCGGCCCCACTGCATCAACTCCGCCACCGATTTTCCGTCCCGGGCCCCTTCGAGAATTTCGTGGGTGAGAATGGCCACCGCCTCGGGATAGTTGAGCTTGAGCCCTCGGCTTCGGCGGCGCCGGGCCAGATCCGCGGCCACCACCACGAGCAGCTTTTCCTTTTCCCGCTCCGTCAGGTGCATTCCGCCCCCTCCTTCCCCCAACCCTATCCCCCATGGGTCACTGCGAATCAACTGCTTCCATGATAGAAAGATTCCGTTCATCCGTCAAGAATATATCTTACAATGTATGTTAGATTCTACTTTAGCCTCATTCAGCACGCTTACCGGCGATCTCTCGAAATCTGGCGGTCGCTTGATCAACATCTATGGTCATTGAACTCGAGCGCCACTCTCTCTTCGGCAACGCCCTGCTTCGAGGCCGCCGTCCTCGTGATCCTGATCGATGGATATTTGTGCCTTCGTCCCCGATTCCACCGAAAGACCCATTGCCGCCCGGTGTAAGTTGGTCTATATTTTGACATGACAAAGTGATCGGCGCGGAGAACGCGCCCGCAGGAGGAACGGTTGTGGACGGCGAGAGCGGACCAAAGCGACGGAGCAACGAGACCGCCGGCGTGTTCGGCGAGGCGTGGCAAACCATACGGACATCTTCCATTTTCGTCAAAACGGTGGGCACACTGCTTCTGACGGCGGTGCTGTTGCTCTCCCTCACGCCGGTCGTGGCCGTCATTCCGTTTCGGGCGGGGTTGGGGGCGCTGATCATCGGGTTTTGGGCGCTGGGGCTGGCGGTGGTCGCGTACCACAACTGGCCTCTGTCCATGGGCCTGTCCGCCGTTCATGTGGTCCTGTTGCTCCATCTCAACGGAAGCCGACTCTTTTCTGACGCCGCCGCCAACTTCTCGTCCACCGGACTGCTGCTCATCCTCAGTTCAATAATGTACGTGGAACTGTTGGTCCTCATGATCTATTACGCTTACAAAATCAGTTTACAGCGGCGCCCTCGTCCCCTGGCGGAACATCCTTGGGCCGGGCTGTTGTTCCGCCTTGATCTGACCTTGTACAGGCTCCGGATTCTCGTCATCCCGGTGCTCTACGTCGTGATTGTGATCGTCACCATCCTGACCTTTGGCCAGATTTACAACGATCTCATCTCTTTCACGCCAAACAACATGATCTATTTCAGCACCGGAGAAACCATCGACCCTTGGGACACGGTCTATTTTAGCTCGGTGACCTTTTTTACCATTGGCTACGGGGACATCATTCCCCAGGGGCGCCTTTTGAAGCTGTTCGTCCAACTCGAAATGGTGATCGGCCACCTCATCAACGTGTTTTACGGCGCCATACTCCTCAACTTTGTGGTCACCAACATCGCTCGCCCCCGCCGGGACAACTAAGGCCACCACAATCATTGCGCCGCGTCCGGCACGTTTCGGGGATACCAATCCTTAAATTGTTCCCTTAATTTCGACTTCAGGAACTTCCCCGCTGAAGTCCTCGGAATCTCATCCAAAAACACAAAGCCGTCCGGCAGCCACCATTTCGCAAATCGGGCCGCCAAGTATTCCCGCAGTTCTTCCTCCCCTGCGTCGGCCCCCCGCTTCAACACAACCGCCGCCACGGGGCGCTCCTGCCATTTTGGATGGGGAACCGCGAAGACCGCTGCTTCGGCCACCGCCGGATGACCCATGAGGGCATTCTCCAGGTCGAGAGAGCTGATCCACTCGCCGCCGGATTTGATCAAATCCTTGGCCCGGTCGGTGATCTTCACATACCCTTCCGGATCGATGACGGCGATGTCCCCGGTGCGGAACCAGCCGTCCTCGGTAAAACTGTCGGCGCTCTCCGGGCGATTGTAATAAGACGCCGCCACCCAAGGCCCCCGGATCTGGAGCTCGCCCATCGTCTGGCCATCCCAAGGCGCCACGCCGTGTTCGCCCACGATCCGCAGATCGAGCAACGGAAGGGCATAGCCTTGTTTGGCCCGAAAGGCGTATCGTTCATCCTCGCTGAAGTGTGACAACGTGGATTTTACATGGCCCAGGGTCGCCACCGGGCTCGTTTCGGTCATTCCCCAGCCGTGCACCACCTTGAGCCCGAAACGGTCGAAAGCCCGGATCATCCCCTCCGGCGCCGCCGCCCCGCCCACCAACATGCGCATGGGCTGAAGCCTCCATCTCTCCGGTTCCCGCTCCAATTCTTGCACGATCCCCAGCCAAATCGTCGGCACTCCGGCCGTCACCGTCACCTGCTCCGCCTCGTAGAGCTCAAGCAGGCTCACCGGATCGAGATGGGGACCTGGAAAAACTTGCTTGGCCCCCACCATCACCGAGGTAAAAGGCAGTCCCCAGGCGTTGGCGTGGAACATCGGCACCACCGGAGTCACGGTATCTTCTTGGGCTATGCCCACAGCCCCCGCCATAGCGCTGGCCAGAGAATGAAGGACCAGCGCCCGGTGGGAGTATACGACCCCCTTCGGTTTCCCCGTGGTCCCGGAGGTGTAGCACATCCCCGCCGCCTCGCGTTCATCCAAATCCGGGTATTGAAAATCCCCACTTGCCGTCGCCAAAAACTCCTCATAGCTCTCGTAACCATCCGGAATCTTTTGACGACTTAGGGGAACCACGAAAACCCGTTCCACCCCAACCCGATCCTTGACTTGTTCGAACAAGGGTACTAGGACGTCGTCCACGAGAAGGAACCGGTCTTCCGCATGGTTCATAATGTAGGCGATGTCGTCGGGATGCAGCCGCAGATTTAACGTGTGCAGCACCCCTCCCGCGGCGGGTATACCAAAATACGCCTCCAAATGGGCGTAATGGTTCCACATCAACGTCGCCACCCGGTCACCCCGCCGCAGTCCCGCTCTTTGTAACGCTTCGGCTAACTGCCGGCTCCGGTGGTAGAAATCCCGGTAACGATACCGGTGATACGACTTGTCTGGTCTCCTCGACACGATTTCTACATCCCCGAAGTAGATCCCGGCATGCTCCAGAAACGACGTCAACAAAAGGGGGGTATCCATCATGGTGCCGTACATGTCTTTCGACCTCCTCGGTCATTATTCTTCATTATACATGACTATCTGTATTTTTGAAGTGTTCCGTTACAGGTGCATCGAGTAGGAGGGGGCGGCTAGCCCCCGTCCTCTCACACCACCGGACATGCGGATCCGCATCCGGCGGTTCACCAAGCTTGACGAAGCCTTCGGTAACGTTCGGTTAAACTCATCAGACCTTGAGCCTGCCAGTAGGCGTTGCCCAGGGCTCTGTTCATCGGCCCATGGGCCATTCGCCACGGCCCTTTGCGGGCATTGGCAAATGGGTGCACCACCCACTCCGGCAACCCCAGTGCACGCAGTTCACGGTATCGCGTCCGCACCCGTTTCCACTGTTTCCAGAGACACATCCGCAGCCTCCGCCGTATCCATCCATCGATTTCTTCGAAGATGCTCGGCGTTTCCGCCAGGGCAAAATACCCGATCCATCCACCCAGATACGTGTTCAGCCGTCGGATTCGTTCCTCCATGGCGATCGGTGTGTTCCTCGCCGTGAGGGCTCGGATCTTGGTCTTGACCCGGTCGATCGACTGCCTCGCTAGGCGGATTCGGATTTCCCCGGCTTTGGGTTTATGCATGCTGAACCCCAGAAACTTGAGTTTCCACGGTCGGTCCACCGTGCTCTTCTGCTCGTTGAGCTTGAGTTTTAACCTCTCCTGCAGGAATTTCCGGACACTGGCCAAGACTCTCTCCCCCGCCCGTCTGCTTCGAACGTAGATGTTGGCATCATCTGCATACCGGACGAACTTGTGGCCCCTCTTTTCCAGTTCTTTATCCAGGTCATCCAGAAGGATATTCGCCAACAGTGGACGGGGCGGCCCACCCTGGGGCGTCCCTTCCTCCCTTTCCATGACCACCCCGTTCACCATGATCCCTGCCTGGAGGTACCGGCGAATAACCTTGAGCACTCGTTTGTCCGTGACCTTCCGGGCTACCCGGGCCATAAGGATGTCATGATTCACCCGGTCAAAGAACTTTTCCAGGTCCATGTCCACGCCCCATTCGTATCCTTCTTCCACATACTGCCTCGCTTTCTTGACCGCGTCGTGGGCCCTTCTTCCGGGGCGGAAACCGTAGCTGGCCTCCGAAAATTGCGGATCAAAGATCGGCGTCAGCACTTGCAGGAGGGCCTGTTGGATCAGGCGGTCCATCACGGTGGGGATCCCCAGCATCCGCTTGCCTCCCCCGGGTTTCGGGATTTCGACCCGGCGCACGGGCTGCGGTCGGTAGGTCCCCGCGAGCAGTTCTTCCCGGATGCGCGGCCACTCGGCTCGGATCTGTTCCCGGAGGTTTTCCGTGGGAATGCCGTCCACGCCGGGGGCACCCTTGTTCTGCTCCACCCGCTTCAGGGCGGCCAGCATGTTATCCCTGGCCACCACCTTCTCCATCAGGCTGTCACCTTGATCCCCGCGAGGTGAGGTTCCGCTTTGTGCCGGAGAAGGGCTCGGCTCTCCCACGATCCCCCGTGGCTTCACCACTTCCTCCCGTGGGCAGTCCCTGTTCAGGGTTTTCGGCTGTCTTCGTCCTTCTCGCGAACGCACCGGTCTCACCTCTGACTTGATGTTCGGGCCTTCCTCTCAGGTTCATGATCCCCGGAGTACTATGCCCTCTGCTGACTCCTGCCGGTTCAGCCGAACCTCTCGGTTCGGGTTGCCAGTTTCTCTGGCGTGTCCGGCAGGCCTCCCCGGGTAAGAACGCTGACCTTCCCCCCGCGCCCGCCTCATATACTCCACCGCTCCTTGGCAGCCTTGGATTTCGCTGTGTTGCGCCAGCTCATCCGAACGGCGCAGCCTCGTATGAGGTTCTTGTTCATCGGGCCGTGGGTTTGCCTCCGGCTTCCTTCGGATTCCGCCTCGCAGCGGACACCCTTGCCTTTGGCTAGCAGACTCGTGCTGCCTCGCCTGCAGTGGACTTTCACCACCAAGTCAACGCCCATGCCGGGCACACATCGAGTAGGAGGGGGCGGCTAGCCCCCGTCCTCTCACACCACCGGACATGCGGATCCGCATCCGGCGGTTCACCAAGCTTGACGAAGCCTTCGGTAACGTTCGGTTAAACTCATCAGACCTTGAGCCTGCCAGTAGGCGTTGCCCAGGGCTCTGTTCATCGGCCCATGGGCCATTCGCCACGGCCCTTTGCGGGCATTGGCAAATGGGTGCACCACCCACTCCGGCAACCCCAGTGCACGCAGTTCACGGTATCGCGTCCGCACCCGTTTCCACTGTTTCCAGAGACACATCCGCAGCCTCCGCCGTATCCATCCATCGATTTCTTCGAAGATGCTCGGCGTTTCCGCCAGGGCAAAATACCCGATCCATCCACCCAGATACGTGTTCAGCCGTCGGATTCGTTCCTCCATGGCGATCGGTGTGTTCCTCGCCGTGAGGGCTCGGATCTTGGTCTTGACCCGGTCGATCGACTGCCTCGCTAGGCGGATTCGGATTTCCCCGGCTTTGGGTTTATGCATGCTGAACCCCAGAAACTTGAGTTTCCACGGTCGGTCCACCGTGCTCTTCTGCTCGTTGAGCTTGAGTTTTAACCTCTCCTGCAGGAATTTCCGGACACTGGCCAAGACTCTCTCCCCCGCCCGTCTGCTTCGAACGTAGATGTTGGCATCATCTGCATACCGGACGAATTTGTGGCCCCTCTTTTCCAGTTCTTTATCCAGGTCATCCAGAAGGATATTCGCCAACAGTGGACGGGGCGGCCCACCCTGGGGCGTCCCTTCCTCCCTTTCCATGACCACCCCGTTCACCATGATCCCTGCCTGGAGGTACCGGCGAATAACCTTGAGCACTCGTTTGTCCGTGACCTTCCGGGCTACCCGGGCCATAAGGATGTCATGATTCACCCGGTCAAAGAACTTTTCCAGGTCCATGTCCACGCCCCATTCGTATCCTTCTTCCACATACTGCCTCGCCTTCTTGACCGCGTCGTGGGCCCTTCTTCCGGGGCGGAAACCGTAGCTGGCCTCCGAAAATTGCGGATCAAAGATCGGCGTCAGCACTTGCAGGAGGGCCTGTTGGATCAGGCGGTCCATCACGGTGGGGATCCCCAGCATCCGCTTGCCTCCCCCGGGTTTCGGGATTTCGACCCGGCGCACGGGCTGCGGTCGGTAGGTCCCCGCGAGCAGTTCTTCCCGGATGCGCGGCCACTCGGCTCGGATCTGTTCCCGGAGGTTTTCCGTGGGAATGCCGTCCACGCCGGGGGCACTGCCCTTGTTCTGCTCCACCCGCTTCAGGGCGGCCAGCATGTTATCCCTGGCCACCACCTTCTCCATCAGGCTGTCACCTTGATCCCCGCGAGGTGAGGTTCCGCTTTGTGCCGGAGAAGGGCTCGGCTCTCCCACGATCCCCCGTGGCTTCACCACTTCCTCCCGTGGGCAGTTCCTGTTCAGGGTTTTCGGCTGTCTTCGTCCTTCTCGCGAACGCACCGGTCTCACCTCTGACTTGATGTTCGGGCCTTCCTCTCAGGTTCATGATCCCCGGAGTACTATGCCCTCTGCTGACTCCTGCCGGTTCAGCCGAACCTCTCGGTTCGGGTTGCCAGTTTCTCTGGCGTGTCCGGCAGGCCTCCCCGGGTAAGAACGCTGACCTTCCCCCCGCGCCCGCCTCATATACTCCACCGCTCCTTGGCAGCCTTGGATTTCGCTGTGTTGCGCCAGCTCATCCGAACGGCGCAGCCTCGTATGAGGTTCTTGTTCATCGGGCCGTGGGTTTGCCTCCGGCTTCCTTCGGATTCCGCCTCGCAGCGGACACCCTTGCCTTTGGCTAGCAGACTCGTGCTGCCTCGCCTGCAGTGGACTTTCACCACCAAGTCAACGCCCATGCCGGGCACACACAGAAAAGCCCGGGTATCCGTCGACACCCGGGCCACTCCCCGCTATTTCAATTCCAATAAGCGATACAGCACCACCGCCGCCTGGGCTCGGCTGGCCGGATCGTCCGGGAGGAACTTGCCGTCGGACCCCCGCATGAGTCCGAGCCCCGTCACCACCGCGGCATCGGCCAACTCGCGATCGGATCGGCCGCTCATATCGGAATAGGGATTCTGAAAAATCCCCGTAACTTTTGTCAAATCCTGATAACCCTGTTCCCGAACCAGGATGTCGGCCATGGCGATCCGGGTCAACGGTTCATCCGGATGAAACTGCTTCCCGGCGTCGATCCATCCCCGCTGCAACGCCCACTCAATATAGGGGTAATCCGGGTGGTTGGAAGGAACATCCTCAAAACTCGGCATATCCGGGATCGGGCCGCCGTAAGGAGAGACCGCCCGCATCAACGCCGCCACAAAATCCCCCCGGGTGATGGGTTGATCCGGCGCGATCTTTCCGTTCACGGGCTGCATAATCCCCGCTTGAAAGAGAGCGCTCAGTTCTTTTTCCGCCCAGTGGCCGCGGATCTCATCCAGGTTTACGTTGCCGGGCTGTGCGCCGAACGGCTGGATCCACTGGCCTGTGAGGGCATCCCATCCGATGAGCGGCGCATCGCTGACCGGCACGTAAACCAAGCGCACCGGGCCGGGCTCGCCGCTGTTCGGTTGCATCAACTGGACATAGGCCAGGGTCATGTGGATCGCGTTCAGATAGGCCTGCCTGGCCTGCTCGCTCGGTTTGGGCTGTCCTTCCGGATAATTGATGCCCATTCCTGGATCGTCGGCAAACCGGGCATAGTAGTTCGTGACCTGCCCGGTGGTTTTGTCCACAGAAACGCTGACGTTAGAGAGATCGTCGATCACCCCGTGGTGGAGGTGGAGGGCATTGACCACGTAATTCTGGGCAATCGGGGGTTTGACGATCGCCGGCCCGGCCGGAATCATGGGTCCCGCCATCGATTTGTTGAAGAGAATCGGTCCGTCCTCAGGCTGGTTCTCGGGTACGGCCAGCGCCCCAAGCCGGTTCGGCAATACACGTTTCAAGAAGTCGAGCGCCACCCGCCGCGCCTGGTCCGCAGTCACCGCCGGGGGACCCGCCGCACTCTTCTCATTCATCGGTATCGGGCGCCCGGTGTTGAATGAAACGACCTCGCCGCTCATGGCATCGACGCCCACGTTCACCGACGTGTTATCCGGTTCCGTAAAGGTGAAGGTCCACGTGGGATGCTGGCCCCGGCCGCCGTCGTTGAGATTGCTGGTGACCAGGGTGGCTGAAGTCGAAAGCTCGGAGAGCGAGCGGGCAATGCGCTCGGCTGCGCTTTCATCGAGGGGCTTGCTGAAGAATGTGGGAACCTCGGGGCCGCCCGGCATCAGCGGGGTCGGGGTCGGAGCGTCGGGTACCGAAAGCGAGTTCCCGTTGCCGTCGATCCACTGGGCGCTCGACGCATCCAAGACCATCGGGCCCACCGGAGCATAGCCCAGGCCCGGCGTGATGGTGGAGGCCGCAACATTGGCCTGATACACCATGCGCACCTGAGCCACCCCCGCCCATTTACTGGGATCCGGTATGTAATGAGCGCTCACCCGCAGGGTGTTGGCCAACGTCGCCTGAGCCTGCCCCTCGCCCAGCGCCGGCTTGCTGCCCGGAAACAGGACATTCGTCGACCACACAAAATCGTACGAGCTCACCTGGCCGTCCGGGCTGATCATCACTCGAAAACCGTTGGACGGAAACGGCACACCGTCCTGCACCCGGGCAAAGGCAAAGACAAACCCCAACAAGCCCTGCGGCCCCATGGCCTCCTGAACCGGCCAGGCGGTAATCTGCTGGGATTCCACCGGCTGCAGTTTTTTGACGAGGTCGAGGGCCGTTTCCCGGGCCTGTTCCCGGGTCACGGTCGGTGGAAACGCTTGATCTTTGCCCTTCCAATGCTGATAAGACAGGATCGCACCGCTGTCCGCGTCCACCGAGGCATTGTAGCTGTCGCCCGGCCCCCCTTGAAAGGGAGGGGTCTGCCAACTGAGGTTCCAGCGGCGTCTGCCGTCCGGCGCCCCGGACATGAACGAATAATTAAACGTCATGTCCGGCGTAACGCGAAATCCGAACGCATCCATCACTTTCTGTTTTGCAGCATCGATGGAAACCCGAGCATCTTTCGGCGGTGCCTGGACCACGCCGCCACCGGGGGTCGAGGCCACGCCGCCGGGTGTGCCGCTCACCGGAAGGCCGGGTCCCCCGGGGCCCCCGGGTACAATCGGCACGGCCCCCGCCGCCACAGCGGGCACCACCGGGCCAGCCAAGAGAGCCGCCACCCCCAGAGACACGAAAACCCCTTTCTTGACCGAACTGTGACCCATCTCGTTCACGCTCCTCCTCTCACCTTACGACGCTTTGTCGCTAGATCTATCATACCGGTACTGCCGGCTCGAAATAAATGCCCGTTTTCGCCCCGGATTCGCCCTGGCCCGCCCGGGTGTGCCGTTTCAAGGGCTCACCCTTTCGGGCCGAACATCGGCATCTTCGCCACCTTCCCGTCTAGCAATTTCCTGCTTTACAAACCCCTCATTTTGTGACAAAATCATGTCAAACGCCGGAAGAAGGTGTGGACATGAAAGCAATGCGTTCCATCGCCATCGGAGTGTTCGCCGGTCTGTTCGCCGTCGTCTCCTTGGTCATTCTTCCGATTCTCCTGATTGTCGGAGATTTTACATTTTGAACCTGTTGGGTTGATTTCATAACGGACATGAGCCGACACCAAAAAAGGGCGTCTGCGGAACCCCTGGGTTCCACGGACACCCCCGCCGGTGCCGGCCCGGTTTCCCCGGTGCCGGCCCTTCTTCCTTCACCGTCACGACCCTTCCTCTTGGTTATCCCCCGCTGCGGGTTCGGCGCTCGATCGGGCGTCCCCCGGCTCAGGATCCGCCCCGGTATCCGAACCTTCCGACCAGTCCTCCAGCCACCTGGCGGCTCGCTCCAGCTGTGCCTTCACGGCCCCGGTTCCGGTGCCGCCCCGAACATTCCGGGCGTCCACCACACGGCGGGGGTCCAGCGCCTGGAAAACGTCCTCGTCGAAGAGCGGTGAAAACTCCCTGTACTCCTCCAGGCTGAGGTCGCCCAGGAAGCAGGAACGCTGAACACAGTGGAGCACCAGCTTGCCGATCACCTCATGAGCCCGGCGAAACGGCAACCCTTTGCGCACGAGATAGTCGGCGAGATCGGTGGCACCCGAGAAATCCTCCGCCACCGCCCGGGCCAACCGCTCCCGGCGCACCTCCAGGGCGCGGATCAAGCCGCTGAACAGCGCCAGGGCGCCTTTCAGGGTGTCCACGGTGTCGAACATGCCTTCTTTGTCTTCCTGTAAATCTTTGTTGTAGGCGAGCGGCAGCCCCTTCATCACCGTCAGCAAGCCGACCAGATGGCCCACCACCCGGCCCGTCTTTCCCCGAACCAACTCCGGTACATCGGGGTTTTTCTTTTGGGGCATGATGCTCGACCCCGTGCAATAAGCGTCGTCCAGTTCGATAAACCCGAACTCGGTCGACGACCACAGAATGAACTCCTCGCTCATCCGGGACAAGTGGACCATGAGGATCGCCGCCGCCGCCAGAAACTCGAGAATGAAATCCCGATCGCTCACGGCGTCCATGCTGTTTTCGTACAATCGCCCGAACCCCAGTTCCCGGGCGACGGATTCCCGGTCGATCGGAAACGTCGTACCGGCCAGGGCGCCCGCCCCGAGCGGCATCATGTCCACCCGCTTGCGCGCATCCCGCAGTCGCTCCGCGTCCCGGGCAAACATCCAAAAATACGCCGCCAAGTGGTGGGCCAGAAGAACCGGCTGGGCCCGCTGGAGATGAGTGTAACCGGGGAGGATCACATCCAAGTATTTATGCGCCGTCTCCACCAGGGCCCGCTGGAGATCGACGATGAGCTCGATGATCTCGTCGATCTCCCGGCGCAGGTAGAGATGCATATCCAACGCCACCTGATCGTTCCGGCTCCGGCCGGTGTGCAGCTTGCCGCCCACCGGCCCGATGAGATCGATCAGGTGTTTCTCCAGGTTCATATGGACATCTTCCTGGGCCACGTCGAACTCCAGAGTTCCGGCCTCCAGGCGGCGCCGGAGTTCCTCAAGCCCTTCGGCGATCTTCTCCACGTCTTCTTGGGGGACAATGCCACACCGGCCGAGCATTTTCACATGGGCCAGGCTGCCTTCCAGGTCTTCTTTCGCAAGACGCCGGTCAAAACCGATGGAGGCCGTGTAGGCCTCCACCAACTCGTTCGTGGGTTTCGTAAACCGTCCGCCCCAAAGCTTCACCGGACCGTCTCCCCCGCCTTCTCGGCCCCCGGGGCTACAGGCGCCCCCGCCGATGCGGCACCTTCCACACCGGCCGCCGACCCCCGGTGCACCTGAGCGTACACTTTGGTGGGCAAGCCCCACAATTTGATGAATCCCTCCGCCGCATGATGATCAAACGCATCCTCGGGGTTGTAGGTCGCCAATTTAAAATCATACAGCGACACCGGCGATCTCCGGGCCACCGCCTGGAACTGACCTTTGAACAGTTTCACCTTCACCTCTCCGGTCACCGTGCGCTGGGTCTCCCGGATAAAAGCGTCCACCGCCTGCTTCAACGCCGAAAACCACAGGCCATTGTACACGAGCTCGGTGTATTTTAGCTCCAAAATCGGTTTAAACTGGGCGACTTCCCGGGGCAAGGTAATCGTCTCCAACTCCTGGTGCGCCCGGATCAGGATCAAGGCCGCCGGGGCCTCATACACTTCCCGCGATTTGATCCCGATGAGCCGGTTCTCCACGTGATCGATCCGCCCGACCCCGTGCCGGCCGCCGATCTGGTTCAGCCGGGCGATGAGGGTCACGAGGTCCAAGCGCTCGCCGTTCAGCGCCACGGGCACCCCTTTTTCAAAGGCGATCACCACGTCTTCGGGCTCGTCCGGCGCGTCCTTGGGATTCACCGTCCAGTCAAAAGCTTCCTCGGGCGCCTCCGCCCAAGGATCTTCCAGCACCCCCGCCTCGCAGCTGCGTCCCCAGAGATTCGCGTCGATGCTGAACGGATTTTCGGCCGTGATGGGAATGGGAATCCCGTGCTCCTTGGCGTAGCCGATCTCCTCGTCCCGGGACCACGCCCACTCCCGAACCGGGGCGACGATCTTCAGATTCGGATTCAAAGCGGTCACCGACACGTCGAACCGCACCTGGTCGTTCCCTTTGCCGGTGCAGCCGTGGGCCACCGCCACCGCCCCGACCTTCTCCGCCGTCTCCACCAGATATTTTGAGATGAGCGGCCGGGACAGCGCCGCCGACAGGGGGTATTTGCCCTCGTACAGGGCGTTGGCCTGCAGACTCGGGAGGATAAACTCCCGGGCAAAAGTGTCCCGGGCGTCCACGACGTAGGACTCCACGGCCCCCACCTTCAGGGCCTTCTCCCGGACAAAATCCAAATCCTTCCCTTCCCCCACATCGAGGCACAGGGCCACCACGTCGTATCCAAATTTCTCCTCGAGCCAGGCGATGGCCACGGAGGTGTCGAGCCCCCCGGAGTACGCCAACACGATCTTTGGCTTGCTCATCTTCTCCTCGTCCCCGTTTCGTTAGAAAATGTCCTTGAGTTCATTATGCACGCAAAAGTATATTTATGCAAGCCGACCGGCCATGGTGGCCACCAGAATCGCCTTCTGAGCGTGCAGCCGGTTCTCCGCCTCGTCAAAAATCACCGAATGCGGCCCATCGATCACCTCGGCGGCGACCTCTTCCCCCCGATGGGCGGGCAGGCAGTGCATAAACAGGTAATCCGGCGCCGCCTGGGCGGCCAAGGCCACCGTCACCCCGAACCCGGCAAAGGCGCGCAGCCGCTCTTCCCGCTCGGCCTCCTGGCCCATGCTGGCCCACACGTCCGTGTAGATCACGTCCGCCCCGGCCACCGCTTCCCGGGGGTCGTGCACCAGGCTGATCTCCGTCCCCGCCCGGGCCGCCAACTCCTTGGCCCGGTCCACCACCCCGGAGTCGCACTCGTAGCCCGGGGGGGTCGCCACCCGCAGGTTCATGCCAAAAAGGGGCGCCCCCACCAGCCAGGAGTTGGCCATATTGTTGCCATCCCCCACATAGGCCACCGTCACGCCTTCCAGGCGGCCCTTGTGCTCAAGGATCGTCATGGCATCGGCCAGCACCTGGCAGGGGTGGTGCAGGTCGGTGAGGCCGTTGATGACCGGCACCGTGGCGTACTCCGCCAACTCCCGCACCGACTCGTGACTGAAGGTCCGGATCATGATCCCGTCCACATATCGGGACAGCACCCGGGCCGTATCCGGAATGGGTTCGCCCCGGCCCAGCTGGGTGTCCCGGGAGGACAAAAACAGCGCGTGGCCCCCGAGTTGCACCATCCCCACCTCGAAGGAGACCCGGGTGCGAGTGGAGGATTTTTCAAAAATCATCCCCAACGTTTTCCCCATGAGGGGTTGGACCCGCTCCCCGGCCTTTTGTTTCTCTTTCAGCACCGCCGCCAACCGGAGCAAGCCCCGCAGCTCCTCCGGGGTAAAATCTGCCAGATCGAGAAAATCCCGCCCTCGCAGATCGATCGTCCCTTCCGCCATCCCCTCGTCTCCTCCCCGTCATCTCTATGGATCCCACCCGGGTCCGGGGGCGGCCGGGACACCCGACCGGCCGCCCCCGGACCCGGGCTCACTTCCGCATCGCCTCGGTCCCATGCCCATCCCGGCCAGGCATCCGAATCCCGGCCCGGGGATCACTCCAAGGGCAGCACCCGGACGCCGGATTCCCGGCGCCTCGCCCGCAGGCCCTCCACCAAGGCCCGAACCGTATCCCCGGCCGTCAGGCAGGAGACCCGCATCTCCACCGTCATCCGCCGCAGGGCAAAGCCGAACCGCTGGGCGTCCTGGCCTTGAGTGGGCAGATTGATCACCAGCCCCACCCGGCCGGAGCGCAACAGATCCGCCACCGCCTCCACATTTTTCTCCACCCGCCGGACCGGGACCCCCCGCCCCTCCAGGGCGGCCGCCGTACCCGGCGTGGCGAACAGGGTGTAGCCGAGCTCCGCCAGAGCCACCAGGTCGTCCATCACCTGGGGCTTTTCCCGATCGCTCACCGAGGCAAACACCCCGCCGCCCTCCTGCACCTGGATCCCCGCGGCGGTAAAAGCCTTTTCCAGGGCTTCTCCGAAGCTCTCCCCGACCCCCAGGACCTCCCCGGTGGATTTCATCTCCGGTCCCAGGTGAATATCCAGACCGGACATTTTCGAGAAGGAGAAGACCGGGGCTTTCACCACCACCCGGGAGCCCGGGGGACGAAGCCCCGTCCCCCAGCCGAGTTTGCTGAGTCGCTCCCCCTGCTGTACCCGGACCGCCAATTCCACCATGGGCACGCCGGTGACTTTGCTCAGAATCGGGACTGTCCGGGATGCCCGGGGGTTGACTTCCAGCACGTACACCGTGCCGTCAAGAATCACAAATTGAATGTTCATCAGTCCCACGATCCCCAGGGCCCGGGCGATCCGCTCGGTCGCCCGGATCATCTGGGCCCGTTCGTCCTGGGTCAGAGTCTGGTCCGGATAGACGGCCATACTGTCCCCGGAATGCACGCCGGCCCGCTCGATGTGCTCAAAAATCCCGGGGATCAGGACATCCCGGCCGTCGGAGATCGCGTCCACTTCCACTTCTTTCCCCGGCAGATAGTGGTCCACCAACACCGGGTGGTCCGGGGTGACCCGGGCCGCCCGGGACATATAAGCTTCCAGCTCCCGGACATCCCAACACACTTCCATCGCCCGGCCGCCGATCACATAGGACGGCCGCACCACCACCGGATATCCCACCGCCTCGGCGATCGCCTTCGCCCCGGGGACATCGAAAGCCGTGCCGCCCCGGGTCTGGGGAATCTCCAGCCGATCCAGAAGTTGGCGAAAACGCTCCCGGTCTTCGGCCGCATCCAGGGATTCCACCGGGGTGCCGCAGACCGACAGGCCGTACCGAGCCAGCTCCGCCGCCAGATTGATGGCCGTCTGGCCGCCGAACTGGACGTAAATCTGCTCGATCCCCTCCCGCTCGATGACGTTCAGCACATCTTCCGCCGTCAGGGGTTCAAAATACAGTCGGTCCGCCGTGTCAAAATCTGTGGACACCGTCTCGGGGTTGTTGTTGATGATCACCGTCTCGAACCCCAACCGCCGCAGGGCCCACACGGCGTGGACGGAGCAATAGTCGAACTCAATCCCCTGCCCGATCCGGATCGGCCCGGACCCGAGGACCAGCGCCTTGGGACCCGTCCCTCCGCGCACCTCGTCCTCGCCCCGGTACGTAGAATAGTAATAGGGCGTCCGGGAGGCGAACTCCGCTGCGCAAGTGTCCACCACGAGGTAACTGGGCCGGATCCCCCAAGCGGTTCTTCGCCGGCGCACCTCCTTGACGTCCAGTCCCGTCAGCTCCGCGATTCGCCGGTCAGAAAATCCCATCGCCTTCCAGATCCGCGCCCGCTCCGGCGAGGTGAATCCCTCCCGGAGCATATGCTCTTCCTCATTGAGGATGGTGCGGATTTTCCACAAGAACCACGGGTCGATTCCCGTCCAGGCCGCCACTTCATCCACGGGGTGCCCCCGCCGGAGGGCCTCCGCCACGTAAAAAATCCGCCGGTCATCGGGCTCCCCCGCCAGGCGCTGTTGTAACTCGCCGTCAGACCACTGGTCTCCGTCGGGCCACGCCAAGCCCTCCACCCCGATGTCCAGGGAGCGGACCGCCTTCTGCAACGCGGCCTCAAAAGTGCGGCCCAGGGCCATCACCTCACCGGTGGCTTTCATCTGCGTCCCGAGCCGCCGATCGGCCTGGGGGAATTTATCGAAGGGCCAGCGGGGGATCTTCACCACCACATAATCCAGCGCCGGCTCGAAGCTCGCGTAGGTCGTTCCCGTCACCGGGTTGAGAATCTCATCCAGGCGCTTGCCCACCGCGATTTTCGCCGCGATCTTGGCGATGGGGTAGCCCGTCGCCTTGGAGGCCAGGGCGCTGGACCGGCTCACCCGGGGGTTGACCTCGATCACATAATATCGTTCACTTTGAGGATCCAGGGCGAATTGCACGTTGCAACCGCCTTCGATCTCCAGGGCGTCGATAATCCGCAGGGCTGCGCTGCGCAGCATTTGGTACTCCCGGTCGGTCAGGGTTTGGGACGGGGCCACCACGATGCTGTCCCCGGTGTGCACCCCCACCGGATCGAGATTTTCCATATTGCAGACCGTGATGCAGGTGCCGGCGCCGTCCCGCATCACTTCGTATTCAATCTCTTTCCAACCCCGGATGCTCCGCTCCACCAGCACCTGGCCGATGGGGCTCTGGCGCAGGCCCCGGACCAGGATCGCCTTGAACTCCTCCAGGGTCTCGGCGATGCCCCCTCCTGTGCCCCCCAGGGTGTACGCCGGCCGGAGGATCACCGGGAGGCCGATCTGCTCGACAAACGCCAGACCTTCCTCCATATTGTGGACAATGGCGCTTTCGGGCACCGGCTCGCCGATCCGCTCCATCGTTTCTTTAAAAAGCTCCCGGTCCTCCGCCTTTTGGATCGACGCCAGCGGCGTCCCCAGGAGGCGCACGCCGTAGCGGTCCAATACGCCCCGCTCCGCCAGGGCCACCGCCAGATTCAACCCCGTTTGGCCCCCGAGGGTGGGAAGCAGACCCTCGGGCCGCTCCTTGGCGATAATCGCTTCCAGGGACTCGGGCGTGAGGGGTTCCAGGTAGACCACATCGGCCATGTCCAGGTCGGTCATGATGGTGGCCGGGTTGCTGTTGACGAGAATCACCCGGTAGCCCTCTTCCCGCAGGGCTTTGCACGCCTGGGTACCCGCGTAATCGAATTCCGCCGCCTGGCCGATGATAATGGGGCCGGACCCGATGACCAGGATCCGGCTCGGGGATTGCTTCTCCGTCTCCCGCTGCGGACCGGCGGACGCCGTCTGCAGCACAGCCTGTGCGTTACCCGGCATAAATGGCGTGTACCCCCTTGCCTTCTTCCATCAAAGCGATGAATTGCTCGAATAAGTAAAAAGAATCCGCAGGCCCGGGATGGGCCTCGGGGTGGTACTGCACCGAAAAGACCGGCAGCCCCCGGTGCCGGAGCCCTTCCACCGTGCCGTCGTTGACGTGCCGGTGGGTCACTTCGAGCTCCCCGGGCCAATCGTCCTCGGTCAGGGCGTACCCGTGATTCTGGGGGGTGATCCACACCCGGCCGGAGCGCAGGTCCTTCACCGGATGGTTGCTCCCCCTGTGGCCGAATTTCAACTTCTCCACCTTCGCCCCGAAGGCGAGACCCAGCACCTGGTGCCCCAGGCAAATGCCGAAGGTGGGCCACCGCTCCGCCACCCGCCTGGCCTCCCGGGCCACTTCGGGCACATCCCGGGGATCGCCGGGGCCATTGGATAACACCACCCCGTCCGGTTCCAGGGCGGCGATCTGCTCAAACGTATAGAAGGAAGGCACCACCGTCACCCGGCATCCGAGCTGCGCCAAGCTGTCGACGATGTGCCCTTTGGCTCCGAGATCCATCACCACCACGTGAAACAGTCCCGTCGGCGCAGCCGTATACGCCTCGGGCACCGTCACCTGCCGCACCCAGTCCCGGGGCAGGTCGGGAAACGCCAAGGAGTGCCCCGACGTCTTCGGGTTTACGGCGCCCTCCGCCTCCATGGCCTCCCCGGGCACAATCCAGCCCTTCATTGCCCCCTGGTCGCGGATCGTCCGCACCAAAGCCCGGGTGTCCACCCCGGTGAGAGCCGCCACCCCCTGGCGCCGCAGGTACGCGTCCACCGTCTCCCGGGAAGCATGATGGCTCGGCCGATCGCACAACTCCGCCGTCACAAACCCGGATAACCACGGCTTCCGGGATTCAAAATCGGTCTCGTTGACCCCGTAATTTCCGATCAGGGGATAGGTCATCGTCACGATCTGACCCGCATAGGAGGGATCGGTGAGGATCTCCTGATATCCCGTCATCCCGGTGTTGAACACCACTTCCCCGTACCGGCGCTCGGGCCGCCCCAGCATCTCCCCGGTAAACACGCGCCCATTCTCCAGGATTAAACTCCCCTTCACCGCCGTCCTCTCCTTCCCCGGCACCTTTCCGCCAACATGATCGTGAATGATTATACATCCGCATGTATAAAATTGCAATCACCGCGCCCTGTTGTACCGAAGCCACACCCGGGTTTGCGCCAGAGCGATAAAAAAGGACGGCCGATCCCGGACCTACCGGCGCGCCGCCTCCCGGTCCATCTTCACTTCATTGGAACAATAGCGGAGCAGGGGGGGCACCCCCCGTTGGTAGCGCAATGAAAGGACGGGACACTCCGGAAACTGGCCGCCTTCCCGTTGACAAGACCACAGTCCTCGGGTATCCTTTAATTAGATATTTATCAAAATATCAAAGTGGTGAGAGGGATGAACGATGCGTTCAAAGCGCTGTCAGACCCCACCCGGCGGCAAATTTTGCGCCTGTTGCGCGGAGGCGACCTCACGGCCGGGGAGATCGCCGATCATTTTTCGTTGACAAAACCCAGCATTTCGCACCATCTGAACATCCTCAAGCACGCCGGGCTGGTCCTGGATGAGCGGCGGGGACAACAAATCATTTATTCCCTCAACACCACCGTGCTTCAGGATGTTCTCGCGTGGGTGCTGGAGATGGTCAGCCGGGAAGAGGGAAAGGAGAAGGATTCGCATGAGTGAGGCCAAGGCCAAGTGGACTGGCGTGGATTGGGCAATTCTGGTCATTGCCCTGATCCCCCTCATCATCGCAGGACTGTACTGGGACCAGTTGCCGAACCAACTGGCGGTGCATTTTGATCTTCACAATCGGCCCAACGGTTTCCAGAGCAAGGGGTGGTTTCTGGTGATGGCCGCCGGCCTCAATCTCGGAATCGCCGCCCTGATGAAGGTGGCCATGTGGATCGACCCCAAACGGGAAAACTACATGAAATTCTCCGGATTCTATCAGGCATTCCGCTTGCTCATGGCCGCATTTCTCTCGGGGATCGACGTGGTCCTGATCTATTACAACCTCGGGCAGCGTTTTAATATCCAGCTGATCGTGCTGGGAGGCATCGGGGTCGTGTTCATCCTGCTTGGCAATTTCATGGCACGGATTCGATTTAACTATTTCATCGGCATTCGCACCCCCTGGACCCTGGCCAATGAGGAGGTGTGGCGCCGGACCCATCGTATGGCGGGCCCCCTGTGGGTGGCGGCGGGGTTCCTGGCTTTTGTGAGCGCCTTTCTGCCGGGTGACCTGGCCGTGTGGATCTTTCTCGCAGGAACCCTGGCGGCGGCCCTTATCCCCACCATCTACTCCTTTGTGGTCTATCGGCGAATCAGCCAGTGAAAAGGGGTGGAATCGAGCAGGCGGGGGCGGCAGTCCCCGCCTGGCGCCGCCTGGAGGGGAAATCCAGGCTTGAGGAGCTGCTGTGCACACGCAACCGCTGATCCAGACAGTACGATGTCCATTTGTTCCCGTTAATCCAATGACAGGAGGTTCTTTTGTTTTCCACGATTAAATTCTTACTCAAAAACGCCCGCTCATCCTCCCTCTTGAGCTCTCCTTAAGTCGGCTTTGCATCGGCCGTAATTCGAGCAGAAAAGAGCGAGCTGCCCGTCACTGCCGTCCACCTTTCCTGCGTTGTACTTGCTGTCATCGCCAGAGCTATCACATTTCCACATCGTGGCCAGAAACCACCGCCGCATCGCCCCAGCGGGTGGATCGAACCGAAAAGCCCGCGTGGTCGGTTCCTGTGAAGCGCTGGCGCGCCACAGTGCCGCGACGGTGAACGGCCGTTGCCGCGGACAGGTCCCCTCGCCCCACCGGGCGGCCCAGGCCGGTGGACAAAATTTTTCGCAGCCGAGCGTTTTCTTGAAACCCGGCACCCACGGGCCGGGTATAGTGGGGATGGAAGGGAAGGGAGTGGGGCCGGATGCCCGCCGGAGAAGACCGCCGGCTGATCCTCCTCTGCCGGGAGGGGGCGGAGGAGGGGTATCGGGAGTTAATGCGGCGCTATGAAAAATATGTCTACACTCTGTGTTTTCGCCTGACGGGCAACCGGGAAGACGCCCTGGATCTCACCCAGGAGACCTTCATCCGGGCTTTTCAGCACCTGGACCGGTTTGAACCCGGGAGACCTTTCAAGCCCTGGCTGCGCCAGGTGGCCGTCCGCCTTTCACTCAACCACCTCCGGGACTCCCGGGCGGGAACCGGTGAAAAGCCCCTTTCCCTGGAATACGCCTTGGGGGAACAGGTCGTTCTGGCGGACACCCTGACCTCCGGGGACGACCCCGCGGCAGCAGTGGAATGGCGGGACCTGAGCGCCCGGATTTGGGAGGCCGTGGGACGGCTCCCTCCCGTGTATCGCCTGGTGGTCACCCTCCGCCACCAGGAGGGGATGAGTTATCAAGAAATCGCCGAAGCCGCCGATCTCCCGGTAGGCACGGTCAAAACCTATCTGTTTCGCGCCCGGAACCGGCTGAAAGCGGAGCTCGCCCGGCTCTACGGATGGGAGGTGTGAAAGGTGGAATGCGACCCGATGTTGTTGCAGGCGTATTTGGACCAGGAGTTGGAGCCCGAGGCGGAGGCGGCGGTGCAGCATCATTTGGCGATTTGCCCGACGTGCCGCCGGGAACTCGCCGCGCTGAAACTGTTGTGGATGGAGTTGGACCGGGTCGCCGATGTCGAGCCGGCCCCGGAACTCGTCTATCAGCGCCGGCAGGTACTGGCAGCCGTAAAAGCTCATCGTGAACAGGTCCGGAGGGATACCGCAGGAGCAGGGCCCCACGGCGAGAGCGAGTCCGCGCCGCGGTCCTCCCCTCTCCCGGCCCGCCAGGCCGCCCTTCTCTGGCTGAAAGCGCAGCCGGCGATCATGCGGCCGGTATGGACGGGGATGCAGTATATCCCCGGGGCACACCTGTTGACCCGGCCCCCGGCTTCCTCCGGCCGGGCATCACATTCCCCCAAGACGGGGAGGCGAAAAAAAGGCCGCCTCGGAAGGCTCCTGGGCCTGATTCCCCGTCCAAGGTAAAAACGGGGGTGCCCGGCGGATCAGCCCGCAGTGCCGGGCAGCCTTCGGAGCTGATCACAAAGGCGCCGGGGGGCGGAGGAGGTCCAAGACATGACCGCGCTGTTGTCCATGGTTCACTGGGCCGCCTGGACGGTGGCTGCCCTGGCGGTGATTTTGCTCGTCTTCGTCCTGCTCGGCCCCTGCCGCCTTCAGGCCGCCGGCCGGGTCGGGACAACCTCAGAAGGAAGCTTGTCCGCGACGTGGTACTGGGGGGTTGTCCGGATACGACTCCGGGTCGGGGAACCCCGGCGGGCGGACGGGACGCCCGAACCGACGAACGGGAGGTCCGAACCGACCAGCGGGGGATCCGGCCTGGGGATCGAACCGCTCCTACCGGCTATGGAGGGATCCGGCAGCCCGACTGCCCAGGAGACCCTGCCGGGCAGTGGGCCGGACGCCCGCCATCCGGGGCCCGAGCTTGAACTGCGCATCGCGGGAATCCCCGTGGCGAAGCGGCGGGCCGGCCCCAGTCGCGCGGGCGCGACCCGCCGAGGGCGGAAGAGGCGCCGAGCCCGCCGGGACACCCGCCAAAAGTCGGCCGGCGGACGGACGAGTGGCTTTGACGCCCGGGATCTGCCCCGGCTTCTCCGGCGAATGAGAGACGAAGAATGGATCGCCACAGCTTTCACGGTTCTGGGGCGTTTGGCCAAAGCCCTTCACCTGGAATTTCAGGCCCGCGGAACCTACGCGACCCCGGACCCGGCCTGGACCGGCTGGATCGCGGCCCTCCAGGCGGCGCTGGAGCCGGTCGCAGGCGCGGCAACAAAGGAGCGGATCTCCCTCGGAATTCAACCGGATTTTGTCAACACCGTCCCGGACCTCACCCTGCGGGGCCAAGCCCGGTTCACCCCCATTGCCATCCTCGGCACCGCCCTGTCGCTTCTGGCCAGAAAAGACGTACGCCGGCTGCTCCGGGCCTTGCGGAACCTGTGGCGGGCCCCCGGCAGGCGCGATCGGACTCAACAAGGAGGCGCATTGACATGGTTAAGGAAACGATTGACGCCGTTGTCGCGCATTTGGAAAATCTCGTCAATACGAAGACGGTCATCGGAGAGCCCATCACCGTCGGCAACACCACGCTCATCCCGGTAGTGAGCGCATCCTTTGGATTCGGCGGCGGTGGCGGACAAGGCAATGAACCGGAAGGCTCAGGCGGGACCGGAAGCGGCGGCGGCGGAGGGGCCAAGCTCGTCCCCGCGGCCCTGGTGATCATCCGGGACGATGAGGTCAAGGTCTTCTCCCTCAGCCAAAAGGGGGCTTTAGAGAAACTAGCCGAATTGGTTCCGGAGTTGGCCTCAAAGATCAGCCAGTTCCGCAAACCCCAAGAACAGAAAGACTGATCTGCGGCGATGCCCTTGTCACACCGGGCTCACCCTGAAAGACCACGGCCTGTGGATTTGATGGACAACCAAAAGCGGGTTGTCCACAAGCTCCACAGGCCCTATTCAGGGGAGGGCGCTCCGCTCCGGCCTCACGGCCATTCACCCCTCCCGCTCCTCCTCCACAGGGATAGGGATTGGGTTAGATATTTATGTGAGTGAGCTATACCCCTTCGGTAAGTCATAATGAACGAGGCTGGCCCCGTTTCGTAAGCCGTGGGTTACAATGGAAGTTGACAGACCATTGCAGAGCCACATACGAAAGGAGCCAGCACTATGAAGGATACCACAAAATTCGTCGGTTTGGACGTCTCGAAGGACACGATTGCCGTGGCGGTTGCAGAAGGTGGACGGGGGGAGGTTCGTTTTGTCGGGACATACCCTCATACGGTCGAGGCCGTACACAAGGTGGTAAAGCAACTCGGAGGCCCTTCCGTTCGGCTGGAATTCTGCTACGAAGCCGGACCAACCGGATACGGGCTCTATCGCCTGCTTCGAGCGATGGGACTGTCTTGCATCGTGGTGGCACCGTCGCTCATCCCCACCAGACCCGGAGATCGAGTAAAGACCGATAAGCGAGATGCGGTTCGCCTGGCTCAACTGCTGCGAGCGGGAGAGTTGACACCGGTCTGGGTGCCGGGGGAGGTCGATGAAGCCCTGCGTGATCTTGTCCGTGCTCGGGAAGACGCCGTCCAGGATCGTTTACGGGCGCGGCATCGGCTGTCGAAGTTTCTGTTGCGGTGGAATCGGCGTCCTCTCGAAGGGACACGGGCCTGGTCCAAGGCTCATCGGAATTGGTTGGATCAATTGTCCTGGTCGGACGTGCGATTGCAGACGGTCTTTCAGGAGTATCTGCACGCACTCGACGAAATCGAGGGGCGGATTCAGCGGTTGGAGGCGGCGATTCACGAGCAGGCCACCCAGAGTGATCGGGCGCCGGTGATTCAGGCGCTACAGACCTTGCGTGGCGTTGCCGAAGTGACGGCCGTGTCGCTGGTGCTGAGGTGGGCGAGTTTTCACGGTTTCGCAACCCCCGTCAGCTCATGGCCTACGCGGGACTCGTACCGAAAGAGTTTTCCAGTGGGACACGGCGCTGGCAGGGAGGGATCACGAAAACGGGCAACGCCCACTTGCGACGGGTACTCGTTGAGGCGGCGTGGAGCTATCGATACAAACCGGCAATCAAAGGACAGATCAGGAAGCGACAGGAAGGACAGCCGGCCAAAATCACCGACATCGCCTGGCGTGCCCAGGACCGGCTCCATCGCAAGTATCGGAGGATGTATCGGAGGATGGTAAGCAAGGGCAAGCCGATAGGCGTTTCGGTGACGTCTGTAGCCATAGAACTTCTTGGCTTTGTATGGGCGATTGCTTGCGGGAGGCCGTCCCCTCGTCGGGCCGGGCTCTTCACGGAAAAACAAAAACCACGGGGCCGGGTACTTGACAGCCTCGTTCATATCAGATTATTGAAATTGAAGTGCTTCACGTATGGCAACGTTCGTATTCCTTTGGAATGTAGAAAGTCCAATCGTTTCCCTTTTATAAATCCATCCTTAAGCAAAGACCCTCTTCAACCAATCAACCAATTCTTGTGCCACCGGTACCCCAGCATCCAAATATCGTTTCGAAATCGCTACCCCAATTGGTTTACCCGGTTCTTTTTGCCAGGCCAGCCATGTGTGGAGACGCGCTTTTGACCAGTCCTTGTCTTCAAATCGGTTAGAACAGAAAGGAAGATTCTGTAAACATCCCTCGACCCGAGGCCACAAGGGATCGTTCGGCGGCACAAGGAAGGCCACGAAATCTTCTAGAATTCCGGGAACAGTGTTATTTGGCATGATCCATATGCCAATCACTGGCCCTTCGGGATCCTTGATGACGGTGCCCGAAGGCTGCGGCTTAAGAGGAATCGAAGTATATCCTGCCTGAACAAGCATTTTCCTGATACTTAGCCATCTGGATTCAATATCCAGGTCGGCATCCACGATGATCCCGATCCTCTCCTTGTTCGAGGGCTTTTTGATGAGGACACGAAAGACGTCGAGCAAATGCTCGACCCCTTCCGCATCATCCACATCAAAGGTCTTCGGGACACCATGAATATTACAAAGATTGGTGACGACGTGCAGGTCGTCTTTCCCTTCCACAAGCAAAATCCTGTTGCCCTGAAACTTTACTTTACCCACCGTTATCGCACCTCAACATGATCCCGAGTAATCACCGCCAGGTCTTTTTCGTCATATATCGTAGCCACAACGCCCTGCTCCCGCCGGTTCAGGCGGATGAGATACCCGATTCCCCGCCCATCCTGTTCGCCATGTTGCAAAGCCCTTTGGAAGGCCTCGATGCAGTCCCAACTGTGGGTGGTTGCAAAAACCTGAACATTGAGCCGCTTCGCTGTATGAATGATGATCCGCCAGAGCTCCGGCTGAACGGTGTAATGGACGCCGTTTTCAATTTCGTCAATCAACAGCAGGCCGTTCTTGGCGTTGACCAGCGCCAAGATGATGCCAAAAAGCCGGTTCATGCCGTCCCCGAGGCTGCGTAGGGGCACCGGGAATGAAGTACCACGGATTCTCACAACGGGGACCCCACCGAACCTTGGCATAAACGCATCTACCATCGCCACCCGTTCCACGTCCGGCTCAATGAGTCGTAACGCCTTCAGAACATCTTCTTCTTCTTCGGTCAGAGCCACCCTTTCCCACCACCAAGCAATTTCGAACGGCCTGAGCCCCCCTGCAGGAACGTAACAACACAGCCTCCCTCGATCCAGAAGCCTATCCGAATTGAGGATTCGTCTATGCCGCATCAACATGTCATCCAACCACAAACGCCCTTTTTCAGAATCTCCCCATCGAATCGTCAAAGCGGAACGCAGGTCTTGTCGCTCCTCATCCGTCGTTCTCGAAACCGGCTCCCAACTCGGAGGCCCCTCCTGAGTCGGCACCGCTCGATACCAATTGAGAGAAAGAGACAGAATCTCATCCGGCATTCCAACAGGCCCCATCTGAATCATGCCTGCACCATTAACTCCGACCTTGTACCCGTGAAAAAGGAAGACTACACCGACAGATCTGTGATCCTCTGGATCCGTAAACTCCGGGCGATCCTCCGGATACACAAATTCCGCTCGAGGGGGTTCGCGCAATTCATTTCTCGAATTTAAAATTTCCATGATTACCGCCGGAGAACCCCGAGAACTGTACAGCCTGAGCGCTTCCAGCAAAGACGATTTGCCCGAGTTGTTTTTTCCAATGATGAGATTGACCGCTCCCAGGGTATCGATCTTTAAGTTGGAAAAGGCCCGGAAATTGGTCACCTGAAATGATTCGAGCACTACCCCCACCTCCTTGGGGCGAAATAGACGCGCATTTGTTTAAACGCCCATCCCAGCACAGCGGTTTTGCTATAGTCAAACATCCCAATATTCTATTGTCTCCGCATTTCCACCTTAACAAACGGCCACAGGGAATGTAAAGGGAGGCGGGTTTCTACTGTCTGACCTGCTCCCGTCCACTTAGTTACGGCGCCAGTGAAGAAAACCTTCAAATCTCTCGCCGCTTTACTCAAGATCAGCTTCACGCAGCTTCTCCTTCAGCCACGATTCCGTTTCCTCCGCACTCAAAAAACCTTCCGCCGCAGCCTTGCGAGCTTCTTCTCCCAACCCGGCATCCTCCAAATCCTGCAAACGTAGAAAATCTTCACAGGGTAAAATCACCGCCACAGGTCTCCCTCTTTTCTCCATCAATACCGGTTCTGCTTTGATTCCTTAAACGGCCAAGGGGAACCCTCACCCCTCCCACCGGGCGAACACATCCGTCTCCTCCTTCGCCCGGTCGGTCCGGGCGATGTGCAGGGCCTGCCGGCGCCCGGCGTCCGCCGTCCCCGCCGGGCGCAGCTCCGTCAGCCGCCAGCCGGTGCCCTCCAGGGAAAGGCGAACGATCTCCAGGGGATCCGCCTTCCGCGACCGGATCCCGCCGAACCGGAAGACGAGCTGGGCCCCGGGAGCGCACACCTGCCCGACCCGCATCCACACCCGCCGGATCTGGGCAGCAAACTCCCCGGGACTGGAGTGGCGGATCTGCCCCTCGGCCCCGTAGGCCACCTCGGGCGCCCCCCCGAGAAACCACAGCCGCAACCACTGATCGGGCAAATATGTATTCATTCCATAATAAGGAGGCGAGGTGACGACCCACCGGATCGCCCCGGACGCCCCGGCGGGAAACCGGCGGTACACCGCCTCCTCCCGGCTGTCGCCCCGCAAAATTTTGCCCCGACCGCGGGTCCGCTCCCCGCCGAAATAGCGGTCCGCCCGCTCCCGGATGATCCCCAGCACGTCCACCGGCTCCGGACGCAGATCCCTCCGTTTCCAAAAGGTCACCGCATAGTTGGGTTTGGGCGCATAGGTCCGCTGGCACTGGTTCGAAAAATACGTCCGTTTCGTTTTTCCCCGCGGCCCGTGGAGAGCACCGAGCAGGAGGGCGCGCAGAGCCTTGCGGGCGTGGGACCGGCAGTTGGCGAGCAGCCCCTCCCGCAGGCGGCACACCACCGCCAGCACCTCCGTGTCAAAGGCCCACTCCCAGAACTCCCCCTCCGGCACCTCCGCCGGCACCGGCACCTCTTCCAGAATCTCCTCCGCCGCCCGGATCACCCGTTCGGGCGTCGTGTTGACCAGCTTGGCCTCGGACAGGGCCACGGCCACCGGACTGCTGTCGATTCCCACCGAGGGCAGCCCCAGGAGCCGGGCGGCATAATTGGTCGTGCCCCGGCCGCAAAAGGGATCCAGCACCCATTCGCCCTCCCGGGCCCGCTCTTTCAGAATGGCGTACGGGAACGACAGGGGAAACATGGTAAAATACGGCGCGATGCCGTTGAGGGCGGTATGTGCCAACCCCTCCGTCGTGTTGTCCAAAACGGTGCCGTCCGCTTCGCCGTTCACGAGGCCGTCTCCTCCCCGGTTTTCAAAAACACAAAGGTCTTCCCGTTTTCCCTTCGGGTCCCCCAGCTCTGTCCCTCCGCCCCAAATACTGTATTCATCGCCAGAGGTACGAGCTTGAACGCATACTGATGGCGCTCCTCCTCATCCATATCCTGAGGCAGCGCCTCTTTCAACACCTTTTGGACCTCCCACCATGGCACTCCCTGATCCTTCATGCGGGAAATCAGCCGGCCCGCACTGCGAAGAGCTTCGAAAGTCCGCTTGTGTAGGACCTCCAAATAATCCTTCGCATTTTCCTCTCGCCGGCCTTCGCCCGCCTCGATCTCTTCCTCCCCAAACTCCGGCGGATGAGCAAACCACTGCCTGAGCTTCGCGGCATAGGTCGGGACCGGCAGCTGATCGAAGCCGGGATCCCGTGGGCTGTACAGCCCTTCAAACGAGAGCACCCGGATGGGAATCGGATACGGATTCCCGCTCACCGAGCTCCAGAAGACCCCCTGGCCTCGGATCGGTTCGTTGAGCAATGACGACAACAGATCCTCACTGAAGTGGGAATTCGCTTTGCGCAGGGTGGTGAGGTCGGCGGCGGACAGCAGGTGGAAGATGAACCAGTTATCACCCTGGCTCAAAATCTCCGTGGAAATGCTCCCGGGCTGCTGGGTGACCATCAGCATTCCCAGATCGTATTTGCGCCCCTCTTTCACCCAGGCGATGTAGGGCTCGGCGGCCGATGAGCGCTCGTCGAGAACCGCCTGGGCCTCCTCCACCACGGCAATGGTGGGAATGGTGCGCGGTTCGGCCTCGGTGAACTCCTTTTGGTTGTGCTCGAAAACCCGGTGAAGAATCAAGCCCGAGAGGATCATCGACTGACCGCCCCGCATTTGGGACAGATCCACGATGCACAGTTTTCCATCCGACAGGGCCCGGAGGAGCATGTCGAGCAACCGGCTGTTCGGGTCGTGGATCGTCCGGACGATGGCCGTCATGTTCGCCCGGGCGGCCTGGGCCTCCACCTCCTGATTGGCGTCCAGTTGAAGAAGTTTCTGAATTTCCTTGAGATCGGCCTGATTGCCGTCCTGGTGAATCAGATTGACCAGGCGCACCCACCGGTCCCAGGGCAGCCCCTTCAGCTTCCGCACATTTTGCTGTTCTTGCCGTTCGGGGCTGAGGGCCAGACCGACCACGTCGGAGGGCTGAAGTCTGCGAATATCAAGCCTGACCCCACCCGCCACAAAGGAGCCGTAAAAAGGACTGGGGGGCTGGCGCTCGCTGAAAACCACCAGCTTGTCCTGCAGGCGCGGCACATCGCACAAGCCGGGCCGCCCCTTGTCGTCCGGCCAAAAATATTCGCCTTCCGGGTCGAAGATGAGCGTCCCCACCGGCACCCGCCGGCCGCCGCGCTTCTCCACCGTCGGCGTCTCCCGGTACAACATGCTGAAAAGCAATTTGTTCAAGTTCGATTTGCCGAATCCCGCCCGGGCGAAAATAAACGATCGCCGGGAGACCAGATTTTCGACGGGAAATTTGACGAGCACCTCGGGCTCCCGGATCTGCATCCAGTCCTCCTCGCGGACGTACCGGGATCCGGCGGCGTAGATGTACTCGCCCAGGGCCAGGTGGCCGATCGGGGCCCCCGGGGCGTTGTGTCCGGCGATCTCCCGCAGCACCTCCGGCGACGGAAAGGCCACTCTGCTGCCCACGTGGGGCAGGCGCCGGTGGGAGGGCACAAAGACGAGCCTGTCGCCGGCCCGCTGCCGCAGCACCCCCAGCACCCGGATGTTCACCCGGTAGCGCAAATACTGTTCGCGCAGATCCTCGGGGATCGGCCGGTCCTCGCGCACCGCCCGGATGTTGAACTCTTCCCCGGCCCCGGCCGTCAGCCGCCCCTCCGCCGACAGGGAGGTGATCCGCCCGAGCACCGCCTCCTCGGGCGTCTCCAGTTGGACCAGCAGGAACTGCCCGTGCATGGGAATATTTTGAAAATCATTCCGGTACGGCAGCACGAGGTCCGCGTGAAATTCCATTCCACCCTCCCGGAAGCCGCGGAACACCCCCACCACCTGCTCATCGGGAAACAGGCGAAGCGCCGCCACCCTCAATCCCTCCCGTAGCGGAGCCGGGCCGGATCGCCGTCCCGGAGGCGAAAGGCGTCAAGGACCTCCGCTTCCGGACCCAGGGTCTCCCGGATTCCTTCGAAAATCTGGTCCTGCAGCACGGCGATGTCAAAATCGACGAGGGCGGCGTGTTCGTGCGCCTTCTGCAAACAGCGGGGATAAAGGGGGATCGGGAAACCTTCCACGGCGTCGGCGAGCAGAAACCCCAGCACCACCGGCGCCTCCGGGACCTGGGGGAGAAAAATGTCCACCGGCCAGACGGGATCCCGACGCCCGGAGCCGAATTTGACGAAAAACATCTTGCCTCCGACCATGATGTTCTCTGTTTCCCCGCCACCCCCGGTCCGGTCGTCCCCCTGGGCGTACTCGGGCCACACGTACGCTTTTTCTTCCATCTCCCGGGGCACCTCGACATAGGCGGGGTAGTCCGTGGTCAGCACCTGTTCGAGAGCCATGGCCAACCGGTACCGGTCGAGCACTTTGCTCTTTTTGGCAACCCCGGCCAGGTAGATCTTGCGCCTGGACTTTCGAGCGCGGATCTCCACGGCGTCCTCGATCTCCCCGAGAAGCCGGCGGAAAAATCCCTTGGCGAAAACTTTGCTGCGAAGCAGTCCGTCGTAGACAACGAGGGTGTCGGCGGCAAAATCTTTCGTGCGGAGGATGGAGAAGAGGACCGCCCATTCGGTCAACTCCCGGTAGACCTGGATCCAGGATGGGCTGACCGGCCGGCCCGGAGCGGATTCCCGGATCATGGGGCTGAGCTCCGACAGGTGGCGCACCCCGAGGGCGGCCATCATCTCGCCGAGGGGAGTGGCCGGTTCGCGGCCCCGGAACTGTTTGGCGCTCAGCTCCGCCACGCTGGTGGTGGGCGTCACGGCTTCCAGGCAGTATCCGTTGTTGGAGGAATCCACCACCCGGATCAATTGCACGAGGAAGGGATCGAAGTGTAGGCGGTTGTCGCCCCCGTCCGTCCCCACCAGGGAGATGGACGTCGTCGTGCGGGGCTGAATCTGCCTGACCTGGTGTTTGAGCGGCCGGATCTCCTCCCGAAGCTGGTCGAGGAGATAGCGTTCCACCCCGATCCGCCGCCGGATTTCTCTTTGCAGCACCCGATAGTTGTCCGCTTCGATCATCCCGATCCCCCCGTCCCGGCCAAGACCCGGCGGCTCCCGATTCCCGCGGGCGCCCACCGACGTCGGAGCTCTGCTCAATCGTCGGCCTATGGTCGTCACCCCGCCTCCGATCGCCCTGGTGGTCTCCCGCCTCCGATCGCCGCACCGGGCCGGAAACGCCCCGGCCCACCGCCGGCTTCCCGCCGCCGGCTCCCGGCCCGGAACTCCCCACTGCCGGCCTTCCGCCGCCGGGTCACGGCATCGAAGCACCGGTCTTCAGACCGGTAACCCAGACCCCTTTCCCGGCACGGCACCCCCGGCCGCATCGGTTGACGAAACTCTCTTGCAAACAAGGTACAATATTCCATTTGAAGTGTCAATAAAGGGGTTGAACAGCCCTTCGGGACGGGGGTATCAGACGGCCGCCCGCCGGCAGACCCGGAACGTGTATCGGGAGAATCATCTATTTCAACGGGGCCGCGGCTTTCTGCCGCGGAGCAACACTCCTCACCTCATGAGGGATATTCTTCGGAAGTTAGATTTTTCCCTTCCAAGCATCGGAGAGGGCGATAGAAACTGACTTTTCGCACCGTCCGGCCCGGTCGTCCATGGGCGATGCGGGATTTTCCAAGTGCTCCACCAGGTCATGGCGACCAACGCGAAAACCCCGGCCTCTCGATTGCCGGGGAAATTTTTTCGCCGGGCAATGGGTCGGGCTGAAAACTGCCGCCCAACATCCGGGTATCGTGAGGGTGGGATCGGGAAAAGAAAGCGCGACCGGATGGCCGCCGACGAAGACCGCCGGCTGATCCTCCTCTGCCGCAACGGAGATGAAGAGGGATACCGGGAGTTGATGAATCTCTACGAAAAATACGTGTACGCCTTACGCCGCCGATTGAGCGGGAACCGAGACGATGCCCTGAACCTGACCCAGGAAACGTTCATCGGCTCATGCCGCAATTTGGACCGATTTCAACGCGGGAGGCCCTGTAAACCGTGGCTGCGCCAGGTGGCCATACGCCTTTGCCTCAATCATTGCGCGATGGAAGCCGGATCCAGGCGGTCCTCGTGTCCGGGTGCTTTTCCACACATCAATGATTGACACGGGGCGCGCACAATTCTTATGATAATGTTGTCTGATCACCGGGACACCTTATGTCTATGCCTCCTCAACCTGGAATAGAGTCCCCAGGATCGGCGTATGATTTTCCTGTCGTGAACCATCGGCAGGTCAGGAAGGAGTTTTCGTATGGCTCATCCAAGTTCGTGGAGTGGTATCGGCGCCCTGGACCGACCGACCACTCGGTTCCGCTGGTGGTTTGCCATCGCCCTCTGGATTCTTCTACTCATTTCGTACATCGATCGCACCAACATCTCCATCGCCGGACCGGAGATGGTCAAAAACGGCGTGGTCACCGCCGCGGCCCTGGCCCTGGCCAACAGTTTGTTTCTGTTCTCCTACGGCCTGGCCAATATCTTCGGCGGCTATCTCGGAGATCGCCTGGGCCCCCGCAAAGTGGCACTGATCGCGTTGGTTTGGTGGTCGGTCATGACCCTGTTTACCGGAGCGGTATGGAGTTCCGTGGCCCTGGTGCTCTCCCGGGTCCTGCTCGGCCTCGGGGAAGGGATGCATTGGCCCATGAACTCCAAATGGGTCAAGACGTGGTTTCCACCTGCCGAGCGCGCCCGGGCAAACATGTTCTGGGAGTTCGGACTCACCGTGGGGCCCATCATCACGGGCCCGCTGGTGACCTGGTTGATCCTCAGTTCCGGGTCGTGGAGGGTGCCCTTTTATGTGATGGGGATCATCGGACTGGTGATCGTGGTCCCGCTCATTTGGTGGGTGGCGAAAGACCGGCCGGAGCAAAGTCGATTTGTCTCCGAGTCGGAAGTGGCCTATATCCGCGCAGGCGCCGAAGCGGAGACGGAAAGTGTCGGGGAATCGGTCACCATCGGCGACGTGCTGCGCAAAGGGGATTTCTGGCTGCTGCTGATCAACTGGTCCGGGATGGCCACGGTCTTTTACGGGATCACCTTCTGGCTACCGAACTACCTGATCAAAGTGCGGCACATCGACCTGCACATGACCGGGTTCTGGTACATGCTGCCGTATATTCTGATGACCTTGTTTATGATCATCACGGCACTGACCAGCGACAAGCTCATGAAGCGCTCGATTTTCGCCGGCATCGGTACCCTGATTGCCGGTTTGGGCTTATGGCTCGGTACCCGGGCCGCCGACCTGACGCTGGCCATGATCCTCATTTCCATTTCTGCGGCCATGAACGGTGTGGTCCTGCCCACCATCTGGAGTTCCCTGCAACGGATGTTTCCCAGCCGCAACGTCGGCATCGGAGCGGGTCTCCTGAACGGTCTGGAGAACATCATCGCCGCCGTGGGCACTTATATTCTAGGAATCTCCTTTGCCATCGGCTTTCCGTACCTCATCATTTTCGCCTTTGTCGGGGGCATCAGCGGGCTGGTGCTCACCAAACGGGGATACTGAGCCAGGGCCGCCGGCGATCCGAACCCAAGATCGCCGGCGGCCAGTTGGGCTCTGCTTTACGCCCCGGGGGCAGGGGGTGTGGGCTCCACCCGCACCGACTGCAAAGTGAGCTGACCCCCCGACAACACCCAGCGCGACACCGCCGTGCCCAGCCGGTCCACGTGGGCCGCCCCTGCAATCGCCTGCTTGCCGATGAGGGCATCATAGACGCCATCCCCGTTCTCATCCACCGGAGTCAAGGAAGACAGCGGATCCACCCAGCCCTCTTGATTTTTCAAAAGCCGACCCTGGTCATTGTAAAGCCCCAGAGCGATGTACTCGTCTTTGCGATCGCTCACGTCGAAGGTCCATTGAACGTGAACCGACGGAATGCGAAGCTCGGCCAGAAAGCCGGGCAAAAACCGCACCGACGCTTCTTTGCCGACCCCGTCACTGAGGACGGCGGTATCGATAACCGGATGTAATAGCCCGTCCTTCACGGTCCACAAGCTATAATAGGAGGTCCCTCCACTGCCGCCGGTCTCAATGCTCGCCAAAATCACTTTCTGCCCGGCTTCCCCGAGAGGACCGACCCAGAGCAGGGGGGAGTACCCTTGGTCTTCTCCGTCGAGTCTAAAAATATGGGATGCCCCCGTCGCCCCGTCCACCACCGCCGGGGAAATATTCCACCACATGGCACCGTTGTCCGGCCGCCGGGTGCCGAGCAGCAACACAGAATCCCGCACCCCGTCTCCATCCATGTCGGCGTAGCGGGAATCCAGGATCGTCTCGGGAGGCCACGTGCCGGGCTCAGAAAATTCGCTTCCCACCGGATACTTTGGAGCGGGCTGGTTGTCCAGGGAGGGGTCCGCCGCCGCAGCTTTCGGGCCCACCGTCAAAAACCGGACATCCCGCAGTTCGAGCTTGCCGTCTTGGAGGGCCCAGGTGGAGGACAACACCGCCAAACCGTCGGAACGGTAGGCGCCGGAGAGCGTCTGCCTGCCCTCAAAAACTTGGTGTCCATCCGGCTGCCGCGCCGGCACGAAGACGCTGTATCCATCCACAAACCCCGACACCGGCTTCAGCAATTTGCCATTTTGGTCGAAAATCCCCAACCGAAGGTAATCGGTTTTGCGGTCCCGGAGGTCAAGGGTGACCGATCGGCCGGTTCGGGGCTCTGTGAGCCGCGCCTTGAAGCCGTCCAGATACTCAATTTTCGCCTGCAGTCCCGCATTCAGTTCCTCCCTGGGAACCACCTCCCGGGCGACGCCCTCCGCAAAGGACACGAGAAGGCTCGTCCGGGTGCCTCCACTGCCCCCGTTTCCAAATCGAGTAGGAGGGGGCGGCTAGCCCCCGTCCTCTCACACCACCGGACATGCGGGTCCGCATCCGGCGGTTCACCAAGATTGACGAAGCCTTCGGTAACGTTCGGTTAAGCTCATGAGTCCTTGGGCCTGCCAATAGGCGTTCCCCAAGGCTCGATTCATCGGCCCATGGGCCATCCGCCACGGTCCTTTGCGGGCATTGGCAAATTGATGAACGACCCACTCCGGCAGCCCTAGCGCGCGCAGTTCACGGTATCGCGTCCGTACCCGTTTCCACTGTTTCCAGAGACACATCCGCAGCCTCCGCCGGATCCATCCTTCGATTTCTTCGAAGGTGCTCGGCGTCTCCGCCAGGGCAAAGTATCCCATCCATCCGCCCAGATACGTGTTCAGCCGCCGGATGCGTTCCTCCATGGCGATCGGTGTGTTCCTCGCCGTGAGGGTTCGGATCTTGGCCTTGACCCGCTCGATCGACTGTCTGGCCAAGCGAATGCGGATTTCCCCGGCTTTGCGTTTGTACATGCTGAATCCCAGAAACTTCAGTTTCCACGGTCGGTCCACCGTGCTCTTCTGCTCGTTGAGTTTGAGTCTTAGCCGCTCCTGCAGGAATGTCCGGACACTGGCCAGGACTCTCTCCCCCGCCCGTTTGCTTCGAACGTAGATGTTAGCATCATCCGCATACCGGACGAACTTGTGACCTCTCTTTTCCAGTTCTTTGTCCAGGTCATCCAGAAGGATATTCGCCAACAGGGGACTCAGCGGCCCGCCCTGTGGTGTCCCTTCCTCTCTTTCCATGACCACTCCGTTCACCATGATCCCTGCCTGGAGGTACCGGCGAATGACCTTGAGCACTCGTTTGTCCGTGACCCTCCGGGCTACCCGGGCCATCAGGATGTCATGATTCACTCGGTCAAAGAACTTTTCCAGGTCCATGTCCACGGCCCATTCGTATCCTTCTTCCACATACTGCCTCGCCTTCTTGACCGCCTCGTGTGCCCTTCTTCCGGGTCGGAACCCGTAGCTGGCCTCCGAAAATTGCGGGTCAAAGATGGGCGTCAGCACCTGCAGAAGTGCCTGCTGGATCAGGCGGTCCATCACGGTGGGGATCCCCAGCATCCGCTTGCCTCCCCCGGGTTTCGGGATTTCGACCCGGCGCACGGGCTGCGGTCGGTAGATCCCCGTGAGCAGCTCTTCCCGGATGCGCGGCCACTCGGCTCGGATCTGTTCCCGGAGGTTTTCCGTGGGAATGCCGTCCACGCCGGGGGCACCCTTGTTCTGCTCCACCCGCTTCAGGGCGGCCAGCATGTTCTGCCTGGCCACCACCTTCTCCATCAGGCCGTCACCTTGTTCTCCGCGAGGTGAAGCTCCGCTTTGTGCCGGAGAAGGGCTCGGCTCTCCCACGGTCCCCCGTGGCTTCACCACTTCCTCCCGTGGGTAGTCCCTGTTCAGGGTTTTCGGCTGTCTTCGTCCTTCTCGCGAACGCACCGGTTTCACCTCTGTCTTGATGTTCGGGCCTTCCCCCGGAGTTCATGACCTCCTGGGTACTATGCCCTCTGCTGACTCCTGCCGGTTCAACCGAACCTCTCGATCCGGGTTGCCAGTCCCCTGGCGTATCCGGCAGGCCTCCCCGGGTAAGAGCGTTGACCTTCCCCCCGCGCCCGCCTCATATACTCCGCCGCCCTTTGGCAGCCTTTGGATTTCGCTGTGTCTTGCCAGCTCATCCGAACGGCGTAGCCTCGTATGAGGTTCTTGTTCATCGGGCCGTGGGTTTGCCTCCAGCTTCCTTCGGATCCCACCTCACGATGGACACCCTTGCCTTTGGCTAGCAGACTCGTGCTGCCTCGCCTGCAGTGGACTTTCACCACCCAGTCAACGCCCATGCCGGGCGCACTAGAAACGAGAACTCCGGAACCCCGCTGCCCTGGAATGTCCACTGGATACAAGACGGGCTCCAGGCCGACAAAATTTTTCGGACCCAGGGGCAGGATGATTTTCGTGCCCCCCACCCCGTGGGTCATCGTCAGGACAAAATCGCCCAGCATGGGGCTCCCGGCCATGAGGGGCCGGCCCATCAGATCCACGGTATCCGGGAAATCGTCCCCGGTGACATCGACGTGCAATTCCGCCAAAACCTTGGCCGCTTCCGGCTCCTGCCCGGGCGAAGTATCCCTCGCCGGTGCACCGGTTGGCACCGCCGTTTCAGACACCGGCGCCGCTCCGGCACCCGCCACAGCTCCCCTGGGGGAACTTGCGGTATCTGCCCCGGCCGCTTCCACCTCTCCGCCCGCTGCACCCGCGGCGATCAACCCCGTCCCCAACACCGCGGCCACCGCCCGCCTCCTCCAACGCCCCATCTCGCCCACGCTCCTGTTCCCAATAAACGACCAGAAAAAATAGTTCTGTCTATTCCCAGTATAGCAATCGCCGATTTGCCCGTCATCCGCCCGAATACTGTGCGTATCCGGCTCATCGGGCTGGATTCCACCTGGTCAACGCCCATGCCGGGCAACAACACGTATGCCGGGCAACATGCGAAAGGGACCGGCCGAAACTGGTCCCTTCCACGTGAACGGATTACCTGGACGGCGGAGCCATAAACTCCGGCCCCACCGGATCGGTGACGCTCCTCTCGAGGATCTCGTCCACCCGTTTCAAATCTTGCGCCCGGATGTGCCATCCGTCCACCCCGGGCACATCGGCCAATTGTTCGGGGTGCCGCGCCCCCCACAGGGCCACCGACGCCCCCGGCTGATCGAGCACCCAGCGAACGGAGAACTGGGGCATCGTCTTGTTGTACTCCCGGGCAATGGCCGAGATTTGCTCCACCGCTGAGAGGTATTGATCATAGCGGGGCTGCTGAAACTTCGGATCCGTCTTGCGCAGATCGTCCCCCTGGAAGGTGGTCTCCCGTTTCATTTTGCCCGTGAGCAGCCCCCGGCACAAACTCCCGTACATCAAGGTGGCGATCCCGTGCTCCCGACAGAACGGGAGAACGTCCTTTTCGATCTCCCGCTCAAAAATATTGTAAGGGGGCTGGGCGGTGTGAAGGGGTGCCACAGATAGCCATTCCTCCATCTGGGCGGGTGAAAAATTGCTCACACCCACGGCTCGGATCTTGCCCGCTTTTAACATGTCGTGAAGGGTATCAGCGATTTCCGCGACGGGCACGAGGGGATCCGGCCAGTGCACCTGGTAGAGGTCGATGTAATCGGTCTGCAGTCGGCGCAGGGAATCATCGAGCTCCTTCTGGAGCGCCTGTTTGGTCGCATTTCGCCGGACCCCGCCACCAGGCAGCAGTTCAAGGCCGACCTTCGTGGCGATGACCACGTCTTCCCGATGGCCGTACTGTTTCACGGCCTTCCCCACGATCTCCTCCGACAAGCCCGCCCCGTAGGCGGGAGCGGTGTCGATCAGGTTGATCCCCAGTTCCAGCGCCCGCAGAATGGTCCGTATGGATTCTTGTTCGTCCGTTCCACCCCACATCCATCCGCCGATCGCCCAGGTTCCCAACCCGATTCGGCTGACTTGGATGTTCGAACGGCCAAGTTTTGTTTGCTCCAACTCCGACACCTCCAACAGACATTATAGCCCAATGCGTGCCGGAAGATGGAATCTGACCGGCTGCCAGGCCCGTCACCGGGCCACCTTTGCTCCGGGCCCCCAACAACAGGGCCACCGCCTCCGCTTGGGTCGTCATCCCCTCGGGATCGTAGCGATTTTCGTCCCGGCCGTTATAAAAGCGCTCATACCGTTTGCTAAGCGTCTCCAGAGCGAAAGCCGCCCGTTCATAGGCCCCGGGTCCGGCGAGGGAGAACTCGCCTTCGCCCAGAGGCGGTACTGCGGTGGTTTCCGAAAGCTGTTCTCATTCAGGGCTTCGGGCAAACGGAATCTTTCGGCATGATTGCCGTCACCCTGCCTGAAGAAATGATCCGCTTCCCGAAGTCGACAGGTCGCGCCATCTCTCCGGCTGTCGTATTCGCGTGGTGGATGACGGCGATCATGACCTTCGAGTAGACACCGTAGGAGAACCAGCAGCGAGATCGAGAAATTCAACCTCCCGGCCATGTTGGCAATGGGGAGGAACGCAAAAAGGCGGGCCCCATCGCCCGCCTTTTCCGCACATTCTCCTGCTCGCATGATCGTTTCAGCCGTCCACCTACCGATTCACCCGCCGACAGGTGTTGATGCCAAACAACGAATACAGGGGACACCATTTCGCCACCGCCGTGAACAAGGGAATGATGCCGATAAGACCGATATACTTGGCATTGCCCGGCAAGATGAACAACAGTGCCAACAAAACGATTCCAATCACGGCTCGAACGATGCGGTCCACTTTCCCAACGTTCTCTTTCATGAGGCTCCCCTCCCTGTTGGGACATCAGGTTCCTCTTTCAGTATTTCAAAAAGCGAGGAAAAAAACCACTACCCGGGACATATTGTCATCGAACATCCCAGATTTTGCCTCAGTTTTGTCGAGTTTATTCTCCCCATGACGCCGCGTGAAAGGGCGGCCCGCGCGACCGCCCCAAGTTTCTATCACGTTTCTCTTGCCCGCTTTCACTCAAAACGGTATCGCTTCTGCAGCAGACGCCCCGCCACAACAATCAGGCCATACAACACGATGGAGACGATGACCAGAAGCGCAATGCTGGTCATCACGAGATTCATTTGGAACACTTGGCCGCCATAGAGAATCAGGAACCCGAGCCCCGCCTTGGAAGAGAGGAACTCCCCCATGATCACGCCGACCAACGTCAACCCGATGTTGACCTTCATGGTCGCCACCAGACTGGGAACCGAAGCCGGGAGGACGACGAGCTTGAACATCTGCCATCTCGTTGCCCCCAGGGACTCCATCAACTTCAATTTGTCCCGGCCGGCCTCCCGGAAGCCGGACTCCAGCATCAGGACCGTCACCACAATGGAAATGGCCACCGCCATCCCATAGATAGAATTTCGGTCCCCCAGCCAAATATAAAAAATCGGCCCCATTGCCACTTTGGGCAGTGCATTGAGGACGACGAGGTACGGCTCCAGCACCTTGGAGAGGAACGAAGACCACCACAGGACCACTGCGGCCAACCCGCCCACCGCCATGGACAAGACGAATCCCCCCAGTGTCTCCTGGACCGTCACCCAGGTGTGATAACCGATTTGCCCCTGCCCGGCCAAGGCACAGAAACTGGTGGCGATCTGGGACGGCATGCTGGTCAACATGGGATCGACCCAGTGCAGCCTGGCCGCAAGCTCCCAAATCCCCAGCACCACCAGGAGCAGCAGCCACCGCCCCGCTCGGATGCGGCGAATTCGTCCCCGTTGCCACCGCAGGTAAGCCCGATAGGCCGCACTGGGCACAGCCCGGGTCGCCGCCGGATTCTCCGCCATCCCGCCCCATCCTTTTTCATCCAACTCCCCAAACTGCTCAAACCCAGACATGATCTTTCAACTCCTCCCACACGCGGTTAAAGTACCGGGAAAACTCCGGTTCTTTTCGCAGAGCCGTGCCTTGGATTCCCGGGCCTGCCGCCTCGCTGGGGTCCGGACTTTTTTCGCCGGTACTTGGACGCTGTTGACGCAGTACACAAGCCGTTAGGAGGGACCTGCATGCAGACATGGCAAGAATCGCTCTCGACATTCATCCTATTCAAGCGAGCCGAAGGGCGGTCACATTACACCGTTCGGGACTATCGGAGAATTGTCGGGGCCTTTTTCCGCCGCCCCGAAGCTCAGAGCGCCTGGCCGGACGCCGACCGCCTCCGTCGGGCCGTCCTGCAACACTTCACGGACATCCGGGGGTTAGCCGCCAGCTATCATAACCAACAGCTTCGAGTGTTGCGCTCGTTTTTCAATTGGGCCGCCGACGAAGGGCTTGTCTCTGGGAATCCGACCAAGGGGATCAAGCAACGCCGCGAGGATCAAACGCCACGTCACCTGCCCGATGACATCCTATCGAAGCTCCTGAGATTGCCAAACCAGAGCGCTTTCGTGGGGGTCCGGGACTACGCTTTGATGCTGTTTCAGTTGGACAGCGGAGTGCGCCCAGGTGAGGCGCTTCAGCTAACGCCGCGAGACCTGAACCTTGCCTCACTGGAAATTACCATACCTGCCCATGTGGCTAAGGCGCGAGTCTCCAGGACGGTCGTCATCAGTCCGCAGACAGCGAAGGCCATTCGCAAGCTTCTAAGTGTCCGCCCAGCCGACTGGGATGACAGCGTCCCCGTCTTTGCCTCCGCCTCTGGCCGCAAGTTGGCAGAGGAAAGCTGGTCGCGAATAATGCGCCAATATGGGCGCAAGCTCGGTGCCCGAGTCACGCCGTACATGCTTCGCCACAGTTCTGCCGTCATGTTCTTGCGGGGGGGCGGCCATGTCTTCGCCCTCCAGCGCCAGCTGGGACACGCCGATATCACCATGACGCGGCGCTACATCGCCCTGGCCGATGCCGATCTCCACGAACAGCACGCCGTCGCGTCCCCCGTGGCCAACCTCCTGCCCCAGCGCACCCGGGCGAGGAAGGTGAAGTGACATGAAAGTGAAGTGCCTCTACGAGGTCAAGTCTCCAAACGGGCCGTGGTACCCTTTTTGGGCCTATGACAGCCGGGACGCCAAAAGGCAGTATTGCAAGATGCGCGGCCTGCGGCCCAATGACCATTGGACGGGCATGAGCATGCTTCGGGCAAGGAAGGTGAAACGATGAGCACGCCTCAGATGTTCATGGTCAGGGACAAGAGCGGGGGAATCTACTGGCTCACCGTCGGCGGGGACGCCGATGCGGCGACAATCAGAGTGGACTACGAGACACCCGCTTACCGGGACGACGACGGCAACTTCTACCCGGTCTTCAAACGCCCTGTGTTCTCCGGGGAGTACCACGCCGGTGATTCGCTCCTCCGATCATTCATCCGAGACTTGCGGGGTCAAGGGCTCAATGCGCTGGCTGAGATGCTGTCATCGGGGAGGGCTTCCCGTGACTGAGTTCCCGGACATCACCGCGCTGTCACCGGCGGAAGCCATCGCATGGTTCGTCAGGCAGGTCAAGGACGTGTCCCGGCTGTCCCCGTTCGATAAGACCAAGGGACGGCGGGTCATGGAGCTCCGGCAGTGGAAAGATACGGTCCTCGTCCCGTGGCTGGAAGACGTTCACCGGCGGCGGACGTGGTGAATCAAGAGGGGAGGGCAAGGCGGATGATCGCATACCAGACAAACGGGCGTTGGTTCGTCCGCGTGGAGGGCGGCCACCGAAACAGGGACACCGTACCGGCGGAGACGCTTGAAGTCCCGGAGAAGCCTCAGCCGGTCGCCTGTTGGCGGGACGAGCATGAGGATTCGTGCGGACATGGAACGTCGTGGTTCACCCAGTTCCGGGCGGGGGACGTGACTTTCTGCGTCGAATCCTTCGTTTGGCACCCCGCTCCGGGCTACTCGTGGCTCGAATCCTGGGAGTCGTTTTCCGACATGGAGCCGCCACAGATGGGGGAAGCATGGGCGTGGACGGGGAACGGTTGGGAGCCGATCGAGCACCCGATGAGCGCAGAGGGGGTCTCGCAATGAGATACGCCATCTACGAGCGCCGATTCGGAGGGCGGCCCATCGTCGTGGGCCTTGAGCCGCTACCCGGCATTGCTCTCGCCGACAACCTGTACCCGGCCTGGAGCTATGAGACGGCCACGCCGATGCTCGTCTCCGAGGCGGACACCGACTTTTGGGCGGACGTGGTGGAGGTCTCGGGCACGGAGAAGGCCATCGTCGTCCGCGCCCTGGAAGGGGAAGCGGGAGTGCAGGCGCTCCTGCGGGATGCTGTCCGGCTCCATGAGCGCCTGAGCCGTGAGTACGCGGAGAGGCGAAGGGCTTAACAAAACTTAGCATACCTTAGCATGTTAGCATTTGTTATCATGGGCCGGGAACTGTCCCGGCCTCTTGTCGTCTACCCCGTGGGTCCCCGTGGGGCTCGGCGGGGGTCCGGCCACTGCTCAGGATGAGGATGAGCGGAATGCTGTTCCGGCCACCGGCTCAGGTTGGCGGGGTCTGACTGCTTTCCGGGCGATTCCCGGAAATTCCGGGAAACTCCGGGAAGTTCCCGCCGCCGCAGAGCACCGCAAAAGGCCGCACAATGCCGCACATCAGCGCCAAGATGCGCGTCGTGTGTCCTCGGGAGGTCCTCGAGAGGTCCGGCGGATGTCCGAAACTGCACGTGCGCATCACGTGCCTTGCACGTTCGATGCACGTGCGGCTTAGGAATTCTTAGGTTACAGCACCTCCGCCGCCTCCCGCTCTTCCTCCGGGGTCAGGAGACCAAACACAATGGCCAGCTTCACCAGGGCGGTAGCCTTCGTCCGGTGGGCGGTTCGTTCGCAGATCGCCAGTTCCTCGCAGATCTCAATCGTCGTCATGTCCCGGAAATACGCGCATTCGATGATCCGCCGCTCCATCGGCTTGAGCGCTTCAAGGGCCCGGTGCACCCTCTCCACGTGCTCCCGGCGTTCGCGCTCGCCGTCTGTGTTGCGCTGGGCAGTGTCGCCGGTCGAATCCTGCACAACGTTCGTCTCTCCGCTGGGGGCCAGGGAATAAGCGGGCGTGATTCGTGGCTCGTACCCCGGATGGACGCCCGCCTGCACATACAAACGGTACAACTTCAGGGCCCTGACAATCTCCCGCCGCTTCTCCTTCGCCAGCTTCATAAGGCCACCCCCGCCGTCCCCAGTGCATGGGGTTGTTTTTGTGTGCGCCTTGTTCCGCTCCCCGGCCAGCTTGTTACCCTTGTTACGCTTGACGGCGATTCGTTACGGCTATGCGTACCGCTCCAGGGTTAATACCGTGTGAACAGTCATCACCATGTGAACAGTCATCACCATGAGTACAGTCATCACGGTGATAACTCACCCCACCCGCAGGATGTCGCGAATAAGCCGGTCTTCCGCCTCTCGCCTTTCGATGTCCTCGGGGTCCGTCGGGCCGGTCGGCTCCAGGTTGGCACCGTACAAACCAACGCACCGCAGGATGTGCACCGCCGCCGACTGCCGAAGCTTCGGGTCATCGGTCTGCTCAAGGTCCTGCTCCAGCACGTCCACGGCGCGGGCCACCAAGTGCCTGAGCCTCTCGGCCTGAGCGCCCCATACCTCCTGCCGCCGTCGGTTCAGTTCCGCCATGAACGCGGGATTGCGGTTCCTCCACTCCGTCACGGTCTGCCGGGCCACACCGACGGCCTCGGCAACCTCCCGGTCGCTCTTGCCCTGCACCAGCATGTCAATCGCGTTCAGTTGCTCAATGCTCAGTTGTCGGCTTCTGTCCGCTTTGGTCACGTGGTCCACCTCCGCCACCCCTGGTAGGGGTTCAGTTCAACTGAAGCCACCGCAATGGTACTGCCAGTGTCAGCACCCTAACGAAAGGGCGTCGATTCTGCCGACGCCCTCCAAAACGGCCTCCTAGGAGCCATTTTAAGCGCCTTTTTCGTGCACGGTAATGGTATGATAGCCACCCCCGGCATTCGACGCCTCTACGGGCGATTCTGGGGCTCTGGAGGGTATGTCCTTTTTAGGGGGGCCAGTTGGTCGCTTCAGTCCCGCCCGGCGTCATGCCAGCCATACAGGACAGCCGAATATGCCCCGGCGAAGAGCAGGACGGCGGCCAGCACCCAAATAACCACGTGCCACACCCCCTTTCGGCGGTTGCCCGTCACGCCGCGTCACCACCGCCCCCGCCGCCCATCGGCTTCATGCGCAGGCCACAGCGGGGACAGACGGGGGCCAGGACCACGCGGCCCATGGTCTCGACGGTCCTTGCCGCCCGGCATTTCGGGCACTGGTAGACATGCTTGCGGAGGGCGGGGGTTGCGGTCGTCCTTCTCATGATCTCACCCCCTGCCACGCGGCAGATAGCAGATTCGCAGGGGCTTCCCGGCGGCGTCCCGAATCTCGATCCGCACCGTATGGCCAGGGCGCGAGGGAGTGGAGCGGACGACGGCGGCCAGGGCCTCCAGGGCCTCCGCCATGCTCCCCAGGGAGGCCACCGGGGAGCCGTCCGCAGTGACCACATAGGCGGGGGCCTTCACGGGCTCCTGTGAGGCCACAGCGGGCTCCATGGGCACCAAAGCCGGGGGCAGGCTTGCCTCTTGGTGGCTCCCCTCCTGGTACCCGAGGTCATAGATCGTCTTTAAGGGAGCCAGTCGCTTGGGCTTGCCCGTGGGGATTGCTTTAGACTTCTCGGGAAGCTCGATCTCATGAATGGTCTTCATCGGGGCCAACCGCTTGGGCTTGTCCATCGGGATAACCTCCCCCTCCATCATGGATGAATTTCCAGCACCTTTGGGCTCTCATTCATTTTCTTACTCGACACTCGACACATAGCCTTTAATGCCTTGTGCCACAAGGGGTTTCGGCCTTTTTTTTGCACTCGACACTTAAGTCGACACTACTCGACAGTTCCTAACATTTATTGGTAAAGTGTCGAGTAGTGTCGAGTGATTTGTCGAGTACGTAAATCGCCTCTAATCCCTTGATATGACTGAGAAAATCGGGCTTGTGTCGAGTGTCGAGTGGATTTATAAACTAGAATCAGGTTCTTTCTCTTCCATTACCAGTTGAATTTTGGTAGTTCGCGAATCCGTTACCTTGGTCGCATGGCCGCGCTTGATAAGCAGGTTGGCCAGGGCTTCGGCGTCGTCGGCTGTCTTGGTCCCTGCCACCTTGTAACGTACTAGGTCACGGATGGTCGCCTCCCCGCCTCTCTTCTCCAGCCACGCCACCGCCTGCCTCACCTTGCGATCTTCGGGGGTCTCCCGGAGTTGGCCATACACTCGGCGGGCGTGGCTTTTGAAGTACCGAATGAGCTTGTCCACCCGGCGCATGGTCTCGGCGTCTACATCGGCGTCGTCCGGGATCTCTCCGGCCACCGCCCTGAGAAGGTGAACCACCAGGGCGAGGCGCAGGGCGTATGCATCGATCTTCGCCCAGGGACCTTCAAGATATTCCGGGAAGTCCTCGGTGTTCTGCTCCGCGTAGTGGTCGTCTTGCCATGCGTTCCATGCTTCCAGTCCATCCGGAGAGAATGCGAACGGATAGGGGCCGTTCTCGGCGGGCTGAAGGTCCCTGAGTGCCTGGCATGCCTTGCTCCATGACTCTTTGGCCTCGGAGGACAGGATGGCGTCCGTCCTCCGTTTCTGCACCCGGTCGGGCTGAACGATCAGGAAGCGGTGAATGAAGCCGTCAGCCTCCGACATCTCATTCCTCAACTGGGCCAGGACATCGGGCTGAATGCCGCCGGTGAAGCCGACGAACGGCTTGGGAACGTATATGGCTTGTTTCCCCTTGCGGTTTCCCACAATGGGAGCCCCGCTCCAGAGGGACAGGGCGTTCTGCTTGTCCGATCCCTTGCCGCCCTTGTACTGGTTCATGCTCAACACCCACCCGGCGGCCTCTTCCTGGTAGATGAGCAGCCCCCTTTGGTTTCGGGACAGGAGTTCAGCCAGGGCTTCAATCGTGGTGTCCGTTGTGTAAATCTGCTCCATCACCGGCGGTTGCGGCCTCGGTTGCTTCCTGTCCTGCGCCCAGCGGGTCATGGCGTCCTCATAAGCGGCCTCGGCAAGATCAAAGCGGTCTTTTAACTCCGCCTGGATCGAATGAAGGGGTTCCAAGACGGTTTCCAGCGCCGGGGTCTTCGCACTCCCCGGGTTGCCCACCACGATTGTCCAGATACGGGCGTACTCCGTCCGGTCTGGCTTCGGGCGGATGACGTTGCTTGTCCCGATGAGCGCCCCGGCCACTGAAAGCATGGGCACCCCGATGAAGTCGGGAGGGCAGTTCAGGGACGCCGCGCCCTCGGCCACAAAGCGGGCCAGGGAGGAAGGGAACACGTCCACCGGGAACGGCTCCACGGTCTCGGTCTTGAAAGGCACCGCCGCCCGTTCCGTCCCGTCCGCGAAGTCCTCCCGGGCCGCCCGGAGACGCCTTGCGTTCTGCAACTCGATCAGGCCAGTCAGTGCGTTGCTTCCGTCCATGTTCACGCCCCCATCTCCTTCCGCGCTTGGCGTTTGGCAATGCTGTTTATCGTCCTGTGAAGCTCCCGCAAGGGCAGGGGAGGGCGGTTGGTCAGGTTCCATGCCTCCAAGAGAGCCGCCGCCACGTTTGGGTTCATCCGGCGGAAAGAGAACAGATACCCGGCCAGCCGGGCGGCGGCCTGGTTGCGCTCCCCTTGCCCTACACCAAGGGCTATGCGCTCGATGTCGTCGCCAATGCCCTCCAGTTGGATGCTGACACCCCTTGCGGGCTCCTGCGGCTGGTTCAGCAGTTCCTCCACCCACTCAGGGAGAGGCGGGGGCTCGATCTCCAGGATGGAGCGCCCCCGCACCCATTGGTACGCCGCCCCGCTTGGATGCACGGACGGCGGGGCCGCCACGTACCCCCCGTCACCCCGAACGTCCACGCCGGGGAGAAGCTTCACGGCGTTCTGTACGGGATGCCCGGGATGCCGGAAATACAGATGCCACCCCTTACCGGTCTTGACCACAGGGCCGACGGCCTCAACGCCTTTCTGCTTGATCTCCTGGGCGGCCTCGGGGGTGTCCAGGTCCAGGACCACCACTCCGCTGACCGCCCCCGTCACAATCGCCCAGTTGCACCCGGGATGATCCTGGGACCAGCGCATGACTTGCTCCCATGTCGGGCGCTTATGCTGAAACGGCTCCCACCTGATGAGCGGGCGCTTGCCCTTGGGTTCGAGCGGGATGATGGAAAGGGCGTGCTTGATGTATGTTAAGGGCGTGATAGCCATGATCATCACCTCAATTTTTCGGGTACAAAATACACGTTTTCGTGTTGACCATCTAATCGAATTCGTGTAATGTATTAGATGTGATATTAGATGCCCCACCGTGGTACATGAAAATCGCCCAAGGGCGGGTGCTCCGGCCCAAAGCCAAGGGCACACCACGGCCATACCTGCCTGTAGGCACAGGGAGGCCATGATGCGCCCGATGATCTCAGCCGCAGTCTTTGGCGGAGGGGTTGTCCGTGCGTGCCAAGCGATATTGGCGCTCGTGGAATCGTTCTCCGTTGGGGCCAGGCTTGCGCCTCATTTCGATGCGCCAATAAGGCGGCAGGGATGCGCGGATCTCCCTGAGCCGCCGCAGGCCTTCGCTCCCGCCGATAGAGGGATGCGTGAACACGTGGGCGTCTACCCATTCCCCCATGTGGTCGGTGAGATAGCGCCACACTGCCTCGCGTTTGGTCCGGCGGTGGGCCATGTCCGTTTGCAGTTGTACGATTTCCATGCGATCAATCATCCTCCTAGTCCCCGGGCCAGCATCCCGGGGGTTGTTTTTTGTTCACCCCACCAGCCGCTCGAGACCTGCGGGGTCCACTTCCTTGGCCATGCCGAGGTCGTCGAACAAGGTGGATTCCGACACCCCGTACAGCTCCGCCAACGCCTTGCGCAGTTTGGGATAGCTCGAGCGGACACGCCTTTCGATGTGCGAAATGAGGCCGCCCGACACGCCGATCATTTGTGAAACGTCCGTCTGCGTCCAGCCACGGGCGCGGCGCAGGACCTCCAGCTTCGTGAGTCCAGTCATGTTTTCACCTCCCAAACTCTAAAATTCGACAGCATGGGCTGAAATCCTACCTGAGACTATCACCCCCGAGGAAATGTTCACAGTTATACTAGAGGTTGTTCGGTCGTAGATAAAATCCGGCTTTCGAACGAAAATCCAAAAAATCCGTGTATCTCTCTTTCTTTCTCGCTCATACTTCGGAATTCGCATGGTGGCTTTATGTGGTGTCTAAAAAACGGATTCTTAGGTTATCCACAGGATATATAGCGTCGATCACTCTCTGCCTCCGACAGGGGCCAAAGAATCACATTCCGCCGCCCTGTTGTGACCGCTCCTGTTCCCCTGTTGACTGTGGTCTATTTTCATGGTACATAAATAGCAACCCTACTTAGACGTTGACAGCACCAAGCCGCGAAAAAAAGGCGAGCAGGAGGGGCGCTTTCCTCCAACTCCCCAAACTGCTCAAACCCGGACATGATCTTTCAACTCCTCCCACACGCGGTTAAAGTACCGGGAAAACTCCGGTTCTTTTCGCAGAGCCGTAGGAGGAAGCCGCCCGGCCGCGTACCGCACCGGGTGCTCCGCGGTAATCGTCGCCGGCCGCCTGGACATCACCACCACGCGGTCCGCCATAGTGATCGCCTCGGCAATATCGTGAGTCACCAAAACCACCGTCTTTCCCTGGTCGCGCAAAATACCGGCCACCTCATCCCCAAGACTGAGGCGGGTTTGATAATCCAGCGCCGAAAACGGCTCATCGAGAAGCAAAATATCTGGGTCGAGCAACAGGGTCCGGATGAGAGCCACCCGCTGGCGCATCCCTCCTGATAGCTGCTTGGGCGCGTGGCCGACAAAACCGCCGAGGCCATAGCGTTCAAGTAGTTCCAGCGCCCGCCGCCGGGCCGGCTCCCGGTCGAGCCCGCGCACCTCGGCGCCGATGAGGACGTTGTGGAGAACGTCCCGCCATTCGAACAAAGAGTCGTTTTGCAACATATATCCCACCCGTCGGGAGGGCCCGGTGAGAAGCTCGCCGAACAGGCGCACCTCCCCCTGGGTCGGCCGGATCATCCCAGCCAGAAGTGACAACAGTGTACTCTTCCCGCAGCCGCTCGGCCCCACGATGCTGACGAATTCTCCGGTTTCCACCTGAAGATTCACATTCCGCAGAGCCTCGGTTTCTTCTTTCATGGTAAAATATCGGTGAGACACACCGCGCACCTCAATCTGCGCCATCGGCACCCCCTCCTTCCGGTGATACCCGGGGCCGCCGTTGGGCGGGTCCCCTCTCCCGTGCCCCGGCCAGGGGGGCCCCAGGGCCGCAGAAAAGCCGTCCCGCGACCACCCCTGACATGCCTTTGCTCTGTGCCATTCATTGGCCGCCCGCCGCTTTTTGGGCGAACCGGGTCTCCACCACGGCGTTGTATGAAACCTTTTGATCCGCTTTGATCGTCCCGGCTTCGACGAGGACATTTTGCAGAATCCCGAACTGTGCCTCCGTCAGGACTGGATTGTCCGGCCAGGTGTGTTGTTGTTCGTAGCGCTGGACCGATTGTGCAATCAGGTCTTTCGGCGTGCCTTCAAAATACGGAGCGATCACGTCCGCCACTTCGGCGGGGCTGTGGCTTTCGATCCACCGAGTGGCCTGGTGCACTGCCGTGCACCATTTTTGAATCACGTCGGGGTGAGCGTGAACGTACGCGTCCGTTGCTTCATAGGCCGTCTCAGGATACGATCCGCCGGCTTCGCCCAGGGAAGCCACCACTTTTCCGACCCCCTGTTGTTCCAACATCGAAGCCAGGGGTTCATAAACCTGAATATAGTCCCCCTGCCCGCTGCGGAACGCCCCCACCATGGCCTGGGGGGCGATATTGGTGATGACCTTTGCGCCATGCACGCCCTGTTCGGCCAACACATGGTTCAGAACCATCTGCGGAGAACTGCCGGGCCGCCAACTGATGATCGTCTTGCCGTTTAAATCCTGCCAACGGAAAGGTTTCGACGTCGGCCGCCCCACCAGGAATGACCCATCCACTCCGGTCAGTTGATAAAAAGCCTTGATGCTCTTTTCCCCGTGCTGGTTGTAAATGTAGACGGAGGTTTCCGGGCCGATCAGGGAGATATCCGCCGTCCCCGCAAGGAGGGCCGCCGCTCCCTTATCCGAACCTTGGGAAGTCACCATGTCCACCTTGAGCCCTTGTTGTTGAAAAAACCCCTTGGCCAGTGCCACATAATGGGGTGCGTAAAAAATCGACCGGATCACCTCGGAGAATCGAATGGTCTGGGTCTGGGCCCCTAGGGCATCGCCCCCTCCGGGCGCCGGCCCCGGCGCCCCGGGCACTGTGCCTGTGGCCCCACATCCGGCAACCAAAACTGCAAGCGCCACCGCCACCAGGGCCGCCCACCATCTTCGTTTCCGTTTGACTCCTTTCATCGCTCCTCTCCCTCCTGCTCCACCCTATGCGGCGGTTGCCCATTTTGCCTCTGGGCGTTGGGGTGTGATCCGGTGGTTGACATATCCCCCTGGGGGGGTTATATTCAGGGTCATGGAGGCGTCTGCCATGGGACATCATTTACACAAATATCGAAAGCAAGTGATCAACCGATTGGCACGGATTGAGGGTCATGTTCGGGCCATTAAAGAGATGGCGCAGGATGACAGGGACTGCTCGGATTTGTTAATCCAAATCGCCGCCGTTCAGAAGGCTCTTGATGGGGTGGCCAAGGTGATTTTGAAGGACCATCTGGAGGTGTGTGTGGCCGCAGCTGGCCACGAAGACGACTTGAACAAGGTGTTGGGCGACTTGCGCAATGCCTTGGATCATTATATTCGATAGGAGAGGGACGGAATGGGGTTCGGACACGGTCACTCTCACCACCATGACGGAGGACACAGCCACACACATCGTGGTGTAGACAGCAGTATCGTTCAAGACAAAGAAGCGACCAGAGTTTTGATGATTTCGTTTGTGGGTCTCCTTGTGACAGGCATCGTGCAAGCCGCCTTTGTGGCGCTGTCGGGCAGTGTCGCGCTGCTGGCAGACACAATTCATAACTTTGGAGATGCATTCACCTCCATCCCGCTTTGGTTCGCATTCATCTTGAGTCGCCGCCTGCCTACAAGGCGATTTCCGTATGGGTTAAACCGCACTGAGGACATTGCCGGTTTGTTCATTGTCCTGGTCATTCTGGTGAGCGCCATCGTTGCAGCCTACGAATCAGTTCTAAAACTCATCCACAGTTCTTCGATCAACCATTTGGGAGTTGTTGCGCTGGCATCAGTCATCGGTTTTTTGGGAAATGAGATGGTCGCTGTCTACCGCATCCGCATGGGCAAGAAGATCGGGAGTGCAGCCCTGATTGCCGATGGTCATCACGCGAGGGTGGACGGCCTTACTTCTTTAGCCGTGCTCATTGGGGTGGTCGGTGCATGGCTGGGTTATCCCATCGTCGACCCAATTGTGGGTCTCGGTATCACTCTCATGATTCTTCTTATTGTCAAAGATTCCGCCAAAACGGTGTTGACCAGAATCCTCGACGGTATCGAACCGGAGAAGATTGACGCAATGGCCGCTTCCGCTGCGAGCGTATCCGGTGTCCTGAAGGTCAATGACGTCAAGGCTCGTTGGTTTGGTCATGAAGTTTTGGCTGACATCAGCATCACGGTTAACTCAAATCTTTCCGTGAAAGATGCACATCAAATCGCTAAGAATGTCATTCATCGGCTTCAACATGATATTGACCATCTATCCACAGTACAAGTCCATGTGGACCCTGTGGAAGAACAGGGGGAATCTTTTCATCACCGCGAAAGTTTCCACGGCTATCATGGACAGGACCATGATCATGGTCACAATCATCATCATAGACTTGTGCGTCGTCATAGCCGGATCCACCCCTAATATAAAGGGAGCTGTCAGCCCCGCATCCGTCCTCCCCCCACGGTTCACCACCTAAGGACGTCACCACAACTAAAGCCAATGCCCGGAGACGGGCACATTTTTCACAGTTCCTGCATAGATTGATGGGGTAAAACGGTTCTATAAAGCCCTGCGGCGAGACAAGCGTCTACCCGCATTGGGCGCGGCGGCGGACCGCCTCGCGCCCAATGCGTTCACATAGACACCTGGTGACTACCGTCATCCGTTCAAGGCGTATCTTCGACATTGCGCGGCGTTGCTTCTGCCCCTTGGAAGAGGGGTGCATTTCCTTCCTTTGCCTTGTTCTCTTCCACTTCCGATTCACGGGACATCTGCAACCATCGGTTTAGGGTGCGCTTGTATTCCACAAACATGGCCACGCGCCACGGAACAATCATCCCGTAAGCCAGGAGGAAAAATACCGCACCCGTCTGGGGTAATGTGATATATTGTTCTAGGTAGCTGTGCAACAGCAACCGCACCGCCAGAAGTCCCAGCAAAATCAACACAAAGGCTTTGGAACGCTTGAGATAAATCTTGCCGTCAATGACATGGAACTTCGACGTCCGAATCAATGGATAGGATAGAAATAACGCGCCGGCGAGAAACGCAACCAGGCCCCACCACACAGGGATCCGCATCACCGGAGCTGCGAACATGACAAAACCGGTGGTCATGCCGATGGGCGGCATGATGATCTTTTTTACCGAGGTGGGCCGCTGCGCCGCTTTAAGGCGTATGGCGATCACCATAAGCGCCATCACCACGGCGCCGAGCGTCGCCGTTGTCTGAAGGTTAAAGAAGGCGGCGTGAGGCATCATCAACCCTCCCACGGAAGGCTCATGCCATCAGTATAGCACAAAAACTCCGGATGTGTTCCCCGGGCGGTCAAACACGTCAGCCGAGGGCTTCAGGTCAGACCCCGGAGCTTCGGAACCGGCACCCCGGCAGTGGCCCTTGCAACGGCGGCACAGAACGGCAACTCACGGGCAGGGACACAGCGATTGTCAATAAAAATTCCCATGTCCCGGAACAACGACTGTGAAAGGAGCGCAAAAACATGGCTACTTATCCCGAAAAAGAGCAAAGGATCACCCTCAGAGATGACGAGGGCCATGAGGAAACCTATGATTTGGCGGATATCCTGGAAGTACATGGGCGTACCTACGCCATCTTACTGCCCGTGGATGAGATTCTCAACACCGAGGGGGTGGTGTATCGCCTGGATCCGGACGGAGGCGGGGGCATTGCTTTTGCTCCGGTAGAAGACGACGAAGAATGGCAGGCGGTGGTCGACGCTTTCAACACAGCCCTTTTTGAAGAGGACTGATCTGCAAGATCCAGGGAGCCGGAAAACTGCTTTAAGACTGTCGCTCGATCTCCCGCCGCCGCTTGGCAATGGCCGCCTTAGCCAACAGGTACGTTTCCCGCTCGATGAGATGTTCCTCCCAAAGATCCTCCAACTCGAGCTCCATCATCAGCAGATCGTCTAAGGGTGAGCCGATATATACGATAATCCCGAAGCGGCGCAAAAGGGATTTGACATCTGCCAACGTCCAACCGGGCGGGGACCCCGGCGTCTCGGTTCCGTTTATCCCTGGCACACCGTTTCACCCCTCATGATCCTCGGGAGATCACCGGCCGAGCTCTTTCAACCGCTGCCACAGTTCCACCATATCGGGAAACCACGGGGCGGTCACCTGGATCCGCTCCCCGGTTCGGGGATGGTCGAAAACCAGCCGCTCGGCATGAAGTGCCTGCCGCTCAATCCACGGGGACGGCTCCCCGTAGAGAGTATCCCCAATGACCGGATGACCGAGTTCCGCAAGATGGACCCGGATCTGATGCGTCCGTCCCGTCTGAAGTCGCACTTTCAGGTGGGTGGCATTCTCCACCCGTTCCACCACTTCAAAGCGCGTTCTGGCCCGCCGGCCCGTCGGTGCCACCTGGCGGCGGTTCCCGTGGTTTGGATCTCGTTCGATGGGCAGATCGATCCAGCCCCGGTCCGCTACCACTCGCCCCTGAACGAGGGCGGCATACTCCCTATGCACCCTTCGCATCCCATCCCACCTGCCGGCTTCGTCCGCTCCGAACACCGGACTCCGCCCGCCTTCGGCAAAGCGCAGATCTCGCGACAGCCGATGATGGGCAAATTGATTTTTCGCGATGAGAACGAGGCCGCTCGTGTCCCGATCCAAACGATTTAACGGTCGAAAAGGGCGATGGCTCCCGGTCAGCCGCCAGGCATACACGACACCGTTGGCGAGGGTGCCGGTATAAACCCCTTTGGTCGGATGAACCAACATCCCCGGGGGCTTATTCACCACCAACACGTCCTCATCTTCATAGAGGGTCTCAAAAGGAATCGGCTCGGGCAACACATCATCGGAAGGCGTCTCCCCCCAGCGTATCTCCAAGATATCCCCGGCAGACACGCGTTCAGAAAGGTAGGCCGGGCGGCCATTTCTCCGAATTCCATTTTGGGTAATGGCCAAGCGGACCAGTCGGCGGGAGACATGCAGGCGCCCCTGTAAAACTTCTCTCACCTGTCTCCCGTGGTCTCTCGCCTCGACCCGCCACATCAGCGTACATTCATCGTTCATCGACGCTTACCTCGGTGTAGACGTCCGACCTGTCCGGGGCGCCATCCCCCGCGCGTTCCCGCCGTTTTGCACAATTGCGGGGCATAGGGGGCGGCCCGTAGGCCAATCCTAAGCCCGAAGGGAGGGACGGTCGATGCCCGGTGTCAAATGTATGGTTGAGGAGTGCATGTATAATAATCACCGCGGCGGCTGCACCGCCGAGGAAATTCTCATCGCCACCAACGGCAACCTTATCGCCGGTACCGTAAAAGGAACCATGTGCTCCACCTTCGACTTCGACCATCACACCAACCAATATGGCGACAACGTCAGCGACTGAACCTCCGATCCCCGGCCGCCGCTTATCGGGCGGCCTTCTTTTCGGTGTTTCCTCCGCAATATAACGTTCAGCCCCGAAGTTCTTACTCCCGCCCGAAAACATCATCCAATGCCGCCGTCAATCGCTCCACCGCCATGTCGATTTCCGGTTCCTCGACAATCAACGGAGGCAGCAACCGAATGGTGGTCCCGCCGGCCACCGTTACCAAGAGGCCCCGCTTCAGACATGCTTCGGCCACTTGGGAGGCGCCCTCATCGAGCACCACGCCAAGCATCAGTCCCATCCCGCGAATCTCCCGAAGGTGCGGGTGATTCCCCAGCGCATTGGCTAGGCGGCCTCGCAGGTACGCCCCGCGTCGGGCAGCCTTCTCCCACAGCCGCTCTTTCTCCACGACCTCCACCGTCGCCAAGGCGGCCCGCATAGCCAGGGGGTTGCCGCCAAAGGTGGAGCCGTGAGAACCGGGGACAAAAGCCTCAGCCACCCGGCGTTTTGCCAACACGGCGCCCACCGGAACGCCGTTGGCCAGTCCTTTGGCCAGGGTGCAAATGTCCGGTTGCACTCCAAACTGCTCGTACGCAAAAAATGTTCCCGTTCGCCCCATTCCGGTCTGTACTTCGTCGATGACGAGAAGGACATTGCGGCGATCGCACAGGGCCCGCACTTCTTGCACATAGTCTGTGGGCACGGGCATCACCCCGCCTTCCCCCTGGACCATTTCCATCATGACCGCACAGACCGTTCCATCTAAGGCTTCTTCCAAAGCTTTCACATCTCCCACGGGGACGTGGCGCACGCCGCCAAGCAGCGGACCAAACCCTTCCTGGTACTTCGGTTGGGCGGTGGCTGTAAGAGCTCCCAGAGTCCTCCCGTGGAAGGAGTGCTCCAATGTGATCACCGTCGACCGTTCGGGCATACCGTTGTGATACGCCCATCGCCGGGCCAGTTTGATCGCCGCCTCACTGGCCTCGGCCCCGCTGTTGCAGAAAAATACCTGATCCATGGCCGAGTGTTTCACCAGCCAGTTGGCTAACTCCACCTGCTGGGGGATGTAAAACAAGTTCGAGCAGTGCAGCAAGGTTCGAGCCTGGTCCGCGATCGCCTCGGCCACCGCCGGATGGCTGTGTCCGAGAATCGCCACCGCAATCCCGGCGGCAAAATCAAGGTATTGATTGCCATCGGCATCCCAAAGCCAGACCCCTTCCCCCCGCACCATCGCCACCGGCCACCGGCTGTACGTATGCATGAGCGCGCCGGAATGCGCCACGACCTCTTCGTTGCTCAATGTCACCAGTGCCACTCCCTTTTCAGGTTTCCCTCACGCCGACGCCCCGGCGCTGGACCCCTTATCGTCCTTAAGTTTTCGCGAGTACCATAGAAAAATGGGCAGCGGAATAACGATCCACCCCAGACTTTTTATCAGTCCGTTCAGTCCCCTTCGCCGCGCCTGTTGCATCTCATCCACAACCAAACGTTCATAATCGGCCCGGATCGTGGCTTCATCCGGGACAGGCGGGGCCGGCTCCCCCGGGGGGACCTTGACCGACTGGGCGATTCGCATGTCCCGATAGGAGGCGTAATCTTGAATGACCCCATTTGGCACGATAATGTCGCTCAGGGACATAAAGATTCCCACACATCCGCCGATGGACATCATCAAGGTGGCAAAAAGAACCAGGTACAAATAGATCCTTCGAATCATTCGGGCCCCTCCCCGGCAGGAAGGACCATCGTGCCGATTCCCCGGTCGGTGAACACCTCCAACAGCAAGGCGTGCGGATCCTCCCCATTGATGATATGAACGTGTTTAGCTCCCGCCTCCAAGGCGGTCAGGCAGGCCTTTACCTTGGGGATCATTCCACCGTAGATCTCGCCGCTTTCCACCAGCTGACGGATCTCCTCCGCCGTGATTTTCGACACCACTTCCGAACCACCGGGCCCTCGGCGCACAATTCCGGGTACATCCGTGATGAGGAACAATTTTTCCGCCCCGAGCGCCCCGGCCACAGCCCCGGCGGCCTCGTCGGCGTTCACATTGTACCGCCGTCCTTCCCGATCGACACCCACCGGCGCAATGACAGGGATCAGGTGGCGATCGAGCAATCCCTCGATCAGGGCGGTGTTCACGTGCACCACTTCGCCCACATAGCCGATGTCCCCGGCGGGGTGGTGTTTTTTGGCCACCTCCAAGAGCATTCCGTCCACGCCCGACAAACCGACGGCCCCTCCGTCGTGCTGATTGAATGCCGCCACGAGGCGCGGATTGACCGCGCCGGAGAGCACCATCTCCACGACCTCCATCACCGCCTCATCGGTGACTCGAAGACCCTCCACGAACTGCGCCCGATGGCCCAGGCGCTCCAGCATGGCGGTGATCTCTTTCCCGCCTCCGTGAACCACCACGGGGTGAATCCCCACCTGCTTTAACCAGATGATGTCCAGGATGACATCGGTAAAACGCTCCCCCATCGCACTGCCGCCATATTTGATGACGAAAATCTTTCCCGCAAAGCGCTGGATATACGGCAGTGCTTCAATCAAGACCGCCGCTTTTTCTTCCTCGCTCATCTCCTTAAGCTCCTTCTCTCCCCTTGGCACCGAGAACCCGAATCCTCGAGCTCCTCCTGAAAAGACGGTCCACAACTCCGTTATGTCCGGTAATGGGCGTTAATCTCGATATAACGCTCGGTCAAATCGCACCCCCACGCCACGGCCTTTCCGGAGCCCTCCCCGATCACCACCCGCAATGGCACCGGGTCCCCCCGCAGGACAACCCGGGCGGCTTCCTCATCGAAGGGCACCGCTCCGCCCCGGCGACAAACGGCAATGTCCCCAATATAAATGTCCACATTCTGTGGATCGAAGGAAGATCCGGCATATCCCGCAGCGCAGAGAATCCGTCCCCAATTCGGGTCGGCGCCGTACACCGCCGTCTTGACGAGGCTCGATCCGATCACCGCCTTGGCGACGCGCCGGGCCTCCTCGTCGGTGGACGCCCCTTCCACCCGGGTCTCAATCAAACGGGTTGCCCCTTCTCCGTCCCTGGCAATGGCCTTCGCCAGATGGATCGCTGCCTCGGTGACAGCCTCGACAAACCGGTCCCAGTCCGGGTGATCCGGGCGAAGTGGTCGATTTCCCGCCATGCCGTTTGCCAAAAGCAAGACGGTATCATTGGTGCTGGTATCCCCGTCCACGCTGATGCAATGAAAACTCGCATCCACCGCATGCCTCAGCGCTTCTTGCAAAGCTTCCGATTCCACCTCGGCGTCGGTGGTGAGAAACGCGAGCATGGTGGCCATATTGGGATGGATCATCCCGGATCCTTTGGCCGCCCCGCCGATCCTTACTGTTTGCCCATCGACCGTCAGCTCCCGAACCACTTCCTTGGTGTACGTATCTGTGGTCAGGATCGCTTCAGCAAACGCGCGGCCGCCGTCGTCTCGAATTTTTTTTGCGGCCTCCTCGATGCCCGCGCTCAAACGGTCCATGGGAAGCGGAACCCCAATCACTCCCGTGGAGGCCACCCCGATATCGCCCGGTTCCAATCCGAACAGGTCCGCCGCCTGGATCTGAATAGCGAGCACGTCCGCAGTTCCTTGCTCCCCGGTACAGGCATTGGCGTTTCCGCTGTTAACCACCACCGCCTGCAACCGCCGCTGCTCCCGGATCCTGGCCTCGGTCGCCTCTACGGCCGCCGATCGGACCCGGTTGGTCGTGAACATGCCCGCCGCCACCGCAGGCTGCTCGCTGTACAGAATGGCCACATCGAGGCGTTCGGCTTTTCCGTCCCGAATGCCCGCCGCTGCCGCCCCCGCCCAGAACCCTTTTGGGGCCGTGACCCCCAGCCATTCTTGGCGTTCCTCCTGTTGCATTTCATCCCACCGGTCAGCCACCGTTTACCCCTTCTTTCCGCAGTTCCCTTTTGCACTGCGCCGCACCACCCCGAAGGCGAAGCGGTCCGACCCCGGCTTTCCACAATCTTTGGATCGCTCACGGGTACATGGGGACCAGGTCCAACCCCATCGTTTCAGGCCACCCCATCATGACGTTCAAATTCTGTACCGCCTGCCCCGCCGCGCCTTTCACCAGATTGTCAATGACGCTGACCACGATCATTCGACCCGTTCGGCGCTCCACAGTCAGACCGATGTCACACAGATTGGTCCCCCGTACTTCCTTAGTCTGGGGCCATTGTCCCGCCGGCCGAACCCGAACGAAGGGCTCCTGTCGGTAGGCGTCCTGGTATACCTCCCACACCCGCTCGGTCGTCCACTCCCTCCATTCGCCCGTCAAGGTACCATAAGCCGTTACCAAAATACCCCGACCCATGGGAAGGAGATGAGCCGTAAAAGACACCCGGGCCGAACCTTGGCCAAAAGCTGCCAGATGATACTCGATTTCGGGTGTGTGCTGGTGTTCGGCAACTTTGTAGGCCTTGAAATTCTCCGCCACCTCAGCAAAGTGGTTTCCCAGGTTCACTCCGCGCCCGGCTCCGGTCACACCCGACTTCGCATCGATGATCAATCCATCGGCCTCCACTCCCCTGTTGCGGACGGCCGGTAATAGGCCAAGCAACGCCGCCGTCGGGTAACACCCCGGATTCGACACAAAGGACGCTCCTGCCACCCGCTCCCGGTTCCATTCCGTCAATCCATAGACGGCCTCTTCCCGCACGGCTTCCGACGGGGGATCCTTTTTATACCATTCCCGAAACAAAGGACCCGGAATGCGAAAATCTCCCCCGAGATCGATCACCCGCACTCCCCGTTCGCGAAGCGAGGGCACCATGGTCGAAGATAGCCCCGCCGGCAAGGCCAAAAACGCGACATTCGCTTCCTCGGCCACTCGATCGGGGTCAAAGGCCTGAAGCTCAAAGTCGGCGATACCGGTCAAATGGGGGTACACCCTGGACAACTGTATTCCGGCATGGGAGTCGGATGTCACCAGGGCAAGTTCCGCTTCGGGATGACGAACCAGCAACCGAACCAACTCCACCCCTGCATAACCCGTTGCCCCCACCACCGCCACTCGAGTCACAAATCCCACCTCCATTCTCCAATGGTTTGGTTTTGCGAGCCCGACACATCGACTTGTATGATTATACAACGATATGTATAAGCATTCAATCCTTCGGCCAGCGTTTCCACAGCCCAACTCCGACGACGGCACAGGCCGCTAACCCGGCCGTCCACCAAGCACCTCCCGGCCATTGATCCGCAATGCCCAGCCCAGGATCCTCCGCCACAAGCCCACCTGCCATCCACCCCAAAAGACCTGCACCCGGGTACACCAACCACTCCATCCGATTCAGAAGCAGCCGAATCAAGTCGCTCCCCCATACGATCAGCGGAATACTCAAAGCAAGCCCTGCGACGAGTAACAGGAGATTCCCCTGGGCGGCGGCCGCCACCGCCAACACATTGTCGATGCTCATGGTTACATCCGCAAGAACGATCGTCCCTACCGCTTCCCACCATTGCGGCGGCTGGGATTCCGGCTGTTCGTCCGCCGGCGGCAGGGTCTCCGGCCCCGGCAAAATCAACCGGACCGCGATCCACAGAAGAGCGACCCCCGCAGCCGCCTGGATGTAGGGTTTTGTCAGCCACCGCGCCGCGAGGATTGTCAGAAGAATGCGCAGGGCCACTGCGGCGGCGGCGCCAAAAACGGCCGCCCGGCGCCGCTGGCCCGCCGGAAGTCGACGGGTGGCCATGGCAATCACCAAAGCGTTGTCCCCGCTGAGCATAATATTGATCCACGCCAGCACGAACAGATCAACGACAGTCTGCACGGCACTCTCGCCTCCGCGCGAAATTCGCCAAACTACACCCAGTGCGAAAGCACCAACCCCCCGTACGCGAAAGCGGCAAGAATCACGAAGGCGGGATGAATTTTCCGGACCACCAGCGCCCACAGTGACACCGCCGCAATGCCAAGAAATTGCAGAATCCCGATGCCCTGTACAGATTCCTGGCCCATTTCCCAGGTCAATAGCACCAACATCACGGCGATGACCGGCTGGACCAACATCGTCATGCCCCGAACCGCCTTGGATCCCCGAAACCGAGCCAATAAGCGCATAAAGGCAATCAGTCCGACAGCGGTCGGGACCACCGTCGCCACCAAGGCCGCGAGGAGTCCAGGCCACCCTGCGACCTCGTACCCCACAAAGGCGGCGATCTTCGTGGCAATCGGACCCGGGAGGGCGTTGCCCACCGCCAGTACATCGGCGAATTGTCCGTTTGTCAGCCACTGGTACCGGTGGACGATCTCCTCTTGCATCAACGGGATCGTGGAAGGACCGCCGCCGTACCCCAAGAGGTTCGCGACCAAAAAACCCCATAATAAGTGCAGCCAATTCATCATCGCGAGCCCTCCTCTTCTCCGGACGTACCCGCCCCACTGTGGCCCTCCTGATCATCACGCCCTTGGTCGCCACCTTCGCTTTGCCCGACCCGTCCGCCCGCCACCGTTTCAGTGGGCTGAACATTCGCCCCCTGTTCACCCGACCCCGCCCCGCTGCCCAGCCGCCTGGCCCGAAGGGCGTCAACAACCCTCAAATGCACACTCCCGTAGAGCAAAGCGGCCAGCACTACCAGGGCGGGGTGTACGTTTACCGGTCCCAGCAAAACGAGCGCCAAAAGATCGGCCACCGCGGCGAATAACCATCCCAGTCCCCGGCTCGCAGAGGCGCCAAACTCATAGGCCATCACACCCAGCATCACCACGATCACCGGCTTGACCGCCGCGATCATTCCGGCCACCACCCGGGAACTTTTGAGTGCATACAAGGATCCCAATAACACGATCATCGCAAGACTGCTCGGTAGGATATGAACGACCACAGCGAGGACAGCACCGAGGATCCCTTTAACGCGATACCCGAGATACGCGGCCAGTTTCGTGGCGATGGGCCCCGGAAGCGCGTTCGCCAAGGCGACAATTTCGCCGAACTCTTCATCTTCCATCCAGCTATAGCGCCGGACCGCTTCATGGCGCATCAAAGGAATGACCGCCGGTCCCCCGCCGTACGTAAAAATGCCCGTGCGAAACATGGCGACCAGTAGATTCCACCACGATACCATGCCGCCGACTTCTTTCTCATCGGGCGCCGTGTTTTCCATCAACATCCCCTCGCTTCTCTCGTGTCGCCTAAACATGTGAGGCGCCCGGTGGTGTTTGTCCAACCCCATTCTTCGCTATCTTACCACATCGCCGATCCCAACATCGGGGCCTCCCCCGGCAGGCCGCCTTCTCGGCCCACCGCCGATGTGGGATCAAAGCCCAGTAGACGCCTCTGCCCTCGGTTCCCCTGAATCTCTTCCCTTGCGGCTTCTACCGGCGGTCAGTGTCAACGTCACCCCTGCCACGACCAACGCCCCGCCCAGCCATTGGACCACCCTCACTGGCTGCCCTAGCAGCATGGCCATGAACAACGTAAAAACGGGTAGTAAGTTCATAAAGATTCCCGCTTGGCCTGCCGGGATACGCATCACGCCTGCGTTCCAACAGACATAGGCCAACACCGAAGCGAACACGCCAATGTAAGCCACCCCCACCCAGGTGATGGGCAGGGCCAGCAGTTTCCAATCTAAAGCAGCGGGAATCAGTCCGATCACCGCCCCCATTCCCGAAGTCACCCAAGCCGTGGTCATCGTCCCCACTTCCCGTTGAACCCGGGGTACGTAAAGGGAGTACACGGCCCAAAGGAACACGCAGATGAGCATCAACCAATCGCCGGGGTTGAGCCGCAGCCCAGTCAGCACACTCCAATCCCCTCGGCTCACCACAACCACCACCCCGGCTAGGGAAACGATCAGCCCAATGACCTGTAGCGCCGATATCCGGCTTCTCTGCCAAATGGCAGCGAGGGCTGCGATGAGGGCTGGGTTAATCCCGGAAATCAGCGAAGCATTAACTGGGCTTGTATGATGGAGAGCTTGGTACAGGACAAATCCGTATCCCCCCACCCCCGTGACCGCTAAAAACACCAACCCGCCGAACCGGCGGCGAATCGCTTGGGGACCCGGCGATCCCGGGCGAGCCCACTCCCTTCTGACGAAAGGCCATAAGACCGTAAAGGCAATCCACCAGCGCACCGTGGTCAGAGCCCCTGCAGAAATCACAGGGGCAAGGGCTGCCCCGAACAAGTAATTTCCCGCCCAAAACAGGTTGGCCAGGGTGAGAAAAAGAACCGCCGCTTTATCCATGTCGGACTTCCCCGCTCACCTGAACGCCCGGGTCCCAGTCTTTCAGATCAACGACTTCGACCCGGGATGAAGCTCTTTGAAAATCCTCCACCACCTCCGGATGACACGTCAAATAAAACAGTTGCACGTCCTCGGCCAAACGCGTCAGGAGTTTGGCCCCCTGGCGCCTTCGCACCGGATCAAAATTCACGAGTATATCATCCATAACCAATGGTGGCACAACTCCCCTCTCCCGGAGATCGTCGATCAGCCCAAGCCGAATAGCCAGATACATCTGTTCGGTTGTACCGCGGCTCAACCGGGGTAGTGGCCATCGATGCCCCGCTGCATCTTCGGCATACCACGCCTCCTCCTCAAGAGGCACGACAATCCGTCGGTAACGGCCCCCTGTCAAGGCGGCGAATGCGGTCGACGCCCGGCGTATGACCGCGGGTTGTCGCTCCCGTTCGTACCTTTCCTTGGTTCGGCGCAGGAGATGCAGCGCCAAGGCATCCACTGCCCATTCCCGCACCTCCCGCCGCAGCCCGGCGATGAGATCTTCCCGGCGCTGCAGCCAATGGGACAGAGACCGCCCCTCCTCCAGCTCCTTAAGTCTAGCCGTGTTTTCCGCTCGTCGGGCTCCGATATCCCGAGTCTTGCGATCCAGCTCTTCCTCCATGCGGTCCAATTCTGTTAACTCATCTTCAATTGCAACCGGGTCCCAATGGGCCACCTCGGCCAACTCCCGTTCGTCCTCCGCCAGGCGGTGCAGCTGCTCTTCCAGTGCTCGACGGGTATCCCGCAATTCCCTCCGACGGCGAAGCTCCGGCCGGACTTTGCGCCACTCCTCTTCGCCCGTGATGCCCAGATCTGCCCAGCCCCGCTGCAGTTCACCTTTTGCCGCCGCCAATCGATCGGACGTCTGCTCGGCCATACCCGCCGCTTTCTTCCTTTCGTCTCGCAAGCGGTCTCGGCGCTGTACCCGTCGGATTTCATCGTCTAGTGCCGCCCGCAAGCTCCCACACACCCGGGCGTCCCAATCCGCCTGGGCTGCTAAATCCTCATCCTCCGGCAGGGAAGGGATGGGAAGTCCGCACTGTGCGCACAGCTCAGCCAACTGCCGCCTCCATCTTCGACCCTGGTCTCCCAAATCCGCCTCCCGACGCCGGCGCTCCTCCATCTGCCTCCTCAGGCGGCGCAGGTGATCGAAAGCATCCAGAGCGGCAGACACCTGGGGCCACGAAAGCTTCCTGGGAAATCCCTGACCGACCAACCAGGACTCCCAGGATTCCCGGCAACGAACAAGTTGGTCCTCTGATTCCTGGAGCTTCTTTTGTTCCATCTCTACGGTTCGTCGCGCACGTTCCTCATCCCGGCGCAACTGTTCGATCCGGGCTCGTTTATCCTCCACGAGGGCCATCCGTCGGGCCGCATCGTCCAAAACCCGTTCGATATCCTCAATGTCCCGTTCGCTCCAGTCGGCTCGTCCGAACAGCGACTCCGCCATTCGCGCCTCCCGTTCTGTCAAATCGCGAATATGGCTTTCGACTTCAGATTTTCGCCTCTCCCACGCCTCTCTGCGGGCTTTCGCGTCCCTCTCCGCCCGCCGTCCCCGGCTCACTCCCCAAACTGCCATTGCGGCTCCGACGATGGCCGCACCCCACACCAGGACCGAATGGGCTCCAAACAACGCCCCCACAAGAGCGATGAGTATCAACCCGGCAGCCGGGATGGCCCATGCCCACCTCTCCGGCCCTACCTGGGAGTTGGACGCCGACTGGATCGCTTCCAACGTGCTTTCCAAGCGGGCCTCTTTCTCCGCACGCTGTCGGCGAATTTCTAAAAGCTCTCTCACCTTCGCCCGTCGGCCCGGGATATCCCCTTCGGCAAACTTGCCTCCACGGACAGTGAGCCCGGATCCTTCCGGTGCGACACCGAAGGAGGGCACTTCGTCGCCCACCGCCGCCAGCGCCTCCGCCTCCAGTTCCACCCGCTCCTGCCGAATCCGCTCAAGGGTTTCTATCTCGCGTTCCGCCGTCGCCCGGCGGTCCCGCAGGACCACCTCGGCCTGCTCCAGAGCCCGCCACAATTCGCTGCCCTGCTCCCGGGCGGCAATCGAGGTGTCGGGCTCCGCCCCTTGGCCCGCAAGCTCGGGACCCAAGCGCTGGACCCAATCCCTCTCTTCCACGGCCCATGACGCCAACTCGTTGCGGATGCGTATTCGCTCTTCCCGGCGCCCCGCCTCCAGCCCCCGGCCTTCCAGCACCGTTGCGATTCTCTCCCGCTCTCGCCACAATGGGCCGGGCTCTGGCACACTCCGGAGCTCCGCCTCAAGCGCGTCCCGCTCCTTGGCGGCTCGGGCCGCTTCGAGCTGCAACCCTTCCACCTTCTCCAGAATGCGATCTAAGCGTGCGACCTCGTCCGGGTCCACATCCGGCAGATCGCGCACCTCCGCCCAGGAGGATTCCGTGTTATTCCATGCATCGAAGATTTCCCGCAGTTGTTTGAGCCGCAGCAATCTCCGCCGACGAACGCGGATCTCCTTTCGCCGGTCCGCAACCTCCGCCTCCTGATCGTCACATTGTGCCAGCGCCGCCGTTACCTCGGCGTACTCCGCCGCCGGATCCCCGAGTATGCGAATCTGTCGCTCGCATTCCTGGAGGGCGGTCTGGAGCTGATTAATAACCGGGTTCTTGCCCCGACTCTTGTACCGCTTCTCCATTGCCTGAACCAAGCGCTGCTCTGCCGCTGCCAAATCGGTCCCGCGCAAACCGGCGCCGGCGCTGTACAATTGTCCGGCAACCCTGGGGTCGGACAGGGATTCAAACCGCTCCAACTCCCCCAGACCGAAAGCGAATATCTGATCGTAGACGAACCGGCTCAACCCTCCAAGACGGCGGTTCCACGTCTCCTCGTCCACTTGAGCCCCGCCCGGGGCCAGGATCCGACTGTGCTCCCGCCGTCCCTCCACCCGGCGTTCCACTCTCCACTGCTGCCCGTCCGCAAAAACAACGTCTAAGCGCCCTCCCCATCCCTCTTCCGGCGACCAATACGGGCTCTTGTCCTTTCGAGATTCCCCGAACAACATGGCTCGGATAAAATGAAGCCACGTGGTTTTTCCCGCCTCGTTCAGTCCATACAGCAGGATGAGCCCGCCCGGTGCCACCGTGCGCTCCACATCCTGCCAACGCCCGTAGCGGTCCACCCTCCACCCCAGAATGCGCATCACGATTCCCCTTCCGCCACCAACTCATCCAACAACCGCTCTACAGCCCGATCCGTCCAATCTTCCACATCGATCCAATCCTCCGGCTCCCCCCGGCGATGAACAAAGCGTATGACCTTTCCAAGAACTTCCTGGGCTTCCACCGCCCACTGTCCGGCCTCCCGCCGCTCCTGGACATAGCGCAACAATTCGCCAACAAAAGTGGGCTCATCCAGCCATTTCTCCAAATTGCGCTCGCCACCCACAACCGCATCCAGCCGATTGATCCACACGTCGTTGCCACCACCAAACCAGCGGGTGCGGCTCTCCGACAGCCATTCTTCCAGAAACCCGTCGCGCCGGAGCAACCCGGCCACAGGGCCTCGGCCGACGAAGCGCACGTCGACAATGACCGGCCGCCCGGCCGCCTTCCGCACCTTTTCCAAGCGATCGTCCAGAACTTGAAACAGTTCCTCTTCTCCGGTGATCCCACCGATGGAAATTTCAATGTCTTCCCAACGCAATGAGTCGGTGGCGCGAAACTCCGCCTCCACCCCGTTCGGCCCCAGGGTGAGGATATAACATCCCTTCGGCCCCTTCTCCCGTCGGTGGCGGCCCTGGGACGTACCCGCGTAGAGAAAGTGGACTCCCCGGTGATGCCAGAACCGGGCGCCGTGCACATGTCCCAGCAACCACAGATCCATACCCACATCGGCCAGCTCTTCCACGGAACAGGGAGCATAGGACTCGTGCCCCGGATCCCCACCAACATTGGCGTGAAGGAGCCCGATCCGCCACCCCTCTCCCGAATTGTCGGCAACGGCAGCCGCGAATTCCGGGGCCGGGTTCTCCCGCACCTCGGCCTGTCCATAGCTCACACCCCAGATCCGCGCCACCTCGCGTCCCCCCCGGATCAGGGGCACCGCTTCCACCTTCGGGCCAAAAACGTGGACACCTTCGGGCCACGTCAATCGATGACTCCACCCGGACAGCGGGTCATGGTTTCCGTGAACCACAAAAACCGGGATTCCTGCCTGCGACAACCTCGCCAATTCATCGCGAAAACGCAGTTGGGCCCGGAGACTGCGGGTCTCCCGATCGTAGACATCGCCGCCCACCGTCAAAGCATCGGCCTGCTCTTGCAGACACACGTCGACGATCCGGGAGAACGAGTCGAAAGTCGCCTCGTACAACCGATCCTGTAAGGCCGCGTCTTCCCCCTCCAACCCTACGAAAGGGCTGTCCAGGTGGAGATCTGCGCAATGAACCAACTTCAGCCTATCCACGGGCCCAACACCCCATCTCACCCTTTGTACCGGCTCCGCCCAGCTCGTTTCACCCTCAAAGTGTGGCGGATCACGGCATCAGCAGTTGCCGGAGGAATACACGAACGTCCCGGCCGTTGATTGCATATCCACGGACCGAGCCCTTATCCGTTTGATTTCGCTTCCGACGGTGAAAATCCTGCCTATGATCCTGTACAGTGCCCACCACCATTGATCCCGCGAGAAAATCAGTGGTACAATGACGGCGATCGAACCTGCCGACTCACCGACCAATTAAGTGTGCGGGCGGACAGGACGGGGGGAGACCATTGTTGGAACTCCTGGGCGGCATACATATCGGACCATTGTTCCTGCCTTATCGACTCGTCGGCCTCATCCTCGCCGTCCTCGCCGGAGCTTGGGCGATGCGGCGGGGACCGTGGACCGATCCCGAAGCGCGGACTCCCCGGGACCAAAGCGTGGACGAGGTGGCCCTGACCGCCTATTGGAACGCGGCCATAGCGGGACTTGTCGGTTACCGCTTCGCAAGCCTGATCCTCACGCCCGCCGCATGGTGGAACGAGCCAGGGCGCGCCCTCTTTTCCGCTCCGCCTTCCGGAAGCGTATGGGTGGCCGGGGCGGCAGCCGGTGCCGCTCTCATCTTGACAGCGCTCCGACAAAGACTGTCGATACAGGCCCTTTTGGATCGGATCGTCCCGTCTCTTCTCCTCTCCGGCGCTTTTTATAGCTTTTTTGCCCTGGACGTGGGCAGTATCACCAACCTTCCGTGGGGCATACCCCTGGGAGACACCAGTCGCCACCCCGTCAACATCTACCGAGCCCTCCTCCTGATCACAGCCTTTTTCATCGTATGGTTGGCGGGGTCCCGGCAGGGGACCCATTCGGCGCCCCCTTCCAGCATCCGCAGCGTGCGCCCCACCGGCCTTGCAATCTTCCTTCTCGGTGCCGCCCTGCTCACAGCCGGCTACGCCGATAGCCCCGGCCCTCTCTATTTGGGACTGCGTCCAGACCAGTGGGCCAGTGTCGCCCTATTGGCCATTGGCGCCCTGAGTATCAACCGGGTACAAAAGCCCAGTTCGGTGCATAAACCCTAGGCCAAACCCGTCAACATATAGAGGCCCATCGCAATGAGCAGGCCGCCGCCAATCAGCTCGGCCCGCCACCCCCACCGAGATCCGGCTTTATACCCCAACGCGAAGCCCGCTCGGGCGGCCCCCCAAGCGGTAAGCCCCACGATGGGGATCACCACCCACGCCAAAACCCCCGTAAAACTCAGGGCCATCGCCGCCGTAAAAGCATCGATGCTCGCGGCTGCGGCCAACACCATCACAGGTCCCGACAACGACCAGCGCTCGTTCCGGTGCCTCCACGCCTGAGAGATGGTGTGCACACCAAGTAGGAAAAATACGATCATTCCGACGGGAAGGATGAGATCGCCAAATCGTCCGTGCAATCTCCGACCGAGTTCCAGCCCCAGGGCCGGTAAAACAATGTGAAATACGGTAACCGCCAATTCGAATCGCTCTCGTTCATGCCGCGATACCCCTTGCAGCCCGAGCTTGAGGCTCACCGCGAAGACATCGGTGGCCAGGGCCACGGACATGAGAGCGGTCTCGCTGTACACGATGGCGGGCGAGATGAGCACCTCTTCCAACATCGGGCACCTCTTTCTCAGGGTTTCCTTGTCTGTTTCATCCTCCCTCGTCCGCCCGGAGTTGCCGCAACTGACACCATTCTCGAACCGTTCACCGGACAACCACCTTTCTCACGTCTATGCTCAAATCAATCCGGGCAGAACCCGGCCTCGCATCGGCCACCGTCGCCCCGACCCCGGGCCCCCAATCTTGGCGTTGGTTCAATGGATCAAAGTGGCACCCGCCGAGGTGGTGGCCGGGTTCTACGCCTCCCATTCCGCGTCTCTCTGGTTCGGGTTGTTGCTGAACATGCTCCGTGGCGGGGTGCGGGTGGTCCGGCCGGACATCGACCAAGCGGCATTGGTGGCTGCCGACCACCCTGGACGGGGCCCGATGTGGAAAGGTGACGGTTCGAGGCCGGAAAAGCCTAGCGCCGAACCTCTGTAACCAGGGCCTCCCTCATGGCATCGACCACGCGATCGGCGCGAAACCGGACCACCGACTCTTGAACCGCTTCGGGGTTTGGCAGAATCCCGGGATCCCGGACGATCCGCTGCAGGATCTCCGCCAGTTGGTGAATCTCCCCCACGGGATACAGCCAACCGTTGACGCCGGGCCGGACGATATCTCTCGGCCCGACGGGACAATCCGAACTGACGCAGGGAATGCCGTGGGCCATGGCCTCGGCGAGCACCATGCCAAACCCCTCATACGCCGAGGTCAACACCAGCGCCGACGCGGCCTCCAAGGCACTCCAAGGATCGCTGACCCACCCCGTCCAGCGGATCCGGGAATCGATGCCAAGATCCCGTGCCAACGCAACCAAGGTCTCCTTCTCATCGCCGTCTCCGATCACCACGGCCTGCCAATCCCCATGCACCGCGGCCAGGGCCCGAAGAAAATCCGCCACCCGTTTTTGCCCTTCCACCATCAGCCTGCCCACGTAAACAAAAGTCGCCGTTGTCGGCCGGGGAACGATTCGCCGGGCCGGCGGAACGGGATTATAAATCAAGTAGATCGGGTGCCTCCCGTCAACCCTTTCAATTTGCCGGGCCATGTCTGAACTGATGGCGAGGTGAAAATCCGCCGCCTTAAGAATAAAATTTTGCCGCATGGTCGTCAGGGAAAAATGAAGCCACGATGCCACGGGCACCCGGCGGAAGCGAAACAGGGAGAAAAGCCTGGCCCACACCAGCGCCTTTTTATCGAGAGCGACCACCACATCGGGGTTCCACTGCGCCAGACGAAAAAAACCGCGCAGGAGTTTCGCGATCTTCCTCCCCGGCCCCACCCCCGTCAGCTCACCCGGAAGGTCGCTCAACCACGACCGGTCTTTGAGATCGCCGAATAATAGCACGTGCGTCGCATCCCCGCGCCCCTCGAGGGCTCGGATCACCGTCCCGGTCACGTTCTCGATCCCGCCCCGCCCGGATAAGGCAAAATAAACGACAAAGGCCACTCGCATGTCGATTCCCTCCAGATAAAGACGACTTTGCCAGTCAGGGCAGGTGGAGCGGCGATCCCTCCTCGGCTCCGCCGCGTTCCCGGCGGTGGGCCAACTGGTACCGTAGGACCCCCGGCAGAAGTCGCAGAAAGGACACGATCACCCTGGGATGTTTCAGCACCTCGGCCAACGCGATATGGACTTTTTTCTCCTTGAGAGGTTGGACAACTCGGTAGTAGTCCACCAGCTGCCGGGCATGGCTCACGCGATCTGATAAAGCCTGGTAGATCTCCGGCTCCCTTGACCGGTCCACCTTGGCGAGCAGCTCCACGGCAATGTCATAGACCTGCTGGTGAAGAGGAATTTTATCATGAACCAGAGATTCCCGGCGATTTCGATAGTAGTAGTACGCCTTTGGGGCCAACCACATGGACGCCCCTCGCCGCAGCCACGTGAACAAAAACACAAAATCCTCGCCAAAACGCAGCGTTTCCGGGTAACGAACGCCCGATTCCAGCAGCCGTTGCCGATGCATCAAGGGCTTGACAAGCCCGAGGTCCCAACGGACAAATTGCGCGGGCGCCACCCAGCCCTCGGTGGGCCGCAGGCCACGCTCCCGGAACAACGTGGTCCACGGAAGCTCCGCCCCGTCTTGAATAAAATAAAGGTCATCACAGATAAGATCAGCTTTCTCCCGCACCGCGGTTTCGTACAGCCGTTCCAAACGGTCCTCTGCCCACCAATCGTCCCCGTCCAAAACGGCGATCCACTCCCCCCGGGATTCCGCGATGGCCCGGTTGCGGCTGAAAGACGGCCCCTTGTTCCCTTCGTTGACAAACAGCCGGACCCGGCTATCCGCCTGGGCCTTCACCCGGGCCACGGTATCGTCCGTCGAGGCGTCATCCACCACAAGCACTTCGACATTCCCCAGGGTCTGCCCAAGGGCGGAGCGAAGGGCCCCCTCGATATACCGTCCCACATTATACGTGGGGATGATCACCGAAACCAAAGGTTTCATTGCGCTCCCCCTTCTGTCTGCCGCCCCGGGTGAACCGCCACTCGGACTCGGCAGTCACCCGCGAAAACGGCGACGAAACCGCCTCCATTATATTGAGACCGGATCAGACAGGCAATGTCCCCTTGCGCCAGCGCACCACCATAAACCCAGCCCCAGCTTCATCTTGGGACACCCTTCGCCTCATTTCCAGAGACCAGGCTGAAGCCTCGTCTGTGAATTCCCTTGGGCTGACATACAGTCCGAACCGCACCTGCTCCGGTATACACGGACCGATTTCCACCGCCTCTTCATAAGAGAAAAACCGTGCGCCGTGATAGACACTGGTGGCATCTTCCCGCCCACGTTTTGAGTATTGTTCCGCCCAGGGGCCCAATTTTGCAATAAACCCCACCACCACTCGCCCGCCCGGTTTGACAACCCGGTAGGCCTCTCGCAATGCCGCCTTCGGATCGGCGACAAACTCGAGGGTCGCATTGGCCAACGCCAGATCAAAGCTGTCCGGGGGAAACGGCAGATGGGTGACGTCCGCCCGCATAAAAGGGACGCGCCCATCCCCTTTGCGCCTGGCGACCTCCAACATTTTTTCCGATAAATCGACCCCGGTCACCGATAACCCGAGTTTATGCAGCCAATAAGTGTACGAACCTGTACCGCACCCCAGGTCGATGGCCGATTCCCCAGACCGGGGCCGCGCCATTGCTCCGATGAGGCGGCGTTCCACCGCGTCGACAAAATGCCCCAGAGGAGTGCGGCAAAAGTCATCGTAGGATTCAGCCTTCTGATCAAACAGCGTCATCTCGTCACACCCGTTTCGGTGAACCTTTCACTTTGGACGTCTCTCAACCACAACGCCGCCACGAGACCCGACGCGATCACGAGCACCCCTACAATGCCCATCGACGTGGAGGTACCCAGAGCGTCGGCCAAAAGGCCGGAGACGAGGGCACCGACCGCGTAGCCAAAATCCCTCCAGAACCGATACACCCCCAGCGCCGAAGCCCGCCACTCAGCTTCGGAATGGTCGGCCACAGCAGCGAGCAAGGTCGGGTATACCATCGCGGTCCCGACGCCCAGCAGAATGGAGCCTGTGGACCAGAGGGCAAACCCTTGAGTAAAGACGATCCACAGAATCGCCCCGCCCTGAATGAGCATCCCCACGATGATGAGCCAGGTGCGCCCAAACCGGTCGCTCAAAGGTCCCGTCGCCAATTGGAGGAGTCCCCAGGTCCCAGGATATAAGGCGACAATCGTCCCCACAGCCGCGATGTCCAAGGCATGAGCATTGAGAAACAAAGGGAGTAGTCCCCAGATCATTCCATCCTTAAAATTGGTCATGAACCCGGCTTGACTGGCGCTAAGGAGTGGTGTGTTTTGCCAAGTCGCAATCGCAAAGGCGCGGCCAAGGGGGAGAGAAGACCCCGCCACAGTTTTGGATAAGGCGGTGGTGTCCTTCACCGGAACGCTTGACAACAAAAGCCCGGCCAACGCATATGCGACACCCAAGTAGAAAGGCTGTGGCCGCACCCCGTACACCGCAGCCACATACCCGGACACCAGGGCCGTGATCGAAATGGCGGAATACCCGGCAAACTCGTTGAGGCCGAGGACCAAGCCCCGAAACCGGGGACCGGCCAAGTCAATTTTCATATTCACCGTCATGGACCAACAGAAACCCTGATTGATGCCAAGGAGGACATTGGCGAAAATCACCCAGTTCCAGTTTGGGGCAAACATCACCAGGAAGGGCACGGGCAAACCGACCACCCACCCGGCGACCAAAAGCCGTTTTCGCCCCAAAAGGTCCGCGATGCGGCCGGCAAACAGGTTGGACAGGGCTTTGACGACGCCGAAACTGATAATGAAAGCGACGGCTGCGCTTTTACCGGCAATGCCAAACTCCTCTTTGGCAAGTAACGGGAGGACCGTTCGCTCGAGGCCGACCATGCCCCCGACGAATAGATTGACGATCACAAGCAATGCGATTTGCACCGGGCGACTCTGCAACAGGCCGATGCCTCCCATGCCCGATCCTTCCTTTCCCGAATCGCTTATTGACCAGCGTTGGTGAGCCGAATTCGTTCGTAGTCGGACGGCTTGGGTGGTATGTCCTGAGTCATAAAAGCTATGAATTCATCGAGTGAACGGGCTTGAAGGGCCACATTGAAACGGCGTTCGAACCCAATTGTCGAAGACGGTTTGCCACTCAAGAAACGTCCGCAGACGGAACCTGAGTAGGCTCCGGGATAAACCTCAATCTGGTCATCCAATTTCATCAGTTTTTCAAATAGGCTGTTATACAAGTCTCTAGCTCCTTCCTCCAAACTGGAGGCCAATTCCGTTCGTCCTGCATCACCAACCATCAACGTGTGTCCGGTCAGCACGAACCACGGGGCGTCTGCGCGACGAAGATCAGATACAAGCAGTGAAATATGTTCCGGTGTATGGCCTGGAGTATGAATAATTTGAATCCGTGTATTGCCTGTGAATAAAACATCTCCATCTTCCACAGGGTGAAACGTGTAGCGAACATCTGCCGACCGATGGAGCACATAGCTCGCTCCTGTTCGCTCCGCCAGTCGGCGACCGCCCGAAATATGGTCGGCATGAAGATGGGTATCAAACACGTAGCGGATATTGAGCCCGGCGCGTTCGGCCTCGCGGACGTAGAATTCGACATCGTCTACGGGATCAACAACTGCGCCTTGACCTTCCGTGCCACACCCGAACAGGTAAGATGCGGCAACTGGGTTTTCATGCAAGTATTGTCGGAAAATCACCTTACAATCCCCCCCTGGAAACAGACATGGATCTCCGCCACTCGCGAACACCCTGCTCCACCCGAATCGCTCGATATCCGTGGCGCCGCAGGATCTGTACCGCTTCCGCCGCAAACAGACAGTAGCGTCCTCGACAATAAGCCACGATCTGTTTGTCTTTGGGTAGCTCCGCCATCTTTTGCTCTAATTCTTCAAGCGGGACCGACCAGGCCCCGGGGATATGATCGAATTCGTATTCATCCCGTGGACGAACATCGAGCACCACCACATCGGGGTCCTTCACCAAGGTGTCGAGTTCTTCTGCACTGAGTGGCCTGGATGAATCCAATGGATGAATCCAGCTCTCCCTTTCTGTTTCTATAGCGCGATATAGCCACTCTCCCACTTCCTCAACTTTCAAGAGTAAGTCTAGAACGCGCTCATCCGAAAGCCGGTACATCGAGTAGTTGCCTCGCTTGTAAAATTTCACAAGACGTGCTTCCAGTAAGGTCTGAAGATGTTGAGAGACGTTAGCAATACTTTGCTGAGTTTCCCGGGCCAGCACTTCGACGGACTTAGGTCCTTGTGAAAGCAGGTCGAGAAGCTCTAATCGTCGCGGGCTTCCCATGGCCTTCCCGAGTCTCGCAAGTTCGGAATATACAGCTTCTTTAAATGGTCTCGTATTCGCCCCCACCTCGATTCACCTCTTCTGCGCTGACAATGTTTACCCTCGCGGTAAGTGTCGCTGCAGGCTTGGTCAGTATTCAATTGTTTGCTTGATTAATATAGTCGCTGTGCGTTGTGCTGTCAACATGATTTCCTGCGTACATAATGAAGCCCCGCAGGAAAGATCCTGCGGGGCTTGCGGGAACGCGCCCGGCAACGTCCTACTCTCCCAGGGCCCTGCGGCCCAAGTACCATCGGCGCTGGAGGACTTCACTTCTGTGTTCGGAATGGTGACAGGTGTTTCCCCTCCGCTCTCGTCACCCGACCCTCGTTCCCTCAAAACCGAAAAGCCACCACAGCTTGAGAAAGCCTCGACCGATTCGTATCCGTCCGCTTCACGCCTCGCGGCGCTTCCACGCCGGACCGATCTACCTCGTCTTCTCCAAGGGGTCTTACCACCTTGCGGTGTGGGAAACCTCATCTTGAGGCGGGCTTCGCGCTTAGATGCATTCAGCGCTTCTCCCTCCCCGACTTGGCTACCCAGCGGTGCGCCTGGCGGCACAACTGGGACACCAGCGGTCGGTCCATCCCGGTCCTCTCGTACTAAGGACAGCCCCTCTCAAGTTTCCTCCGCCCGCGGCAGATAGGGACCGAACTGTCTCACGACGTTCTGAACCCAGCTCGCGTACCGCTTTCATGGGCGAACAGCCCAACCCTTGGGACCGACTTCAGCCCCAGGATGCGATGAGCCGACATCGAGGTGCCAAACCTCCCCGTCGATGTGGACTCTTGGGGGAGATCAGCCTGTTATCCCCGGGGTAGCTTTTATCCGTTGAGCGACGGCCCTTCCACTCAGTGCCGCCGGATCACTAAGCCCGACTTTCGTCCCTGCTCGAGTTGTCTCTCTCGCAGTCAAGCTCCCTTGTGCCTTTGCACTCGCCGCGCGATGTCCATCCGCGCTGAGGGAACCTTTGGGCGCCTCCGTTACCTTTTAGGAGGCGACCGCCCCAGTCAAACTGCCCACCTGACACTGTCCCCCGACCGGTTCACGGCCGCAGGTTAGAAGATCAATCCGCCAAGGGTGGTATCCCAACGTCGGCTCCCCCCGGGCTGGCGCCCGGAGTTCCCTGCCTCCCACCTATCCTGTACATGACCGACCCATCTCCCATATCAGGCTACAGTCAAGCTCCACGGGGTCTTTCCGTCTAGCCGCGGGTACCCTGCATCTTCACAGGGACTACAATTTCACCGGGTCTCTCGTTGAGACAGCGCCCAAGTCGTTACGCCTTTCGTGCGGGTCGGAACTTACCCGACAAGGAATTTCGCTACCTTAGGACCGTTATAGTTACGGCCGCCGTTTACTGGGGCTTCGGTTCAGGGCTCTCACCCTTCCCCTTAACCTTCCAGCACCGGGCAGGCGTCAGCCCCTATACCTCGCCTTCCGGCTTCGCAGAGACCTGTGTTTTTGCTAAACAGTCGCTTGGGCCTCTCCTCTGCGGCTCCCTCGGGCTCAGGATCTCTCCCTCACCCTACCGGAGCGCCCCTTCTCCCGAAGTTACGGGGCCATTTTGCCGAGTTCCTTAACGAGAGTTCTCCCGGTCGCCTTCGGATCCTCTCCGTGCCAACCTGTGTCGGTTTCCGGTACGGGCACCCAGGTCCTCGCTAGAGGCTTTTCTCGCCAGTGTGAACCCAGGGACTTCGGTACTCATGCTTCCCTCCCCTTCACGGCTCAGGCGCCCGTTGTGCGGATTTCCCTGCACAACACCCTCGCCGCTTGGACGGCCTCTTCCAGCCGGCCGCTCCCCTGTCCTCCTGTGTCCCCCCTTCGCTCAAACGGACCTCGGTGGTACGGGATTCTCCACCCGTTGCCCTTCGCCTACGCCCTTCGGCCTCGGCTTAGGTCCCGACTAACCCTGGGCGGACGAACCTTCCCCAGGAACCCTTCGGCTTTCGGCGGACAGGATTCTCACCTGTCTTTCGTTACTTATACCGGCATTCTCACTTCCCGCCTGTCCACACGCCCTTGCGGTCGTGCTTCCCCCACGCGGGAACGCTCCCCTACCACAGTCTCCTGTCCGAGGCTTCGGTCGCGGGTTTCAGCCCCGTTTCATTTTCGGCGCAGCCGCACTCGACCAGTGAGCTATTACGCACTCTTTCAATGATGGCTGCTTCTAAGCCAACATCCTGGTTGTCTTCGCACGGCCACTTCCTTTCCCACTTAACCCGCCCTTGGGGACCTTAGCCGTCGGTCTGGGCTGTTCCCCTCTCGACCACGGATCTTATCACTCGTAGTCTCACTGCACGGCATCCGACAACGGCATTCGGAGTTCGACTCGGCTCGGTAACCCTCGCGGGCCCCTCCCCCAATCGGTGCTCTACCGCCCCCGCCTTCTTTGCCGCACGCTCGCCCTCAAGCGATTTCGGGGAGAACCAGCTATCTCCGGGTTCGATTGGCATTTCACCCCTACCCCCAACTCATCCTATGGTTTTTCAACACCAACAGGTTCGGGCCTCCATGGCGTTTCACCGCCACTTCACCCTGGTCAGGGGTAGATCACCCGGTTTCGGGTCTGCCGCATGAAACTCTCGCCCTCTTCAGACGCGCTTTCGCTTCGGCTCCGGCCCTGAAGGCCTTAACCTCGCTTCATACGGCCGCTCGCCGGTTCATTCTACAAAAGGCACGCCGTCAGGCTCTGTGACGCCCTCCGACTGCTTGTCGGCACACGGTTTCAGGTCCTTTTTCACTCCCCTCCCGGGGTGCTTTTCACCTTTCCCTCACGGTACTCTCCGCTATCGGTCGCTGGGGAGTATTTAGCCTTGGGAGGTGGTCCTCCCGGATTCAAGCGGGATTCCTCGTGCCCCGCCCTACTCGGGGTCCGCCCCGGAGCCGCGTCGGTTTCGGATACGGGGCTCTCACCCTCTCCGGCGGGCCTTCCCAGACCCTTCTCCTACCAACCCGGTTTCTCACTCCACATGGGACGCCCCTCGACCCCGGCCCCCTAAAAGACCGGTTTAGGCTCCTCCCCGTTCGCTCGCCGCTACTTGGGGAATCGCGGTTGCTTTCTTCTCCTCGGGGTACTAAGATGTTTCAGTTCCCCCGGTCTGCCCTCGACGACCTATGCATTCAGCCGCCGATGCCGCCTCTCCCAGACGGCGGGTTCCCCCATTCGGACACCCCCGGATCAACGCCCGCTTACGGCTCCCCGGGGCGTTTCGGCGTTCGCCCCGTCCTTCTTCGGCTCCCAGCGCCCAGGCATCCACCGTGCGCCTTTCCTACTTTCTCTCGCTGCGTGGCTTTTCAGTTCTCAAGGAACGATGAAGGAGCCTCGCTCCCTCAGAATCAAACAGTACGCGCACCCCAACCCCTTCTCTTTGCCTTGCTCCCTAGAAAGGAGGTGATCCAGCCGCACCTTCCGATACGGCTACCTTGTTACGACTTCACCCCAATCATCGACCCCACCTTCGGCGGCTGGCTCCGCCCTCTCGGTCGGTTGCCTCACCGACTTCGGGTGTTGCCGACTCTCGTGGTGTGACGGGCGGTGTGTACAAGGCCCGGGAACGGATTCACCGCGGCATGCTGATCCGCGATTACTAGCGATTCCGCCTTCATGCAGGCGAGTTGCAGCCTGCAATCCGAACTACGAACGGCTTTCAGGGATTCGCTCCAGGTCGCCCCTTCGCTCCCCGTTGTACCGCCCATTGTAGCACGTGTGTAGCCCAGGACATATGGGGCATGATGATTTGACGTCATCCCCGCCTTCCTCCGGCTCCTCGCCGGCAGTCCCCTGTGAGTGCCCACCTCTCGTGCTGGCAACACAGAGCAAGGGTTGCGCTCGTTGCGGGACTTAACCCAACATCTCACGACACGAGCTGACGACAACCATGCACCACCTGTCTCCTCTGTCCCCGAAGGAAACCCCTCATCTCTGAAGGTGTCAGAGGGATGTCAAGCCCTGGTAAGGTTCTTCGCGTTGCTTCGAATTAAACCACATGCTCCACCGCTTGTGCGGGCCCCCGTCAATTCCTTTGAGTTTCAGCCTTGCGGCCGTACTCCCCAGGCGGAGTGCTTATTGGGTTTCCTTCGGCACGGATGGGCATCCCCACCCACACCTAGCACTCATCGTTTACGGCGTGGACTACCAGGGTATCTAATCCTGTTCGCTCCCCACGCTTTCGCGCCTCAGCGTCAGGTGTCGTCCAGCAAGGCGCCTTCGCCACCGGTATTCCTCCTGATCTCTACGCATTTCACCGCTACACCAGGAATTCCCCTTGCCTCTCCGACCCTCAAGCCATGCCGTATCCGAGGCCCCTCAGCGGTTGAGCCGCTGCCTTTCACCTCGGACGTGCATCGCCGCCTGCGCGCCCTTTACGCCCAGTGATTCCGGACAACGCTCGCCCCCTACGTCTTACCGCGGCTGCTGGCACGTAGTTTGCCGGGGCTTCCTCCTTGGGTACCGTCCCTCACCGAGTCCCCTCGGTGCCCTCGTCCCCAAAGCCAGAGGTTTACAACCCGAAGGCCTTCTTCCCTCACGCGGCGTCGCTCCGTCAGGCTTTCGCCCATTGCGGAAGATTCCCTACTGCTGCCTCCCGTAGGAGTCTGGGCCGTGTCTCAGTCCCAGTGTGGCCGCCCACCCTCTCAGGCCGGCTACGCATCGTCGCCTTGGTGGGCCGTTACCCCACCAACCAGCTAATGCGACGCGGGCCCACCCGACAGCGGGTTTCCCCTTTCCCGCAAAAAGCATGCGCCCTTTGCGCCTATCCGGAATTAGCGCCCGTTTCCAGGCGTTGTCCCGGTCTGCCGGACAGGTTGCCCACGCGTTACTCACCCGTCCGCCGCTGGCCTCCCCGGGGCAAGCCCCGGGGCGACCCGCTCGACTTGCATGTATTAGGCACGCCGCCAGCGTTCGTCCTGAGCCAGGATCAAACTCTCCGTGAAAAGATTCATCCGGGCTAAAAGTGGCGTACTGTTTGATTCTCAAGGATCGAGGTGCCGCTTCGAGCGGCGACAAGAGATACTTTATCAAATCCCGGCTGAAGATGCAACCGGTAGTTCGTGGAAAAGCCCGCGACGTCTGCCGCGCACATTTTCCGGCCGCCCCGGGGGTGAGCCCATCGGGGCAGCGAGGAGAATTATAGGCCCTTTGAGGGGCTGGACACAACCCGGGCGATCCCCGATTTCAGCAGGGCAACCGGCTTCATTCGCCCCCATGCGCCCGCACGCTCGGGAATGCGCGATTTTTTACCGGCGCATGCGGCCAAATGCCGGAGCCCGCCGGCCCTCGCCCCCCGGGGGTGGCGGGGCGGCGACAAGCCGCGCCCCGGGTCCTGGCGAAGAGAAGATCAGAAGCGAGACGTTCACAGCCTTTCCCGGCCGGCTTTCCCGGACTGGGCCGGCCCCGACCCGATGCCTACCTCCGCGGGAACCCCTCACACCCCCGGCTTCACCAGCCGCCCCACCGGGCCCGCGATCGGCCGGCCGTCCTCCATCACCTGAATCCCCGCACAAAAACGGCCACCGGCCCCAGTAAGCCTTTCCTAAATCCCCCTCACACTGCCAACCAGCCACCATCCACCGCATAGATGTACCCGGTACAAAACGCCGACGCATCCGAGGCGAGGAACACCCCTATCCCCGCTAAATCTTCTGGCCTGCCCCATCGGCCAATTGGAGTCCTTCGGGTGATTTCCTCATGGACCTTGCGCAGCTCGGGATCCGGAACATCCTCGCGCAATTTTCCTTCCCCGAGATTCGTCCGAATAAAGGCCGGGGCGATCGCGTTCACCCGAATCCCCATCGGAGCCAATTGCACCGCCAGAGTTCGGGTGAGCTGCACCACACCGCCCTTCGCGGCTGTATACCCGATGGCTCCCATTCCGAAATCCCCCACGAGACCGTAGATAGACGCCGTATTAATAATACTCCCCCGTTTGCGCTCGACCATCACCCGGGCCGCCGCCCGATCGGTGAGAAACACGCCGGTGAGGTTCACGGCAATCACCCGGTCCCAATCTTCCTTGCTGTATTCGGTGACCAGTGCGCCTTCATCCCCGATCCCGGCATTGGCAAAACACACATCGAGCCCGCCGAGTTGCCGAACCGTCTCTTGTACCATGCGATCGGCGTCCTCTTCCTTGGACACATCCGCCCGGAGCGCGATCACTTTCCGCCCAGTCTCCCCTGCCAGCTGCTCCGCAGCCTTCCGGGCCGCCTCCTCATTCCAGTCCACCACCGCCACATCCGCGCCGGCTTCCGCCATAGCCCTTGCAAAAGCAAGTCCGATTCCACTTCCGCCCCCAGTTACCAGAGCAACCCGGTCATTCAGTCGAAAGGCGTCCATCACACTCATGTCTGCATCCACCCCCTTTAATCTTTACCCTTTTAGTATAACCTCACATAATACTCCATTCGAGCCAGGCCGTTGATCAACTTCCGGGCACAACCCATCCCGAACACTCCGGAAAAGGAAACCGCAACAACGGCCGCGGAAACGAGATGGGATCCCATGGGGATCACCGTAACGGGATGGGATTGGGTATTGAAAACCCCGGACAGAGCGAACGCGGAACACAGGAACGTTGAACCGACGGTACATATGGCAGTTGCGAATGGAATCTGCCCCAGAAAAAAAACCCCCTCACCCCGAGGGGGCCGCTGCCCATTGCCGCCTCACCGCCTCACGCGGTCACTTCCCCATGTCCGCCACTAAGAAAACCGCGCCGTCCGGCGTGCCAACCCGGCACCCGTACATCGCCCGCCTTCAGGCAGTTTCATGTTTCGCCGCCGCCTTTTGTTCTTCCGCCCCGGACTCGTCGCCGGGCACCGTCAATCCCGCCACCGCACTATATAACCAGGCGGCCAGCGACGCCCCGAGGATCGGGCCGATCACATACACCGGATACTCTGCCCACCGCACCTGCCCACCAAAAAAACTGTCCATCACATAGGGACCAAACGTACGGGCCGGATTAAACGACGAACCCGTGGGCCCCGCCGTGGTCATGATAATCCCCGCCACCGTCAACCCGATAACCAACCCTGCAAACCCTTGGGGCGCGCGGCCGTCCACCGCCGCGCCCATGATCACCGTCATCAGGACAAACGCCTCGATCGCCTCAATCACAATTCCCTGCACATACCCTGTGGAAGGAGAGAGCACCGTCGCCCCGAGATTGCCCACCGTCGCTCCGGCCGGCCCCAGGATCGCGACAACCCCCAGCGCCCCCGCCATCGCGCCGATCAGTTGGGCCGCCACATAGGCCGGAACCTCCCGCCAGGGAAACCGCCGGATCACCGCCAACCCCACCGTCACCGCCGGGTTGATGTGGCACCCCGAAATATGCCCGAATGCATAAATCATCCCCACCACAATGATCCCAAACGCCAGACTGATGACACCGACATCGGCCAGGGTCGCCGAGTGATGCGCCTGCCCCGTCAATATACCGTTGAACGCCGCACACCCCGGCCCGATCAACACCAACAACGCCGTCCCGATCCCCTCGGCCAGGCTTCGGCTCCATAACGAAGGTGCCCGGTCCATCGACTCTCCCCCGCATTTCGGCCCGCCGCTCTCAGCGCCGGATCAGGCCGTGGGGATCGATCACAAACTTCCGGGCCACACCCCGGTCAAAATCTTTATATCCCTGGGGAGCCTCATCCAGTGAAATCACCGTGGCGTTGACCGCCTTGGCGATATGGGCCTTCTCGTTCAAAATCGCCATCATCAACTGCCGGTGGTACCTCATCACCGGCGTCTGCCCTGTCACAAAGCTGATCGCCTTTGCCCATCCGAGGCCGATGCGCAACTTGAGCGTTCCCTGTTTGGCATCCTCGTCCACCGCGCCAGGGTCGCCGGTCACGTACAGGCCGGGGATTCCCATCCGCCCGCCGGCCCGGGTGACTTCCATTAATGAGTTAAGAACCGTCGCCGGCGCCTCCCGGTGCTCCGGTCCGTGACCGTGGGCCTCGAAACCTACGCAGTCCACCGCGCAGTCTACCTCTGGCACTCCAAGAATCTGCTCGAGTTGCTCCGGAAGGCTGTCATGTTTGGTGAGATCCACCGTTTCACATCCAAAGCTTCGGGCCTGGGCCAACCGCTCGGCGTTCAGGTCACCCACGATGACCACCGCCGCCCCCAGCAACTGGGCAGAGTGGGCGGCCGCCAGTCCTACAGGTCCGGCCCCGGCCACGTACACAGTCGACCCCGGTTTCACCCCGGCACTCACCGCTCCGTGAAATCCCGTGGGAAAAATGTCCGAGAGCATTGTGAGGTCCAGGATTTTTTCCATGGCCTGGTCCTTATCCGGAAATTTCAACACCTGAAAATCTGCATAGGGCACCATTACATACTCGGCCTGACCGCCGACCCACCCGCCCATGTCGACATACCCGTAAGCAGAACCCGGGCGATCGGGGTTCACATTGAGACAGATATGTGTATTGCCTTCCTTACAATTCCGACAACGGCCACACGCAATATTGAAGGGAACGGAAACCAAATCTCCCTTCTTGACGAACTCCACATCCCTCCCGACTTCGATGACTTCGCCGGTGATCTCGTGCCCCAGCACCAACCCCGGAGGGGCGGTGGTCCTCCCCAGCGGTTGCTTCAATCGGGGTTAACCCAGGAGGTTCAGCAACTCCTGCAATTGTGCGGCCTTTTCGATACCGGGCCTTTCGTCCTGGTATCGATGGACTTAAAAGACCATCGCGCCCCTTTCCAACACATGGACGTCTTGCGCAAATTCATGTTGGCCCACATCTGGGGATATCGAACTAAATTTGATTTTCTCGCGTATCGGCCCAATGGACTCACGGGAATTTTCGTGTCCAGAGACCCCGACAACTGGTCAAGACAAGGCAAAGCCTTGTACGAATCCTGGCGAAACTACCGCCCCGACCTCGGGCTTCTGATTGTCGTTTCCAGCACACCATCGTTGTCGGATCTTTCCGTCACATTAAAAGAAACGGAGCTTTTGCTCCGCTTTGCCGCTCGCAGTGAACTTCGAGGGGTGATCCCCCCGCTGTTTCACCGGCGAATCAGCCGGGTGCTTGCCCAACTCAGCCCCGAGGCGTTACATACGCTGGTGGAGGACACCTTGGGCCCACTGCTGCTGCCGGAGCACAGCCATCTATTGGAAACCCTCCGCATGTACTTGTTCCTCGGACAAGGGACGAGCCAAACGGCCGACGCGCTCTTTATCCATCGCAACACGTTGATGTACCGACTCCGCCAGATCGAGCAGATTCTCGGCGTCCAGCTCCGGCGCATTGAGGATGTTTCGGCGATCTGGACCGCTCTCCAGGCAGCGGAACTTCTCGCTATGACCGAGTGAAGGGGCCGACAGGCCCCTGGCCTTCACACCGCCCCATACCCCAATCGTGGCCCTGCCCCAGGGACCGCTCACACCCACAGACCTACCCTTCCACCCGCTCCATCACCGCCCGGTGCAGCCGATCCACAAGCTCCCGGGCCTGGGCTTCGTCCTTTCCACGGACTCCAAAGTAGATCTTCAGCTTTGGCTCCGTTCCCGAAGGCCGTAAACAGAACCACTGCCCCCCTTCCAACACGAACTTCAGCACATCTGACCGGGGCAACTCCAGCTTCCCCTCACTGCCGTCCGCCCGGCGCACCCGGCTCACGAGGTAGTCCTGCACCTCCATCACTGCCAGCCCCGCCACCTCCCGGGGGGGCGCCTCCCGCCAGCCCTTCATCATCCCCGTCATCCGGGTCTGACCCTCGGCCCCGGGCATGCTGACCGACACCAACCGCTCCCGGTAGTATCCGTACTGGCGATAGAGCTCCTCCAAGCGGTTGAGCAGGGTCTTACCCGATCGCTTGTGGTACGCGATCATCTCTGCCACCAGAGCCGACGCCTGCACCCCGTCTTTATCCCGGACAAAATCCCCGATGAGGTAGCCGCAACTTTCCTCATATCCGAAGACAAAGCTCCTTCCGGTGCCCTCAAGGAGTCCGATCTGTTCGCCGATGAATTTGAACCCCGTCAACACGTCGATGGTCTCAAGACCATACGCATCCGCCAACGCCCGCCCCATCTCCGAGGTGACGATGGTCTTGATCATCACGCCCCTGTCGGGCAGCGCGCCAAGATCTTTTCTCCGCTCCAAAATATAATCCAACAAGAGCACGCCGACCTGGTTGCCGTTGAGATATTCGTAATCCCCGTGGCCGTCCGCCACCGCCACCCCCACCCGGTCGCAGTCGGGGTCGGTGGCCAAAGCCGCATCCGCTTTCAACTGCCGGGCCAGTTCCAGAGCCCGGTCGAAAGCCGCGGGATCCTCAGGGTTCGGCGACGACACGGTGCGAAACTCCGGATCCGGGCGCATCTGATCCTCCACACACACCACCCAGTGGCCCATCTCCTTCAGGACCCGGGGCACCAATTTGCCCCCGGTCCCGTGCAGCGGCGTATAGACCAGCGTCGCCAAAACTCCCGGCCGCCCAGCTCCCCTCTTGTCCACCGCACCGTCCCCCGGGCCTTGGGCCAAGGTCAGCTGCCGCACCCGGGCGACGTACCGATCGTCCATCTCCGACCCGAGCCGCCGCAGCAGCCCCGCCCGGACCGCCTCCTGTTCATCTGCCGTGATCACCGCAAAAGGATCTTCCACCTGGTCGATCTCCCGGACAATCGCCTCGGCCAGGGACGGCACCGCCTGGCAACCGTCCGGTCCGTACACCTTGTACCCGTTATACTCCGGCGGATTGTGGCTCGCCGTGATCACCACCCCCGCCGCCGCCCCAAGCTCCCGCACCGCAAAGGACAACTCCGGGGTCGGGCGAATGTCTTCAAACAGATAAACCGGAATCCCTGCCCCGGCCAGGGTTAACGCCGTTTCCTTGGCGAATACGTCCGACCATCGCCGGGAATCGTAAGCCACCACCACTCCGCGGTCGGCAGTCCCCTGCCCTTTCAGATACCTCGCAAGCCCCGCCGTAGCCAGGCGCACCGTGAAGCGGTTCATCCGATTGGTCCCCGCCCCCATCACCCCGCGCAATCCTCCGGTTCCAAACCGCAAGTCATCACCGAACGCTTCCGCCAAGGCCGCGGGATCGCGCTCCAACCGCGTCAGATCTTCAGCCAGATCCGGGTCGGCCATTAAGTGTTTCCTCCAAACCCGGTAGCGCTCTTTTCGTTTCTCGGTCAGCCGATCCCCTGCCGCACTTTCACCCATCCGGCACCCCTCCACCCATCGATTCGTCCGATCATGTCATTTTAACTATACCGGAAAATCTCTCACTCTGTGTAGCCGAACCGGACGGGCAGGGCATCGCCGCGGACTCCATCCGTCGGTTGACCGGGCTCCACTGCTAAAAGCCTTCCGAAAACGAGTGGGCGGGCCGGCCCCTCATCCCCCGTTGTGTGTCCCGCCATACCTCGGGTAGTATAAAAAGGAGCGAAAGGGGCTGACACAATGGGAAAACGCTTCGTCATCATCGGCGGCGACGCGGCGGGGATGAGCGCCGCGTCCCAGATCCGCCGCCTGCAAGCGGACGCGGAAATCCTCGCTTTTGAAAAGGGATCGACCCTCTCCTACGCCCAGTGCGGCTTACCGTATCTCATCGGGGGCGTGGTGTCCGAGGCCAAGAATTTAATCGCCCGCACCCCCGAGGAGTTTCGGGACAAGTACCGCATCGAGGTTTTCATCCGCCACGAGGTCACGAAGATTCTCCCCGAAGAAAACGCGGTGATCGTCAAAAATCTGGCCGAGGGAAGCGAGGAGGGCTTCTCCTACGATACCCTCCTCATCGCCACGGGTGGACACGCCATTTTCCCGCAGTGGGAAGGGCGGGACCTGGAAGGAGTCTTCCCCCTCAAAGATATGGACGACGCCCTCCGTATTCAGGGTTGGGTACAAAAGAAAAATGTCGCCAGGGTGGTCATCGTGGGCGGAGGATACATTGGCCTGGAGATGGCCGAGGCGTTTCATCATTTAAAGAAAGAAGTGGCGGTGTTAGACTTGGCGCCCCAAGTGGCCGGAACCTTTGATCCCGAGTTGGCGCAATTGGCTCAACAGGAATTGGAGCAGAATGGCATCCGCGTGGCGCTGAACGAAGAGGTGGTGGCCCTGCGGGGAGAGAACGGCCGGGTGACCGGGGTGGAGACGAAGACGGGCTTTTACCCGGCGGACCTCGTGCTCGTGGCCATCGGAATCCTTCCGAACAGCGAGCTCGCCAAGGACGCAGGAATTGAGTTGGGAGTCAAAGGGGCGATCCGCGTCGACGACCAGATGCGGACCAACCGGTCGAACATTTACGCCGCCGGCGACTGCGCCGTTCACTATCATCGAGTAAAGGGGACCGAGGATTACATCCCCCTGGGGACGACGGCCAACAAGCAAGGGCGCATCGCCGGGACCAATATGGGCGGCGGAGAAGCGCATTTTGCCGGAGTCGTGGGGTCGGCGATCATGAAGGTGTTGAATGTGGCCATGGGCAGAACCGGGCTGTCGGAGCGCGAAGCGAAACAGCTCAACATTCCGTACGAAGTGGTGTCGATTCGCTCCCGGGACCACGCCGGTTACTACCCGAACGGGGAGCGGCTTCACCTCAAGCTGCTCTATCACAAGGAGAATCGAAAGTTGCTCGGGGCGCAAATCGTGGGGAAACACGGGGTAGACAAGCGGATCGACGTCATCGCTACCGCCTTGTACGCCGGCCTCACCATCGACCAACTGCAGGAACTGGACTTGTCCTACGCCCCGCCTTTCAACTCCGTGTGGGATCCGGTCCAACAAGCCTCCACGGTTGCTGGCCGGTCTTAATTTCGGCCGCGCCCCCCAAACCCTTCGCCAGGTGGTGTACAATGAGAAGATGAGAATCTTCGACCGGGTGAGGGGATAGGCATGCAACCGTTTCCGACCACAGCGAGGGAAATTCTAGCCCTGGTCGGCGACCGGGCTACGTACAACCGCGGGAAACGCTATGCGGACGAAGGACGCGTGCAAATCACAAGTCCGCCCGAAGGGAATCTCGCGGTCAGCGGCCGCCAACAGTGGGAATGCTCGGTCCTGGGAAGCAAGGAATACCGGGTCGTGATCGAGAAACACCAGGGCACCCTGGAACTCCTGTGGTGTTCTTGCCCGGCTTTCAGACGAATGGGCGTGTGCAAACACATCGCCGCAGCCCTGCTGCATTTGATTGAGTGTGGCTTTGTACAGCGGGAGATTGAGCCGGGCGGCAAGCGCCCTGGAGACGACCGCTCCGGTGCGTTTGTGCAAGAGAGTCCAAACTTCGGGAATGGGAGCCGAAGGGCGGTGGATCAACGGCCCGAGCAAGGTGACAACTTGGCATCCGGCGCCAGCACAGGCCAGACCGTCCGCGACAGCAAGGCCCGGGAAAAGGAATCGCAGAAGGTCCGGGTCGCCGTCGCCCACCTCATCCGAAGATTGGGGGACCTGTTGGAATCGGAACACCAACCGGGCGGGACATCGGCCGGGCCGCTCCCCTCCCCGGAGCCTCGGGCGACATCCCGCCTGACCATCGATTATGTTCTCGTTTACGAAGGCCACGTGAGCCTTGAGCTGAAAGCCGGGGTGGACCGTACCTTTGTGGTCAAGAATATCCGGGATTTTATCCGGGATGTTCAGATCGGCGCCCCCCACCCCCTGACTCCGAGGTTCTCGTATCAGCCGGAGTTGCACCACGTCGCCCCCGAGGATTTGTCGATCCTGCGGGTACTCGGCCAAGTGATGGCCGAAGAAAGTTTTTATCGCTCGGTGAACGGCTATTACTCTTACGATCGCAAGTACGGGGATCGCCGTTTGGCACTTCCGCCTGCGGCAGCAGACGCACTCCTTGACGAACTGCGCGGCCGGCAGATCTTCCTGACCCACGGCACCGCCGCCCCGGCGCCCATTTATGTCGCCGAGGATCCACTGCCGAAGGCGGGGCTCGAATTCCGCCTTCTCCCGGGCGACAAAACGACGGAAGGGGGCGTTCGGTTGGATCTCGCCCCCTTGGCCCGGGCTGAGTACTTGGCAACTTACCGGTGGCTGGTGGTAGACGGAACTTTGTATCGCCTGTCCGAACAGGAGGACAATCTGGTCTCCAGCTTCATGCTGGCACTCCGTTCTGAAACGAGACCCGGGGGGTTCCTTCGCCCGTACGAGCGCCCACAGACTCATCTTTCCATCCCCCGGGATCTGGTGGGCACCGCCCTGTCCCTGACCGTTCCGGCTTTGGAGACGATCGGCAAAATTCAGGTCCAACCGTCTTTATCGAAACAGATTGCAAAATTCCCCCTGCGCACCGAGGTCCTCATTGACGAGGGGCCCGACGCCCTTTCCCTGGACGTCTCTTTTCATTACGAGGATGCGGTGTTTCGCCCGGTGGCCGGATCTGCGCCGGAATCTCCCAGCAAGGACGCCGACCGTGCCGTCTCGCCGTCTATGGATAAGTTTTACATTCGAGACATGGATCGGGAAATGCAGGTCATTTCGATCCTGAACAGAGGCCCTGTAACCGTCAAACCGGGTCCCGGGGGACAAGCGAAACTGTCCGTCCCGAAAGACGACGAAACGCTTTATCGGTTTTTTCACGAAACGGTTCCCGCCTTGACGGCCCTGGACCACGTCAGTCTCTACCTGTCCGATGGCGCCTCCGCCTACGTCACCGACGTTCAGCCACAACCAGAGATTCGCTTTGATCTCGACCCGGCCGGGGGCTGGCTGACCGTGCGTTTCGACGTACATGGGGTCGACCCGGCGGAGGTCGAACAGATTCGGCAAGCTCTGCTTCGGGGGATGCGCTACGTGCGCCTGGAGTCGGGTGCCTTTCTCTCCCTGGAAGATGAATCCTTCCGCCGGGCCCGATCGGTGCTCCAAACGGTCCTTGGAGACGCGCGATCCTCATCCCGGAAAGGCCGGGATGCTCGAGGGTTTCGCGTGCCGCTATACAAGACGGCGCTCCTCGTAGACGCCGACGACACCCGGGGTGTAGCCCGGTACAGCGCGGCCGTCCGAACTTTGGTGGAGTCCCTCAGTGACCCGGAAGCCTTGGAAATCGCCCCGCCAACGGGCCTTCGCACCGCTCTCCGCCCCTATCAACTCACCGGTTTTCGCTGGATGAAAACGCTCGCCCACTATTCCCTGGGGGGTATTCTCGCCGACGAAATGGGCCTGGGAAAAACGGTGCAAACCATTGCCTTTTTGCTGTCCGAGCGGGAGACGGCGCCCACCGATCGGCCGTCCCTCCTCGTGGTGCCGGCTTCGCTGATTTATAACTGGGAGGCCGAGTTTCGCCGTTTCGCCCCCTCCCTGCGGGTCATTGTGGCGGACGGGCCACCCGAGAGCCGGAACCAGAAACTGCAAAATCTACAGGCCGGGGACATCGCCGTCACCTCGTACCCGTTGCTCCGGCAAGACATCGCCCAATATGCGGAAATTCCCTTTGAACATTTGATTTTGGACGAGGCCCAGACTGTCAAAAACCACACCACCCAGATTTTCCGGGCGGTCCAACAGATCCAGGCCCCGAAGCGGTTCGCCCTGACCGGGACGCCCATCGAAAATGCCCTGGACGATCTCTGGTCGATCATCCACACCTTGATGCCCGGGCTTTTCCCGCCCCTTCAGCGGTTCAAAGATCTCTCGCCGGAACAAGCGCGGCGTCGCGTCCGCCCTTTTATTCTGCGGCGGACAAAACAAGATGTCCTCAGAGACCTCCCGGAGCGCACGGAGATGATCCACTGGGTGGAGCTCGACGACAAACAGAAGGCGGCCTACCTGGCATTCTTGAACGACGCCCAACTCAGGGCCCAGCAGCTGATGCAAAAAGGCGGATTGACGGAGAATCGCATCGCCATCCTCGCCCTGATCACTCGGCTTCGCCAGGTCTGCGCCGACCCGGCCCTGGTGGTGCCGGAGTACGAGGGAAGCTCCGCCAAACTGGAAGCCCTTCTGGAGTTGCTGCGGGAGTACCAGGCGGCAGGCCGCCGAGCCTTGGTCTTCTCCCAGTTCACCCAGATGCTGGAGCGCATTCGCAGGCGCTTGGCCGAGGAAGGAATCGAGGCCTTTTATCTCGACGGCCGCACCCCACCTAAAGATCGTTTGGCCATGGCCGACGCATTCAACGCCGGTGAACGGGGCGTGTTCCTCATTTCCCTGAGGGCCGGGGGGACGGGACTGAACCTCACCGGAGCGGACACGGTGATTCTGTATGACCTGTGGTGGAATCCGGCGGTGGACGCCCAGGCCATCGGCCGGGCCCATCGGATCGGGCAGAAAAATCCCGTCCTCGTGCTCCGGGTGATCGCCAAAGGAACAATTGAGGAGCGGATGTACGCCCTGCAGATGAAAAAACAGGCGTTGTTCGACCGGGTCATCGAGAGTGAAAAAGACCCGTCCGCATTCCGCCTGACGGAAGAGGACGTCCGGGCGCTGTTGTCCCTGACCGAAGCCGACGCCGAAGCCGTGCGCTGAACCTTGCCCGAACCCTTGTGCGAGGCCATAGATGCGCCCTTTGATCAAATCCCAGCGCGGGTGTGGCATACCGCATCCTCGTGTTCCTTGACTTCCTCCGGCATGAGCGTGGCGTGAGGTCCGCCTATGACCGTGGGGATGCCGCGGGATCGGAATCTCTCTGAAATGGAGTAGGCATGCGGGGCGGCGAGAGTGTTGGCGGTGGCCGATCGCCGCGGGAGCGGCGATCTGGCCCGGACACATGAGGTGGCGGTGGGGCCGGCGGATCGAAAAAGGTGAGGAGGGGTATGTCCGAGTGGCTGAACGCAGAACGAACCCCAAGGTGGATGAATTCCTGAGGAAGGCGGACAAGTGGAGGAAGGAGTTTGAGGCATTACGGTCGATCGCTCTGGAATGCGACCTGACCGAAGACTTCAAGTGGGGTGTCCCCTGTTACACGTTTCAGAACAAGAACATCGTCTTGGTCCACGGATTCAAGGAATACTGTGCGCTCCTGTTTGTCAAAGGCGCTCTGTTGCGGGATCCCCACGGAGTTCTCGTCCAACAGACGGAGAACGTGCAGGCGGCGCGCCAGATTCGGTTCACCGATGTTCGGGAGATCGTTGAGATGGAAACGATCTTGAAATCCTATATCCATGAAGCCATTCAAGTCGAAAAAGCCGGCTTGAAGGTGGATTTCAAGAAGAATGCAGACTTCGATATCCCCGAGGAGCTACAGCAGAAATTCCATGACATGCCTGCCTTGAGGACGGCTTTCGAGGCGTTGACACCGGGCCGGCAGAGAGCCTACCTTCTTTACTTTTCTCAACCCAAACAAGCCAAAACCCGAACGTCGAGAATTGAAAAGTGTGTACAGCGAATTCTCGACGGAAAAGGATTGAATGATTGAGATAGCGGGAACCCGATCCGAGTCGGTCTGCGCAAGCGCATGCCGTGTCGAGGTGTGCGTCAGCGTGCTTCACAGAGGCGTGGAGAATTGGGGAGTTTCATCCGATACTCCCCATTGAGGATATCGCAAAATCCACGCTCACATTCATTGATGGCTTGACGCTGCACATTCTCCATCCATGGCCGTGGGTGCAATCTTCCTCGCCCGCTGTGCGCTGAATCAAGAAGCCTTCACCTCGGCCAACAATTTCATCACCCCGGCGGCCAGAGCCTTCACCCCGATGGGCAGAGCATCCTCATCCACGGTAAACCTGGGGTGGTGGTGCGGATACACAATACCCTTATCCGGATTTCCCGCGCCGATGAAGAAGAAGCTCCCAGCCACCCTGGATTGATAAGCGGAAAAATCTTCTCCCCCCATGGTGGGCACGGCTTCGACGATCACTTCGGGGCCAAAAGCTTCCTCGAGCCCCTCCCGAAGCCACGCCGTCACAGTCGCATCGTTGATCACCGGCCGGTATCCGTGGGTGTACTCAAAATCGTACTCCGCCTCGTGGGCTTCGGTCACCCCCTTCAGAATCCGCTCAATCCACTGGGGCGCCTGCCGCCGCAACTCCGGATTAAAACAGCGCACCGTCCCCCACAATTCCGCCGATTCCGGAATAATATTGTCCGCCGTTCCGGCCATAAACCGCGTCACCGAGACCACCAGCCGGTCCAGTGGGTCCACATAGCGGGACACAATGTGTTGCAGGTTTGTGACCACCTGGGCGCCCACGGCGATGCTATCCACGGTGAGATGCGGCTGAGCCGCGTGCCCGCCCCGCCCGCGAATCACGATCCGGAACCTGTCCGGCGAAGCCATGAGTTCCCCGGCTTTCACGCCGATTTTACCGACCTCCAAGGGAATCCAGAGGTGCGCCCCGATCACCGCCTGCACCCCGTCCAGCACCCCGAGATTCACCAACTCCTGGGCACCTCCGGGAAACAGTTCTTCTGCGTGCTGAAACAAAAACCGCACCTCGCCCCGCAGCCGTGAGCGAAGCTTGGACAGGACCCGGGCTACCCCCAGCAGCATCGCCGTGTGCCCGTCGTGCCCACAGGCGTGCATCACCCCGGGATTCGTCGAGGCGAAGGGCAGATCATTCTCTTCCTGGATCGGCAAAGCGTCCATGTCCGCCCGCACCGCCACCACCGGGCCGGGGGCCTCCCCGATCAACCGGGCCACCACGCTGGTCTTCGTCGGCCGACTCAGCTCAAAACCGCCAAAAGACAGCAGAGTATCGTAAACGAATTGCGCCGTATTCTCTTCCTGAAACGACAACTCCGGATGGGCGTGCAAATACCTCCGCCAAGTCACCACATCGCCGCCCGCCGCTGCCGCCAACGCTGACAGTTCCTCGGCCAAAATCGCCAAGGCGCCCCCTCCTCCCCAGTACGCGCTCATTTCGGCTGACTTACGGACATCTGAGTTTTATTACGATACCGCCCGGGATCGCAATAAATTTTTGTTTCTTAATTGAGTGCCCGGGCCCCGGCGGGATGGCCTGCCCCTTCGTGGGCCGACGGCCGCACCCCAGTCCTCCGGCCCCTCAGCAAAAACACAACCCGGATCCGGACGACACCTCGGCCGGATCCATCACCGCTGGAACCGCACGGGCACCATCACCACATCCTGTTTCGACCCGTCCCGGGGGCTCGCCGCGTAAACCATCAACATCCCCGCCGGATTCGTCGGGGCCTTATAGGCGAAATTTTTGTCGATGGTCATCCATTCCGGCGCGCCCGCTCCGGACAACACTTGATCCAGGAGGACATTGTGACCATCTTCCAAATACACGTGAATCTGGCCCTCGAAGGCCCGGGCTTTGCCCTGGAGGTGGAGCGATGTTCCTGTCAGTGTGTGCTCGGGCTTGGGCGCCGTCACCATGATGTTCGGCTCCACCAAACCCGGGGATTTCGGCGCCTTGGGCCCTTCAAAAATCAGTTCATACGCAGTGGCCCAGGCCGGCGTCTCCACCACATCCACCGGATAACTGATCACCTGGGCGTACAGTTTGCCCGGCTCGGGATCACGAAAGACGGCCCTAACCTGAAGGTGCCCGCTTGGCAACTGTTTGATTTCTTGCACCTCGACTTTATGGCCCGGATTCGGGCTTGGGCCCCGGCTGACCATCAGGTACCTGGTCCCGCCAAAGGTAAAAAATCCCCAGAAGGGCCGCTCACGATTGGCCCGCACCCAATCGCCCATCTCCGCCGCGGGATAGTCCCCCTCCGCCACGTGCCGGACCGCCAGCTTTTTGACCTGCGAACCGTTCGAATCGTTGGGATTCGTCGCGGTTGCCCCCTTCTGCCCATCCGAGGCGGACGCCGTATCCCCGGTCCCTTCCGGCACCGACGCCCCGCCGCCCTGACCCGGCGCGGATGGTGCCGCCGCCCCGCAGGCCGAAAGCACCAGCGCCGCCGACACCACGCCCGCCATCGCCGTCATCCCCCGTCTCCACACACCGCCACTCGCCATGGCCCTCACCTCGCGAATGTGGGTAGGCCGCCATGTGGATAACAGCCTTCCAAGACCACCATAACATACTTCATCCCGGGTGGGCGAGGGGAGATGTTATACAGGAGGGCTTTGCGACCGATTTGCGTTACAATGTGAGTTAGATCCTCATTCAAAGGAGCGAATCCCATGTGGAATGACACTACCGTCACGCGCATGTTAAGCATTCAATATCCCATTATCCAGGCCCCAATGGCGGGCGGGCCCACGACGCCTGAACTCGTCGCCGCGGTGTCCAATGAAGGCGGACTCGGTTTTCTCGGAGCCGGATATATGTCGCCCGACTCCATCCGGGCCGCCATTCGCCGGATTCGTGAACTCACCGATCGGCCATTTGGAGTAAACTTGTTTATTCCAGACCAGAACATCCAAGTGGACAGGGAAGTCGTCAAGGCCATGATACATCATTTAAAATCCCTCGAGGCGTTGCCCGAGGAGGTGGGGAGGGAGATTGACAGCATTCCCATCGAAAATGCCCCCGGGGATACGTTTACCGAACAGTTGGAAGTCATCTTAGAAGAACGCATTCCCGTCTTTAGTTTCACTTTCGGCTGCCCGACCCAAGAACAGATCACAGAGTTGAAATCCCGCGGAATCCGAGTGATCGGCACGGCCACCAGCGTGGCGGAAGCCGTATACCTTCAGGAGGCGGGTGTGGATGCCGTCGTGGCCCAGGGTTGCGAAGCGGGCGGCCACCGCGGGACCTTTCTCGAAGCACACTCGTCTTCCCTTGTCGGCACCATCGCCCTGGTTCCCCAAATCGTGGACAGAGTCCGCATTCCCGTCATCGCTTCCGGAGGGATCATGGACGGCAGAGGGATCGCCGCTTGCCTCACCCTCGGGGCCTCCGCCGTTCAAATGGGCACCGCCTTTCTCGCCAGTCGGGAGAGCGGCGCACACCCGGCCTACAAGAAAGCCCTGCTCCACAGCCGCGACACCGAGACTGTCATCACAGACGCCTTTTCCGGAAAACCCGCCCGGGGCCTCAGAAACACCTTTATTTCGTGGATGGCACAATATGACGCCCCAATACCCCCGTATCCCATTCAGAATGCCCTCACCCGCCCCATTCGCAACTGGGCCGCACGACAAGCCGATCCCGAATTCATGTCTCTGTGGGCCGGCCAGGGTTCCGCCCAGAGCCGGGACGCGAGCGCGAGAGACATCGTCCGGCAACTCATTCAAGAGGTGGAACGGGCGATCGGCAAGGCGACCGGTTGGACCCGGTACCTGGCCACGAGGAACCCCCACTGAAAGGAGGTACCCCTAACCCCGTCGACGCCTTAGGTCGGCAGTTCCCAGAAGAAGACAAATGGCACGTGTCCCATTTATCGAAGTGGAGTTCACCAAATCCCTCATGATGCTCCAACAGCCTGGTCTTGACGTATTCCAACTGTACCTGGATATTGTCAAGCCGCTTTTCAATGTCGTCGAATTGTTGCCAGGTTTTCTCGTTGCCCTTTCGGAGACTCCGAGTGATGTTGGAAGGTGGGATGGCGGATGGAAATCCAGCTTGACCCCAAACAGTTTGAACGGTGGGAACGTATCGACGGTGTGATTTACGACATGACCCCGTCGCCTTCCACAGAACACCAAAGGATTGTGGGCAGACTGTTTCGTGACATAAGCGGATATCTAAAAGGAAAAACGTATGAATGTTTTACTGCACCATTTGATGTTTACCTGGATGGTGACAAATCGGGAAATTATGTGCAACCAGACATCACCGTCGTGTGTGATCCATCGAAACTGCGTCCGCATGGATGTGTGGGCGTTCCGGATATGGTCGTGGAAGTTCTGTCACCTGCTACAGCATACAAGGACAAGACGGTCAAGCTCCGGGCCTACAAGGCTGCAGGAGTTCGTGAATATTGGATTGTCGACCCACACCACCAGATTGTAGAAGTCTATCGACTGACTGATACCGACGTGTTCCCGACAGTACACAACAAGGACGAAACGGTCACGGTGAGCATCTTTGAAGGGCTGGACATCAGCCTGCGGGACATATTCTAAACGACCAGGGCGGCCCGTTTCTTGGAACGCTACAAAAGGCTATCGCCTTACGGAGCGCAATGTTCTGGAGCGCCTGCCGGAGAAACCGAGAGATTGGGTCAAGAGGCAACTGCAGGGGACCTGGCGTCAGGAGACCGCGAAAGAGTCGCCGGCGGCCCCACGGCGATTGGCCGCGCAGCTTGAGAAGGCGTATCCAGGGACTGCAGCCAGTTTGCGGGAAGGAATGGAAGAGACCGTGACCGTGATCCGACTGGGTATTCCGGAACTCTTGCAGGGAAACTGCGCTCGACGAACGCGATTGCATCGGCACATGAAAAGGTGCGTATGGCGAGTCGGAACGTGAAGCGCTGGCAGAATGGGGAACAGGTGCTGCGCTGGGCTGCCTCTTAAGACCCGAGATCCGCTAGCATCATGGTGGTATACGGTCCGGCCAGTACGCGCGTGAGACCGATCACGCGGATTCCTTCGAGTGGTTCCGTCCCATTAGACCGTCCCATTTCTTTCCTCGAAGAGATAATCCGCCAATTACTTTGCGTAACTTGGGCCAAGATAGCTAGCACAATCCAACAAATTTACCGTTCACAGCCACCAAATGACCTTTTTTCACCACGGCGTGGGCGTGGTTCACCGCTCTCCCAAACCTACACAAATCTCACTTTGCGCAGGATTTGGGTTCAGGACTGTCATGTCCCTCATTTGATCTCTTGGCGGCTGGCGGCGTGATCAACTCACCCGCCCGCCGACGGCCCCCGGAATCTCTTGGATCCCTAGACCGTCGAACCGCCAAGCCCGCCTGGTCTTAACGGCAATTTGGCCTCCCAGACGGCCCGAGCAAGGCACCTCTAAGGTTTTCAGCACTTGTTCTAGTCCGTTGATCGACGAATTCTCGTCCCGGATGTGGTGCGTCCCGCACTCCGGACAGGTCCACTCCCGAACCTCCGGAGGAATCCCGACCGGCACTTTGTAGTGGCACTGGCAACACGTCCGGGTGGACCCGTCTTCGTCCCACTCCCCGTACACTTTCCCGGATCGGGTCGCCACCCACGCCAAGGTTCCCTTGAACCGCCCAATGAGCGACTGGTTGTTCATTGCTCGGCGCATCCCCCGGCTGATTTCCCCACCCCGGGGCGTGTAGTCCCCCACGAACACCGCGTCATACTCCCGGTACAACCGGTTGACCATCGTCCACAGGTACACCTTCGTCTGCTCTCGGCGCACCCGCCACAGCTCTTCCAGCCGCTCGTTCAGCTTCTTCCACCTTCGCGACGGCAACCACACCTCCGATCCGTCTTCCCGTACCACCCGAACCGACTTCCTCTTGCACCGGTCCCGCAGGGATTTCACCTCGTCGATCCTCCGGTCCAGAATCTTGAGAAACCACGGATTCCGGATTTCCGTCGCCACCCCGTCGGTCCCCACTCCGTAGCCCAGGTTCTTGTGGTTCGGGTCAATGGCAATGACCCGCCCCGCCGGCCGCCGGGCCGGTACAGGCCTCTCCACCGTGAACACCGCGTAGAATAATCTTCCCTCTTTGACGATCCGAAGCTGACGAACCATTCCCGGTTCGAACCAATCGGGCAAGGGTTCCGCCAGATGGGCCGTCACCTGGGCTTGCTTCTCCTTGCCCGTCTTTTCGTCCAGGACTTTCCCCAGGGATAACCGCAAAGTCCGGCCCTCCAGCCCGAAGCCCTTCCAGGGCTCGTCGTATTGCAGGGAGAACCATTCCCGCCTCCACGACCGGAACTTCGGCCAGCCGACCTTCTTCGCCCCCTTTTCGCGACGCGCCTTCTGGTATTTCCGGATCGCTCCGCTCAGCCGCAGGGCCGCGTTCTTCAGCACGGACGAATACACCGTCCGCAGGAATGGATACTCCTGTTTGAGCGCCGGAACCCGGTCCCGCAGGCCCCGCTTGGTGTACAGCACCCTGGCCGCTTCCGGGTCCTGGGTGCTCCGGAACTTCTCCCGCAAGGTGTTCGCCTCTTCGAGCAGGTGATTGTACAGCCAGTTGGCGATCCGCGACTGCCCGTCCAGCACCGCCGCCGTGTGTTCATCCACTTCCAGAAGCATTTTCAAGGCAGATCGCATCGGCCGCCTCCTTCAACGTCTTCAGGATGTCCCGGTTCTTCCGGCTCCGGCTCCCGTACAGCCGGGCCGAAAACACCGTGATGATCTCCAGCACGTCCTGCACCAGCTCTTCCTCGAAGGTCGCCTCTTCCGAGGCATTGATGATGACCACCTCCGTTCCAAAATGCTCGCACAAGGAGAAGACCAACTCCGACCCGAACCGAAGCAGACAGTCCTTGTGGGTGACCACCAACCGGCCCACCTCCCCGGAACAGATCCGGCGAATGAGTTCCCGCAGGCCCCTTTTGTTGTAGTTGAGCCCGGAACCCAAGTCGCGGACCACCTCAAACCGCCACCCGTTTGCGGCGCAGAACGTCTCCAGCAACTCCACTTGCCGTTCCAAATCCCCCTTCTGGTCGTGACTGGAGACCCGGGCATAGGCGAGAGTGACCCGCTCTTTCGGTTCCGGTTCCTTGCGGGCCCATCCGCGAAGGCTGGCCAGGTCATACCGACGGTGACCTCCGGGCGTCCGCTCCACCTGAATCTTCCCCTCCGCTTCCCAGCGGCGAAGGGTCTCCGGGGCAACTCCCAGCTCTTTGGCCGCTCTACCAATGGAAACCTTCATGAGATAATATTACACAAAATGATGAGGAATATCAATCTTTATTAAGTTTTATGTGAGCAGTTGCGAGTCCCAAAACGATAGACGAGATACGCCGGATTCTCCGCCTCCCACAATACAAAATCCGCCCATTTTCCGGGCTCCAGCGTTCCCGTCTCCCCGCCTCGGCCCAAAGCGCAGGCCGCATTGAGAGTCACCGCCGTCACGATCTCCTCGGGCGTCATGCGCATCGTCGCCGCCGCCATGGCCATGACCAACTGCAGCGATTCCGTCGGGCTACTTCCGGGATTATAATCGGTCGCCAAAGCAACCGGCAGAGCGAACTCATCGATCATTTTCCGCGCCGTAGCGGGCGTCTCCCCCAGAAAAAACGCCGTCCCCGGCAGCAGCACCGCCACTACGCCCCCATCGGCCAGGGCCCGCAACCCTTCCTCCGTCGCATGGAGCAGATGATCCGCCGAAACCGCCCCCACCTCCGCCGCCAGCTCCGCCCCGCCCGTGGCCGCCAACTCGTCGGCGTGCACCTTCGGACGCAGACCCCAGCGCCGCCCCGCTTCAAGAATCACCCGGGACCGCTCGGCCGAAAACACCCCCTGCTCACAGAACACATCGCAAAACTCCGCCAGCCTTTCCCTGGCCACCGCCGGCACCATTTCCTCGGCCACCTGGGCCACATAATCATCCGGCCGATCCCGATACTCCCCCGGCACCGCGTGAGCGCCCAAAAAAGTGGAAACGACGTCCATCGGGTGGCGCCGATTCAACTCCCGGGCCACCCGCAGCTGCTTCCGTTCCGTCTCCCACTCCAACCCGTACCCGCTTTTCGCCTCCACCGTCGTCGTCCCCATCGTCATCTTGATAGAGTAGGCCAACCCCTTTCGGGGCCAGCCCCTCAATGAACGGCTCGTGCGGTTTTCCCGCAAACCGCTCTACGTCACTTACTCTCGAACTTGCGTACTCGTTCCTGGGCTCGTTGATACGCAGCAGCTCGCTTGGCCCAGTACGCTGCGTCATCAGCTTTGCGTTGCCGCTTGGCAGCGGCTGCCTTCTCCCTGCGCTGACGGATAAGCGCTAAATACTCGTCATCTGTCAGCGGCAGGCCCGTAGCCGCATCCCGAACAATTCTCTCGGCATATCGAAGTCCCGCCTTTATAAGGCGCTCGTGGGTGTAGATTGACCTGAGCATGTTAGCTCTCCTGTACGTCTTGCTACCGCCACGCTGAGGCAGGCGGCAACGCCGAATACGTTGACGGACATACGCATCTAGCCTGCTCGTCTGTTGACCGAGGAGCGCTGTGGCACAGCGGCATCGGCCTCGAATTGATTTATACACCTGCACCGCTTTAGCAGCTTGTGCCCAGTACGCCGCCTTTCCCATGATGATCGGGTTCACTCTCTCGACCAGCGCTGCCAGACTTAGGGTATGCGTCTTTGGGGTCTTTTCCTTCACTGCCACTCGGAAATCCTTCATGGCTTCCGAGGTACATTTCAGCCCAAAGCTCCATGTTCCGTCCCGTTTTCGAAACCATCCTTGGATTGCCACTCCGAGGTATTCGAGTTCAGGAATTATCCTTCCGTCTGAGGTGCGTTCCTCCATCAGGTGCAGGGTCTTGGTCTTTTCAACCGACAGTTCGAGCTTTAGTCTTTTCATCACAGTTCGAACGATATTTTCCCCATGCTTGACGCCTTCTTCATTCTTTGCGAAGACCAAAAAGTCGTCGGCATAGCGCACAAACTGCACTCCAGCCTTACTGAGCTCCCAGTCCAACTCGTTGAGGTAGACATTGGCCAGCAATGGAGAGATGACTCCGCCCTGCGGCGTACCCGCCTTGGAGAAACTTCTCACACCATTCTCCATGACCCCAGCCTTTAACCACTGCCAGATGAGGTCCAAAATGGATCGGTCGGCAATCCTTCGCTTCATAACCTCCAGCAGTATTCGATGGTCTATACAGTCAAAGTAGCCCTTGATGTCAGCATCGTACACCCAAACATAGCCTTGCTCCATCAGGTGAATGATGCGTCCGAACGCATTGAACGCACCTTTTCCGGGACGGAAGCCGACGGAGGCCGGATGAAACTCCGTCTCGTATAGAGGTTGGAGTATATCCACCACCGCTTGCTGTACAACCTTGTCCCGTATAGACGGAAGGCCAAGTGGACGTTTCTTGCCGTTTCGTTTCGGAATGTAGCGTCTGAGTACTGGCATTGGCTTATAAGTCTTGGCTTTGAGGTCTCTTAGAAGCTCTTGGAGGTTTTCCTCCAATTTGCTTTCAAAAGCGGACAGACTGATTCCGTCTACTCCGCCAGCCCCCCGATTCGCCTTCACTTTTAGCCACGCCTCATACAACCGTTGATAGCTGAGCAAACGTCCGTAAAGATTGTGCCACTTCAAGTTCGAGCGTCTCCTCGCAAGCAGGACCATCTTGGCAGTGTTTCGCAGCGGAGGCTTACCAATTAGCATGCCTGCTTCTGAATCAACTTTTTCAGCAACGACGCCTTCCTTCACTTCACACCGAGTTATGGTCTCGGGGTTACTTCGCTACTATGAAGGCGCTCTGACTTCTCTCGGCACACGAGCAACTTCGGATACCCTTATATGCCCATGCCCACTACGGTAACCGAGAGATCTCGACGGGTCACCCACATTGGCTACAGTGCACATGTCTCACCCTCCACGTGATGAACCGCATACCCCGTTATCGTGGTCGACAGGGCTGCCTCACCCCTCCCTCATGGGGGGGTTTTAGGTTCCGCAGAGAACGCAGCGTCCCCAGTTCATCCCGCCGCTTTGGCATTCAGCATTTCGCTTTCAACCTGCACACTTCGGATAGGGACCTCTCGGCACTCCCTCTCTCCTTCGCCACGTTCCTCACGGAAACGCCCTAGAAGTATCCTTTGCTGCACTGACCACTATGCAGCGCTGACCTGTCCAGCAGTCCAACCGTTGCTGGATGTTCAGCATCCAATGTGGGCTGCCGCCCGCACACCTCCTCCCCCGCCTGAAGGCGGAGGATTCCTTCCTGCCACCAGGGGCCTTGTTGCACCCCTTGGATCGGTCGAACAACCGACTCCCCGGCGCTACACCGGAGAACAGGCGATCCGGGCCAGTCCAGCCCTTAAAATGTTCATCGCTCCCACTGTGTCGGCATTGCCCTCATACCCGCACCTCTCGCACCGGAATGTCGATTGCCTCGGCCGATTCGCATTGCTCACATGCCCGCATTCCGGTACCGGGCATCTTTGGCTCGTGTACGGGGCCGGGACGGTCCCCAGCCAGCCTCCCGACCAGTGGAGCTTGTACTCCAAAAACGTCTGGAACATCGACCACCCTTGGTCCAGGATCGCTTTGTTCAGCCCGCTCTTCGCCCGCACGTTCTTCCCCGGATTCTCCCTCGTCCCCTTGGCCGACCGGCTCATGTTCTGGATCCGCAAATCCTCCACAAACACCATCGCGTGGGTTTTGCTGATGGCCGTGGAGGTCTTGTGCAGAAAATCCCGCCGGGCATTCGCGATATGCGCATGAAGACGCTGAATCCTGGCCTTCTGTTTCTGCCAGTTTCGCGAGAACCTTTTCTTCCGCGACAGCTTCCGCATTTCCCAAGCCAGTTTCTTTTCATGCCGCCGGAACCACCCCGGCGCATCGACAAACGTGCCGTCCGACAACGCCGCAAAATGCACAATTCCCCGGTCGATCCCCACAGCCGACTCCGACGGGTGGACCGGCTCCGGCACGTCGATCTCCGTCTGGAAAGAGATGTACCAGTGCCCGGCCTGCCATGTTACCGTGGCATTCCGAATCGTCCCGTCGATGGTCCGGGACTTGCGGAACTTCACCCACCCGATCTTGGGCAGGAAAACCTTCGGCAAGACACACCGCCCGTCCGCATCCTTGGTCGACAGGTCGAGCTTGATCTGTTTCGGGTCCGGAAAGCGCAGGCCCGCCTCGTCCCGGTTCTTTTTCTTGAACGTCGGGAAGCGCGCCGGGTTGGACTTGTCAAACGCCGCCCGGATTGCCCGATCCAGGAACTTGAGCGTCCACTGCAAAGGGTGCACAGGGGCGTTGGCCAAAAACCCGTATTCCTCGCTGTGTCTCCAGAGTGTCAGGAGCCGGGCAAGCTCCTCATACGAGAGTAAAGGGTACCCGGCCTCCAGTCGCCCCTTTTGCAAGGCCAGCGCCTTGTTCCAGACCAACCGCGCACATCCCCGGTAACGGGTGAGGCACTGGGATTGTTCGGTTGTGGGTTCCAAACGGAATCGAAAGGACTTGAAAATTTTCATGGTTCTAAGATACCCCGAATGTTCGAGTCTCGCAAACGCATATTCGCCAAAAGAGCCGCTCTTCCTCTGTCCGCTCAATGACGCGCCGCAAACCTCTTCCTGAAGGAAGAGGTTTGCGGCGCGTTTTTTCAGATCAAAAATTCCAATAAATGTGTTCTCCCTGCTCCAACGTTTCCACCCGGTTCAGCCGCTCTTCAATCCCGGGGATCCGCTTCGCCGTCTCCAGAAGGAGCAAGTTGAGCAGCACAATAGGCGCCCCGTACACATCAAAAATCGACGAGGTGGTCACCGGCACCGTGATCACCGGATCGGCAAATTGGGTAACGGGGGAGACGACGCGATCGGTGACGGCCGCGATGGAAAACCCGGCATCGTGCAAGCGCTCCACATGGGAAAGGAGAATGTTCGGATATCGCGGAAAGGCGATGGTCACGATCTGCGTGCCCGCCGGATCCCTCAAGGGCAAACTGTTCCAGGCCGGCGTGTGGGGAAGAACCTCCTCGACCCCATCCCGCATTTTATTGAGCACATAGGTCATATAGGGGAGGAGCGTCGCCGACATCCGGGCGGACAAGAGCACCACCCGCGGAGCCGTGGCCAATTTGTCCGCCAGCCTCCGGAAGGCCTCCTGCTCCGCGACTTCCCTCAGTCCGGCGATATTGAGCTGTTCATTGGCAAGGATCTCTTCGTAGTCGTCCCGGTTCCCCCGGGTGGCGTATCGCAGGCGCTTGGGCGCCGTAATGTCCTCCCGGACCAATTTCTGCAACTCCCGGAGCAAATCGCTGTATCCGTGAAAGCCCAGGGACATACAGAAACGGGAGACACTGGCCTGACTGACCTTGGCTTCCGCCGCCACCTCCCCGGCGGTCATGAAAGGAATTTCAAGATAATGGGTCGCAAAATAGTCCGCCAAATGCCGGTTGGTCTCGGATTCGCCCGCTGCGGCTCCGAGGCGTTGCAGGAAATCCTCCAAGCTTTTGAGATTCTGCAATTCTTTCATCCTACGCTCTCCCGATGAGTTGGATCACTCCGCTCGACGCGTCCAACCGAACGGCATCACCGGTCTTGACCCGTTCATAAAAAGCGGCCTCCACCCGATCGACCATGGGCACGTCGAGAATGATGCAGGTCGCCACGAGGACGGTGTCCGGGTGCTGGACCACCACCGCTTTCGGGGCATTCCCCCGCATGGCCAACTGGTATAGCCCGTCGGTCTGGACGACGGAGCTCCCTTTCCCGCTGGGGAAGACCAAAATCTTCCCCGAGACGCTGACGCCGTAAAGACAGTGGCCGTCCTCGATGACCTTGCCCGTCTCCGGGTCGCACAGATAAAAGCAGATATCATCCTGGGAAAACAGAACTTCCCCGGATGCCACGCCCCCGGAGATTTTGTGGCACGCAAAGGCCTCCGCAGCTTGGGGTGCCGTCATGCGATCACCCCCTCGATCGCCGCCTGAACACAGGCCTCCAGGCTCCGGATCACAAAGTTCATCTGCCTGCGTTTCGTGTAATAGGCGCATTTGGGCGATTCCGTGGCTCCGGTTTTACCCTCCAGGTGCTTCCAGATCGGCTGGTCCACGCAGGTGTCCTGAAGCACGTGCCCCCCCGCCCTCTCGATAACGTCCACCAGGCCCATCCGGGCCGCCACCTCCCGGGTATACGCCGAGGTGTTGATCCACAGCTCCACCCGCAGCTTCTTCCCCCGCACCAGCTCGGCGATGGTCTGCAGCTGGCGCAGGCTGAGGTGGGGGCAGCCGAGAAGAACGAAATCTACCTGACCCGGGGCTTGGGAGATCTGTTCCCGAACCTCCAGCAAGTCCCGGTCTGTGACGGTCACGGTGTCCACGGGCTCCCGACCGCCCAGGGCCGCTTCCAAAGTCGGTGCCTCGGGGGTGAGGCCGACTATGTGAAACATGGGCACGGCCCCGGCGGTGTTCAGCTCGGCACACAGGTTCATGAGTGCCTCCGGGGAGGCCGTATCGGGGATGCCCACGAATACCGGGATCCGGTGGCCGATCTTTTTCGGCACAGCATATCCCAACAGTTGGTAGTCAAAATCACTCGACAACTCGGCCTTGACGTCCACCACGATTTGCCCCCGGCGGTTCTCAGCCAGAAGTAGCCCGTACTCCGGTACCCGGCCGGCCACCGCGGCGCACAGCGCGCTCTGGGCCGACTCCCGGTTGCTCCGGGCCCCGTAGACGGCGTTCACATAAGGGGTGGCGCTGGACTCGGAAAAGGGCGACCACCTCTCCCTGACGCGGGATGTTGTCCAACAGGTAGGGGGTGCAGCTAAAATTCAACACCGCCCCGATGGCCCGATACGCCCGGTACGTCCGCTCCATCTGCTTTTGCTCGGGGGTCAGCCGGCCCACCATCATCGGAGTGCTGAGGCTGCATCCGCTGTATCGAGAAGGGCCGCAACGCCAGGTGGGGGGAATCTCGTGGTCACAACCGAGCGTTAAGCCCACGTAAAGACTTCTGGGGTTTCCGGGAACTATGCCGTGGCGGCACACTGGTGTTAGAGGCTAGAAAGTCGATCCTCACAGTGGGGGGATTTCGGTGGCAAAGCGAATCGGCAATCTTGGCACTAACCGGAGAAGTCCCGGGATTCGCAAAAGACCCTCGGCCGCACCGGAACGATTCACCGCGAGATTCCCCCTCTTCTGCTCCCCTGCGCAAAAGACCCCGTGGGCATCAGCCCGGTCAATGGGAGCGGAATGTCCAACACGATCTCTCCCCCCTCCGCGATGGCGATGCCACGCTTCACAGATTCAGCAGCGCGCGCAGTCCCCTGCGGATCGTCTCCAGTTCCGTCGGGGCCAGCGTACCCAGGTACTCCACCGTCCGCTGTAGGTCGAGTGCTCGCACCTGGTCCAAGAGGATGGTCGATGGCCGACGAAGTCCGCCGGCGCCGGCCGGCAAGCGTGGGTAAAGCAGGGGATTCCTCCTGGCCCACTGCCCGGCGCTCGTCGTCGCCGGTGCAACGAGGACCACGCCAAAGCGGACGGGCTCCGGCGGCACGCCAAGCACGACAGCCGGGCGAACCCCCTCCTGCTCGTGTCCCGGCGGGACGTGCCCAGGCAGGTGAACCAAGAGAATGTCTCCTGGCTCGAGGCGGTCACCGATCATGCTTTCCGCCCTCAACCACAGGACCTACGCCCGGCACGTACCGCACCGGCTTTCCCTTCGGCGGGCCTTCCGGTCCCCAGTCATAAGGTGGAAGTTCCCCGCCCAGGTCCGATTCCAGCCATGCGCCGTCCTCTTCCGTTGCCTCACGTTTTTTGGGCAGCTTCTTCCAAGGCACCACGAGGCTGCCCTTCACGCCCTCCAGCCCACGGCGTGCAGCCGCCGGATCCTCGAAAGACAAAGGTTCCTCTTCCTCGCCCTGGAGGAAAGCCTCCAAGTCCTTCTCACGCACCCGCCACAGGCGCCCGAGTTTGATCCCTCGCAGGCGCCCGGTCCGGAGCCATTCGTAGACTGTACGTTCAGCCACAACCAAGTGCTCAGCCACCTGCTCAGGAGTCAGCAGCTTCTCCATGCTTCTACACCTACCTACGTAGAAGTATATGTCACTTCATGCTCTCAGACAACGTGTTCGCATATAAGGTGTAACGTAAAGATCTCTAGGGTTTACGGGAATTATGCCGTGGCGGTACACTGGTGTTAGAGGCTAGGAAGTCGATCCTCACAGTGGGGGGAATTCGGTGGCAAAGCGAATCGGCATTCTTGCGGCTGCGGCCTTGATCACCATCGGTCTCATCTACGTCATGACAGGCCCCTTTCGCGACAATCGAATCGTCACCGTGGCGGGCGACATCCTGTTGCCGATCCTGTGGTTTGCCACCATAGGGATCTTGGGCGCTAACCGGAGAAGTCCCGGGATTCGCAAAACACCGGTGACCAACCGCGCCCCGGTTTCCGGGAATGGCCGCACCCAGGAGAGTTCCCGCACCCACTCTCGGCCCGACTGGGGGACCATCCCGAAAAGTCTGGATCTGCAAAAAGACACGCCCTTGGAACCTTTAGCGGAACGATTGGCCGCGTCCCTGGATCCGGCCTATGTGGAGAAGGTCAGAAATCGTTGCCTCAAAGATCACCCGGAGTGGACAGCCGAGGAATTCGATTGGGCCTTATTCGAGCTCAAACGCTTTTTCCTCATGTCGGCCATCCTCCGCTACACGCCCATGTACAGCCAGACGGTGGACGAAGTGTGGCACACCATGCTCCTGTTCACCCTGGAATACGAGGATTTTTGTACCCGATTTGCCGGCCGGATGATCCATCACGTCCCGAATCCCGATCCCATCCTCAACCCCGGGGAGAGGGCGTGGTTCGATTGGACCTATCACCAGATTTTCCATCCGCTCCCCTACAGTTGGTTCGCATGGAACGGATTTTTCCGCTATCCTTTGCCCGCCGATCTCATTCAGGAGTTTGAGAAAAGCGAGTTTTCAGCCTTGAAGGAAAAATATTTCCGTCCAGACACTCCTTACGCCCATTGGCTGGTCAACACCCTGCGGGACCAGATCAGTCAGGCAAAAATAAAGCTCGCCGGGAGTTCGGGAAGCACGAAGGGGCGCCGAACCGCCAAAAAATCGCCCATCCCAGCCCTGGCCGCCGGCGCCGCTTCGATGGTTTATTTTTCCTTGGCCGAACCGGAACAGTTTGCCGCAAGAATGGCCTCCGCATCGCCTGCGACGGCCGCCGCTGCAAAACGGGACCGCTCGGGCGGCGGCAGCTCCTGCGGATCCTGGGGGTACTACTGGGGGGATGGCGATTCCCACCACCACTCCCCGGGTCACAACGGCTCCTCTTGTGGCGGCAGTTCCTGCGGAAGCAGCTGCGGCAGCAGTTGCGGAGGCGGATGCGGAGGGAGTTGAGGAACGAGGCCGTGAAACACCCAAGGTTGAGCTCAAGCAAACGCTTGATCTATGCAACATGCCCTCGCGACCGTTCCAATCCAGAAGACTATATCGTGGGATTTATCCATCCAAATACTGACGAACTGTACATAAAAATGGTGCAAAATTCTGTAAGCCTGGTCCGGATAGGACACCTTGCAGTGATTACGACAGGCGAAACGATTGCCGCTCCCTCCCACTTATCCCCCGGCCCTGAGTCCCGCAACGCGCGCAAGCCCGCCCACACTCAGTTGCCCTGGCCGCATCGCTTCCAGCGGGCATGGCGCCCTTTTTGAATGCACTCGATGACACCTTGGCGGCTCAATTCGTTCAAAACACGCGTAACCATTGACCGACTGATTCCGGGACACAGCTTTTCCACGTCAGAAATGCTAAAATCCGCCACAAACCCGTGAACCACGTTTTGAATTCGTTCCTTCTTCCATCCCCGATGCTTCGCCGCCTCAGTGTCCCCCACCCGCTGCTCGAATCTCCGATACGCTTCAAGCAGCATGGTCAGGAAATATTCCATCCAAGGCGTTAAATCATGTTCACCCTCATGCCAACCCTGCGATGACCGGTACAATGTGTCATAATACTGATCCTTCGTATCTTCGATCACCCGTGCCAAACTGATGTATCGTCCCACGACGTACCCGCTCTGATAAAGCAACAGAAGGGACAAAAGCCGCGCCATGCGTCCATTCCCATCAGCAAAGGGATGGATGCACAAGAAATCCAGGACAAAGGCGGCGATGAGCAGAACGTCCGGCCATTCTCCGCGCTGCAGTTCCAGGAGAAACAGGCGGCACAACTCTTCCACTGCGCCTGGTGTTTGCCATGCCGGTACGGTTTGGAAACGAATCCTCCGCTCACCATCCGGGGCAACCTCTTCGATATAATTGTCCGCCATCTTCCATTGCCCGCCTTTACCGGCATACTTCATCAGATCCCGGTGCAATTGGAGAATCAAATTTGAGGTTAACCGCATGTGTTCATGATGCTCGTGAATCATCCTCAACACGTCACGGTACCCCGCAATCTCGGCCTCCGACCGGGTTTGCGGCTCAGATGCGTGTCGCATGATGGACGTAAACCTTCGGGTCGGCACAACGATGCCCTCGATTCGGTTCGACGACTCCGTACTTTGAATGACGGCATACTCCCGCAACGTATCAAGCACCTGCGGGATTTGCCGCTGATACAACGCCTGCTTTCCGCGGTACTCGGCAATCCGGTTGGTCAGCACCACAATGCCTTTGCTGACAGGCCACCTTCCCATGACATCGGGCATAAACGAACGCACATGAACCACATCCGGTCGAGATAAATAGTATCATTTGATGGATACATTATAACCTTACTTTCATAGGTATAAAATACTGTTTTCGTAATCTGGAGTCAACAAACCGCTCCGCCACCGGAGTAACTGTTCACCACCAACCCAACCGGTTCCATTTTGAGCCCCTCCGAACACGCTGAATCAACGCATCCACCTCCGCCTGCCACGTTGAGGCTTCCTGCACTCCACCTTGACCGGAAACTATATCCAACCGTACAATAAAACCGAATATGTTTCGAACCATTCCCATCATTCCTATTTGGGAGGAGAAATTTGGTGAAACGGTTTTCTAAGATCGCTGTCTCGGCAGCAACCCTGGCCGTTCTCTCCACAGGGTATCCCGTCCCGAGCGGCCCCGTGCACGCCGCCCCGGGGCAAGTGCCCGGCCCTGCCGCGGCGCCCGACTCTGTCACCACACCGGACACCGTCGCGCCCGCCGGGCAAACGGGGACCCCGCCCGTCGCATCGGCGGTCCCTCCAACCGTTCCGCCGACGAAGGCGCCCACCCCGCCGCCGAACGCCATCAGCGAGAAAGAGGCGGTGGCCAAAGTTCGCGCCCTGTTTGACGGACTGGGAGAATTCCCCTATGTCACCGCGTACTATCTCCCGGGAGATCCCCGAGCCGGCATCTTTATGGGATCCAGACCCACATGGGATCTGACCTTTTTTGCGACCGATCCGTCCAAATTCCAAGGCCCGCCATCGGAGCCGCCGGACACGCTCAATGCAAGGGTTGATGCCATAACCGGCGCAATCCTGGACTTCTCACGGATGAACCCCGCGTGGACCGGCGATCGTCAGCCGGACAACCAACTGGCGCTTCAAGCCGCCACCGCTTTCTTGCAAAAGGTGGGCTCTCCTTTTCGCGATCAGGGGCTGGAGCGAATCGGCGGCGGCGGAATCACCCAAACCGCCACACCCGGAACAAAAACTTTACAGTGGCGGTTCGCAGTGGTAACGTTCAGCGAGAAAGTGCACGGCATTCCTTTCCCCCAAAATTCCCTGGACATCCGGGTGGATCAATTCGGTCATGTCATTGGGATGCAGATTATGCATCCATTTGACAGTTCGAAACTCCCCGACCCCTCCGGGGCCATCTCGTCGGACGAGGCGCAAAAATTGCTGGCGGCCCAACTCCAACTGGAAAAAATGTATCTCACGACGCCGTTCCATCTGGATTCTTCCGGGCAGCTCCAAAAGGGAGACCGGCCGGTCCTCGGCTATTTTCCCATGCGGCAGGGGAGCATCGACGCCTTTTCAGGGAAACCGTTTACCGGAGGACTTTCGATACCGCCGAATATGGAAATGAATAAAACCCTCTCCATCATCGGTCAGGGGCAGGCCCTTCAGGCCAAGGACAAAGACACGGCCGCACGCCTGGTGGCGGATTTCCTGCATATGGATCTTTCTGGGATGACTTTTGAGGAGCAGACACCGCCTCCGGACACCTTGAGCGGTTATCATCCGCGGGTGTTGACTTGGTCGCTCCGCCCGCCCGCGAGTTCCCCGGCCGCGCAAGGCTCAACCATTGCCCCCGCGGAACAGCCGAGCCACATCAACGCGGTGTTTGACGCCGACACCGGCCAGTGGCTGGACCTGAACGTGGATACCCAGATGCTTCGAGGCAAACCGGCGGTTCTGTCCATGGAACAAGGAGAAGCGAAGGCCCTCTCGTTCCTGCAGCAGATTTTGCCCAAGGGCAGCCAAACTGTTCAACTCGTTTGGGAAATGGACGGTTCCAAGCCACTGCCGAGCCCTCCGGACTGGTTCGACCCGGCCAAGGATCCCAACTTCATGCCGGAGCCGCTGCCGGTGTACACATACATCTTTCGTCCATTGGTTCAGGGCGTGCCCATCCTGGATCGCATCTACAATGTGCAAGTGGATGCAACCACGGGGCGGATCGTGGGATTCACACTGCCGCCCGCGTCATCGCCGGCGCTGCCGGATAATCGAGATACCATCACTCCGGAGCAGGCCAAAACGGCTTTTCTCCAGGCGCAGCCCATCCGGCTGGTGTACACATGGCCGGCATTCGGCAATCAGGCGGCCCCGCAAGGCCAGTTGGTGTACGAGTTCGATCCGAATCACCCGATCCAGTACATCGACGCCTTCACGGGGAAACTGGCATTTTTCGGCGGTCGTTAGGTGTATACCTTTCGGATTGGTCAAACGGACCGGTCCCTCCATCCCGCAACGGGCGGGTATGGAAGCGGGAGGGCGAAGCGGCGCGAGAACTGACTCCGGTCTGAAAAGGAGCATGGCACTGGTCGGCGAGCTTTGCGAGCAAAGGCCCCCGCTGTCCTCATTGGATCGGGGGCCTTTGATTTTGAGCCGTTTCAGCTTGTTTCCGGTGAACCCGAGCGATTGTCACCGATGTCTATTCTATCCAGTCCTCAGAGTCCGACGATCCCGACTTTATCGTGATACCAAGCTGCTTCATCAAAGCTTCTTGGAGGACGCGCGAAAAGTTAATGTGACGCTCTCCCACCGCTTTCTTTAACCAACTCGGCAGGGTCACGGTTTTTTTAACGGCCCGGGTTCGATAGTTTTCGCGGTAAGGTGGCATCCAGGCTCGAACCAGGACCACCTCTTGCTTTTCTTGCAGATCGAATCTCTTTCCAACGCTCGGTTTGGGAATCGGTCGGCCTTCTTCTTCGAGAATAGAGAGATATCCGGCCAACACGTCTTCCGCCAACCGATGTGCTTCCTGAACGTCCGAGCCGCCGGTGAAGCATCCGTCAAGGTCGGGAAACTCTACGGATACGCCGTCCTCCCCAAAGGTGAAAATGGCCGGGTAGAAATAGCTGTCGGGAATGTCACTTCTGAACTTTTCATCGGTCATTTTGTTACTCTTCATCGCTGTCCCACACCCACCCCAGGTTCGGAGATTTTATGAAGGTGTTTGCCGCCCCGAAGTAGAATTATAACATCCAGCGAGCTCGTCACAGACATCGGGAAAATCACGTTGCGTTTTCCAAGCCTTTTGAGTACTTGTAGAGGACACTTCCGATGGACCACGATCGAAAGCAATTTTGTCCCAATGAGTGGGGGAAAAAATGAGTGATGCAATTTGGCGCCGTATCCGCAGATATGTAGAACAGGGGCATGAAACGCCCAAAGTCGATCTCAAGTCGACCAATTCCCTCAAGTCTGATAAATGTCCACCCCACGCATACATTTTCAATTAATAGTTTTTCAAAAGGTGGACACCTCACCCCCTCTTCGTTTCGACAGCCCATAGTTTTCCACCCGGCCTCCCGTGCAGGGCATCGAAATCGGCAGGGGATGCAACCGGGCTTTTCACGGCTCCCGACGCTTAGTTCCACCGTTGTCCCGGTTCTTCTCTTGAGCAGGCATGAACGTTTGTCCGGTCAGTTCCTCAACCGCATGTTGCAGCTCTTGCATTGTAAAAACAGTTTGGCCGAAAAAAGCTTTTCGCCATCCTCCTCAAAAATTTCACCAGCCTCGCGAACGATATCCTCAAGGCTCATGATACCACTTTTTAACGGCGCGCGTTTCTGCGGTTTTGGGGTCGATTTGATCCAAAAACACGAGCCTACACCCCCGGAATTTTGCGAGTGGGTTTCCCCCGCTCCCCCTTGTGGAGCGGGGGAAGAGGCTTGCCCCAAAAGGCGATGGACCAAAAATTCGCCACGGGCCTGGGCAACTCCCGATTGCCCTCCAGGTCCTCGCGAACAACCTGCTCGAACCGGTCGCGGCCGTAGGTTTGGGCGGCCCACTCCACCTGTTCCCACGTACCCGCGACCATGACCGTTTTGATCACAAACTTCCAATTCCGGACCGGGTCAATGCTTTCGGGCACGTAGTTATGAAACAACGGCCAAAGAAATTCCGGTATGTTCTCAGGGATTGCCACTCCTCCGCGCCCCCTTTGCCTGTATTTTTATTATGGAGAATCCCGTGAATGATGTCCAACACCCCCCGTTGACAATCCCCACCAACATCAGGTAAAAGGTAGGCAACCGCCTGATCTCCTCGAACCAACTCCCGGTCGACGACCACCCTCGGAAAGGACGGTGCGGATGTTCATGGACCGCTTCGGTATCGGCGACCGTTTGTTGCAGGATATCGTCGCCGTCCTCAGCGGCAATGAACGCGTCGAACGCGCTGCCGTCTACGGTTCCCGAGCCCGGGGCGATTACCGCAGATCCTCGGATATCGACATCTGCCTGTACGGAGACAAACTGACCGCCAGGGATGTGAACCTGCTCCAGGACGCTTTCGAACAACTCCGAACCGCTCTCCGTTTTGACGTGGTTCACTATCAGCGGGTCTCGAATCCATCTTTAAAACAGGCCATCGACCGGGAGGGGGTGCAGATTTATGTCAACCAATCGGGTCTCCGAAAAATACCGTGATTACCAAAAAGCTCTTCGTCGGCTGGGCGAAAGTCTCACGATCGACCCGGATCAAGATATCGTCGTGGACGGCGTCATCCAACGATTTGAGTTTACCTTTGAGCTCAGCTGGAAGCTGATGCAAGCGTACCTGGCCCGAGAAGGTTTTGAGGTCAACAGCCCGTGGAGCGCGATTCGGGAAGCTTTTTCCGTCGGGCTGCTCGACGACGGGGACGGATGGATTGATATGATGCTGGATCAGAACCGTGCTTCCCACACGTATGACGAACAGACGGCGAGAGACATCTATCAGCGGATTAAAGAATCTCATTATCCGAAACTTTGCGACCTGGAGACGAAGATCGCCGGCTTTTTAAAGCAGGAAGGGCGAGAACCGAGAATCGATCGACCGGGCGGAACAGAGTCATGACGACCGAACACACCACAGCCATGTCTCCCGCCGGTGTTTCCCACGCCATCCATCCGAAGCTCTATACACGTATGGTCGTACGTATTATAATGGTCTCGAGAGTAAGTGGGGTGATGGAGCCGGTGAAAAGTTATTCGTCCCGAGAGCTCATTAAAATCATCGAGGCAGACGGATGGTACTTTGTGAGAGCCGTCGGTGACCATCACCATTTTAAACATCCAACAAAGCCGGGCAAAGTGACCATCACCCATCCCGTAAAAGATGTGCCGACCAACACAGTTCGAAGGATCTTTCAGCAGGCGGGCCTTCTACCTCCAAAATAGCACGCTGTCCTAGCGTAGATAGAGTGGGAGTGATCGCGCATGGCAAAGGATCGGTATGTGTATCCGGCAATATTCGAGTATGCCGACGACGGAATCTCCATCGAGTTCCCGGATCTTCCCGGATGTCTGCCATGCGGCCATACCACAGAAGAGGCCCTGAAAAATGCTCGTGAAGCACTGGCCCTTCACTTGTACAGTATGGAACGGGACGGGGACCCGATTCCGGAGCCGACACCGGTCAAGAAACTGCGTCCCGTGGAGAACCAGGTCATTGTTCTGGTTGAAGTGTGGATGCCGCCATTCCGTGACGAGATGGAACAACGTGCGGTCAAAAAGACCCTCACCATTCCCAAGTGGCTTGATGACCTGGCACGGGAACGAAATGTGAATTTCTCCCATTTGCTCCAGGACGCCTTGAAGCAATATCTTGGCGTGAAAGACCGCGTGTGATCCAACTGCCTCCACCGGGCCATCTGAGCTCGGTGCGATGATTTCGAGCTCAAGTTGACTGTTCTTGAACGCAACAACCAGTTCATGGACAATGACCGTCGCCGCAATGAGACTGTCCATCATCGGCAGTGTCAGTCCTTGCCGCACGGCTTGGTCTCTCAATCACCCCCGGAGAACCTTCTAAAAGGGGATCCTCTGGTCCTTGAAACGTGTCACCGGGCGACGGTGCCGACAGAACCGACGGCTTGGAGGGCTTTTCCCCATTCCGGATCACGTAAAATACTCAATGATCGCCCCGGGAACATAGTCGGCGATCCACCGGTGAAACCATTCCCGGATCTCCGCCTGTTGTTCGTCGGGATACACGAATTTGCCGATTCCGTAGCGGCCCCATTTATATTTGCGCCTTGACTCGTCCAGATCAAGCTTGGTCTTGGGATATCGTTTTTCAATGACCCGTTTTGCAGGGCGGGTGAAACGGTGCTGAATCAGTTCAAAGGTCACACCTTGGCGACGGTCCGGGGGCATGGCCCGGCTCACCCGCCTCACCAGCTCTTCATATTCCTCCCGCCATCCCTCGTACAGATAGATGGGCGCGATAATGAAGCCGAGGGGATAGCCGGCCTCCGCCACCCTGCGCGCCGCCGCCAGGCGCTCCTCGAGAGAAGCGGTGTTCGCTTCAAAATTCCGCACCACATAGTCGCTGTTCACGGAAAAGCGGATCCGGGTGTGACCGTTGTGGCGGGCGTCCAGCAGACTGTCCACCAGGTCGTACTTGGTCACAAACCGCAGTCGCCCGTATTCCTCTTGTCCCATGAATTCGATCAGCCGGCGCAGATTTCCCGTCAGGTGCTCCAGACTCAGGGGATCGGAGGTGCAGGCCGCTTCAAAACGAGTGATCCGGGGTCTGCGCTCGTCGATATAGCGATGCGCCCGTTCAAGGATTTCCGGAATGTTGACATACACCCGCACGTAGGGCTTGGCGCCCAGAGTGGTCTGCAAGTAACAATAGTGGCAGTGGCCGATACACCCGGTCGCGATGGGAATGGCGTATTCCGCCGACGGCCTGGAGGTGTCGAATTCCAGGCTCCGGCGAACCCCGACCACCAGGGTTCGTTTTGCGTTTCGATACCGCTGCAGGTCATCATCGCCGGGTATGCCGGTCACCCGGTTGTGGGACGTCGTGTAACGAATCTCGACGCCGAGATCCTGAAGACGACGGTAAATGTCCCGGCCAATAGGGTAGTCCAACGCCCGGGGTTCGAAAAAGGCGCGATCCGGAATGAACGGTTGCATCGTCTCTCCTCCGGGGACGCCGTGCCGTCAGCCTCCATCCAGCCGGGCTCCGGCGGGCGATATGATCTTCATCCCCTAGTAGATCGTTTCCCTTGTTTCGACAGCATTTGCAATCGACATATGATAGGGTAAGGTGACGATACGTGTAGAAATGAGGGAGCAGAATGCCGGGGCGTGTCTATCGAAAGTTGCATCCAGAAATTACACTGACGGAAGAGGAACGAATGCAGTTGGAACGCATTCGCCAATCCCGCTCGGAAAGTGTTCGCCATGTCCAAAGAGCGAGCATCCTTCTCCTGTGTGCGGACGGACAGAACAAGGCAGCCATTGCACGGGACTTGGGCATGAGCCTCGTTGCGGTCAACGGAACAATCCGCCGCGCTCGGAAAGTGGGCGTCTTGCAAGCCTTGGATGATCTGCCCCGCTCCGGTCATCCGGAGGTCATCACCCCGGAAGCGAAGGCTTGGCTGATCTCCTTGGCTTGCCAAAAGCCGACGGCCCTTGGATACCCGCACGAAGTGTGGACGTACAGCCTGCTGGCGCAACATGTCCGTGCACATTGTGAGGAGGCGGGACACCCGTCCTTGGCTCGCCTGGCGAAAGGAACCATCTCAAAAATTCTGAGAGCACAGGACATCCACCCTCACCGCATCGAATACTATCTGGAAAAACGCGACCCTGAATTTGACGCCAAGATGGCTGAGGTACTGGCGGTCTACCAAGAGGTGGAGATCTTACGGGAGGCCGGCGACCCGCAAGCTCCTCTGAAAGCCATTCTGTCATATGACGAAAAGCCAGGCATCCAGGCCATCGCGAACACGGCACCTGACCGACTCCCTAAACCGGGAGTGGGAGGAACGCTTCAGCGGGATCACGAATACGTCCGGTTGGGGACGCTCAGTGTTCTCAGCGGGATTGATCTTGTAACGGGCCATGTGCATCATTCGTTGTGCGAACGACACCGGAGTGCGGAGTTCATTGAGTTTTTGAAGGTGGTCGATGCGTACTATCCGCCCGGTGTAGAGATCCACATCATTTTGGATAACCACTCTGCTCATACGTCCAAGCAGACCCGAAGCTATTTGGAAAGCGTGCCGGGCCGTTTTACATTTGTGTTCACACCGAAACACGGTTCTTGGCTCAACATCATCGAATCTTTTTTCGCCCAAATGAGCCGGACTGTTCTGCGGCACATCCGGGTGAACTCGAAGGAGGAACTGCGGGAACGGATTGAACAGTACTTGGATGAACTCAACAAACACCCCGTTCCATTCCGATGGCGCTATGGGCTTCAAATGGTCAGAGAGTGACAAAACCTTTCAAGCATGTCGAATTATGCGGTGAACAGTTTTTCGGAAACGATCTACTAGTATGCCTCCAAAACCCTTCCCCACGTTCAATCTTCAGCGCGCGAACAACACTTCGGCTGCGTCTCCACCCACCTTCGCCTAACGTGTGCGATAACTCCTCGCGCCAAAATTCAGACGTAAGCCCACAGGTTCCCATCACCCATCCTGGAGCCCCTCCCCACTACGCCATTCCTATTTCTCCTGATTTACGATCGCCCGAATGTTAGTACTTTATTCCCGCTTATTGCAACATAACTTTGCACTCCGCAGGAGCAGGATCAGCCTAACCTCACGCCCAGTTCTCGAAGCATAGCAAAGGTATCGACACTTGTAACATCAAATGCGCGGCATACGTTTGGAATCGGAACCTTGCGCTTGATCTTGTCATCAAACTGCTCATGGGTGACGACAACATATCCACGCGTCCTCGCGAACGCAACGAGCCAACCATCCGCACCGCCCGCAAAATCCGCTTTCGCCGCATCCGAAAATTGACTCCGGCTGTGCACCCACTCCATAATTGAACGATAGCACTCGATGACGGAATGCTCTGCGGTGGAGACAAACCAGTCGTGAAACTCATTCTTTGCCCATTTGGCCAGGTCATCATTGCCCTTCTTGAGTTCCTCACTTACCCGATCGATACTCAACACGCGCCCTTGGATTGCATGTTCAATCAACGCTCTCCAAAATGCAGGAGCGAGATCAAAGGCATAGTATCTTCTGGCCGCCTCGATAAACACATTTGCGTCAAGTACATATGTTATCACATCCACCATGACTACTCCCCAGTATCAAGACGTTGGGCGTACCGTTCGAAGGATGTCCCGTATAACCCGGTCAGACGATACGCCTCATCATATAGAGTCCTACCCTCCTTCACGGAGCGGACAACAGCCTCCGCGAAGCGCCGGCTGATTCGAAGATGCTGCGTTAGATAGAAATTCCCACCGACATGATCCTGATCTTGACTGTCCCGTTCGCGGCTCACATAACCCCTGTAAAATTCCAGGAAGTCTTCACGGCTAATCAGGGCCAAATCAAGAGCCCTTCGTGCGATAACCAACTCACTGACCTTAAAATGGCGGGCAATCATTTGATAGGGTCTCGCCTCGTGTTTCATTTGGTCCCAAACCGACCGCAACTCCTCCGCAGGAACAAGGAACTCGGCGGCAGCGCGATCGCATTTTTGCTCCAGTTCGTCGTTCGCCGGCTGGAGTTCCCGCAGATCAAAGGCAGCGCTCTTACCGAACCAGATGTGTGCCAATTCGTGCGCCAAGGTAAACATCTGAGCCCCCTTAGCATCGGCACCATTCACAAAAACGAGGGGTGCGTATTCGTCAACCAGCACAAACCCCCGAAATTCCTTTACATCCAGTTTGCGGCGTGTATTGTTTCCCACGATACCGTTCACCACGACAAGGATACCGACATTCTCCATCTTCCTTTGCAACGCCCGCAGGGCTATCTCCCAAGTCGATTGCTTTTTTGCCCACCCGGCGTCAATGCCCAACGTCTTCCTCATCGCCCGAGCAATATCGCCGGGGTCACTCGCCGCACTTGCTGATCCAACAAAAGATAGCGGTTCCTGCCCTCGCTCCACGAGGTAGTCACGCATCCATGCCTGGCGTCTCTCCATCATGCGAACCGTTTCCAAAAGTCCAGGACTCGGTCGGGTCACGTGTTTACCGTCCAGAGTGCGAAACAGGTGTATCGGCAACCGCTCCTCAGGAGGCTCAGAAAGAAACAGATATCCGAGTGGGACGGAAGTCGCAACCGCGAAATTTTCAAGTTGCCGCAATGTTGGCTGGCTTTCCCCGCTAAGCCATTCAGGAAGTTTGGGAAACTTTTGTTGGAGCGCGATCGGGTCTGCCGTCCGGTCAATCGCCCATCGTAGCACCCGTTCGCTTACAGCCACGGTCGTCATCGGCCGACCTCCTTTCACTGGGGTCAGTAGAAAGCCAGAATAATAAACGGATTTTTTAGATCGCCTCCGGGTGGCCACCCCCCGGTCGTTGAGATGTTCTCCCATGTAAATTCGTCCGGTACGGCACATTTCATACCAGTGAGAGACTGAAGGGAGTACCACAACCGGGAATCGCCATCGTCCTCCATACTAGCATACTCGATCCTAATCTCGCGTGAATGTCCTCACCGCACCGCCTCTTTGGATACCTCTTCTCGGCGCACCCCCGCCGACCGGTCCCGGCGAAACAGGATCGCCAGGGTTTGAAACAGAATTTTGATATCCAACAAAATAGAATAATTTCGTATGTAAAGGAGATCGTACCGCAGTTTGTCTTCGGCCGTGGTACTGTAATTGGCCATCACCTGGGCCAGGCCCGTAATCCCCGGCTTCACCGCCATGCGGTACCCGTAATGGGGCAGGTCTTGCTCAAATTGCTCAACAAAATGACGCCGTTCCGGCCGAGGCCCCACCAGGCTCATGTCGCCTTTGAGCACGTTGAACAACTGGGGTAACTCATCCAACCGGGTCGAGCGCATCAGGCGCCCCAAGGGCGTGATGCGCGGATCATCCTCGGAGGCCAACACCGGGCCCGTCAACTTCTCGGCATCCCGCACCATGCTCCGAAACTTATAGAGCACAAAAGGTTTCCGCCGTTCCCCCAGCCGTTCCTGGCGATACAGGGCAGGGCCCGGAGAGGTCAACGGAACGAGCACGAACAGCAATATCATTAGGGGAGAAGTTAACATAATCAACACTGCAGACGCAACCACATCCATCAGACGCTTCACCGATCGCTGAAACGGAGACAGGGTCGGCGGCGTCACCGACAGCACCAGTAGGTCGTCGATCTGTTGCCACTGGGTCCCGGCCAAAAACAGCTCATAAGCATCGGGAACCAGCAGCACTTCCTTCCCACAGCGAACCCCGACCCGCAAAACAAACTCTTTGTGCTCTCTCGACAGCCGGGGCGAGAGCAACAGCACGTCCACATCATCCAGGATATCCGGTTCTTTTTCCAATTGGTCTGCCGTGGCCGTTCCCGCCACCGCAAACCATCCCGGCGCATGACGCGCCAGCTTTTCACGATACCGTGCCGCATCCAGCGACCCGGTGGACACGATGAGCACCCGGCGCTTGCCGCTGGTCATCCAATGGGTGGACCAAGCAACCACCCGGGCCGACATAGCCAGAATGGTCTCCAGGAACATCCCGAGGAAAATGACCGTGCGCGGAAAGGCGAATCCCCGGCCCCAGAAACTCAGGGCCATGATCACCAAGGCCAGCAACGCCTCGGACACGATCACCGATTGCAACATCTGAACCAGATGTTTCCTCGCCGTGGTGGCGTACAGATCGAAAAAATAAAAAATCAATAAGGCCGCCGCGCCAACCCAAGGGGCCAAAAAGAAGAATGGGTCAAGGTTCTCCGGCGGAATGCCGTGATGGAAACGCAGAACATAGGCGAGCATGAAGCTGCCGTACAAGATCGCGAGATCCAAGGCCATCCAGAGGATTTTCTTGACGATGCTGTCCCCGGAGGTATTCATGGCCCATCTCCTTACTTTAAAAAGCTGTCCTTGCCGACACCGGTCGGGGCACCAGCGAACCGCTGTTCATAATTCGCCAAGGTCCGCTCAAGCCCCTCCTGCAGCGTAAAGCTCGGCTCCCAGTCCAGCACCCGGCGTGCTCGATCGTTGGCAAGATAACTGTCACGGATATCCCCCGGTCGAGGCTCCCGATGAACGGCCCGGGCCTTCGAGCCCGACAATTGACGCAATGTATCCCACAGTTCATTCACCGAGGTGGGATGACCGGTTGCGATGTTCACCACTTCCCGAGACCCGAGGGTTATGGCCGCTACATTGGCCGCCGCCACATCTTCCACGTAGACAAAGTCCCGGGTCTGCTCCCCGTCCCCATCGATATAAGCCGTCTCCCCCCGCAACAGCTTGTCCACAAAGATTGAGACGACTCCGCCCTCCCCATTTGGGTCCTGGCGGGGACCGTAAACATTGGCAAAACGCAAAATCGTATAGTCCAGGCCGTACAAATCCGCATAACGTCGGATGTACAATTCCGGGGTGAATTTTGAAATGCCATAGAAGGAGGAGGGGAGGATCGGGTGCGCCTCGTCAATAGCCAGATACTGAGGCTCACCGTACACGGCGGCCGATGAGGCATAGATGATCTTCCGCACGCCGTATTCCCTGCACTGGTTCAACACGTTGACAGTACCCAGTACATTGACCCGCCCGTCGGCCAGAGGATCCCGGATTGACCTGGGCACATTGCTTTGCGCAGCGAGGTGAATCACCACCTCCGGACGAACATTCCCGAAGACATCGGCGAGGGATTGACATTCCACGGACTGAATATGTAACAGGGCCAAGGGATGGACCTGATCCTCTCGACCAGTGCTCAGGTCGTCCACCACCGCCACATCGTGGCCTTCTTCACACAGTCGGTCCACCACATGGGAACCGATAAAACCCGCACCCCCGGTTACCAACACCCGCACCCGTTTCACCTCCGCACCCCGATACTCGCGTTATTGAACCTCGGAGCATCGCCAACTCCCCAACGAATCCTATCGGCCCGAGACATACGAACAAAAGTTATTCTACGTCAAAGGACAAGGTTCGACAAGCCAATCCCCGCCCGCCAGGCACAAGAAAACAACTTTCAACGCCACCTCACCGCCGATGTTCGCGCAAAACCTCTTCATAGACTTGCCAGGTCCGATTTAGCATCTTGTCGAGCGTAAAATGCTGTTCATACCGACGCCTGCCGGCTTGTCCCATGCGTGTACGGAGGTCTGGATTGGTGATCAACCGCTTCAGCCGATCCCGCAGGGTCACCTCATCCCCCCGTGGCACCAAATATCCGGTCTCCCCGTCCACCACCGCCTCGCACACGCCTCCCACGTCCGACGCCACCACCGGCAGTCCCGCCCGCATCGCTTCCAAAATGCTGATCGGAAAGCCCTCCCAATTTGACGTCAACACAAACACGTGGGCTTTTGCCAAGAGTTCGGCCACATCTGCGCGGGCACCAAGAAAGGTGATTCGATGGCAAATCGAGGAGTTCGCTGTCAGGGCTTCCATTTCTCGGCGAGTTGGCCCATCGCCGACAAAGGACAAGGAAAACTCCCCATTGAGACCTTCAAGTGCTCGAATCAAAAGCGATTGATCTTTTGGTCGGGCAAAACGAGCCACCATCACAATGCGCGGCTCATCAGTGTTCGTCGGTTCTGCTCTCCGCGGCGTATCCGCAATCCCGTTGCGGATGGTCACCAAGGTGTTTTCATCGGCTATCCGATGCCGCAGAGCCAGGATGCGATCCGCTTCTGATACCGTAATGATCCGCTCACACCAGCGCCCCGCCCGCCGTTCGCTAACCGTGGCGACGATCTTGCGGCCCCACGGCACACCGTCTGCGAACGCCCATCCGTGGGCGGTAAACACCGCCGGTACCCCAGCCCTGTATGCCGCCAACCGCCCCAAAAACCCCGCCTTCGACGAATGAGCATGAACCAGGTCGGGCTGGAACTTGCGGATCAACGAATTGATTTCCCACAAAGCCAACCAATCCTTCGCAGGACTCACAGGCTGGACCAGATGGGGAAGCACATGAACGTCTATGCCGGAATCCCGAACCTGTTCAGCCAAATACCCTTCTTCCCCGACTCCCAGAACGATGTCGGCCCGACCCCGGAAACCGCGAATCAAATCCAACACATGCGTTTGCGCCCCGCCCTGCTCGCTGCGGGTGATGAGGTAGAATAGTTTCACCAAGCCACTCTCTCTTCCTTCCACATCTTGCTGACCTGTGTTCCGCTTAGCAGACGCAACACCCCTTCGGTGAGCGATTTACACAAAAAAAGAGGTACGGAAAAGTGCTCAGTAAATGTTTGGTAATGAACGGGTCCACGCGCATGCAACGCGTTCTTAGCAACTAAACACTGGTCCAACTCCATAATACACTGCCAAATCCCCCGGCCACAGATCGGGCCATCAAGACCGGTCGGCACAGAGGCGCCCTCCTTTTCCAGACGCAGGACTATCGTTAATCCCCCCACTCGTTAAGCGCACCCTACCTACCGCCCTAAGTAGCAAGGCAAACAGTAATATGGCTACGCTCCATTGGACAATGCCTGCAGTATCGCTCGTAAAACCGCCGCAAACCCAGCCCGCAAACACCACATAAAGCGTATAATCCCTGACCGTTTGAAGCCTAGACAAGTAACGATCAACAACGGCAGTAAGTAGGCCAGGAAGCCACCCAAGAAACAAACCAATCAAACCAAAATTCATGTACAGCTCTTGCGACATCGTTACATTAAAACCGAAATTTGTTTTCCAATAACTCTCGCCCCAATAATAGGAATTCAACGTATCAACTACTGTCGGCACATTCAGTTCGTTCCGTAATGACGGCGAAAAAAAACGCAAAGGAACAGCTAGATAGCCGGATCCCTCTAGTTCCCCGTTTCTCTTCACAAAGTCAATTACAACCGGCCAAACATCAGCATTATCAAAATTAGGCTTAGACAGTATATTCTCCCTTACAAAATCAGTGACACGAAGAGGCACGTTTTGGTCCTGATGTGTATCAACAGTGGGCCGTGATATGGTCAACACTTCGTTGACCACTGGTCTTATGGTAAATAAGAGTACCAAAGCCGCAACTCCAAATGTAACAGCTCTTTTCACACTTAACCGGTGGAGTCTGTCCAACATCCACAGAAATAATATAATCCCGATTAAAATAAAGCCGCGCTGGTACAAAAGTGACAGTAAAACCACGCATACACCGACTACAAGTGCACCCACAAGCAGGCGTAAAGGGGTCATCTTGTATTGTAGACGAACGAAAACTAACGGTAGAACCATCGTAAGTGGTATCACAGCAAGCGGGAAAAGATATTTTCCGAAAGGAACAACGGACGTGAGTGTTTGGCTTCTGCGGGTAGGCAACCACAACCCATGGGAAAGGAGGTGAATGGCCAAGACTGCCCCTAGCCCGAGAAGTAGCGATACTACTAATCCGGATTTTGATGGTTTAAGCTGAATCTTCACATGGTTACCCCATGTTGATCGGTATCTGATTAAGTAGCCAACAGCATAGGTAAACATAAACAGGAATTGGTATATCATTCCACTCTCATACGCCCAAGTTCCCCCGGCAGTAGGATACAAAGTATAACTATCAGCAATAGCACTCAACGCAGGCCGTATCCCGAAAGCTATACTGGCCATGATCAGAGTCAGATGAAACGTTGTCATGATCGGTCTAAATGTAATGAAAAAACATATAAGATAAAAAGCAACGTGCACCGCCGAAAGTACCAACCTGAATTCCGTATCACTCAAAGGTAACCACCCCCGGTCAGTCTCCTGAGGTCTACATGTGCATGGTCAAAATACAGTACGACATACATGTATCCGCACTACCTTTTCAAGTGTTAAAGTTCACCGTGCGCATCTATGTTCGGTAGACACGCAGAGGTTCTGGCAAGGTTCAAATAGACCGAATTGATTTCTCAACTATCGTTTCGGGGTAGGCCATGACGTCTCTACCTTGTTCCCCGCTTTCAAAGAACGTCCCCAGACGTGACTGACCATACGTCACCGAAGAATTGACATGTACATGTTCATAAAGCTATCAGCTAGTGAATCAAATTCGAGCTCACGTGGATAGACGGGCCGTCTGTGCAGCGCTTCGCCGATTCCTGCAACCAATGCGTTAACATCACCCGGAGGGACAAGTACACCATTCACCCTCGGAACATCTTCTATAAATCCCCCTAAAGAAGTTGCAACCACCGGCACATTGAAAGCAGCCGCAATCAAGGGAACGCTCGACTGCGTCGCATGTTTGTAGGGTAGAACACAAACTGAAGCCCATTGGAATAGATGAGCAACCTCTTTGTCATCAAGAAACCGGTTATGTAACTCAAAGACATCGGGGTGTTCTTTTATTTTTTGTAGAATCTCAGTCTCCAGGTTGCCAGGGCCCGCAATGACCACCCGTACCTTCCCTTTCAAGGCTAACCCAGCCTCAACCAATATATCAAGACCCTTATAAGCCTCTAATCTACCAAAAAATAGAACAATCGGCTCGCGTTGGATTCCTTGCTCCCTGTGCTTCAGAAATCTCCTTGCCAAGCTGCCATGAGGTATTATGTGAATGAAAGTTTCATCAATGCCCTGCTTAGCCAGTAGCGGCTTAAACCGTGCTGTATGGATGTGGATGGCTGTTGCCTGCTTCAGAGTGAATCCTCTCATTCGAGCATTCAGAGATTCCCATACATTTCCTGGATGTGGTTCTGGATCGTGTAGAGTTACAAGCAAAGGAACCCCAGCCTTTCTCGAAGCCCAAGCAAAAAAGAGTCCCCAAGGATATCCTTCGCCATTAAACAGATGGATTACATCGGGTTCTAATGCCTTGATACGTCTCCATACGCACCAAGCCTCTAAAATGTTTAACAGATGGAGCAGACGTCGACCACGAGTTTCCCCCATGTAAAAGCAATGTAACCGGTCGATACCCTCGGCATACTCGTAGTGAGAAGGGGCAAAAACGTAAAGTTCAACCTTGCCACTCAAACCCCTCGCGAGTTCACTAACATACTGCCCCATGGCCCCTCCCACGGACAATGCAATCACAACAACGCGCACGTTCTAATCCTCCTGAACCTGGATTTAAATATCCCCTACTCACACCCCGCCTAATCCACCAGTTGCTTATACACATGTATAAGTTTGTCCGCAACGCTATCCCACGATAAATGATCCAACACGTACTGTCTCAGACCCTCCTGAGGACCGTTTGTGTAAGCGTCCAGTACTGTTGCTTGTATGGATGATAGGGATCCTGGATCACAATAGTAGATTCTGGAGCCCACATAGTCATACAAAGTTGGGTATTTCCCGGACACGACGGCCGCTCCGCTTGCGGCAGCCTCCAGTGTAACCAAGCCAGGAGATTCAGTGATAAGGCTTGGGAGAACATGAACCCTAGGGGTCCTATGAAAAAGTCTTTGAGTCGGCGAAAATCTCCCATATGTAGTGTCCGCCTAACATTCAATGTACTATATATGCACGATCTTCATTGGATCAAGGACTTGTTCACAGGACCCATAGCAGATAGTTTCCTAAAAACTGTGCACCGCATAATTCGACATGCTTGAAGGGTCTTTGTCACTCCCTGATCACTTGAAGCCCATAGCGCCATCGGAATGAAACGGGGTGCTCGTTGAGTTCGTCCAAGTACCGTTCGATCCGTTCCCGCAGTTCCTCCTTCGAGTTCACCCGGATGTGCCGTAGAACAGTCCGGCTCATCTTGGCGAAACAAGATTCGATGATATTGAGCCAGGAACCGTGTTTCGGGGTGAACACACATGTAAAACGGCCCGGCACGCTTTCCAAATAGTCTCGGATCTGCTTGGACGTATGAGCGGAGTGGTTGTCCAGAATGATGTGGATCTCTACACCTGGCGAAGGCAAGCGTCTGTATGGGCTTGGCTGGATTCGGGCACGCCCGCAGACCACCAGCGAGACGGTCATCGCCCTTCAGATGCTGGTGATGAATCTGGAGCGCCGACTGCGAATTCTTTTGTGCACTTTTTTCGGATGGCTCTTCCGGTCAGGCCCCCTTTCCGTATGCGCCGATCGGAGATTCGTTCAGCAGGCCCTAAGTAGAGAATCAATCCATTCGTTTTTGGCTGTTCATCGGATTTGGTCTTTAAGTCCGAATGGAATCGTCCACCCTGTTTCATATTTTACTAGGTACAAACATTGACCTCACTATAGCCCTAACAGCCTTCCAATTCTTTTTTACGACAAGTTTAGCCAGACGCCCACCTACTCCAATGCTAATTGGAACCCATGGCATCACACAGTATCTTTGAAAGAAACGTTTGGCTGATCTATTGAAGTAAAAATGAAATGCCTCGCTACCTTCCCCTATCGACCCAGAAACTTTATGGAAAACCTTAGAATTTGGGGCTACTGCCAATTTCCACCCAGCTTTTCTTAAACGAAAACTTATATCGGTATCCTCCCAATACATAAAGTAGTCTTCGTCAAGATACCCTACATCTCGTAAGGCATCTGATCGGAGAAGGATACTCGCTCCAACAACATAGTCTAGACGTTGTGAGGGGACGGGAGTTATAAAATGTCCGGCCCTTCCAATCCATGTATTCACCCAACCACCACCCCAAACCTGGATCTTCTCAGGACAATTCATGTAATAAACTACCGAACCTACAGCACCGATGGTGACATCCGATTCTGCAACTTGCACAAGCTCAAAGAGAGCAGTTCGAGACACAGTAGTATCATTATTTAATAACCATACATATGCTGCATAATGATTCAAAGCATACCGAATCCCAATGTTATTGCCACGAGCGAATCCAACGTTCTCCTTGGCTTCCAAAATTATTACATTCGGATAATTTTTTCTTAGGAGCTCGACCGAACCATCATCAGATCCATTATCAATAACAATAATCCTGTAAGTTGGATACTCTAAATCCCGAAGAGATGTTAAGCAACGCGATGTGTCTTCATAACCATTCCAGTTTATAACAACGATATAAACCGACGGGCAGCTCACGTTTGTGTCACCTCGCGTTCATGTTCACGGACGATCTGTTCAGCCAGGTTCTGATAATCCCTGATTACACGTTCTCGACCTCCGTACCGCTGGAACTCCGTCAACTTAGTGAAAGTCGCTGCTCTGTAGAACATCATAAACAAAGATAGATACCAACCACGCCACCCGTCCCGGAAACCTTGCAACAAAACGTAGCGAATAAGAAACTCCTTTATCATTGTCCATATTATAGTTATCGTTGAGGGCCTTTGGCCTCGGTCATATGCCTGTACAGCTTCAATCGTGGTATACCGGTTCAATTTTTCAATAAATTGCGTGGCATCAATATAGTTGAAATGGATCAAAGCTAGACCCGGCTCGGTGTATTCTATCTCATACACACGTGCATCTGATGTGGGCTGAGGCGGCTTATGGATATCCTCACTCATGATCAGCATATTACGCTTAAAGAACCGCATATGCCTATCCTGACCCGGTCCCCAGCCACAAAAATACATTGGTGCTCCTAATAGATAGTTAAGCCTAGGTATCTTTACAACGTCTGCCCTATCATCCTCCACAATCTGACATAACATCTGGCTGAGAGACAGCGGAACGACTTCATCAGCATCTAGAACGAGAATCCAATCACCTTGAGTCCTGGATATAGCATAGTTACGCGCTGGTTCAACAAAGCCGATACGGTCATGATAAAAAACTTTAGCTCCATATTGCTTGGCAATCTCGGTCGTTCGGTCTTCACTATACATATCAACAACCACGATTTCATCTGCCCAATTCTTTACAGAGCGCAAAGCAAATGCTAAATTTTTTCTTCATTAAATGTATTTATGACCACAGAAATCCTAGTATCCACAACACTTCACCTCACCCGTGTTCGCCTCAACCAGTTAACATTTTTTCTGGACGATTCACCCAACCTCTTTACTTCGGTATACCAAAGGTATTCCAAGTACCCTCTGTAGTCCGTGTCCGGCATATCCCGGATCAATGCTTCCAGATCATCCAGCGAAATATATCCCACACGATAGGCAATCTCCTCAAGACACGCGATTTTGAGACCTTGGCGCCGTTCCACCGTGGCCACGAAATTCGCCGCATCGAGCAAACTCGGCGGGGTTCCCGTATCGAGCCAGGCGATTCCCCGCCCCATGATCTCCACCCGCAATTGTCCTCTCCGCAAATATTCCCGATTCACGTCGGTGATCTCAAGCTCACCCCTGGCGGACGGTTTGAGTGCCTTTGCGATCTGCACCACCTCATGATCGTAAAAATACAAGCCGGAGACCGCGTAATTCGATTTGGGCTGAGACGGCTTTTCCTCCAAACCGACAACTCGCTGATCCTCGTCGAATTCCACGACCCCGTAGCGCTCGGGATCTTTTACCCAATAACCGAAGATCACGGCCCCATGTTCAAGGAGGGTATGTCGACGGACCATCTCCCCAAGTCCGTGTCCGTAAAAAATGTTATCTCCAAGAATCAGACAGACCGAATCGTTCCCGATGAACGATTCCGCAATGAGAAATGCTTGAGCAATCCCCGCAGGTCTTTCCTGTTCCATATATGATAGTCTGATCCCCAACCGCGACCCGTCCCCCAAAACCCGCTGATAAAGGGGAAGATCTCTGGGTGTCGAAATCAGTACGATATCCCGGATCCCCGCCAATAAGAGAGTCGAAAGCGGGTAGTAGATCATGGGCTTATCGTAGACCGGCATGAGGTGTTTGCTGGCAACCGACGTCATGGGATGCAACCGGGTCCCCGAACCACCGGCCAACAGAATGCCTTTCATCGGTATCTCTCCTTACCCCTTCTGGATCTGCCAAAACGAATCACCCAATACATCCCACGGCAATCGGTTTTCATCGGGTTGCTCAGGATCAAATTGTTGGTTGACCAAGTACATCATGTACGCATCCTGAGCCCAAATGTTGGCCACACCGTGGGCAACACCGCGAGGGATGTAAAGGACCTGCGCTTTGCCCGCCCCCATCACGAAACGCATGGTGTTCCGATAGGTTGGAGAAGATGTCCGGACATCCAGCAGCCCCACCAACAATCGGACCGTGGGCGGGATAAACCAGACATCCTCTTGATTGAAATGAAAATGCCAGGCTTTCACCGCTCCCGGCAACACCACCGAATAGTTCACTTGGCGCACCTGAAATTCCGGCAATACGGCCAAACAACCTTGTTCGTCAAGTCGAGCCAACTCTGTAAAAGCACCTCCGTCATCCGTAAACCACCGCAGATCCAAGATCTGCACGCCCTCGATCCTGGGTTTGGGACCATACTCCTGGGTCGTCACAAGCTCGCGGTATTCAACCCCGATATCGTTCAGGGATAATCTGGGAAGCGCATGATCGTTCACAACTCTCACCCTTCTTTCTGTGCCTCGGTTAGATCGTGGCGCACAAAGTCCCGAAGCGCTTCCCGCCAGGGGCGTAAAGCCTCCAGCCCGTTCAGACGAATCGCCTGATGATCCAACACGGAGAAAGCGGGTCTTGCCGCCGCCCGCGCCAGTTCCCGCGAAGAAATGGGCTCCACCTGAACGTCACTGAATCCGGCCTCTTTGAAAATGGCCTTGGCAAATTCATACCAAGAACAACTTCCCGAGTTCGAAGCGTGGTAGGTGCCGAACAGATTGGTCGAAATCAGCCTTCCAATGAAACGGGCCAGATCCATGGTGTATGTTGGGGAGCCGATCTGATCGTTCACAACCCGGACAGGTTTTCCCTGACGGGTCAATTCCAGCATTGTCTTCACGAAATTTTTCCCGTTACGTCCGTATAGCCAGGAGGTGCGCACAATGAAATGCCGCCGATTGAAGAAAGCGGTCATCTGCTCCCCCGCCAATTTCGAACGTCCGTACACGTTAATTGGCGATGGGGTGTCGAACTCTGAGTACGATGGTTTCTTTCCGTCGAACACATAATCCGTACTGACATACACAACCTTCGCCCCCACCGCCTCTGCGGCCGCCGCCACGTTCCTCGCTCCGATGGCGTTTACCCGGAATGCTTCATCCGGATCTCTTTCGGCTTCGTCCACCCGGGTGTAAGCCGCGGCGTGGATGACCACTTCCGGACGCACATCCTCAATCACCCGAGACACTCGGTCGTTATCGGTCACATCCAGATCTCTGTGACTGAAGGGTACGACAGTGTCCTCGGTCTCCAACACCCGGATGAGGTCACACCCCAACTGTCCATTCGCACCCGTAACAATAATCTTCATCCTACAAACCCCATTCGCCTGCTGTATTGCCGTTCATAGTAGCGCATATAGTCTTTTGACTTTACCCTTTGCAGCCACTCTTGGTGGTCCAAGTACCATTGAATGGTCTGCCGTAACCCTTCTTCGAACCCATATTGGGGAGCCCAACCCAATTCCCTGCGAATTTTCGTCGCGTCGATGGCGTACCTGCGGTCGTGGCCCGGCCTGTCCTGCACATGTTGGATCAGTGATTCCGGCTTGTTCAACAGGCTCAGAATCCGTTTGACAACCTCAAGGTTCGTCCTCTCGTTATGTCCCCCGATGTTGTAAACCTCCCCGGGACGACCGTGGTGGATGACCTGATCAATCGCCCGACAGTGATCCAGTACATGCAGCCAATCTCTCACCTGTTGTCCATCGCCGTACACCGGTATCGAACGATTTTCCAAGGCATTGGAAATTGTAAGGGGAATGAGTTTCTCTGGAAACTGGAATGGTCCGTAATTGTTCGAGCAACGGGTGATGTTGACATCGATCCCATATGTATGATGAGCGGCGCGGACGAGTAAATCCGCACTCGCTTTGCTCGCCGAATAGGGACTGTTTGGGGACAAAGGCGTATCTTCAGTGAAATAGCCGTCGCCGTTGAGACTGCCATATACCTCATCGGTAGACACCTGAATATATTTGGAAACCCCAAACTCCCGAACGGCATCGAGCAAAACTTGTGTACCCAAGACGTTGGTACGGACAAAGGGAGAGGCATCAAGAATGCTTCGATCGACATGGGATTCCGCTGCAAAGTTGACTATGACATCAAACCCGTCGGAAACCAAATCGAATACAAGCAACCTGTCACATATGTCGCCCTTCACAAACTGGTGGCGCGGATCATCCTCGACGTTTTTTAGATTTTCAAGGTTCCCCGCGTAGGTCAATGCATCCACGGTGACGATTCGATAGGTGGGGTGCTCATTCAACATATAATGAACGAAGTTACTGCCAATAAACCCGGCTCCTCCGGTTACCAATAGTTTCATAACCAATTCCCCCCCCCAAGAATTGACCAACGCATATAACATGAGTATTATATAACTCAAGTTTCGCACCCAGCATGAACCTTTAGATCGTTGATTTCACTGGGTTTTTGAGTCATAGATAAGCAAAACATCCTCATCTTTTGCTAGACTGGAGTTACCAAGACCAGAATCTACGCCAAAAAGAGAGGATGTTTCCTACATGATACGTGATTCTCAGCATCCAGATCAACTCCAATCTATGGTAATGGCGTTCTTCAAAGAGTACCAGGTTGGGAAACTGCTTAGAAAATCCCATATCACGAAACAAGCCGGCATTTCTGTCCTGGAAGTCTTTCGCCTGCTGTTTACACTGGTCTTTTACCAGCGCATTCTGAAGAGTGTTCTGGAACATCAACTCATGGACAAGTTCGGCAAGGACACGGTGTATCGGTTCCTCAACTCTCCCCGGCACAACTGGCGGCGCTTTCTGCTGTTGCTCAGCTCTGCGGTGGTGCACCGCTTTGCCCGACTTACGTCCGAGAACCGAACCGATGTGTTCATCATCGATGATTCTCTGTTTAGCCGCAGCCGAAGTAAAAAGATGGAACTGCTGTCTAAGGTCTATGATCATGTGTCTCATCAGTTTGTACGAGGCTTTCGCATGCTCACGTTGAGTTGGTCGGATGGGAACTCGTTTGTCCCCTTGTGCTTGTCGTTGTTGAGTTCTGAAAACAAACGAAATCGGCTATGTGGCATCAACGAATCGGTCGATAAACGCACCTGCGGCTATAAGCGGCGACAGGAGGGGACACGCAAGGCCACAGACGTCATGTTCAAACTGCTGGAACAGGCTCAAGCCATGGGTATCTCGGCCAAATACCTGTTGTTCGATAGCTGGTTTTCCTACCCATCGACGATTCTGCAGGCCGTTCGCCACTCTCTGCACCTCGTGTGCATGCTCAAGAATATGCCCAAGGTCCGATACGGCTATGAAGGCCAGCACTTCAGGCTTTCCCAGCTGTACCAAGCGATCCGCAAGCGCCGGGGCCGAGCCAAGATTCTGGGCTCCGTCACCGTCCAGTTGGGAGAGGGAGAAAACGGGGCAGCCGGTAGCGGCCAAGATTGTGTTCGTGCGAGATCGAAGCCGTTCCCGCAGGTGGCTGGCGCTTCTATGTACCGACACTCACCTGGCCGACGAAGAGATCGTCCGGATCTATGGGAAGCGATGGGACATCGAGACATTGTTCAAGGTCACCAAATCCTATCTCCGACTGGCGAAAGAACTTCAGGGGCGCACGTATGACCAAATGTTCGCGCACACAACCATCGTGTTCACCCGCTCCATCATGTTGTCAGTAACCTCCAGAGACGCTCGGGATCCCCGAACCAGCGGCGGTCTGTTTTTCGATTGCTGTAATGAACTCGACGATCTACGATTTATCGATGCACTCAGACTCCTTCTGGAGTTGCTCAGAACCGCCTTGGATCGAATCATCACACAGGACCACGACGTGATCGAGCAGATTGTACAGCAGTTCATCGAGCATTTACCCATCACAATCAAGGCAAAACTCGCTGCCTGAGGTTGCGAAATTTGAGTTATATAATTTTCCTAGAACAGCCACCGCCCACAGCACACCCATGTTCAAACTGCGGATAACATAGAAAAGATCCAATGAGCGGGCCGGCTGTGCTATCGACATTATACGACAGTAGCAGGACAGGACCAAGATAGTGCCGCCATAGAATATAGACACGATACCTCCGTGACTGTGTACATGCGTCTCTGAGTTGTTGGCCCGTCATTTACGCCAATCTCATCCGACCGCGCGGCATCGCCTGATCACTCCAGCGCTCGGGCCGCCGGGCCGCCCGCCCGATCAGGCACCCTTGTCCAAGCTTCACACCCATATCCAGTAGGCAGGCGAACTCCTCGGCGGTCTCGATCCCTTCACCGATCACCCGGGTGCCCGCCTCCCGGGCGTAGTCCAGGAGCAGCGCCGCCATTCGTCGGGCCGCCGCATTGTCGGCGATGCCCCGCACCAAGAAACGATCCAATTTAAGAAACTTCGGCTGTAAACAGACGAGGGTCTGGAGGCTGTTGTACCCGGTTCCCGCATCGTCCACCGCCACCCAAAAGCCCTGGGACGTTAATGGTGGAGCAGGCAGGCGAACCGGCCGTAGTCCTCAATCGCCCCGCGCTCGGTCAACTCGAGCACAATTTGGGAAGGGGAAAAGCCGTAATCCTCCACTAGGCGCAGGGTGTGCCCGGGCCGAAACGAAGGGTCCAAAATCACATGGGGATGGATGTTGAGGAAGAGCAGGGCATCCTGCAGGTCTCACTTCTCCCGACCTGTTCCGCAAACCGGCACAGGGCCATATCCCGGCAACTGCGCTCCACGACGAACACCTGGGTGGACTGCCCGACATAACGGTAAAATGCCTCCGCATTGGCAAACGACGAGCTCAGCGGCGGCCGGTTCAACACCTCAAACCCGATAGTCTCCCCGTCGGCCAGAGGGATGATGGGCTGAAACAGTGTCACCATGTTGCGGTCCCGGATGAACCGCTCCAGCTCCCGACGCTGCACCGCCTCTTCATCAACTCCCACCTCCGCCGCACCCCTTCCCGCCCGGCGCACACCCATGCGGACAGCTCCTGTTTCCATGATCGGGGCCCCTGGGGCATTCTTCCTCTCCATAATCCCAATCAGCATGGATTGGAGGCCTTAAAACCCCGGTACAGAGGCGGACGACCGCGGACCTTTACCGAAGAACAAAGAGCCGCGATCATTGAGTTGGCCCAGATCCCGCCAAACACCTTGGGTTTGCCCTTTACCCATTGGTCACTGTCCAAGCTCAAAGAGGAGGCCGAAAGGCGGGGCATCGTGACCTCCATTAGCATTGAGACTATCCGTGTCATTCTGGAGGAAGCCGACATCACCTACCAGCATACCAAGACATGGAAAGCCTCGAATGATCCTGAGTTTGAGGTAAAAAAAACGAATCCAGTCGCTCTACCGGAATCCGCCTAAAGACGGACGGGTCATCTGCATTGACGAGTTTGGACCGTTGTCCATTCAGCCGTTTTCCGGTTGCGGATGGTACCCGAAAAGTCGGCCCGATCGATTGCCGGCAACGTACCGCCGCACCCACGGGGTGAGGCACTTGTTTGCGGCTCTGGATCTGAAAGCGGATAAGCTGTACGGGCACGTCTCATCCAGCAAGAAGCACCAGGACATACTGCGTTTTCTCAAGTTGCTCCGCCGGCGGTATCACCGGTCTGAACGGCTGTACGTGGTCTTGGATAATTTTTCACCTCACAAGCATCGTACTGTGACTGAGTGGGCTGCAGAAAACGATGTAGAACTGGTTTTTACACCGACCCAGGCATCATGGTTGAACCGAATCGAATGTCATTTTGCTCCGTTGCGATCGTTTGTGTTGCGTGGGAGTCACTATCCAAATCACGAGGCGTTGGCCACAGCGATTCGGTCGTACCTGCGTTGGCGAAACAAGCACAGCCGCCATGCCAGACTTCTACGTGAGCAAAAGAAGATCAAGGTTGTCTGAAAGGGCACTCGTTTAATTTCACATGATTTCAAGCCAACACCCAATGTCAACTTGCAACCGTACAGACATCTTTCTTCAATTCCCGCAACCAACGAGGACAGGGGGAATACCGCCCATCGAAATCATGATGAGATACATACAAGTGGCTGCATCACCTCATCTCCTCATCGAAAACGGCCTCTCGCGATTCGACGCTCTGAAAAAAGCAACGTTCCATTGCGTCGACCGAACGCTGCCAAGTAAACCGCTGAATAAACCGGTTTCCTCTGTATGCCAGGTCAATCCGCAATCTCGGGCTGGCAAGGAGCCTTTGAACTTGATTAGCCATGGCGGAAGGATCTCGTGGTGGAACGAGCAATGCCGTCTCCACATCCATCGCAAATTCACGGTGTCCCCCGATATCTGTGGCTACCACCGCCGCTCCGCAAATCATGGCCTCCGATGCTGGAAGCCCCCATCCTTCACTCCAACTAGTTGCCAAAAAAACAGCCGCCTCGTTGTACAATCGGCGAAGAACTCGCTGAGGAGGATTTTGAAAATACTCGATCCATGAGGGAAGTCCCGAAGGTTTCGACGGAACACCGAACAATGTCACGTGAAGATCCGGTTGGCATTCCTTCACCATCTCCAGAGCCCGCAATCCATCCCGGGATCCCTTCCAGTCATACTCGTGGTACAGCATCATGACACGGCATCCGTCCCGATCTTCAGGAGGAATGTCCATCCCAAACGCCTCAATATCCAAGCCATTTGGTATGTACTCGGCTGTTTCGCCCATCTGTTCCGCGATGTCCTGCAGCCATTTTGCGATGACGATCTTTCGAAGGGGAAGGCTCCAGGTGTTCATCACTCTTTCCTCAGGACCAGACCACGTTTCTTTGTGCTGAATGAGATAGAACTTCCTGCCTTTTGCCGGGGAATATTCCGCGACCCATTCGGCGGTTTGCCAAGCTGTTGCAACTATGACCTCCCCATCAGGGATATATCGTTCTTTCAAGGACGGCAACCACACCAACCGTACAGCTGGATCAGCTCGGAACCAAGAAGAAGGCCGATACGACCCATCCCAGCTTCTTTGTACGTAGCGTAACCATCCTTTACTCCGAGTCACCAAAGAAGCATCCTTTTTGAGAACTGCCGGATGCACCACCGTAACCTGATGCCCACGACGCGCAAGCCCATTGGCGTATTCATAGACAACCTTGAAACCACCCACAGGATGATGACCCGAACCTGGGAGAATGAATGTGATCTTGGCGGGCGTCCCCAACTGTCTCCGCCCCTTTCATTTATAGTTTGCACTAGGTCAATAAGCGGATGGCCTCGATCTCCTCACGACTTAGTCCGGTTCCTTCCGCCACTTGCTCCACAGTCAGCCCCATCCCCAAGAAGTTCTTTGGCACCTCCTTTCGTGCCTCCCGATCCCTTCATTCTCTCCCCTCTTTCCTCCCCTTGTTCTCTTCCCTCCTGCCCTGCTCCTTCCACAAAAACTCCAGCGTCGTCAACGCCTTTTTGACCGCCGGATCCCCCATAGCCAATCCCTCCAACTGCTCCTTCGTTTTCGCCGTGAAAACAACACCCGGCGGGCACCGCATATTCGGCGGCGCCAGAGTGTGGTCTTACCCAGCGTCCTCCGCCCAGTGCATCGCCCACCGCGCGAAGAAGCCCGACTTACCGCCCCTGACCCCGATGCCAAGCCCTCGCCGAGGCCACGATCTCCCGCAGGCCGTGCCGCGGTTGCGAGTCGATTTCCCGCAGCCGGCCTCCGTCCGCCACCAGCACCGGCGGATCCCCCGGACGCCGGCCCCCAGCTCCACCGGGACGGTCCGCCCGGACACCTCCTCGGCCATCCGGATCACCTCGAGCACCGAATGCCCCCGCCCCGTCCCGACGTTGAAAATCGCCGAAGGGTGACCGCCATCGAGTGCCGCCAGCGCCTCCAGATGGGCGTCAGCCAGATCCAGCACGTAGATGTAGTCCCGAATGCACGTTCCATCCGGTGTCGTAATCCGTGCCGAACACCGTCACCTGCTCCCGCCGGCCCAGCGCCGCCTCAAGCACGATGGGGATCAAATGCGTCTCCGGGTCGTGCCGTTCACCCAATCGCCCGGACGAGTCAGCTCCCGTCGCATTAAAATGCCTCAGTGCCACCCACTGCATCGGAAAAGTGGTCTACAGCCAACCCAGCACCTGCTCCAGCATCACCTTCGACGCACCGAACGGATTGATCGGCCGCACCGGGTGCTCCTCCGGAATCGGCACCCCTCTGGATTCCCGTACACCGCCGCCGTGGAGGACAGCACGATCCGACTCGCCCCGGCCTCGCACAACGCCCGAAAAAAACGCGATCCCCCTCGCGGCATTTTCCGCAAAGTACACCTCCGGGTGCCGCACGGATTCACCCACGACGCTTTTCGCCGCAAAATGCATCACCGCACCCACCCGGTGCTCTTCGACGATCAGGCGAACGCCGTCCCCATCGCCCACATCCCCCGGTACGTATGGAATCTCCCACCCCGTCAGCGCTTCCACAGCACGCACGGTTTCCCGATGCCCGGTGCTCTCATTCTCCAGCACCACCACCGGCCGCACCGCCTCCACCAACCGCTTCACCACATGGCTGCCGTGTACCCGGCCCCACCCGATTACCAATACTGTGTCCATTCCCCGCACCCGCCCTCTCCCGATTGGTTTCGCTCATTTGTACGGTTTTGACGGCAGTATACGCCATCACGGGGGCTTCGCTCAACACGCGGCTTGTTGCGGAGCCGCTGATTCCAGGGCGATCGGCAGCCGGCCGGAGATCGTCGCAGCGCATCTGTTGATCCAATCTTATTATACCAATTGGCGTTCGTTCGCTTCGCAGTAGTAGCTTTACAGGACATATGTCCACGAGACGCCTTGAGTTCCTGCAAAGTGGGGTGCGATAATATTGGTTGAAACGCACCAATTCGAACGATACAATCGTTTTCAGGGGTGGAGTCTGGCGATAACAAAGCTCACCTCGGGGATTTCTCAATTAAGGATGGTGGGAACGATGATCTTGATTTACCTTAAAAATGCCGAGGAAGTAAACCCTGAGACAGACTGTCTTGACCGTACGATGGTCGGGTGGAGGAATGGCATGTCGCCACAGGATCTTTACCAAGCAGGTCGAGCGTGTTAGAGGGTCAACCGCGAACGAGCCCGTGGAGAACAGTACGTCCTTTTCGTTGCCGGGAATACGGTGCGTGGAGCTATGGAAATTCAAGATGTTGTTCCATGTCATGATGGTCGGTGCCTATTCGAAGGAAAGATGCTTGAACGAGGAGATCCCATTTTCGATAAATATGTCGGCAGTCCTCCTCCCGTCCGGTCACACGGTAATCCCATTCACTACTGGGATCCTTGATCCTTTCAATAATTCAAAATCACAATAGACGTTGCGAACGATTTGGAGCAAGGCACTGCAAACCTGCACAGGGCCATTTCCCGGCAGGTGCGTTCCACGGCGAACACCTGGGTAGACTGCCCGCTCCAGTTCCCGGCGCCGCACCGCTTCCCGCCCGGCGCACACCCACGCGGACAGCTCCTGTTTCCATAATCAGGGGAGATAAATCGACATCATACAGTTACTTGTCTTTGCGCAACCACAAATGGACTTGGTCAAGTTGTCTACGGTATCTATAAACATTACGACAGCAACGCCGTAAACAAAGAAAAGGAGTTTAGGTGTACAAGCTAACTTACGGTTGAACAGACGCCCGCATCGTTGCGGTAACGGTCCGGCCGGCTGATGGTGTTACACTCTAAAGTTGTTCGCTTCCAAAAAGGCTTCGACTGTGTTGAATGCATTGAAAAAAAAGAGGCGTACCGGCAAAGGAGAGCGGGCTCACCGGGCCAATGGTCATGAACGAATATTGGCGGCTGGCGGTATCAAAAGCCGAGTGGGGATCCCGGAAAAGCTGATAGAGACCCAAAGCCGGCCCGGCGAAACCAACGAGCTGACGCAGCGCCTGAAATTCCTGACCAAAGTCCCAATCCAAACCCGAAAAAGAAGACGCGCAACTGTTGAAGGATCTCGGTGTGAAGGCTTGAAAGGGTTTGACTGATAAACAGCCATCCCAGCCCATATTTGCGAGTGGTACGCGCCGCATCCACGAGGACGTCCCGCACCCCGCGCCCCGTTGCTGCTTGATTCAAAACTTCCAACAGCCGTTTGATGACCAGCATTTGAATGTCCTCGTTCTACAACAAGCCTTCGACATGCTCTTTGGACAGATCTATAATCAAAATCGGACGTTGCTCAACATCGAGGTTCAACAGCCATCCCAGGGCTTTTTCAATCGGTCTTGCCTGAGGACGATTTTCGCGCGGAACGTTAGAGTCTCAAGTAGTGGTGTAAATTTGGCCCTCCACAATTGACGAGGAAGCCATCGTGCGTGTCTACTAGAGTGTGGAAACCAAACCAGTAGGAGGTCACGCAACGATGGCTTCTCTCAACAGTTTCGCAGTTCTTGAGTGGATTCGCAAGATCCAGGGTGAGGAACAGATCGATTTCTTGCGTGAACTGATGCAGATGTTCGCCCAATCTTTAATCGATGCCGAGGCCACGCAAAAGGTCAGCGCGAACCCTTACGAGCGCACTGAGGAACGCAGGACGCAACGCAATGGCTACCGGAAACGGGAGTGGGATACTCGTCTTGGGACTCTCGACCTGAAGATCCCCAAACTTCGCCAGGGAAGCTTTTTCCCGTCGATTCTGGAGCCACGCCGCCGGGCGGAACAGGCCCTAGCCGCCGTGGTCCAGGAGGCCTATGTCAATGGGGTCAGCACCCGGAAGGTGGACGATGTGGTTCGGGCGCTTGGGCTGGATGGCATCAGCAAAAGTGAAGTCTCTCGTTTGTGTGCTGGATGAGGACATCCAACAGTTCAAAGGGCGGCCGCTGGAACGGGAATATCCGTATGTCTGGCTGGACGCCACCTTCCCCAAGGTGCGGGAAGGCGGGCGGGTCCAGAGCATGGCCTTTGTGATCGCCATCGGGGTGACCGATACTGGGGAGCGTGAGGTGCTGGGGTTTGACATCGGGACCAGTGAGGACGGGGCATTCTGGACCGAGTTTCTCAGAGGGCTGAAAGAGCGTGGACTTCGGGGAGTCAGGCTGGTCATCAGTGATGCCCACCTTGGCCTGCGGCAGGCGATTTCAGAAGTGCTGACAGGCGCTGCGTGGCAGCGGTGCAAAGTGCATACCCTCCGCAACGTCCTGAGCCAAGTGCCGAAGAAACAGCAGCCGATGGTGGCGGCGATCATCCGGACCATCTTTGCCCAGCCCACCCAGGAGGCGGCCCGAGGACAGCTGCGCCGGGTGGTCGAGGAACTGCGGGGCAAGTTCCCGAAGGCCATGCAGATCCTGGAGGCGGCGGAGGAGGACGTATTGGCCTTCATGGCACTGCCTGGCGAGCATTGGCGGCAGATCTGCTCCACCAACCCACTGGAGCGGATGGGCCGTGAGATGAGACGGCGGATGGACGTCGTCGGGATCTTCCCGAATCGGGAATCCGTGCTGCGACTGATGGGATCCATCCTGCAGGAACAACATGAGGAGTGGATGGTGTCCCGCCGGTATTTCAGCCTCGAATCGATGGCGAAACTGAAGCCGGATCAGGCCCTGCTCGCGTCCGCATCCGTGCTACAGAAGTAAGTCTAAGCCTGAAGGGGGGGCGTGTATGCCACACGCAAACCTTGGCTTTGTCCCCTAGCTGCCGATACTCGCCCGGAAGGAGCGAGGTCAAGGGTGACCGACAGGTCAAGCGCAGCGTCCCTTGACGGAGCGACGACGGGCGATACACTTCCAGGCGGGGACAAAGGCAACCCTGTCACACTCTTGACACACATGGTGATTTTACACCACTTGACGGGACAGTACCCGCGGAACAGTTCTGCAACAGGTTTCCAATATTCGTGATAAAACAACTGCGGATCCGCTTCTTCCCATGCCTCGCGAAAACGTGCGCGTGAGGCCTCAGTTCTGTAGAAGATCTTCTGAATCCGTTCCTGCCCCAGCAACTCCCATACCATTTGAAAAGACTCATGGGTATGTAAATCCGTCAATTTGATCTTCTTTTTCTTAATATTATCAGCCAGGGTTTCGCACGCCGTCATGCGGTTTTCGCCTTTGGGCATGGTCAGATTTTGGAAAAAGGAGGATTCGTACAGGATCTGTATGAAGAGTTCCCAACGATCAAGCACCAAATTTCGCACCGTGATAACCAGGCTCTGTCTATTCAGCCCTTTGAGAATCCGGTTGATGGGAATCGTAAACTCGCCCCCTGTTGGCCCGCGGAGATTGGAATGCTCCAGTGCAGCCGTGCGTACCGGAAGAGCAACTCTTCCTCGGATCCGCGACTGACCTCCACCAGTGTTGGTGAGATCTTCTCCGGCACAACTTCAGATCCACCGGCTATGTATCGGAGAAGTCGATGTTCGTGCTGACGCAGGCCGCGCGCCTCATGAATCCGGTGCCGGACAGCGAGGGCGTGGAGTTGACGAATCCTTTCCTTCTGCACGTCGTGCGGCAGGGCGACACCGCGGTCTGTGACTTGAAAGCCTTGGCGCTTCAATGTCGAAATGATTTGGCCGCGTAACACCTCTGCTTGAATCTGCCGCAGCGTCTCTTCGACAAAAATCACGTTGTCGAGGCGATCGTCGGATTGCTTTGCATCCGGCTTTTGTTCTTCGGCTGTAACAGTCGAGGTGGATATGGAGTCAACGGTATTTACAAACGGTGTCTCCTTCCGGAACAAAATACATAAGTTTTGGCCTATAGTCCTATCTAATACTTTAATACGACTTAATACGACATCGGGCACAAAAATCCTTTGTCGCCAAAACACATCAGGTGAACGCGATGCGTCCCGAACTGAATCGAGGGCATCCACCGCGGGCCGATACGGTCGAACTTGCCGAACGGTCTTTCGGCCAAACTGGCCTTTTTTGGGCGGTATTTATAAGCCCATTCGTTGAATCACATTCTCGACTACCTCGGCAACTCTTTCGCGCTGAGGACCTTCGTGAAACTGTCCATAGTGATCCTTCGAGATGCGACAGCTCGTCCCTGTTAAAAAAACGAACTTGTCGGAGAAAAGATCAAAAACCTTGTCATAATACACTTCGCAATTAGCGCCTGAATCCAATTTCACAGACTGTGGCTTTTCAACGCGTCGTATTCTCAGATCCGTTAACGTCTTAAGCGCTTTATAAACTCCGGATCCATTGACGAATATGAGTTTGACGTGATCATTAAATAGTTGTGGTATCAACCAAGGGATGCAATTCGAGATATACGCGTCGTGGTCTTCCTTAATGTTACCCCACACCGGATCCGTTGGACACTTTACAATATCCACGTTGGCGACATTTTCCAAATGATTGATGCCAAAAGAGAGCGGTCCCCACGAATCTGTGTCAATCATGTTCAAGAAGCGCTCCGCCGGATCAAACCAATCCAGGTGTTCTCCAGTCTGAAAATAATCCCGTTGACGGTTCCTTATCCGTTGAATCTGGTCGCGATTCAGGCAGTCCCTTGCCGACTTACCGTCGTTGTTCAACGGTGAATACAATGGGTGCGTTTTGGCGCCCGGCCGGATACTTGTGTACTCCCGGTGGGAAGGGTTGAGACTCAACATCACGACGGGGGCACGAGAATTTCCGAACGCTTCAACCGGAATGAAGTACTCCGTATAACCTTGCAGGCCCCTACATTTTGAACAGAAAAACACCGCGGAATCAACCATGGTTTGTACCCCCTTGGATCATGTACATCCTGCTGAAGATCTCATATCGGAAGAATCACCCGGGCGTCCCCCGCGAGATGTCCCCATGCTTGTACCACGATATCGTTCATATGAACCGGTTTTTTGAATGCCTCGCTTCCTCGTCCTGCCTCAAAAACTCCAACGTCGTCAGCGCCTTCTTGATCGCCGGATCACCCATCGCCAATTCCTCCAACTGCCCCTTCGTTTTCGCCGTGAAAAACAGTGGTTCGGCTACTTTTTTCACTGGAAGTCAACGGAAAAGGCAGACGAATCAGAAAGCCTCGTCGGGAAATTCCGCCTACCGGGGCCCCGCCTCCACCAGCCGCTTCACCACGTGGCCGCCGATGTACCCGGCACCACCCGAGGCCAGTGTCGTGTCCATTTCCCATAGCTTCCTTTGTCCATCTGCTCTTTCTACTATCCCCAAATGTCTTGGATTAACTGTTTTATCTCATGTGAGCTGATTCCGCCGTTTTCATCGTCTTGCGTCACAATGAGTGTTCCCCTTTCTCCTCCACCTTCTTCAATCGGAAGGATGTTCTGAGAGCGATACCATTGCAGCTTGCGTTCCCATCGTTCCCGATACTGTGGATTGTAGAGCATTCCACAATGTTCCCAGTAATAAGTAATCCCTCTGTTATCATCTTCGATGGTAAAGTCCGGATAACGAATTTGCCCGTCCGTACCTCGCAAGGGCAACTCATAATGGTACTGGATCCCTGCCGAAGCCAGTGCATCGGCAATGATAACCTCTGACTTGGAACGCATCGGTTCGCCCTTCCCAGACTTGTGAATGAGATTGTCTTCCAGAAGGACATCGCCGATCGCCGTCGGCATCGGCCTTTCGAATAGGTTGGTCAATCTCCGTGCCGTATCGGAAAAGTAATCCGATGAATACTTCAGAATATCGGTGGGTTCACCCTGAATGAGGATGACGATTTTTTGCTGTTGTCTGGTCAATGCGGTGTACAAAAGTTCTCTTGTTACGGTTCGACACGGTTGGGGTAGGACCAAAAAACAGATTCCAAATTCGCTCCCCTGTGCTTTGTGAACGGTGATGGCATACGCAAGCTCCAACAGAGGATTCCCTTCATCACGAAAATCCCGGTTGGTATAGTCATACATAAACCCTTGTTGAGACGCGAACTCCACCTGGAGTTTTGTGGGCGCTGTGGTCATGCCTTTGTTTCTGAACTGGCCCACCACAATTCCGATCTCCCCATTGGCAACATATTTCAGAGCATCGGAGGTATTCGGATATACCCGGTCCCTCGAATGGTTTAACACATTGATCACTTTATCTCCGTAAACAATCCCTTCCGCCCCCATCGGAGAAGGTATCTTCCGTTGCCATGGCGGAAGCTTTGCTGATTGAATCATACGTCGTCGGAATGTGTGTTGAATAAAACGATTGAGATCACGCACGCCGTGTGCCATTCCTCGCACAGGAGATAATATTTGCCACTTTTCGACGTGCTTTGCCGCGCCTCGATTGAAGTAGACGTAACTCCCGAACACGGTCCCTCCCAAACGTAATTCGAAGCCCGTGGCATCCAGACGATCACTGAGCTCTAGTTCCTCAGATAAGACGGTCAGCAACTGCTCGTGCAATTCCGCTTCGTCCCTCCACGTTACGAACCGAAGATGCGGCGATTCATCCCGGGTCAGCGCCGCGTTAAATACCTCATCATCACCGGGTCCGAGTGCCCGACCGCTGAACCACTCTGCCAATTGCAGGTCTTCACGTGTTTCGCCCCGGTATCTGCGCCGAATGGTCAGTTCGGCATAACCCGCGCCTACTTTAGGTTGTCGGGTCGCGATATCGGAAGGTGTTAACCAATTCACGATGTCGACAAACGGCCGTCCCGCACCGATCGGTGGCAGCTGTCGTGGATCGCCCACGAGAATCAGACGCTGAACTCCCCTGAGTGCGTCCAGCAGGGCGGCGAGCTGGTTCTCTGTGAGCATGGACGCTTCGTCGATGATTACGGTTTTTGCCCCGGAGTACCGTTCGTGATCGGACATGTAGTAAAAACCCGTATTCTCATCATATCGTCCCCACTGCCGGAGAAACTGCGCCAACGTTTGAGCGTGAAAGCCGGTAGACTGTTGCAGTCGGACACGTGCCTTCCCGGTGGGAGCCAGAAGTAGCACCCCATCGTTACGGATTGAGGGCTCATTGCAAAGAACGGACAGCAATGTAGTCTTTCCTGTCCCGGCCGGGCCGACCAAGACAGAGATCCTTGACTCCGCGAGTTCTTTTAAAGACGCAGCCTTCTCCTCACGAGCCTTGCTTTCAAGCTCGTCGTTTACGGGACCGGGCAGTTTTTCATTGAGCCGCTGTACCCAATCGACGGACAACCCGTGCCGCTTTCCTTTGATGCGCTGCTTCACGGTCTTTCGGATAAATATTCCTATTTCGTTAAATTCTCGAAGTTGGTATGCCGCTGAACCGTTTTTGAGTTCGCAGACATGAATATCCGGCGCAAACTGATCTTGAATGGCATCCAGTAAATCGCCGTCTATGTCACAGGACGGGTCGATGTTGAGAGCCCTGAATTGACGGATCAACTCTGCACGAGGAAGCAAAGTGTGCCCGCGATCCGCAGCCCGGTATAACAAGAAAACGAATATCGCGCGCAGTCTTCGGACGTCGGCGTTGCTTTCCATCGCCGATAAGGCTGGAAGGGGATGTGAGCGGAGTACCGATGCGCCCGGCAGCACGCCCCGGTCAATCGTCCATATGCTCACCGGATCGACCGCCATGTGATCACGTTCGAAGATCAGATAGGGATTCTGAAGAATCTCATGGTCGGTGACATCAATCCCTGCATCCGCCCGTCGTTCGGGATCATACCATCGTTTGGCTTGGTCTGCGGTGAGTTCAAATCGAGACAAGAGCTTCAGCAACTCAATGCGCTCGGGTTTATTCTCATGAAGGTCTTTCCACTTCGCTTGCAACACGCTCGTGACTTGCCCTTGCATTGAGGCGGGCAGTGCGGTCGGATTTCGAAATACATGATCAACCAAGGACCACGGATCTTCGTCGCCCTGCAATTGAGCGGCCAACTCATAAGCCAGAAAACTGCCCAACTGCACACCGAAGGCGGATAATGCGGCTCCAAGGCCGGGGTACGGGCCACGCAGTTGCCAAAGTTCGCCCAGTCTTTCGTCAATCCATTGTAGAACCCTCTCCCAAGGGCCTTCCACCAAGGTCATCGAATTCTCGATCACCGTTTACACTCGAGGAGTCCCGCGATAGCGGCATCATGAAGCACGTGTTCTGCAGCATAGGAGAATTCGATCTGCCTATCGTCGGGGGCAAAAGCGACAAAGTCCTCCGGATTGAAGGACGAATCTGCTTGGAGTTTTCCCAGAATACTGTGGTACGGAAGCAGAAAGCCGTCACGGAATTCCGGCTCGATGGAATGCTGAACCACACGATCCCAAATGTATGAGCGAATGGGTCTGTCCTCGGCATATTCATATTCTACGAGCGGTCCGACATGTTTTACTCTGCCCACACCGACGATGACCCGCCGCTCGTCTTCCATCAGCGGGGTTTGCTTGGCATAGAAGAAACACAAAGACCGTTCCGGCTGGATGGCGCTGAAGAAACCTTCAAGCAAGGCTTTTTGATTGTCGGGCGACTGTACCCAACGATTATTTCTCAACCATTCGGGATCCGTAGGTTCTCGATCCGGCGACGCATCTATCCCATGTTCTTCAGCCAACTGCCAGGCGAACTGTCGGTTCATCCAGCGGAATGGAATCGCCGCCACAGAATAAGGCGGCAAACGCAGTTTGGTCGGTAAAATATGTTTGTGTGCTTCGCTTGTTGGACTATATGGCTGAACAACAGTCCGAACAATTTCAAATGGTGCCATCAGGGTGCCGCGTTCCGCGATACACGCAGGCCATTGGGATTCCGGCAACTCAGAGAGCAACCTCCCGGCAACTGCGGACTCGTCATCATCCTTGCGTGACTCACGTATTCTATCAAGCGCTAAACAAGCTGCGTTCCCTCGTGGATTCGTACAGACACGTCCATCCCAGGCCGTATCGTGCCAAGGAACGCGAATGGAAATATGGCGTAAAGGAAGCGTGGTCATTGGCCCTCACCTCATACGCGTTACTCTATTATGCTATTCTATCATACAGGACCCTCACCCCTTGGCCCAACATACGGTGTTGTGGCCGTTGGACGCTGATATAAGCCATCGATTAGACCTAGTTGCGGACAACTTGATGCGAGGGAAACACACCTGGAGCAAACCCGTTAGCTGGGTAAAGCAATTCCCGGACTCGATCCGCACTGACAATCTGTGAACCCGGATCTAAGAACACATCGGGGATGCCCCGGGCGTATGCCCGCACATATTGCATCCCGAATATGGACCACATGGACTCAACCATTTGAACGAAAGACATATCGATCCCGGACCTTTCGGATACACGCTGAATGTGCGCTTTCAATTCGTCTCCAATCAGCCATTTGTCCGGAGCCGATGGATCATATCCAACAACAACCGAGCAGTATACCGATTCAGCATGATTCTTTCGCGCGGTAAAAACGCTTCGATATATGAAGTCGTCCGGCGGCACCGAGTATCCGAGAAATACAAGATGTCTCGCCCCTTCCAGCGAGGCTCTCATGTCTCGCTGGATCTGTTCAAGGGACGGACCATGACCGCCTTTAAAATTAGTCTGAAGAATCAGCGGAGTGTCCTTCAATTCGGTGATCTCACCGCAAAATGGGCACTGGACTCCGTCGAAACATCCACGGACACGTCGTGCCATCACCTCCTCCCGAGATTTGGCCCGAAATCCAAACTGAAGTCCCGGTAGCGGCAATGGGGGGAAAATACCAGGCGATTGCAAGGACCATTCATCTCCGAGACACACCACCACCTTGCCGCAATTCGGACATTCTCGAGACGAAGAACTTCCGTGCGGAAAAAAGAATTTCCCCACGCGGGCGCGGCGTCCGGTGACGTGTTCCGGGTCATTTATGCGTTGCACCACAGTTTCGTTAAACGAATACCAGATGTCGGGCGTCTTGCCGTCGACCTGCCGTACCCCTGAAAGAGCGCCGATATCAAGAAACAACTTCAATTTTTGTGGCGGATTCCCAACGTAGGGGGCATGGACAGAATTATTCCCCCTTTTATGGCAATTCAACATGAGCCACAGCAAAAGTGGATCCCAGTTCATGCTAATAACCGAGTAGCTGAATAAATAAAAGTTGCGCTCTTGAAGTGGCTTCCCTTCCCGCGCCAACCGTAATCCTTCCTCGATCATCAAGTCATACAGAACAGTCGCAAATTGTTCAAACGTCTTCAAAACAGACTGTTTGTTATGGATCAACTCTTGGTAGCCGAGACTGTGGAGCAACAAGAACAGCAATATGAGTGCGTTTCGTGCATGCCTCAAGCGATCGGGGCGTATGAACATTCCGGGCGACTGACCGTGTCCCGGCACCCGAAACCCGAGTCCGCTCCCGATATGTAAATCCAACACATTGAAAATGTCTTGTATCGGGACATATTGGCCGTCCGGCGACTCACCGCGACGGATCGGACACGCATGGATCACTTCGCGCAACGTCGCCCAGTCATAAGTCACTCTGAGATACTGCACAATTTCCATGATATCCGTTTCCGTATGCGCCGCAAACTGCCGTTTTCCGGCCTCAATTCCCAGGGGCATTGAATCGTCGCCAAGAATCAGCAGGAGGTCGCGAATCACATGCCCATACCTATCATCAATCCAATTTCCAAATGCAGATCGGACCCGTTCCTCCAGCGTCAAATTTCTATCTGCCAAGGTCCAAATCGACTTTGCCAATTGAACTGTCGTTTTCATACCTAGAGACGCGGTGGCGCCGCCGCCCCAAAATATGGCGGTCTCGGGCCACCGTGGTCGGTGCGATTTGATCTCAGCTTCCACGTTATGATCCCACCAATCTGATTTCATCAACAACGATCGGCGTGGACGCTTGCCCATCCGTGACATTAATGTTTTTAAAGAGGAAAAACGCAGGCATGCTTTTTTCAGTAATATAAAGAAGTGTTTTTTTGATATAAAAGGAATTCCTACCGGTCTTAAACCAACAATGCTCAGTCAACGCAATCACACTTTGACTGTTATCTATCTCTGCCTGTAGAAACCCCTCCTGATCCAGACGGCACGGAAGAAACAGATTGGAAATTTTGGAGCGTCCTTGATACTCATGTTTTACAGTGTACTCTGGAACACATGCCAACCGAAACATATAGTTATAGCTATTGGTGGCCCCTGTAGATAATTCTTTAACCTTCGCTTTTGTAATATACCAGCGGCAGTTATCCGCATTAACACCATTCTGGTTTGGTTTTTTTTCCATGTTCATCCCCCTTGTTACGGATCAGAACACTGGCCAACAGCGGAGGAATTTGATCCGAACCCTAGATCCAAAGAGCTCGTGTAACATCCTGCATGCTTAACGTGATCTTTTCGGTCTTTCAATCGGTACGGCAACAGACCGGCGACGATCCGTGCAAACTCTCCGCCCGAGAAAACGTGTTTGGATCTTCATTGTCTTTCCGCCGCCTTCATCCCGGCGTCCTCCGGCCTTGGCTTTTCCATCATACCGGCCACCTTCTTCAGAGCCCGTTCATGTATTGAATGAAATCCTCCCATGAGATGGCTTTCCCATTCTTGGGTTGCGTTTTCCCTTCGCACCATATGAGTTGGGTCTTTGTAACGACCAGATCACCCAAATGTTCATCCTTGCTGTTTCTTACTTCGAATTCAAGCCCATTGTTCTTGATCTGCATTTCTACGTTGAATTTTTTGATGAAAACCCTCACGAATCTACATCCTCCCTAACAGATAGTTAACCGGTCTATGCGATTCATAATATCATATACTAGGTTTCACGCCTAGATGAGCCCACAGTTCCTTGATCTCGCCAGGCTACCAGTATCCACTGTGATTCGGATATCTCGCAGAACGTTGTTTCGTTCACTTGCATCCTTTAAGACGATGTGTTAATTTAACACTATGTGGCAATAAAACACAAAGTGTTGAAGCTGACAAGGAGGAAAACGAACATGGACGAAAACAAGGTAAGGTTCAACATGTACATTGATTCCGACCTAGACGACGGGTTGACGGCTTTGGCGGAAACTACAAAGTTAAGCAAAAATTCGCTTATCAGCCTAGCTATAGCCAAGCTTCTCATGGAGTTTAATTTAATCCAACATACAGAAAAAATCAATAGATTTGACGTGATCAAAAGAACTGATTACTGCGACCTTCTAAAACAAGCGAAGCTAAAGGTAGGTGATACCGTAAGTGCAATTGAGCGAATTTATGTTCACCAAACGCAGCAAGATGAAATCCGCTTCGCATATTACAAGATGAACAAGAACGACAATGAACGACTCATTCTTCGCCCTCTTGACATCAATGAAGATGAACTGCTCGTTCTCATGGTTGACGCCGCAAAAAAAGGCGTTTTCACCGCTGACTTTACACGCAGGCTCAAAGCATTATTGTAAGACAATGGCCACGTAAAAGGCCCCCCGGCAAATCGAATCCAGAGGGCCCGCATGGTTGGTTTACCATTAGTTTACTTGGACGACTTTAACAGGGTGGCCATGTACTGGCCGTAGTGGCGAGCCAGATCCAGTTCTTCCTCTCTTGGTTTATTGATGGGGGCATCCTTGCTGGCTTCCACCGGAATCGTGGCGGCAATTCCATAAGGGCACGCGTAGAGGGCGTGTTTTTCATCCGGTAAGCTGGGAGGCGAAACGACAATCATACCGTGGTGATGCATCGGAGCCGCCAGTGCGCGCAGAAGGTTTTCAATGCCTCCATGGGCCGTTGACGTGGTTCCGAAGACGCCTCCGAACTTTCCTTCCAGTTTCCGCATGAACCACTGCTGTCCAAGTTGAACAAAGAATTGCACCATCTCCGGATTCGGGTTGCCGAAGACGCCGGAAGAACCCCAGATAATGGCATCAAAAGCTTCCAGTTCGGATGGCGAGGTGTCCTTCACCGCCTTTTGGACCACCTCTGTCCCGGTGACGCTCCTGGCTCCGGCTGCGATTTCATCAGCCAGGAATTTGGTGTGACCATTCATGCTGGCGTAACCGACAAAAATTCTCATGTTCCTTTCGCCCTCCATATCGTCGATGTTTAGACAGGAGATTGCACCTCGATGGATACTTTAACCCATTAGCTTTAAAAAGTAAAGTTAATATTCCTTGATATGTATACTTCGGAGTCATAGCAGAACGGTAACTTTCATGACGTACCGCCATTTCCCAGATTTTCGCGCCCAATGGCTCATGGCACCATCGGCCCTTGTCCAACCACCGATGGCCGCCCGTCACTGATCAGGCCCCATCGCTCTCCGGATCACCTCGACCTCTTCTTTCGACAGCTTTGTGACCTGTACAACCTTTTCCGAGTCATCCCCCATGTCAAGCAACGCCCTCGCCAACTCCTTTCGAGCCTCCCGATCCCCTTCCTCTCTTCCCTCTTTCCTTCCTTCCTCTCTCCCCTCCTGCCTTGCTCCTTCCATATCCGCCAGATACGTCTGCAAGCCCTTCATCCGCTCCTCATACAACCTCCGCGCTTCCTCGTCCTGGCTCAAAAACTCCAACGTCGTCAGCACCTTCCGAATCGCCCGATCCCCCATCGCCGTGAAAAACAACATCCAACGCACCAGCCACTGCTCCAACCCCGACGACTGCTCCCGGAGTTTCGGCAACTCGATACAATGAATCTCCGCCAGGTCGGTCAGCGCCTCTTTATCCAGAAACGGATTCAAGATCTCCACATCGGCGACCAGCATTTCGACGGAATCTTCAAACACCTCTGTCATGACGGGTTAATAAATAATGTTGAACCGTGCTACAATGCATGTAAGATGCGAACCAAAGAAGGAGCGAGGGGCTGTGGAGGCTAACCGGATTGACGAGTCAAAGTTTGAGCGGTGGGAGCGAATTGATGGCGCGATTTACGATATGTCGCCACCGCCGACCTCTGATCTTGATAGAGTAGGCCAACCCCTTTCGGGGCCAGCCCCTCAATGAACGGCTCGTGCGGTTTTCCCGCAAACCGCTCTACGTCACTTACTCTCGAACTTGCGTACTCGTTCCTGGGCTCGTTGATACGCAGCAGCTCGCTTGGCCCAGTACGCTGCGTCATCAGCTTTGCGTTGCCGCTTGGCAGCGGCTGCCTTCTCCCTGCGCTGACGGATAAGCGCTAAATACTCGTCATCTGTCAGCGGCAGGCCCGTAGCCGCATCCCGAACAATTCTCTCGGCATATCGAAGTCCCGCCTTTATAAGGCGCTCGTGGGTGTAGATTGACCTGAGCATGTTAGCTCTCCTGTACGTCTTGCTACCGCCACGCTGAGGCAGGCGGCAACGCCGAATACGTTGACGGACATACGCATCTAGCCTGCTCGTCTGTTGACCGAGGAGCGCTGTGGCACAGCGGCATCGGCCTCGAATTGATTTATACACCTGCACCGCTTTAGCAGCTTGTGCCCAGTACGCCGCCTTTCCCATGATGATCGGGTTCACTCTCTCGACCAGCGCTGCCAGACTTAGGGTATGCGTCTTTGGGGTCTTTTCCTTCACTGCCACTCGGAAATCCTTCATGGCTTCCGAGGTACATTTCAGCCCAAAGCTCCATGTTCCGTCCCGTTTTCGAAACCATCCTTGGATTGCCACTCCGAGGTATTCGAGTTCAGGAATTATCCTTCCGTCTGAGGTGCGTTCCTCCATCAGGTGCAGGGTCTTGGTCTTTTCAACCGACAGTTCGAGCTTTAGTCTTTTCATCACAGTTCGAACGATATTTTCCCCATGCTTGACGCCTTCTTCATTCTTTGCGAAGACCAAAAAGTCGTCGGCATAGCGCACAAACTGCACTCCAGCCTTACTGAGCTCCCAGTCCAACTCGTTGAGGTAGACATTGGCCAGCAATGGAGAGATGACTCCGCCCTGCGGCGTACCCGCCTTGGAGAAACTTCTCACACCATTCTCCATGACCCCAGCCTTTAACCACTGCCAGATGAGGTCCAAAATGGATCGGTCGGCAATCCTTCGCTTCATAACCTCCAGCAGTATTCGATGGTCTATACAGTCAAAGTAGCCCTTGATGTCAGCATCGTACACCCAAACATAGCCTTGCTCCATCAGGTGAATGATGCGTCCGAACGCATTGAACGCACCTTTTCCGGGACGGAAGCCGACGGAGGCCGGATGAAACTCCGTCTCGTATAGAGGTTGGAGTATATCCACCACCGCTTGCTGTACAACCTTGTCCCGTATAGACGGAAGGCCAAGTGGACGTTTCTTGCCGTTTCGTTTCGGAATGTAGCGTCTGAGTACTGGCATTGGCTTATAAGTCTTGGCTTTGAGGTCTCTTAGAAGCTCTTGGAGGTTTTCCTCCAATTTGCTTTCAAAAGCGGACAGACTGATTCCGTCTACTCCGCCAGCCCCCCGATTCGCCTTCACTTTTAGCCACGCCTCATACAACCGTTGATAGCTGAGCAAACGTCCGTAAAGATTGTGCCACTTCAAGTTCGAGCGTCTCCTCGCAAGCAGGACCATCTTGGCAGTGTTTCGCAGCGGAGGCTTACCAATTAGCATGCCTGCTTCTGAATCAACTTTTTCAGCAACGACGCCTTCCTTCACTTCACACCGAGTTATGGTCTCGGGGTTACTTCGCTACTATGAAGGCGCTCTGACTTCTCTCGGCACACGAGCAACTTCGGATACCCTTATATGCCCATGCCCACTACGGTAACCGAGAGATCTCGACGGGTCACCCACATTGGCTACAGTGCACATGTCTCACCCTCCACGTGATGAACCGCATACCCCGTTATCGTGGTCGACAGGGCTGCCTCACCCCTCCCTCATGGGGGGGTTTTAGGTTCCGCAGAGAACGCAGCGTCCCCAGTTCATCCCGCCGCTTTGGCATTCAGCATTTCGCTTTCAACCTGCACACTTCGGATAGGGACCTCTCGGCACTCCCTCTCTCCTTCGCCACGTTCCTCACGGAAACGCCCTAGAAGTATCCTTTGCTGCACTGACCACTATGCAGCGCTGACCTGTCCAGCAGTCCAACCGTTGCTGGATGTTCAGCATCCAATGTGGGCTGCCGCCCGCACACCTCCTCCCCCGCCTGAAGGCGGAGGATTCCTTCCTGCCACCAGGGGCCTTGTTGCACCCCTTGGATCGGTCGAACAACCGACTCCCCGGCGCTACACCGGAGAACAGGCGATCCGGGCCAGTCCAGCCCTTAAAATGTTCATCGCTCCCACTGTGTCGGCATTGCCCTCATACCCGCACCTCTCGCACCGGAATGTCGTTTGCCTCGGCCGATTCGCTTGGCTCACATGTCCGCATTCCGGCACCGGACAAGTCTGGCTCGTGTACGGGGCCGGTACGGCCCCCAGCCAGCCTCCCAACCAATGGAGCTTGTAGCCCAAGAACGTTTGAAACATGAACCACCCTTGGTCCAGGATCGCTTTGTTCAGCCCGCTCTTGGCCCGCACGTTCTTTCCCGGATTCTCCCTCGTCCCCTTGGCTGACCGGCTCATGTTCTGGATCCGCAAATCCTCCACAAACACCATCGCGTGGGTTTTGCTGATGGCCGTGGAGGTCTTGTGCAGAAAATCCCGCCGGGCATTCGCAATATGCGCATGAAGACGCTGAAGCCTGGCCTTCTGTTTCTGCCAGTTTCGCGAGAACCTTTTCTTCCGCGACAGCTTCCGCATTTCCCAAGCCAGTTTCTTTTCATGCCGCCGGAACCATCCCGGCGCATCGACAAACGTGCCGTCCGACAGTGCCGCAAAATGCACAATTCCCCGGTCGATCCCCACAGCCGACTCCGACGGGTGAACCGGCTCCGGCACGTCGATCTCCGTCTGGAAAGAGATGTACCAGTGCCCGGCTTGCCATGTTACCGTGGCATTCCGAATCGTCCCGTCGATGGTCCGGGACTTGCGGAACTTCACCCACCCGATCTTGGGCAGGAAAACCTTTGGCAAGACACACCGCCCGTCTGCATCCTTAGTCGACAGGTTGAGCTTGATCTGTTTCGGGTCTGGAAAGCGCAGGCCCGCCTCGTACCGATTCTTTTTCTTGAAGGTCGGGAAGCGCGCCGGGTTGGACTTGTCAAACGCCGCCCGGATTGCCCGATCCAGGAACTTGAGCGTCCATTGCAAAGGGTGCACAGGGGCGTTGGCCAAAAAACCGTATTCCTCGCTGTGTCTCCAGAGTGTCAGGAGCCGGGCAAGCTCCTCATACGAGAGTAAAGGGTACCCGGCCTCCAGTCGCCCCTTTTGCAAGGCCAGCGCCTTGTTCCAGACCAACCGCGCACATCCCCGGTAACGGGTGAGGCACTGGGATTGTTCCGTTGTCGGTTCCAAACGGAATCGAAATGACTTGAGAATTTTCATGTTTTTAGGATATACTTGGTCTATGACAAAGTCAAACGAGATCCGTACAGGTCGACATTGCGTATATAATCTTCATGTCCATTTGGTCTTTGTGACTAAATATCGGCGCGGAGTGTTCACCAAAGAGATTTTGGAAGACCTGCGCGAGATTATGGCCTCCGTCTGTAAAGGTTTTGAAGCCGAATTGTTGGAATTTGACGGTGAGGATGACCACGTGCACCTTTTGGTGACCTATCCACCCAAAGTGGCCATTTCCACGCTGGTGAACAGTCTGAAAGGCGTGTCCAGCCGCCTGATTCGAAAGAAAAACTATACGCAAATTCGCCGAAAGCTATGGGGTGGACATCTCTGGTCCCCAAGTTATTTCGCCGGGAGCTGTGGCGGCGCTCCTCTGTCCGTTATCCGACAGTATATCGAGAGTCAGAGAACACCTAAATGACGCGCCTTATCCTCTTCCTGAAGGAAGAGGTTTGCGGCGCGTTTTTTTCAGATCAAAGTATCGTGAGTAACCTGATACGGGAAATAAGTGTGTACCTGAAGGGGAAGACGTGGAAAGTGTTTCCCGCACCGTTTGGTGTCTGGCTCGATGCTGACGACTACGGAAACTACGTTGAGCCGGACATAACAGTTGTGTGCGATCCAACCAAAATCCATCGGCAGGGCTGTGTTGGCGTGCCGGATATGATTATCGGAGTGCTTTCGCCATCTACAGCTGTTAAAGACAAGACGGTTAAATTGCGTGCTTACAGGGTGGCTGGTGTGCGAGAATATTGGATTGTGGATAGTTCAAACCAGATTGTCGAAGTCTACATGCTTTCGGAAAATGTGTTTGGGGCACCGATAGTATACGGAAAGGATCAAGCCGTAACCGTTGGAATTTTCCCGGATTTAACGATTGACTTGAAAGATGTTTTCTACTTCTAGGGCGACCTTCGGGGCGCCTGGTGGCGCTCTCCTTTCTGTCAGGCCGGAGTTTCGGCAGCTCGATCACATGAATCTCCGCCAGGTCGGTCAGCAAGATCACCGTGGTGTCTTCGCGCAGATGAAAGGTCGAGTGATACCGGTCGGCCGGGGCTACCCCCACCGAGCATCGCCACAGATGAAGCGGATGCACCCGGGTTTACGACCCTCGCAACGAGACAGAGCCAGCTCTTCTTCTCTTGGTTGGAGAAAGGGAACGCGGTGCGACGCCTGGATCACCGATCGACCCCCAACTCCCTTTGAATCGCTCATCTCGGCTTTATTGGCCATCGATATATTTTTCGGCCATCCAGCCGATCAAAATGCCGCTTTCCTCCTGACGGTCATTTCCGCCGTCGCCACCCTGGGCGGCATCGCCTTTTCCCTGTACGCTGGTGCTCGTCCGAGGAAATTCCGAGCCAGGTGAAAAAAGGGTTCAAGAGCGCATGAGACGGCTTGCGACTCGGCTGAACAAATCGGTTCACCCGAGTCAATCGACTGGTATCATCTGGCGAAAAGCCGTCGGCGGCGATACACGCGCCGGTGACCGAAAACGCCGTGAGCCCCGACCGGGGCTCACCTGCCTTATTCGTTGCTCACGATGACTTTGAACCGATTCACTCGGAACCTTCTTCGACGGAAGACATCCCCTCGTACATGCCGAGCGGCATGGACGGCACGGCATTCGCATTTTCTTTTAATGGGGTGCGGCTGGTTTCCACCATGCTCGCCAAAGTAATTAATGTTAACACGGCCGAACCGATGACATAATACGACGGGCTCAGAGGGTTTTTCGTTGAAGCAATCAAATATGTGGCGATAAAAGGGGCAAATCCCCCGAATACTGCAACAGAGATATTATACGCAAGAGACATTCCCCCGTAGCGGATGTTTGTCGGGAAAAGTTCGGCCATCGTGGCCGGGATCGGCCCCAGAAATATCCCGACCAGAATGGATGTCGCCACATGGGCGAGAAGTGCCAGACCAAAGCTGTGCTGACTCATGAGCAAAAACAAAGGATACGTCAGAACCAGAGCAATCCCACAGGACCAGCCCAGCACCCGGCGCCGCCCGACCCTGTCGGACCACGCTCCCGCGATGGGCATGAAGAGAATGGCCAGCGCCATGGAGATAACCGACGATAACATCGACTGCATCTGGGAAAAATGAAGCTGTGTAGTAAAATAAGTGGGCATGTAGGTCAATATGATGTAAATTCCCACATTCTGATATATCGCAATCCCGAATGCCTGAAACAGCGGTACGCGGCTGTACCGTACAGCTTCGCCGATGGGCGCCGAGACAATCAGCCCTTTTTCTTTCATCACTTCAAATGCCGGACTCTCACCCATTCGAATCCTGAGGTATACGCCCACCGCACCCAGCGGTGCAGCACACCAGAAAGGGATTCGCCAACCCCATGCAACCAATTCACTCTGGCTCAAAGTTGCGGACAAAACGAACGCGCAGAGTGATCCCAATAAAAACCCGCTGATCGCACCGGCTTCTGTCCAACTGCTTTCGTACCCTCTGCGCTTTGTCGATGCAAACTCTCCGACGAACGTGTAGGCCCCCGTCAGCTCTCCACCCGCACAAAGCGCCTGCAACAAACGCAACAGAACCAACAAGGCCGGTGCTGCGATACCGATCGAAGCATACGTGGGCAGACACCCGATCAAAAAGGTGAGACACGACATGAGAATGATACTCCAAGTGAAAGCGGACCTGCGACCGAACCGATCGCCCAAACTTCCGAATAAGATGCCGCCGATGGGCCTCATAAAAAATGCAACGCCAAAGGTCGCAAAGGAAGCCAGAAGTGATACTGTCGGATTCTGTGACGGAAAAAACACTTTGCCCAGAATCGCGGCAAGAAATCCGTAAGCCGCAAAGTCATACCATTCGATCACTGTGCCGATGGTGCCGCCGACGATAGCCCTTTTCATCTCTGAGGACAAATTTCGCGCGATCAACAGATCTCCCCCTCACATCAATGAAGCGTAAACAGCATCAGCGTCCTTTTCGTTCTAACAACTGCATCGCTTGTTGCTTTTCCACCACTGAGAAATCGGCGCCACCACAATGCCCTGCCGGTCGAATTTTTCCCTGATTCTGCGCACAATCTCAAGCGCGGTCGGTGTATCGCCGTGAACGCAAATCGTCTCCCCTCGAACCTCAAGTGTATCCCCCGTGATCGAGGTGACCCGGCCTTCCGTCACCATGCGGACCGCACGCTCCGCCGCAACTTCCGGATCTTTGACGACCGCACCCGGTTGTCGGCGGGAAACCAACGTCAGGTCGTTGTTATACGCCCTGTCGGGGAAAAGTTCCAGTACGAACGGCAACCCCTTGGCTTCGGCGACCCGGTGCAACTGACTGTTCGGTTTTACAAAGATCGGAACATCGGGAAGTACGGCAAGGATCGCATCAACGATATTCTCAGCCATTTCCTCGTCGGTGTCGGCCATATTGTTCATGTTTCCATGGGGCTTGACATGCTGAATCACGGTCCCGTGCTTGCGACAGAACGCATCCAATGCCCCGATTTGGTAAATGATCAAATTCATGAGATCTTCCCGGGCGATATCCATATTTCTGCGGCCGAATCCCAACAGATCGGGAAACCCCATGTGCACGCCGATCCCGACGCCGTATTCTTTTGCCATCGCCACCGTTCGGTCCATCACATTCGGATCGCCGCCATGAAAGCCACAGGCAACATTGGCCGAGGAGATGAGTTTTATCACTTCTTCATCCATGCCAAGCTTATACACTCCGAAGCTTTCACCCATATCGCAATTCAAATCAATGTATCTTTTTGACATACCGCATCCTCCTTTTCATTCATGCCGACAAATGGCTCGAACCCCATACTTTTATCGCGGCAAAGAAACGCTCGTACTCCCGAAGCAATCGGTGCGCTTCGGCCACTGTCACCTGACGAAAGCGGATCGTGTCGCCCGGTTTTAGCTGGGCCAGCCACGGCATGTCCACAGTGATGACCCCGGCAATCTTTGTATAACCGCCGACACTCTGGCGACCAACCAAAAACACAATCGGCTGACCGTTTTGCGGCACTTGGACAGCGCCCATAAACAGTCCTTCGGACAAGATATCGGCTCCGTGTTTGTGGCCAACTGTCGGCCCCATGAGGCGAAGCCCCATTCGATCCGACGTCGTGCTGACCGTGTACTCGGAAGACAAGAATGTGGCGATACCATCGGGAGTAAAGGCGCCTTCCTGAGGCCCGAGCACCACCCGCACTTCCACCTGCCGGGGATACTGGGGAACCCAGTCCGGATGCAGCCGACGCCTGAGGACCTTGTCTGCAGGAACCCGAGCGGGACCGGCGAAAAGAAGATCCCCCTTTTCGAGTTTGCGCCCTGCAACCCCCCCTATACCGCCCAGCAAATCTGTAGAACGACTCCCCAGAACAACGGGGACATCAATCCCCCCGGAAACGGCCAGATAAGCCCGACATCCTGATTTGCAACCGGAGAAATGGATCACATCTCCCGGGTGAACCGGAACCGTGCTCCACATGGGGAGGGGTTGTCCGTTCAGCCTGGGATCCAAGTCCCCGCCGGTTATGGCAATCACCGCCGGCTTCAGCACGCGCACTTTCAGCCCCATCAGCGTGACCTCGAGAGTGGCCGCATCCACGGGATTGCCCAGCAAGAGATTGGCCATCCGATGCGCATGAGCATCTGCGGCGCCGGATACGGCCAATCCGTATTTTTGATAGCCACGCCGTCCAAGATCTTGAACCGTTGTCAGCATTCCCGGATGGATGACCTCGAACACCGGCTCAGTTCGGCTCAACGGACTCCCCCCTCGTCATCGGGCGGTACCTCCCTTGCAAAACGGATTCATGAATCTCTGAAAACTCGTCTTCGTTGATGGGTATAAATTTGACCCGATCGCCCGCTTGGAGCAAGAAAGGAGGAGTGCGGTTGGGGTCGTAAAGACGCAGCGGTGTCCGTCCTATCAACCGCCATCCGCCGGGACTTTGAATGGGATAAATGCCCGTCTGTTTGCCCGCGATCCCGACACTCCCCGCGGGAATGGCAACGCGGGGACTGGAAAGCCGTGGCGTTGCGATTTTTTCGGACATACCGCCCATAAACGGGTAGCCCGGTATAAAACCCAGGAAGTAAACATGATAATCACCGCCGCTGTGAATCTCCACAACTTCTTGAGGCGTCAGGCCGTTATGAGCGGCGACATCTTCCAGATCAGGCCCCCATTCTCCCCCGTAGAGAGTCGGAATCTCGACAAGGCGCGCTTCGGATCTTTGGATCACTTCCGGTTCTTGCCCCCAGCGTTGAAGCCATTGGATCACTTCGTCATCAGAAATGATCAATGGGTCGTAATTGACCAACAACGATCGATAACCAAGGATCACCTCGCCAAACCCGGGAATGGAGCAGGACTCGACCTTTTGAGCCAAGCTTCTCACCTTCCCGCTCGTGCGAGGATCGATTCCTTCACCGACCTCCACCAAAATCGCCTGATCCCCGGCATACTTAAACTGCAGCCCCATTGTGTTGCCACCCCCGCCGCAACTGTTCGATGGTTAAGGCCGCCGATATCTGTTCCGGATCGGCCATCACCTCAATCACCGCCGGTCGGTTGGACTCCAGGGCCCGTTCCAGCGCAGGCAAAAAGTCCCGGTTGCTGCGAACCGTTTCACCATGCCCCCCCAGCAGACGCACATACTCGGCATAGCTGGGATTGCTCAGATCCGTGCCGATCACTCGCTCCGGATAACGTTTTTCTTGATGCATGCGGATGGTTCCATACATGTTGTTGACGACCACAACGGCCACCACCGGAATCTGATAACGTATCGCCGTTTCCAGTTCGGCCATGGTCATCATAAATCCCCCATCGCCCGCAAAAGCGATGACGGTCCTGTCCGGCCGGGCCAGTTTCGCCCCAATGGCCGCCGGCAATCCGTACCCCATCGCCCCCGAGGTGGGACCAATATACGTCCCCGCCTCCCGGAATCGATAATACCGTGACAGCCATCCGAAGAAATTCCCGGCATCACTTGTAACAATGGTCCCTTCCGGCAATGCTTCTTGAAGGTCGTGCATGAGTCCCTCAAGATCAACCGTCCGGTCCCCGTGGTTTGAACGGGGTTTGGAATAGGCCGAATACGCCTCCCTCAGTCCAGAGGTGTAGGATTCGCGTTCCGCCATCAGATCGGCCGTCATCCCACCCGCCGAAACCTCTAACAAATCCTCCAGAAAATAACCCACGTCCGCGACAATACCGATTGCCGGTCTGTACACCTTATTGATCTCATCCGGCGAGATATCGACATGGATCAACTGTGTTCCCGGGCGAATGAGCGTATAGTCCTGGGAAGTCACTTGCGATAAACGGGTTCCCAACGCCAGAACAACATCGGCCTGTTGTACGGCGTCAACCAGGTAGCTCGGGGCATTCAGCCCGAGGTGGCCAATGTAACACGCATGTTGGTTCGGAAAAGCATCCATGCGCCGAAAGGCTGTCGCAACCGGAAGCCGGAACCATTCCGCCAAAGTCACCAACAGATCCGTCGACTTTCTTGCACTGATGCCACCGCCGGCAATCACCACCGGGCGGTGAGCCGTTTGTAAAAGGGAAGCAACACGCGCGACAGATTCGCGCTCGGGTCGGGGCGAGCTGTAGACCCGAGCCTGTTGGAATCGCATGTCCGCCGTCCCGTTCAACACATCCTCGGGCAAGGATATCAGCACTGGACCGGGGCGGCCCGTTTGCGCAATATGGAAGGCCCGGTAGAGCAATTCAGGCGCGCGTGACGCCTCTCTCAGTTCCGCGGTCCACTTCACAAGGTGCCGAAAATACGCCGCAAGATCGATTTCCTGAAACCCTTCCCGGTCCCGAAAAGCCTGTTCGACCTGGCCGATCAGAGCCACGACCGGAGTGGAATCCTGCATGGCCGTATGTAGTCCAATGGACAGATTGGCGGCCCCCGGGCCTCGGGTGGCTAGACAAACCCCAACCTTACCACTGGCTTTTGCGTATCCCTCCGCCATAAATGAAACTCCGCCTTCATGGCGCCCCGAGATGAGTTGAATGTGATCATGGTCATACAAAGCATTCATTACGTCCAAATAACTCTCGCCCGGTACACAAAAAACGTTTTCCACACCCTCTTGAGCCATGACTTCAACAATGGCCTCGGCCGCCGTCATTCTTTCCATAAAACATGCTCCTCCAAAACTCGCAACTCCAATGAATCTTGCATCGCGACGATCTCCTTTTCAACAATTTCTGCTTTATCGCCGGCATGTCCGGGAACGCCCAACGGACGCGATCCAAGTGCTCCACCGCCGCATGCTCAGAAGGGCGCGTCATCTCTTTGATTCAGCACCGAGCAGGAATCCTGATCCGCAAGTGGCCTTTGTTTCAATTAATGAAACGTCGTTTCATCATTTATGCAAGTCAGGACTTTTTCCGTCCACCACCCTCCACCAATATTTCGAAGCCCCAATACCCCGCCCACATCGCTGAGGTTTGGTGCAAATAATCCATTTTGTTCGACTGTACCACGCCCTCTGACAGGTGTCAACATATCGACGCAAGTCCCCGGGATCACTCAACTTCGCACACGACATGAATACGCAAAATAGGTTGACAACACGTTTGAGACAACGGTATAGTCTAGGCAAGCCAATAATTTACACCAAACGAGCGGAAGGAGGCGGAATGTTTCGCGACGGGATAGGGGACAAGCTGTTCTTTACGCAAGTTTTACTGCGGGCTTTTGAACTCCCAAGTGGCTCGGCGGTTCATCGACCGGCTGCTCCATCCACTCCAGACCAAAGTTGACGAACATGGTTGCCTGTGAATGGCGAAGGAGAGGTCGTGCTTAAATGATGAAATGCCATTTCATTTTGTGAAACGGGAGATGCTGATGAATGAGAGCGTCTTGAAGGCATTAAAATTGCTGGATTTTTTTATTGAAGAACCCGAGTTGACGTTGAGAGACTTGGCGCGTCTTTCCGGCATGCCGAAACCCACGGTATACCGTTTTTTGGCGGCGTTGGAGAAATACCATTTTGTGAAAAAAATAAAGTACTCCGAGCTTGATATCCGTTATAAATTGGGCACGAAATTACTGGAACTCGGAAATGTGGTGGCGGAACAATTGGAATTGCGCAAGGTGGCCCTTCCACACATGCAACGGTTGGGCAGCGAAGTCGAAGAGGTGGTGCATCTCACCATTCGAGAGGGAAATGAGGCTGTGTATATCGAAAAGGTGGAGAGCAAAAAGGCCCTGCGGCTGTTTATTCGAGTGGGGAAAAGGGCCCCGTTGCATGCGGGTTCCGGACCCAAATTGCTTCTTGCTTTCACGCCGGAAGAGGAATTCCAACAAATCATCAGCCACTATCCGCTGGAGTCATTAACAAAAAATACAATCACAGAGAAAAGAAAGTTGCTCGAGGAAATGAAAAAGATCAGAGCCGACGGTTTTGCTGTCAGTGAGGGGGAACAAGATGAAGATACGGTTGGGATCTCCTTCCCGGTTCGGGACTACACGGGGAATGTGATCGCCGCCCTGGGTGTCAGCGGATTAAAATACGCGTTCCGCGAGCCGCGCTTGACAGAAATCAAAGAAAGGGTCAGGGTGGCGGCGGAGCAAATCTCAAAGGAATTGGGTTTCATACATTGACATTGGCCGGGGATGACCCCGGGACACGACCCCACATTGATGCAAACAATCCGTCAACAAACGTCTCCGGATTGGCGTCGTAAGGAGGAAAAGGTTTTGCGCAGGCTGAAATTCAATGCCGTATTTTCGTCGTTGAGGACCAAGCTGCTGACGATGTCTCTTGCTTTGACGCTGATTCCGAGCCTTGTGATCGGTACAATCTCTTACAAGATTACCACAAAACAACTTGAGGCAACCGGAATGGCACAGTTGAAACAGGACACCCTGCATGTTTTGGCCCTGATTGATGAGGCGGACAAACAAGTGAAAGCAGGCAAGATGAGACTGGAAGACGCTCAAGAAATGGTCAAACAAGAAGTGTTGGGGCCAAAGAACGAGAAAGGACAACGTCCAATCAATCCAACCTTCGCCATCGGCAAGTACGGCTATGTGTCGGCCGTCAATGATCGATCGGTGTCCGTCATGAACCCGGTCACAGAAGGAAAAGATTTTTCGAATACCAAAAGTCCGGACGGTAAGTTGTTCGTGCCCGACATGGTTCGTTTGGCAAACAACGGCGGCGGATATTTTACATACATATTCCCATTCCCCAACTCTGACCAAGTTGGTCAGAAGATCGTTTACGTCCAAAAAGATCCCCATTGGGGATGGAACGTGATTTCCAGTTCGTACATGGTTGACTTTAATGCGCCGGCCAATCAAGTGTTGAATGTGTTGATCATTGCCCTGTGTGTCGAGGTCATCTTGAGTGCAGTGATCAGTTTGTGGCTTGCCAACCGCATCTCCAAACCTGTTTCCCTCATGGCGCAACAAGTGGAGCAAGTGGCTCGCGGCGATCTGAATTTGGAGCCCCTCGTGAAAAAAGGGAACGACGAAATTTCCCGTCTTGCCCACGGCTTTTCATCCATGACCAACCATCTGCGCGATCTCGTCAAAAACATCAGCGATACTTCTGAACAACTTGCGGCATCCGCCGAAGAGCTTACGGCCAGCACAGAAGAGAACACGAAAGCGACTGAACAAGTGACTCAGGTTGCACAAGAGATCGCCGTCGGCGCCGAGAAACAGGTGAAAACGGTGGATCGAAGCCGCTCGACTGTCAACGACATGACCGATACAATGCAACAAATCGCCAACAACGCGCAGATTGTATCCACATCTGCGGGAGAAGCCTCCGACTTGTCCAAATTGGGGAGCCAATCCATCCAACATGTGCGCATGCAAATGGACACCATCCAGAAAACGGTTGATACCCTGTCCGCGGTTGTCAAAAGCCTGGGCGAACGATCCGGCGAGATTGGGCGAATTATAGAGGTGATTACAAACATCGCCCAACAGACGAATCTCCTGGCGCTCAATGCGGCCATCGAAGCGGCGAGAGCCGGGGAAAGCGGGCGAAGTTTTGCCGTGGTGGCGGAAGAAATTAGAGAGCTGGCCGAAGGCGCGGGTAATTCGGCAAAACAAATCGTCGAGCTCATCAAGAATATCCAAGAGGAAAGCAGTCTGGCGGTCGAGTCCATGCAGAATACAACCACGGCGGTGGGCGCGGGCCTTGACGCGGTAGACCAGGTCGGAGAATCCTTTGCCCAAATCGAGCGATCGATACATAGGGTCGTCGAACAGATTGAGGGAGTTTCTGCAGCCCTGCAGCAACTGGCCGCCAATGCCGAAGAACTGCGCACGACGATGGGTGAGGTAACCGAAATCACGGAAGCAACGTCAACGGGCATGCATACCATTTCCGCCTCAACAGAGCAACAGCATGCCTCCATGGAAGAGATTGCCGCATCGGCTCAGTCACTCAGCCGTCTGGCAGAACAACTCCACGACCTGGTGAGGCAATTTAAGATCTGAATGGCTGAGGCAAATCAGGAATCCTGCGAAGAGAGGATCGCTAGTCCGGCGAAGGGGCGCGAGGCCGGGCCGGAGGCACCCTGTCGCGCGGCTGGGGAACAATTTGCCGGAGCCCGAGGCCTCCGCCCCACTCTTTTGTTCGGTCCGACCTTCCGGTACAATGGCCGTAGGGAGGGAGGACCATGAGGTATCTGATCGTTCTTGCCGTTTTAGCCTTATTGGTCGTCGGGCTCTTTTTCGGCCATTCCGCCGATCAACAGGCCGCCTTCCTCCTCACGGTCGTTTCCGCCAGCGCCACCCTGGGCGGCATCGCTTTTGCCTTGTACGGCTGGTACTCGTCCAAGGAAATTCCCGACCTGGTGGAAAAAAGGGTTCAAGAGCGCATGAACGAAATGGAGAAGCGCCTGGAAAAGCGGCTCCTCGCCCAACAGGAAGCCATGCAGAAAGTGATTGCCGCCTACGGCGTGACCGGCGATCCCGACCGCAAAATCGCCCTGTTGCGCCAAGCTCTGCAGGTCGATCCGTCGGTGTACAACGGTTATGTGGCGCTGGGCTACGTGTATTGGTATGAAAAAGGCGATCTCGTCGCCGCCGAGGAATGTTTCCGGAAGGATCTTGAGCATCATCCGGACAATTACCAGGCGGCTTGCGACTTGGCCGCGCTGTATGCGGAACAGCAGGAATGGACGGCCGCCCTGAGCTGGATGAAAGAAGCGGTGCGAATCCGCCCGGAGTCGGCGAAGGATTTTGACAACGACCCTCGGTTCGATGCGCTGCGGTCGAACCGGAGAGAGGATTACGAAAAAGTGCTGGGGCGTTGACGGATCTTTAGGAAGCTCATTTGGTCGGCGTCCTTGAGCAGGTTCTGAATGAAAATGCTCTATTCGCGACCCCGGAAGAACGTATTCGGCAGTGAGCCCCGGGCCGGCCGGGGCTCACCTGCCTCATTCGTTGCTCAAGATGACTTTGAGGGCTTTTTCCCGGGCGGCGTTGGCGAAAACGTCGTAGGCCTTCAGGATCTCGTCCAGTTTGAAGCGATGGGTAATGAGGTGCTGCGGCTGGAGTTTGCCCGCCCGGACCATTTTTAGCAGCATGGGGGTGGTCACCGTATCCACGAGCCGGGTGGTGATCGTGATGTTGTGGGACCAGAGGGTCTCCAGATGCAGATCCACACTTTTCCCGTGCACGCCGACATTGGCGATGCAGCCGCCAGGCGCCACGATGCTCTGGCAAATGTCGAAGGTGGCGGGAATGCCGACCGCCTCGACGGCCACGTCGACACCTTTGCCCCCCGTTAACTCCATGACTTTTTCCACGGCGCGTCCGTCTGCGCTGTTGACCGTCTCCGTCGCCCCGAATCGCCTTGCGACTTCCAGGCGATTGTCGTCGAGATCGACCATGATGAGCTCCGAAGGGGAATACAACTGAGCGGTCAGGAGCGCCGCCAGACCGACGGGACCCGCCCCCACCACGGCCACCGTGTCGCCGGGCTGAACTTTGCCGTTGAGCACGCCGCATTCGAAGCCGGTCGGCAAAATGTCGCTCAGCATGACAAGGGCCTCTTCTTCCACGCCCTCCGGAAGCGGGTAAAGGCTCGTATCGGCGTGGGGGATGCGCACATATTCCGCCTGGGTGCCGTCGATCAGATGACCGAGAATCCAGCCGCCGTTCTCGCAGTGCGAATACATGCCCCGTTTGCAATAATCGCATCTGCCGCAGGAAGTGATGCAGGAAATCAACACTCTGTCGCCAACCTTAAAATTGGCGACGCTCTCACCCACCTCTTCGACGATGCCGACCCCTTCATGCCCGAGAATCCGGCCGTCGGCAACCTCCGGCACGTCCCCTTTCAGAATGTGGAGATCCGTTCCGCAAATGGTTGTTTTTAAGATTTTGACAACGGCGTCGGTGGGCTGCTGCACGCTCGGTTTGGGCTTGTCCTCCAGACTTTTCTGTCCCGGGCCATGATACACCAGAGCTTTCATGTCAATCCTCTCCTTCTCAAGGGTTTCGTCCCTTTCGGGAGGTGTGCCGCCGGAATGCGGGCGGCAGACAGCAGGTTGTCTCTGCGGCCATCCTACAACGGAAAAACGAGCCATTCAAGGTCCGGATGTACCATTGACAATGGAAACGATGTCCGTCATCGCACAAAAAAGGAACCCGGCCAATAAAGATCAAAGGTCGGTCCTGCCAATGATCCCCCGCCCCTCCAACTCGGGACATCACATGTTTGACCACCGTGTTGCTCCAGGGAGTGGGCGGACAGGTCCTTACCGAGCCCGCTTTGCTTAAACCCGCCGTGGGGCATCTCCGACGTCCCCCGAATGCCACGCCCATGCCGACGCCACGATGTCCCACAGCCCGTATCGCGGCTTCCAGCCCAGCTCCCGCAGCCGACTGCCGTCCGCCACGAGCACCGGCGGATCCCCCGGCCGCCGCGCTCCGTACTCCACCGGCACCGTCCGCCCCGACACCTCTTCGGCCACGCGGATCACCTCGAGCACAGAATGCCCGCGCCCGGTGCCCACGTTGAACACTCCCGACGGGTGACCGCCCTCCAAAGCCGCCAGGGCCAACAGGTGCGCGTCCGCCAAGTCGAGCACGTGGATGTAGTCCCGAATGCACGTCCCATCCGGCGTCCCGTAATCCGTCCCGAACACTGTCATCCGCTCCCGCTGTCCCAGCACCGCCTGCAGCACGATGGGGATCAGATGCGTCTCCGGATCATGCCGCTCCCCCAGTCGCCCCGACGGATCCGCCCCCGCCGCGTTAAAATACCTCAGCGCCACCCAGCGGATCGGAAAGGTGGTCTCCAGCCATCCCAGCACCTGTTCCAGCATGATTTTCGAGGCCCCGTACGGGTTGATCGGCCGCACCGGGTGATCTTCCGGGATCGGCACCCGCTCGGGATTGCCGTACACCGCCGCCGTGGAGGACAGCACGATCCGCCTCACTCCCGCTTCGCACAACGTCCGGAAAAATGCGATCCCCTTCGCGACATTTTCGGTGAAATACACCTCGGGGTTCCGGACGGACTCGGCGACGACGCTCTTCGCCGCAAAATGCATCACCGCGCCCACCCGATACTCTTCGACGGTCCTGCGGACGGCCTCCCCATCCCCAACGTCCCCAGTTATGTATGGCACCCTCCAACCGGTGAGCTCTTCCACCGCGCCCACCGTCTCCCGGTGCCCGGTGGTTTCATTGTCCATCACCACCACCGGCCGGCCCGCCTCCACCAGGCGCTTCACCACATGACTGCCGATATACCCGGCCCCTCCCGAAACCAGCACCGCGTCGATCCTCCTCGCCCCCTAACATAATTTCGCCCTCTCATATGCGTCCATACAAAGGCATTCGAGGGCAGTATACGCCAGCTTGCGAATGCAATCAATGCACCCAAGCCCGCCGGGATCCCGCGCGCGCCCCACTCGCTCAACTGTCGAACTTCCGGAGCAAAAAAGGGGGCTCGCCGCCCCCTCTGCTCGATCGTTGCTCCTCGATCATTCGCCTACCTTGGACAAGTCGATCCGGTAGTTGCTCTGGTAATCCTGATACTTCAGGAGGGTCATCATCCCCGCCGAAGCATGGTGAAGGTCGTGGCAGTGAAACGCCCAGTTCCCCGGGTTGTCGGCCGTAAAAGCGATTTCATAAGTCTCTCCCGGCCGAACCAGCAGGGTGTCTTTGTTGATGGGAGATCCGGTGACAGGCTTCCCGTTGTATCGCAACACCTGGAAGGTATGCCCGTGAAGATGCATCGGATGATCCGACTTCCCGTCGTTAATCAGCGTCACTTTGACCCGTTCACCCTTGCGGACTTCAAGGAGATCCGTATTCGGCCAGGTTTTTCCGTTGATCGTGTATACTTGGTCATTGCCCTGGAAGGTGGAGTTTAGATGTAAGGTGTAGGACTTGTCGAATCGGCCTTCGTCCACCGAACCGCCGGTATTTTGACCATACGTCGTCAGATCCAAGACGGGAAGATTCGCTTGATCCGCAACCGGTTGAGCCGTGGTGTTTCCGGCGACGTGAACGGGAATGACGGCCGTTTTTGCACCATTGGTTTGATCGTGCAGATCAATCGCAAAATCTTTCGCTCCTGCTACAAAGGTCACGTCATATCGCTCACCGGCTCCAATCGACAAGAGTTTGTCTTGAACCGGAGATGGATTTGCAATGGGGTTACCGTCTGTTGCTGCCACTTGGAAGGTCTGTCCCTGCAGATGCACAAGGTGCGTCATGTATCCGGCGTTAATGAATCGAAGGCGAACCTTTTCTCCTTCTTTCACCTCAAGGGGTTGAATGAGCGATCCGGACTTCCCGTTCACCGTGTACACGTTGTACATCATTTTCATCATTTGATCATGGTCCATGACCGGCATGTTGTTGCTCGGCGTCGCATTGGCTGCCGGTGCGGATTCAGTGGAAGACGGCCCCATGTTCATGTTGGAGTGATCCATACCGTTCATGTTGCCCATATTCATATTCCCCATGTCCATATTGCCCATGCCGTTTCCCGATCCGGACATACTCATCCATTCGTCCAGAACCAGTGTATAATCCCGGTCATATTTAACCGGCTCGTTTTTCGGAAGGACGACGAAAACTCCGTACAAACCCTGATCGACTTGTTGGGCGCTGTTGTAGTGGGAATGATAAAAATAGGTACCCGGCACTTTCGCCACGAAATCATACGTGAAACTTTGTCCAGGGGCCACCGGATCCTGAGTCACTCCCGTCACTCCGTCCATGGCGTTGGGGACTGGGTATCCATGCCAATGGATCGAGATCGGTACGTTCAGTTGATTGACCAATTTGATCCGAACCCGTTCGCCTTCCGTGACCTGAATTTTGGCGCCGGGTACCGTGCCTCCATAGGTCAAGGCATCCACCTGAAAATTGGGGGCAATTTGCCATTTGACCTGTTTTGCTGTCACCGTAAAGTCCTTGACAGTCCGCCCTTCGTTATCCGTCCACGTCTTGTCGGGTTCGAGCGGCTTGTCCGCTGCCTCCACGTTGGATTGACCCCTGAACAGGTATACGCCGACGGGAATCAAAGCGACGATCAGGAGCAGGACAAGTCCTATCCACCATTTTCGCCGATTCAATTCAAATCCCCCCGTTCCTTCATCAGTATGCCGGTGCACCCGGCCAAGGTCAGCGTAACACCGACTTGTGAAGATCCGATGAAGACCCTTGGGTAACCGTCCGAAAGGTGTGCGCATACCCTGGAATCACACGATCCGTGATGAAGGGGGATTGTATCCATGGGGAATGCATCCCTGTATCCTTCTCGGCACCTCGGCACTCCCCGACTCATCGCTCCGAACGCGGCCTTCGCCCCATATGAGGTTGTCCACGGCATTCGACGCTTTCATTTGACGGCGGAGGTCATCGCGCACGAACTGGTCCGGGGTGTGGTCATCCAAGCCTGGGGATACAACGGGTCGATTCCGGGACCCGTCATTGTGACCCATGAAGGTGAACGGATCCAAGTGGCATTGCACAACCGGCTTCCCGAGCCGACTGCGATTCATTGGCACGGCTTAAACGTTCCGAATCAGGTAGACGGGGTTCCGGAGATCGGAGCGGGTCCGCTGGTACTGCCCGGGCAAACCTATGTATACGATTTTGCGGTTCCCCAGTCCGGCACTTTTATGTATCACGCCCATGCCCACGACGCCAAACAGGAAATGATGGGATTGGGAGGGATGTTCATCTCCCTGCCCCGTCACCTCCAAACGGCGGATCGAGAATTCATCATTCTCCTCCAAGAATGGAGTGTTCGCGACCAAGCGGCGACGGCACCCGCCACGGCGGGGCACCCTGATCCTTCCATTTCCGCAGCTTCTGTTCAACCACGCGTCGTTACCTCGATACGAACCATCGACCCCATGAGCATGGATTTTAACTACTTTACCATGAACGGAAAATCGTATCCGGACACTGAGCCGCTTCTTGTCCGATACGGGGAACGTGTTCGGATTCGCTTGGGAAATCTGAGCATGGATTCCCACCCCATGCATCTGCATGGACATACGTTTCACGTGGTTGCCGGGGATGGGTGGCCCCTACCCGTCCGAGTGCTGAAGAACACGATAAATGTGGCCCCGGGAGAGACATGGGATATTGAATTCATAGCTGCAAACCCCGGAACATGGGCCTTTCACTGTCACAAGCCTCATCATATGACGAATGCCCACCGGACTCCGATGGGAGGAATGTTTAATGTTGTGAAGTACGCCTATTGAGGTCCGGATCAACCATACGGTGATTTTCGTTAAGGAATCCGTAAAAAACAAGACACCCAGGCATCACTAATCCTCGTCCGCCGGAAACACTTGTACAGCGGCCAAGGCCCGGCGCCACGCCTCCCGCTTCTGCAATCGAACCCACGTAACCAGCTTGGAAGGCTGGGGCTCTACCATTGAGCTACACACCCGCAAGTGGCGCACGGGACGTTTTCACAGCCCCCCATCCCCCGTCCCGCATCAATCCCCCAACAGATAGCGATACCGCTCGGGATCCTCTCGAACCGCTTGCGCCAGCTCTTCGTAGCCCTCGGTTAAGACCACAGAGCGAATGCGCTTGGCGTGTTCATCCCGCGGCCGGAGAAAGCCCTCGGCGATCCACCGTTTCAGCCTCTCCCGCACCGTCCGGTCCCGCAAATTCAGCAATTTTGCAAGATCGCTCGTGGTCAAGACGGGAGTCCGAAACGCCATTTGCGCAAAAACCACCCGCTGAGATGGATCCAACCGCCGCAGCAGATCCGGCTCCACCGCCATGAACGACAGACTTTTACTGCGGACCAGCTCCGCGGCTTCTCGAAACACTTCCGCCAACCCATCGATAAAAAAGTCCAGCCAGGGCGTCAGGTCCGCATCATTTCGCCCAAAATAGTAATTATGAGGCAGCCCCATCTGCAGGTTTTTGTAGTAGCCATCCAAATTTCGGTCATAATAGGATTCCAGAACAAAAAGACCTTTCAACCACAAATCGTGTTGCCTGAGAAGGTAGGTTGCTAAGGCCCGCGCCGTCCGCCCATTGCCGTCGACATACGGATGGATCGTCAAAAATTGCCACATAAAGATGCCCGCCTGAATCGGAGCCGGAATGTCCTGGGTCTCCGGTCGATTCACCCATGCCACGAGGTCTTCCATCAAGGTGGGCACATCCCGGGGTTCCGGCGGCAAATACACGATGACACCGGTACGCTCGTCGGCCACCTTGTTTTGCACAGTCCGATACCCACTTTGAGCCGGCCTTTTACCGCCCGGGATGACGCGAATGATCGCATGAAGCTGTTTGATGAGTTCCTCGGTGATCGGCAGCCTGCGTTCGGCACAGCGATCGAGAAAATCCATAGCCTTCGAAAGGTTGACCACTTCCTGTTCCGCCGAGGAACGTTGTCCAACCTGCAGCGCCTTCCTCATTTGTCGTTCGCTCAGTCTGGAGCCTTCGATCTTTGTGGACAAAATTACTCGATTGATCGCCGACTCCCGCTGCATTTCCTGCAACACATTGCCCGGAAGCGGCAAATATTCCACGACGGTGTTCGCCTCTTGGATTTCCATTAACCTTTTTGCCATCTTTGGAGGAATCGAGAACCGCGGTTCAAACACCCCTGCCAGCCCCCTTTCTCTCCATTATAGCCGGAAAACACCGATTGCCGCTATATTGCCGCAAAAAGTGCAGAACGAAACAAAAAAAGCTGCGATGTGCCCCTGGACTGCCAAAGGCTCCGCAGCGTATTCTATTCACCCTATTACCGACCGTGCCACGCATGGCCAGCCCTCACCGATCGGCCTCCAACCCCCTTTGGATCGCCTCAATCTCTTCCTTCGGTAACTTTGTTATCTCAACCACCTTGTTCATGTTATCTCCGAATGTCTCTCTAACCACTTCACCCGCTCTTCATAAAGCCGGCGTATCTCCGGATCCTGGCTCAAGGACTCCAGCGTCGTCAGCGCCTTCCGGATCATCGGGTCTTCCTTCGCCAACTCCTCCATCTCTTCTCGCGTCTCCGCCGACAGGAACCTCATCCACCGCTCTAAACTGCTGCCCACGTCAACAACCTCCCCGTTGCTTTTCCTGCCGCCAACCTTTCACCGCCAAACCCACCTGTATTTCCACTTTCCCTTTAATCTGAGTTATTTCTCAATTCAAACGCGAGTACGCCCCCTGTGGACACCGAGTTCCGCAAAAGGTGGACAAACACCCCCCTCCCCCTTCGACATATCCATATTTTGCCGGTCCCTACCCCCTCAACCCTCCCAGGCCCATCGCCGAATCGAAGGCTCGGGGGTCGAGACCCAGGGATCGCAGGCGGTTGTACAGCGTTCCCCGGGAGATCCCGAGCAGCCTCGCCGCGGCCGCCTTGTTCCCACCCGTCTTTCGCAGCGCCTCCAGAATCAACTCCCCGTCCGGTCTCGCGGTACCCGGTCCAGCACCCGGACGACCCAAACGCTGAGGGGCCGTCTCCCCCGAGGGACTCCCCACCAGGTGACCCGCCTCCGGGCCACCCGCCTGGAGGAGCATGGCCAGGTGCCCGCTGTTCCACGATTCGTCTTCCACCGTGACCACCAGGCGCTCCAACACGTTCCGCAGTTCCCTGACATTGCCGGACCACGGATGGCGCATCAACGCAACCAGAAAATCGGGCTCGAGGTGCGGGGCGGGCCGCCCATAGGCCGCACACAGATCTTCCAAAAATGTCTCCACCAACACCGGGATGTCGTCCAGTCGCTCTCTTAGGGGCGGGATGAAGATCCGGACTACATTCAGCCGATAGTACAGGTCTTCCCGAAACCGGCCCTTGGCCACCAGATCCTCCAGGGGCTGGTTCCCCGCCGCGATGATTCGGGCGTTCACCTGAATCGGCCTCGTGCCGCCGATGCGATAAAAGGTCTGGTCCTGGAGAACCCTCAAGAACTTCGCCTGAAGCTCCACGGGCAGCTCGCCGATCTCATCCAAAAAGAGCGTCCCCCCGTGGGCGAGCTCCAGCTTCCCCGGGCGCCCGGACCGGTCTGCGCCGGTGAAGGCGCCCCCTTGATAACCGAACAATTCACTCTCAAATAAGGGCCCCGGGATGGCGGCGCAGTTCAGGGCGATAAACGGGCCGGCACTCCGCCGGCTCGCCGCGTGGATCGCCTGGGCAAACAGATCCTTCCCCACCCCGCTCTCCCCCTGCAACAAAACCGTAGCGTCGGTGGGCGCCACCTTTTTGGCCAAACGAATCGCATGCAGGAGCCGAGGCGAACCCCCTTTGATCGTGTCAAAGGGATCGCGATCGCCGTGCCGCAACTGTTGATCCGCCATCCACTGGCGATACGTCCGCTGCAACTCCTGATGCATCCGCACCAACTGGGTGATATCCTTTTCCGAAGCCACCGCCCCCGCCATCTGACCGTCCACCATCGCCGGACCGCCGGAAAGAAGCACATGGGTATTCTCCCGGGGAGCGTGGTACACCTGTCGCACAGGTTTGGGATCCCGGAGAAGCCGCAGAACCGCCAGGGCCTCGGGCTGGAAAAACCGGTCAATGGGCCGCCCGAGAATCCGCTGGGCCGGGATGTCGTAGATCTGCTCCGCAGTCCGGCTCCAACCCCGGACCACCCCCCGGCGATCGATCACGGTCACCGCCTCTTGGACAATGTCCAGCACCTGTTCAAAAAATGCCCGCTGGCTCCGGCACAGATCGAGAAGAAGTTCGGTGAACTCCCGGGGGCCCAGAACCCCCACCCACTGCCCATCTTTATAAATCGCCACGGGCTCCCCCGACCGACAGACCTCGGCGAGCTCGTCAAAATCCACTTCTTCCGAGTGCACCGATAGGCTCGCGTCGGGGAGCGCGATATCGGGCGAAACCGGCCGCATTCTGGTTCGCAGCTCTTCCCAGGAACACCACAGAATGCCCATGCGCCTCTCTCCCGTTGCCCGAATTATTTTTCCGTTTCTCCACCTCATCTTAGCATAGGTTTCCGGGCAAACAAAGGAGGAGGCAAAAAACTTCGGCTGTTCAAATCCGTGTCTGCACAGAAGTGTTCAATTTGAACAACTATGTTCAACCCGAGAACGGACATCGGCACCATCGGGGGTGGCACGATATTTGCGTAGGATCGGGGTGAGGGGAGGCCATGGGCATGGAGCAATGGATGAGGCAGGGGTTTCACTGGTTGGCGGCGAGTCCCTCGGCCAATCGCATGGCCAGGAGGTGGGGGTTGCGATTTGGCGCAGCCCGGTTCGTCGCCGGCGAAACCCTCGAAAAAGCGCTGGAGGTTGTGCGGGATTTGAACCATCGGGGACTGGAGGTGACCCTGGACCATCTCGGCGAGTCGGTATCCGATGCCGCCGAAGCGGCGGAGGCCGCCCGGGCTTGTCTCGACACCCTGGAGGGGATCGAGCGCACGGGAGTACGGTCCCACCTGTCGGTGAAACTCACCCAACTGGGACTCGACATCGACCGATCCCTCGCCGAAAAACATGTGGGGCAAATCCTCGAACGGGCGGGACAGGCCGGGACGTTCGTGCGCATCGACATGGAAGATTCGGCTCACCTGCCCGCCACCTTGGAGCTGTTCCGGGAGATGCGCCGGCGCCACGATCACGTGGGCATCGTGATCCAGGCGTATCTTTACCGAAGTGAACAGGATCTTCGAGAGTTGGAGGACCTCGGGGCGAATGTGCGGCTGGTCAAAGGGGCGTATCGCGAGCCCCCGTCCGTGGCGTTCCCCGACAAGCGGGACGTGGACCAGAACATGAAAAAGCTGATCGACATGCATTTGCAAAGCGGCTGCTACACGGCGGTGGCCAGCCACGATCCGCAGATTCTTCGGCACACTCGGGAGCGGGTCGAGCAGTGGGGGATTCCCCGGGACCGGTTTGAGTTTCAAATGCTCTACGGCATCCGGCCGGACCTTCAGCGGGATCTGGTGGAACGGGGATACCGCGTACGGATTTATGTGCCCTATGGAACGGACTGGTTCGCGTATTTTATGCGGCGATTGGCCGAGCGGCCGGCCAACGTGTGGTTTGTACTCAAGAACGTGGGGAGGCATGTGGGATGATCGAGTTTCGGAACGAACCGTTGTCGAATTTTCACGACCCCGCCGTTCGGGATCGGATGAAGGAGGCCTTGGCCCAAGTCGAGGGAATGCTCGGACAGTATTACCCGCTGGTCCTGGACGGCCGGCGCGTCGACACGGCGAGTCGCATCACATCGGTCAATCCCGCTCAAATCGACCAGATCATCGGAGAGGTGGCGGCGGGGGACGCCAGCCACGTGGACAAGGCGGTGGAGGCGGGGTGGAAGGCGTTTCCGGAGTGGGCGCGGCTGCCCGCGGAGGCGCGGGCGGGCTATCTGTTTCAGGCGGCGGCCGCCCTGAGACGGCGAAAATTCGAGTTCGCGGCTTGGATGGTGTACGAGGTGGGCAAAAACTGGGCCGAAGCGGATGCCGATGTGGCCGAGGCAATTGATTTTCTGGAGTATTATGGAAGAGAGGCCATCCGATTGGGGAAGGGAGCGCCCCTTGTGCCGTACCCCGGCGAGGACAACCGCATGACCTACATTCCCCTCGGCGTTGGCGCCATCATCGCCCCGTGGAATTTTCCCGTGGCCATCCTGGTGGGGATGAGTTCGGCCGCTTTGGTGACGGGAAATCCGGTGATCATCAAACCCTCCAGCCAGGCGCCGGTGGTGGCGGCCAAATGGGTGGAGCTGCTGGAGGAGATCGGGGTTCCGGCGGGTGTGGTGCAATATCTTCCCGGCCCGGGCGGCGCGGTGGGGGATGCCCTGGTGGACCATCCCGGCGTGCGGTTCGTGAATTTTACCGGGTCCAAAGAGGTCGGGCTGCGGATCGTGCAGCGGGCGGCAACTCCGGCTCCCGGGTGCCGGTGGATCAAGCGGGTGGTGGCCGAGATGGGGGGCAAGGACGGGATCATCGTGGACGAAACGGCGGACCTGGGTGCGGCGGTGCAGGGGATTCTCACGTCGGCCTTTGGTTTTCAGGGGCAAAAATGCTCGGCCGGTTCCCGGGCGATCGTGGTGCGGTCGGTCTACGACGAGGTGGTGGAGCGGCTGCGGGAAGGCGTTAAGCAGTGGACGGTGGGAAAGCCCGCGGACAACGCCCCGATGGGTCCGGTGATTGACGAGTCCGCGTATCGGAAGATATTGCATTATATGGAGATAGGCCGGGAGGAGGGGCGTCTGGTGGCCGGGGGCGGGCCGGCGGAAGGGCCGGGATTCTATTTGCAACCGACGATTTTCGCCGAGGTCCACCCCAAAGCCCGGATCGCCCAGGAGGAAATTTTCGGGCCGGTGCTGGCGGTGATCCCCGCGGAGAACTTTGAGGAGGCCGTGGAGATTTTCAATGATACGGAATACGGCTTGACCGGTTCGTTGTACACCCGCCGCCGGGATCGGGTGGAATATGTGCGGGAGCACATGTTCTGCGGCAACCTCTACATCAACCGCAAATGCACCGGGGCGCTGGTGGGGGTGCATCCGTTCGGGGGATTCAACATGTCCGGGACCGATTCGAAGGCGGGCGGGCCGGATTATCTGCTCCTGTTCACCCAGGCGAAAGCGGTCTCGGAGGTGCTGTAGCCGGTTGAAGGAGGCTCGGAAAGGTTGATATACTGGGTGCCGCGACGGGGGGAGGCGTGTTGGAGGACCGCGGACGGGCGTCGGGAAGTGGCTTCAGCCTCCCCGTGCCGTCCCGGGTCCCGGTACGGCCCCGGGTCCCCGTACTGCTCCAGGTCACCGTACCGCCGCCCGGGCCATGCTGCCGACCGGCTCCCCGTACCGCTGCCTGGAGTTGGGCCTGATCGCCGTCGCAGGACCTCCTCTCATCCGGGCCCACCGGAGACAGGCGAACCGGGGCGAACCGAGGTCACAGAGATAAACAAAGGGGGGCGAGTCATTGTCTGTTCTCACGCGAAAAAAACCGATCGACCAGTTGTCGGAACACGCTCTCTCTGACACGGGGCTCAAACGGGTGTTGGGGCCATGGTCTCTCACCGCCATCGGACTCGGCGGCATCATCGGTGTGGGTATTTTCGTATTGACGGGGATCGCCGCGGCAACCCAGGCGGGCCCCGGGGTGCTGTTATCTTTCGTGATCGCCGGGTTGGCCAGTGCCGCGGCAGCCCTCTGTTATGCCGAATTTGCCGGGATGATCCCGGTGGCGGGCAGCGCGTACACGTACAGCTACGCGGTGTTGGGAGAGCTCTTGGCCTGGATCATCGGTTGGGACTTGCTTTTGGAGTACACACTGGTGGTTGCCGTGGTGGCCATCGGTTGGTCAGGGTATCTTTCGTCCGTTCTTCACGAGCTGGGATGGACACTTCCCACCTGGGCCCAGGGGGCCCCCGGTACGGGACCGGGCCACGTTTTCGACCTCCTGGCGGCGCTCATCAACCTGGTCATCGCCGGGCTCTTGACCATCGGAATTCAGTGGGGATCGCGGTTTAACTCCCTGCTGGTGGGCATCAAATTGGCGATCATTCTGCTCGTTATCGCTATCGGGGCGTTTTATGTCAACCCGGCGAATTGGCATCCGTTTCTTCCCTTTGGATTTAACGGAGTGGTGAAGGGAGCGGCGCTGGTCTTTTTTGCCGTCTTCGGCTATGACACTTTGACGACGGCGGCGGAGGAAGCCCGAAATCCCCAGAAGGACCTCCCCCGGGCCGTGATTTTCTCCCTGGCCATTGCCCTGGTGCTCTATATCGGCATGTCCCTGGTGTTGACCGGCATTGCACCTTCATCCAGTTTGAACAACCCGGCTCCGGTGGCCAAGGCTTTTTCTGACCTGGGGCTAAAATGGACGACGGTGGTCATTTCCATCGCGGCGGTGGCCGGGATAACCAGCGTTTTGTTCTCGTTTATGTTGGCGGCTGCGAGGATTTGGTTTGCCATGAGCCGGGATGGGCTCCTCCCCCGATGGTTTGCAAAGATTCATCCCGGGTTCAAAACCCCCTACCGGCCGACTTGGATTATCGGGGTGGTCACGGCGGTGGTGGCGGGGTTGACGCCGATTGCCGAAGTGGCAGAACTGGTGAATATCGGAACGTTGATGGCCTTTGTGATCGTGTGTGCCTCCGTCATGGTTCTCCGGGTGCGGCGGCCGGACCTCGAACGAAAGTTCCGCACTCCGTTGGTCCCGCTGATCCCTTTGATCGGCATCGGCTTTTCGATCTGGTTGATGGTCAGTCTGCCGGCCATCACCTGGCTGCGGTTTATAACGTGGATGGTCATCGGTTTGGCGATCTATCTGCTGTACGGTATGCGGAACAGTATATTGGCTGAGGGGCACCAAGACCTGCCGAGCGAGCCCTAGGGGAATGCGACACGCAGTCTATCCCTATCCGCATGCACGGGATATCCCGCCAACCTTTCTCCCGGGCCAGGGGCCACATTTTCCGCATCCCACGGGTGGCCGCGGTCCGGGCCTCTCCACGCCCGCCACGGGTGAGGCCTGCAACCCGTCCGACACGTCAGAGTGTTCCAGACCCTTGACCTTCCTCGGTACCCAGCACGCATCACCGGCCGCTTTCCAACTCCCTTTGAATTGCCTCGACCTGTTCCCGGGGCAGTTTCGTCAACCTGACCACCTTCTCCACATTGTCCCCCGCCTCCAGCATGGCCCGGGCCATCTCCCGCCGCGCCTCCCGATACCCTTCCTCCCGGCCCTCCTTCCTACCTTCCTCCCGGCCTTCCTTCCTGCCTTCCTCTCGGCCTTCCCGTCTCGCCCCCTCGATATCCGCCACATATGTCTGCAACCCTTTCATCCGCTCCTCATACAGCCGCCGCGTCTCTTCGTCCTGACTTAAAAACTCCAACGTCGTCAGCGCCTTGCGCATCACCGGATCTCCCATCACCAACACCTCCAATTGTTCTCTCGTTTTCGCTGTCAAAAACAACATCCACTTCACGAGCCGCCTCTCCGTCCCCACGGACTGCTCTTTCAACTTCGGCAACTCCACAAAGTGTATCTCCGCCAAGTCGGTCAACAGCAACCCCGTCTTGTCTTCCCGCAAGTGAAACGTCGAGTGATACGCCTCCGTCTCAATGTACCGAAAATCCACCACATTGATTGTCACAGCCTTCTGCAGCGCATAGTAGCTGTCGCCTTCCTTCAGCTGGCTCTGGAACAGCTTCGCCCAGTAGTACAGTGTTCGCTTTTCCATATCCTGGTGGTTCCACAGCTGGACCTCCACGTTGATCAGCGTCCCGCTCTCCGTCCGGGCTTTCACGTCCAACACCGCCAACTTGTCCGACAGCGCTTCTTTTTCCAAAAACGGATTGAGGATCTCCACATCGGCGATCAGTGGTTCGCCCGAATCTTCAAACACAGAGTTCAAAAAATGCGCTAGGACATCTTTGTTTTCCTCGGTGCCAAAAATCCGCTTAAAAACGAAGTCGACCTTGGGGCTCAACAGCTCCACCCGGCTCACCCCCGCCCCTTCTCCTTTCATTATAGCCTCTGATCCTTCGCCGTTCCATCCACAAGGCCCGGCTGGACCAACCCGAATCCTCCGAAAGGCACAAGTCCCTAACAGTCTCCATCTGTCCGCTCCCAGTGGACAGCGAGTTCCGCCAAAGGTGGACACACACCCCCTCCCCATTTCGACAGGTCAGCCCGCCTTCCTCCCAGGACAACCACCCGAACGACCCGAACCTCACCCGATCCCCTCGACCATCCTGACCGCACTATTCCGCACGCGACGGCTCCCGCCCGGCCATCCCCAACTTTTCAATCGCCACAACCCGCTCAAGCGGCACGGCCCTCCTCCCCGCGCCGTCCCCTGCCTCCAGATACACCCGGCCATTTCGCAAAACTGGAACCCCCTCCCACACCTCATCTTCATAGGGCCCAAACAGCGAGATCCTGACCCGGCTTCCCGTCCCCACGGCCTCCCCCAGGACATATTCGATCTCCGACCACCGATCCTCGGTCCACTCCGGCGCCCGACGCCGGCTGGCTTCCCGCTCCAGCCGTTCCACCATCTCCCGGTGCTCGGGCAGCGTCAGCCTCATCGCCGCAAAAAGATTCCCTTCCGTGATCCGCACTCGGCACCCTTCCTTTATTTACATAAAATGTCCGCCGATCTTTTGGCTGCGGTCCCGCAGTTGGCCTGCCGGCAACAGACTCGCCGCCCGCATGATACTCGTCTCTCCGAACCGGGCGCGAACTTGGTCATAGACCTCGGACAGCCGCCTTCGTTTCGCCACGTCCTTAAACAGCGAAAGTTGCATCGTATCCGACTCGGGCTCCAGCAGATCCACCCCCACACTGACGGCCCGCACCCCGGACCCGTCCCACCAGCGATCCAACAATTGAATCACATGAGGATAAAAGTCCTCAGCCGCATTGAAAGCACGGCCCAGCGTCTTCGTCCGGCTGAAACCACCCTCGAACCTGGCGTATGTGAGGCTGAGACCCACCCGCCGGCCCTTCTGCCGGACGCTCCGCAGCCGGGCGCACACCTCGTCCAGCAACTCCAGAGTCACCACCGCGATGTCCTCGCGTTCAGAAAAATCCCTGGGCAGGGTGATCCGGTGACTGAATCCCTTGTTCGGAGCAGCAAAGGCATTCGGGTCAATGGGGGAATCATCCAGGCCGTGACTCCACCGGTGAATGATCGTTCCCCACACCCCGAATCGCCGCCGCAAACGCCATTCCGGAATCGCCGCCACGTCCCCGATGGTCGTCGCGCCAAACTCACGGTCCAAGATTTCCGCCCGACGCTTCAACCCCCACATCTCATACACGGACAGGGAATGCAGCCGAGAGGATACATCTTTCTCCGTCCACCACACCACTCCGCTCGGCTCCTTCTTCGCCGCTCGATTGGCCATCTTCGCCATCCACTTATTCGGCGCCAAACCCACGCGACATCGGATGCGAAACAGGTCCCAAATCGTTTCTTTGAGTCTCCGCGACGCCGCGATGGGGTCCGGAAACAGGGCGGAGGGGTAGGGTAAGGCAAAGAACGCTTCATCCACGCTAAAGGGCTCGTGAAGGGGGAACATCTGCCGGATCGTATAATGAATTCGAGCGCTCGTCTCCAGATACAACCGCATCCGCGGCTTGACCACCACGGCCTTTGGGCACATCCTCAGAGCCTCGCCCAGGTTCATGGCGGTGGACAACCCCGCCGCTTTCGCCGGAGGTGTCGCCGCAAGCACGATCCCAGAGCGGCGTTCAGGATCGCCGGCCACAATCAAAAGGGGATCCGTCTTATCGTCATCTTCCCGGCGATGTCCGGCAAACTCCGGTCGGCTCGCCGCCTCCACCGAGGCATAGAAACTTTGCATGTCCACCAAGCCATACACCCAAGTCACTCCGGGATCTCGCCCAACCATCTGCGCAATCCCCCTTCGACCTCGGCATAGAGCATGGGCGTCATGAACAGCGCTTCCTGGTGACGCTCGTTCACTTTATAGTGCACGCGGACATCCAGGGGACGGTTCTCCACCTCGATGACCGTCACCCCCCGGTCCCGCAACTCCTGTTTGACCACCCTCATCTCCCGGGTCAGTTCGTTCTGAAGGTATTCGATCTGCAACATCCTGCGAATCAGCGCAGTGGGACGCATGGCCACCTCCAAATACAAACGTATGTTCCTGATCCATTGTATACCCGAGGCCCGCCCGAATCAAGCACAAAAAGACCTTGGGACGGGCAGGTGCCCCTCAGGCCTCCCAAGGTCTCAAACGAGTATTTAGACAACGGAAATTGTGATATGATGAGTTCAAATACAACAACAACGGTTCACAGGTGGATCCTACGAATCACAGGGAGGGACGGATGTTGAAAACAGACACTGGGGCGGCCCTTTTACATTCGAAACTGGACCTTCCACCTCAATTGGGCCATCCTGGCCATGGTGTTTCTCCCGTTCACCCTCTGGTCACTCTATCTGCCAATGGCCATCACGTTTTCCTGGACTATGCCCTTCCAAATTGGGATTGACTTGGCACCCTATTTTGAGTTTTTCCCAATGATCGCGGGATTCGGCCTAATCAGCGGAATTTTGGGCGATCGCAGGTAGGCCCTTTTCCCCCTCCAAAATCCAGGGCCGCGCACTCGGAGACCCGAGGATCCACCCGACCATCGACGGGTACACCCGCGAAGCGATTTTCACCTCGTCAAGTCTGGGCCCCCACTGCCCCTTAGCGGTCGCCCCCGCCCGGGAATAAAGCCTCCGCATACCACTTAGCCACCAGTTCTTTGAGATACGCCTCCATCGCCGGCCTTCAAAAGGCAGCGCCCACACGCCCTGGGTGCGGCACGGGACATTCAGCCCATCCGTGAGCTGAATCTCATTGCCCTTCCTGGCGGAAGATCGTCGGAGGATCGCGAAAATCTCCGGCGCGCTCACATACCGCCCCACATTCCCACAGAAGCACGGCCTTCGTCTCCACACGAGCCCGGCTCCCGGATCCTTCCCCGCATGCGCAGCTTCCGTCTGCCTCCCACTGCTTCGAACATGCTATAATGGCACTGCCATCCAAACATCCGGGAAGGGGATTCGTCATGCAAATGACACCAAGTGCCGCTCATTTGTTGAAGGCCCTTTTTCGTCCCTTAAAATGGGCTGCGGTCGCCGTCGCCTCGGTGACCCTTTTGATAGGCTGTGGACCTGCGGCATCGCCGCCTTATCAAGGACCCAGACCTGGCCAAGGACCTGTACCCAATCCGCCGGCCTCCAATCCACCTTTTGAGAATAAACTACAGCAAAACGTCATCACCCCGAGCCCTAATTTTCAGCCGAGCCCAGCCCCCGTCGACCGAGTGACCGTCCTGTCCGCCGACGGAAAAGAGATGACTCTCGATCTCACCAAGCTACCCGTTTTGTTCCAGGCCTATTGGTGTCCCCACTGCCAGCGCACCCTCGTATTGCTGTACCAGCATCGGGACACCGTCCGGCAGCCGATCATCGTCTCCACCGGATTCGTCCCCGGCACCACCCTGAAAGAGGCCATATCATTGACCGAGCAGGAAGAGACGGCCCTGGGAGTTCATTTTTCCAGCATCTACTATCTCCTGGACAACAACGTGCGGTCCCGGGTTCTGCACCAATACCCGACCCTCTACTTCCCGAGCGGCGGAAAACCTCAGGTGATCACCGGAGAACGGACCCTGGAAATCTGGCAACGGGCGCTTTCCTCTAATTGATAGCCCGGGGCTCCGGCACTGCAATGGCGGATCAATACCGGTTGCCGCTGTGTGCCCCACTCTTTTGTTCCGGCCGGCCTTTCGGCACAATGCCCGTTTGGAGGCCCGTGAGAATTATCATCTTGAGCATCATTCTTGCAACCTCAGGCCACGGTCCGGCCGGCAACATGAATGGAGAAACAATCACCGCTTCTCGTCGGCCGGTATCGCCACGGCTGCAGATTGTTGCATCCCCACAACGTCGGTTAAAAACGCGGCAAACTCATCCCGCAGGTCCTCCCGCAGCAGAGCCACCTCCACAGAGGCGCGGAGCAGACCCATGGGATTGCCGATGTCGAACCGGCGCCCCTCAAAGGGCATCGCCCACACCCCTTGCGTTCGGCACAGGGCGTTCAGGCCGTCCGTCAACTGGATCTCGTTCCCTTTTCCCGGCGGCAGCTCATGGAGAATCGAAAAAATCTCCGGGGTGATAACATACCGTCCCATGATGGCGAGATTCGAAGGGGCTTCTTCCACCGCCGGCTTCTCCACCAAAGCTTTCGCACGATGGCCCCTCCCCTTTGGCCCCGGCCCGTCGGGATCCACAATCCCGTACCGGCTGACCTCGGCAGGCGGAACCTCCTGGACCCCGACCACCGTCCCGCCGGTCTCCTCATAGAGGTCGATGAGCTGGGCGATACAGGGCCGCTCGGCAAACATCACGTCATCCCCGAGAAGCACCGCGAAAGGCTCATCCCCGACAAAACTCCGGGCGCAGGCCACCGCATGTCCCAATCCCCGGGGCTGCTTCTGGCGGATGTAATAGACGTCCGCCAGTTCCGCGATCCGCCGGACCTCCTCCAGGGCTTTCTCATCCCCCTTGGCCTCGAGTTCCATCTCCAGCTCGATATTGCGATCAAAATGATCCTCGATGGCCCGCTTGTTCCTCCCGGTGATGATGATGATGTCCTCGATCCCCGCCGCCACCGCCTCTTCGAGGATATACTGAATCGCAGGCTTGTCCACGATCGGAAGCATCTCTTTCGGCTGCGCCTTGGTCGCCGGCAACAGCCGGGTCCCCAAACCCGCCGCAGGAATGACGGCTTTCCGCACTGGCTTCAACAATTCCTGTCCAACCTCCTTCGAGCGCGCCGGCATAGACCCGCCGACACCCCGCGCCGGCCCCTCCGTACGATCATTGCGCGATTATGCCCGGCGCACGTTCCTTCCAGAGAGTCGGCAACGGCCGAGTACGGAGCCCATTATACCCGAACCGTCTTTGGAACAGAAGCCACCTCGGCCCCCGCATGGCGGACCGCCTCCGTGATTCGGTTGTCTTCACCGGGGAAGAAGCGGTGGAGACATGGAACGAGTGCTCCCCCGGGATCCGTGAACCGGGGGAGCGGCATGATCAGGTGTCCGGGCAACCCGCATTTAACTGTACTGAACCCGAATTTTGTCTCTCCCGTTGACAAACTGGTCCGCTCCCAAAGCGGCCACGCACCCGTCGGCAGCCGAAACCACCGCCTGCTTGGCGGGTGTGCGGCGGGCGTCGCCGCCGGCAAACACGCCCGGGACGTTCGTTCTCAACTGTTCATCCACAACCACATACCCTTCCTCATCCCGCTCAACTTGGTCCATCAGAAAATCCGTCCCGGGTTTCATGCCGGCCAGATACAGGAAAACCCCGTCCACTTCCCACGTTTGTTCCCGCCGTTCGCCGTCCAGCACAACAATGCGCTCCACCGCATGGCCCCCCAATATCTCCTTGATGCGGTGCCTCTTGTAAAGGCGTACGTTTGGCCTCTTTTCCAATCCCGACAGGTCCACTTCCCCCCTGAGTTCTGAACCCGGGATCAGCAAGCGGACTTCTTTACAGAATTTGGCCAGAACTTCCGCCTCGCGCACCGCTTCCTCACTGTCCCCGGCGACGGCGACCACCCGGTTTTCAAAAAACGCCGCATCGCACGTGGAACAATAGCTCACCCCCCGGCCGACAAATTCTTCTTCTCCTTTGATCTTGCCGGAAGGGGCTTTTGCGCCGACGGCGATCAACACACTTTTGGCGCGAATAACCCCTTCCGGAATGTGGACTTTCTTCTCATTCGGATTGGAAAAATCCACTGACAAAACCTGGGTGCGCACAAAGGTGGCCCCGAAGTCTTTGGCCTGAAGTTGCATCTCCGCAAGCAGTTCCCAACCGGTCATCGTTTTGCGGACCCCGGGATAGTTGGCAATCTTGTGAGTCAAGGCCAGGGTGCCGGACGCGGGAGCTTTGTCGATGACCAGGGTTTTCAACCGGCCTCTGGCCGCATACACCGCGGCCGAACTGCCGGCCGGGCCGCCGCCGATGGAGACGAAATCATACACTTCGTTCAATATCTCCAAAGTGACGGGCTGAAAAATATCCTCCGGCGGCACCGGTTTCTCCGGTCCGGCTCCTGCCTGATTCTCCGTTTTTTCCTCATGTTGCCCGGCGTCCGCCTCCGCCTGTTGCTCCAACCCCAAAGCTTTGCGCATTTTTTCCGGTTGAAACCCGAGAATGAGTTTGCCGTTGATCAGGGTGGCGGGGGTGCCGAAAATCTTTTTGGCTCTCAATTCATCAAAATATTCCTTGACTTTGGAGACATTCCTCTCTTCAAAGGGAATGTCCCATTCTGAGAGCTGCTCCTTGACCCTGTGGCAGTAGGGGCACCCCGTGCTCGTGTATACGATAACCTCCGTGGACATCCGTGTTCTCCCTCCCAATTACAGCAACGGGTCTCCCGGATTCCAATTGGCCGCGCACAATCCCCCGGATTGCAGCGCCTGCAACACCCGAAGAGTTTCTTCCACGCTGCGCCCCACATTGTTGTGGTGAACCACCTGGTATTTCACGATTCCTTCCGGATCAATGATGAACAGCCCGCGCAAGGCCACCCCTTCTTCTTCTATGAGAACACCGTAATTGCGGCTCACCTGTTTGGTGATGTCAGAGGCGAGAGGAAAGTGCAGGGGCCCGAGCCCGCCGTGCTCCCGAGGGGTGTTGATCCACGCCGCATGGGAATATTTACTGTCGATGCTGGCCCCCAACACTTGCGTGTCCAATGCCGCGAATTGTTCGTGGGCATCATTCAGCGCAGTGATCTCCGTGGGACAAACAAAGGTAAAATCAAGGGGATAGAAGAAAAATACCAACCATCTTCCCCTGTAATCGGACAGGGCCACTTTCCCGAAGTCCCTCCCGTTTCCGAGGGCCGTTTCCATGTTGAAATCCGGTGCGGGCTTTTCTATCAACGACATTGTCAACTCCATCTCCTCCTTAAAAAATGTTGGGATCATGATGGACTTAGATTAACAGATTATCTTATACAAGTCAATCTTAAATTATAATCAATATAAATTTATCCCTGCCCCGGCCCAACTTCTCACCGGCATCGCTGCCAAACCGTTACTTGAAACATATACATCTGTTTCAAGTACCCGTCCCTTGCGGGACAGGGGCGCCGGTCTTACCCAGTTGCCTAGTGCCGGCTTCCCGTTTCATCGAAGACCGCCCGGCGGGGCCTGGTCTTACATCCTCTCGACGGGCGTTTTTCGTCTCCGGTCCACTCCCGGCGACGGCGGCCGCAAGAGCCGCCAGATTCCTCGCCGCATTCTCGTCCCGGTCCATCACCGTCCCGCATACGTCACACCGGTACACCCGTTCCCAAAGCGGAAAGATTTCCTTGATCGCCCCACACCTGGAGCAGGTCTTGGAACTGGGATACATCCTGGGGGCCTGGACGAGACGGGACCCGTACCACTCGCATTTATACCGCAACTGCCGTCTCAACTCCGCCAGCCCCGCGTCGTAGATCGCCCGGGACAATCGCCGGTTCCGCCCCATCCCCGCCACATTCAGGTCTTCCACCACGACGGTGCCGAACGTGGTCGCCAGCCGGTGAGTCAGCTTGTGCATGGCGTCCAAGCGAATTCTCGCCACCCTCGCGTGGGCCCGGTTCAGACGCCGACGGGTATCCTCCCAGTGTCGGCTTCTGCGTTTTCGCCGGACCAACTCCCGGTTCAACCGCGCGATCTTTCGCAATGCCTTGCGCAAGGGTCGCGGGTTCGGCACCTTCTCCCCCGTGGACAGGACCGCCAGGTGTTTCAGCCCGGCGTCCACTCCCACCACGTCCCGGGGGCGCTTCGGCCGCCCGGCGTCCCGCTCCACTTCGCAGGTGAAACTCACAAACCATCGCCCGCCTTCCCGGGAGACGGTCGCCGACAGAATCCGCGCCCGGTCACTTTGCACCCGCTCCAAAAGCGCCGTGGTCATCTCGTGCGTTCTCACCCGCCCGATCCGGGGCAAAACGACGTGGCTTTTGTCGTCCACCCGGATCGCTCCCGTCGTGAACCGCACCGATTCCCGATCCCGGCCCTTCTTCCGGAACTTCGGAAACCCCACCCGACGCCCCTTCCGCTTCCCAGACCGGCTGTCGAAAAACGCCTTCAGCCCCCGGGCCAGGCCGTCCAGCCCCGCCGAGTACGCTTCCTTGGAATTCTCCCGCCACCACGGGGCGACTTGTTCCTTCTGCCGGTTCCACTCCCTGCGAAGGGCCGCAAGCGTCCACGGCACTTCGACGTCTTCGCCTCGTTCTCTGGCCTCCAATCGCTCTTTTACCAATGCCAGCCCCCAGTTAAAGGCAAACCGCCGGGCTCCGGTGTGGGAGGCCAGCATCCTCTCCTGATGCGGCGAAGGATCGAGTGCAAAGCGGTACGCCTGAAGCGTCTTCATGATTCTTTCCCATCCTTTTTTGCGGCGGTCACAGCCCGCAAAGCCCGATTCCTCGCTCCCCGTCGGCCGTACAATCGGGCGCAGAACGATGTCAAGACCTCGATCATGTCCCGGACCAGATCGTCGCGGGTCTCCCCGGAATCCACCACCACGATGTGACGGCCCTGAGCAGCCAGTGCAGATTCCAGGTACTCCACGCCAAACCTCGCCAGTCGATCCTGGTGTTCCACAATGATGGTCGTCACCCGCGCATCCGCCAAAATACGCCGGAGCTTTGGACGTTTCCCGTTTATCCCCGATCCGACCTCCGTCACCACCTCGTCCACGACGAGATCTCGCTCGGTTGCCCACTGGGTGATTCGAGACACTTGCCTGTCCAAGTCACTCCTCTGGTCGTGAGAGGACACCCGGGCATACACGACCGTCCGGCCGCCTTCACGGGTCGGAGGAACATCCACCAGGATCGTACCGGATTCGGTCTGACGGGCGGGTACAGGCAGCTTGCCATCCTTCCACCAACGCCAAGCGGTCATGTAGGAGATTCCTTGTTGTCTAGCCCAATCAGATAGTTTCATGAGACGATTGTACAACAGAAATATATGTTCGTCTATAGATGTTTATGAACTTCCAGGCTGTTGATCACCCCTTTCTCGGCAGCGGAATCTCAACGATTTCTCCAAACCTTCTCCACCGTGCCATCAAAGTATGGCGCTAGAATGAAACCGCAATGTCCGGCTCACAGAGTGCCCCGATAGGGCCGTGAAATACCCTTGCCGTGGAGAAAGGAGTTGGAGTCTTGAAACGGGTTCGCAGAATTCATTTGTGGATCGGGCTTATCTCTTCGCTGTTCATATTCCTGGAGGCGCTGACAGGGCTTCTCTTGATGGAACCCCGATTAATTGGTGGGAATCCCCCTATCGAACAACGATTCGGTGACAGCGGAGGTTCGGCCGTGAATACCCAAAACATAGAAAGAGCCGTACAAGGGAACGGGGTTATTCCTCCCCGAGAAAGCGGGACGTTCCAGCGAGACAGAGAGAACTTTGGAATCATGGGGATTATTCGCGGCCTGCACGTGGGCCGCATCGGCAATATCAACGTTTCATGGCTGACCGACCTCGTGGCCGTGGCGATGATGTTGTTGTCCGGAACCGGCATTTATCTCTCGCTGAAGATTCTCCGGGCGGAAAGAAGGAGAAAGTTCACCCCGCAAAGCGAAGAAAACGGGGTTTGAACGGGCGAACCTCTTCCCGAGCGGCACAGAAGCGAAGGCCCCGTAGGGAAACCGGCCGGGCAATTCCTTTCGTGAGGGGCCTGCGTGAAATCGTGAACTCGGCCTGGATCGGTCGGATCTACTGTGGCTTTGTTCGGTTATCCTGACCGGCAACGGTCTGGTGTTGACCGGTATCGGCATAATGGGGCAGTATGTATCGAGAATTTACGACGAGGTCCGTCAACGCCCCCTCTACATTGTGGAGAGCGCCAGACGGTTGAAAAGGACGTCATCCCATGAATGAGGCAGCCAAGATATGGCGGAACCGGGCCGGGCAATGGATGCGTTTCGGTATGGTCGGGATGCTGAACACCGTGGTGGACTTCCTCGTGTTTTTTGTCCTGGTCCGGGGGGCGCACTGGGGAGCCGCCCCCGCCCAGGCCGTGTCATACACGTGCGGAGTGTGCAACAGCTACCTGTGGAATCGTTCGTTCACCTTTCGGAGTCGGGTTCGGCCCGGTGCCGCGGAGTTCGCCAAATTCCTGCTGGTAAACGCGTTGTCCTGCGGGATTTCCTCCCTCGCCGTTTTGATACTGGAGAAAAGATCCTGGTCTCTGCCCCTTGCCAAAACCGTGGTTACTCCCCTGGCCATGGGCATCAATTTCGCTGGGAGCAAACGGTGGGTATTTCGTTCGGATAAAGGAGGAGCCCGGCGGTGAAAGGTGGTCGTACATGGGATTGGAATGCTGGGAAGGTTCCTGCTTTTTCTCGCAACTGTATACGCGGCCCTCTATCTGTGGCATCGAAGGGAGATCACGGTGGAAGCTCTGCTCAAGGCATCTGCCCGGTGTACAGATTCCGCATCGGCCTGTCATGCTACTGCGTCGGCGGCCCGACCGCCACCCGTTTCCCCTCTTTCAGGCCCTCCAGTTGGGGATTCTTGATCACCAGATCCCCGGCATTCAACCCCTGCGCGATGACCACCAGTTGGTCGGTCTCCATGCCCTTCCTCACTTTCTGTATCCGGGCTCGGCCGTCCCGCACCACCCAAACGGCGTCGCCGTCCCCGAAAAAGAACAGGCAGGTTTTGGGTACCGCCAGCTTGTTCGCCTGCTCCAATACGCGAAACTGAACGTCAAGAGCGTAGCCCGGCCTCAGATCTGGGGCATTCTCGCCGGGCTGGACAGTCACCTTCACCCTGTGTTCGGTCAGCCCCAAGGTGGACACCTTTTCCACGGCCGAGGGAGCGACAGCGGTCACCGTGCCGGAAAAGCGGTAATCCCCGTCCTTCCGCTTTTGTATGAGGGTCACCTTCATCCCCGGCTTGACATACAGCACGTCTTCGGTAAGAACGTAAACGCCGACCCGGTATCCACCCGTTCCCGTCAAGTTCATAAGCAAGCTCTGGGGGGCTACCGCCATCCCTAGCTTCACGTTCAGTTCCCGCACCACCCCGTCCACGGGCGCGGTAATCCGGCTGTCAGCAATCCGGCTCTCGACCTGCCGAATCTGCGCGTCCACCTCCTCGATCATACCCTGAAAATATGCCTCCGTAGCCGTCGTTGCCGTTGCGGCGGTTCCAGTGCCGCCCGGCGCACCCCCTGGCGAAGCGCCGCTCACCTGGGCCTGCAAGAGTTGCAGCTTGGACTCCTGCTGGGACTGTTCGTTTTCCAACTGCTTAACTTTGCCCTCCGCCGCATCCAAATCCGTTTTGGACGCCGCCCCCGCCTCGTACAGACCTTTCGTGCGCTGGTAATCCTGCCGGCTCTGCTCCAACTGCCGCCGGACTTCCCCCAGCACCAACTGCTGCTGCTGGACTTGCTGGCCCAACTCCTGGAACGACTTGTCCCTCTGCCCTTCCAGACTCGTGCGCTGAGCCTTCAACCGGGCCAGTTGGTATTCCAGATCTTTTGTATCGATTCGGGCAAGAAGGGTACCCTTCACCACCCGCTGTCCTTCCTCCACGGGCAGTTCCGCAATTGTTCCACCGATCGGGCTGTAGACGGGCCGATCCACCGCCGCCTCAACAATCCCTTCTTCCGTAAAATCCATCGACACTGTTAGCGGTTTCACCACGATCAGTTCCGCTACAAGCGGCCGCTGGGTGTTCCAGACGACATAAGCCGCAGCGGCAACCGCCCCGATCAGGACAAGCGCCCATTTCACCCACCGTTTCATCCTTGGTCCCTTCCTCGCCCGTTACTCCCGTTCTTTCAAAACCCCGACTATATCTAACTTCGCCACCTTCCAGGCCACCCAACTCTGCGCCAGCCACACGGCCAGCACCGTGCCTGCCAAAGCCAAAAACAGTGCAGACAGCGGCGTCAAAGCAGGTATCGAATACAAGTCGCTACTCAAACTGCGGGAGATGGCCCAGTTGACCCCGTAAGTCAGCGGGACGCCGCCTGCAATCCCCGCCACGGCGAGCAACCACTGCTCCAAGGAGATGACCTCCGTCACTTCCCGGGACCGCAAGCCCAGCACTCGAAGGGAAGCCAGTTCCCGTTTTCGTTCCGCCAGGGAAATGACACTGGAATTGTACACCACGGCAAAGCCTGTGACGACCGCCATCAGGTCCATCACCCAAATCATAGACGAATACGAGGCCATCAGTTGTTGATATTTCTCGATCATTTGGCGCTTGTCTTCAATGGTGCTCACCCAGCGGGCCTCGGCAAAGGCGTCCTTGAGGCCCGCGACAGAGCCGGGATCGACCGCTGCCAGCACGGAGGTGGCGGCCTCCTGCTGCCCCAATAGCCGGAACATCGCCTCCCGATTCATATAGACGTTGGAGCCCAGATACTGAGGAACGACCTCCGCCACCCGGACAAAGACCGGCAACTCCTTGGCCCAGGGACTCTCGACCCGGATCACGTCCCCGACCCCCGCCCCGAGGCTGTCGGCAATCTGTGCGGACAAGACCATGCCATCCGCAGGAATCCGCACCGGGTTCCCAGCTTTGTCCAGGGGCGTGAAAAGTTGCGAGTCCGGCTCCAAAGCCAGAGCCACCACGTCCTTTTTGCGATACTCATACTCAAGGCTCATCGGAACCTCCGCCAAGGGTTCCGCCCGTTTGACCCCCCCGGCCCGCTGCAGCTCCCGTGCGGCTGGGTCCGCCGGCAACGGCTTGCTGAAGGAGATTTTGACATCGTATTTCTGCACCTTGGTGAACTGCTCCATGACCATGAAGTCTTCGGCGGAAGTCAGAGACCACAAAACGGCCATGATGGTGAAGGTGAAAACGGTCCCGATCCATGTAAAAAAGCTGCGCCCCTTGTTTCTCGCGATGTTGCGCACGGCCATCCGACCCTGGACCGTGAAGGCCGTCCAGAATCCAGGAATCTTTTCCATCCAAAATCTCCGGTTGAAGACGGGAACCGGCGGGCGCATCGCCTCGACGGGCTGCAATTTCAGAACACCCTTCGCCCCCTGAAATGCGGCGAACAAGCTGAACCCCACCGCCGCCATGACACCGCTTAACACATATTCCCAGGAAAACCGGCCCGTCAACCCGGGCAGACTGAAATATTCCCGATAGATCGCGGTCATGGACGCCGACAGGGCCGCACCGAGCAGCCCTCCCAGAATCCCCCCGGCGACCCCCACGATCAGACCGTAGGAAAGGTAGTGCCGCAAGACTTCCTCATTGCGGTAACCGAACGCTTTCATGATGCCGATTAGACCCCGCTGGGAATCCACCAGCCGCTTGAGCATGATGTAAAGAATGATGGACGAAATCGTCAGAAACAGCAGCGGCACGCTCCGCGACACCTTATTCAACTGCTCCAATTCCTGGCTCAATATCGCGTCGCTGGGCTGGTCCTTTCGGGGGTAAAGGGTTTCCAGACCGTACCGTTCCAGTTCTGTCCGGACGTAAGGGCTGACGTCGTCGAAGGCGTATCCCTGCTTTAACGTAAACGCCACATCGTTGATCAGCCCTTTTTGGCCAAACAGGCTCTCCATCACCGGATAAGGCACATATGCCACTTCGAAGGTCCGGGGGTCGGGAAAAATGTTCTGGGCGTCTTTCATGGCGTAAATGTACTCCGGACTCTGGCCGGCCCCGGCGATTTTGAGCTCCACCTTCTTTCCTTCGATGATGACGGTCAAGGAATCCCCCGGAGAGAGCCCGTTGGCCGCGAGAAACTTATAGGCGACAACCATCGCCTCATCCCGCTCTCCGGGAAACGAGCCCTGGGACAGCTTCACCGCATTCAGGCTGCGGGGGTTTTGCGTGTCGTAGGAAATCAGCCTCAGGTACACGTTGTCCGCCGGGTTCGCCGTCCACACCCGGACATCCTCAACCAGCCGCCCTTGGACCTCCCCGATGCCCGGGATCTCCCGCAGGCGGTCCACCTGGGACAAAGGCATGGCCCTCACCCGGGCAAAGCCGTCTGCAAAACGGTATTCCCGATAAAAGCTTTCTCTGGCCGCCAACAGATTGTCCCGGGCCATGAGCATCGAGGTGTAGGTCGCAAGCCCGATGACGATCACGGCGATACAGGCCAGATAAGCCGTTTTGTTCTCCCAAACATCCCTCCACATCTTTTTGCCGAGAATCACCACGAAACCTCCTCGGGCGGCACGGGGTCCGGCACGGCCTCGATGCGGTCCAACCTCCCGTCTTTCAAATAGAAAACCCGGTCCGCCATCCGTGCAATTCCCGAATTGTGGGTGATGATGATGACCGTTTTGCCGTATCTCAGATGAAAATCCCTAAGCACTTTCAACACCTGGATCCCCGTGGCCGAATCCAGCGCCCCGGTGGGCTCGTCGCAAAGGAGAATCTCCGGGTTTTTGGCAACAGCCCGGGCGATGGCCACCCGCTGCTGTTCACCCCCGGACAGTTGGGCGGGAAAATGATCAGCCCGATCGCCCAGTCCCACCTGGGCCAACACCTCGTCCGCCTTCAGGGGATGTTTGGCGATTTCCACCGAGAGCATGACGTTTTCGTAGGCGGTCAGGTTCGGCATGAGATTGTAGAATTGAAAAACAAACCCCACCGCGTCCCGCCGGTATTCGGTCAGTACCCTTTCCGACGCGCCGTGAAGGGGTTTGTTTTTGTAATAGATCTCTCCCGCCGTGGCCGTGTCCATGCCGCCGATGAGGTTAAGCATGGTGCTTTTGCCCGATCCGCTGGGGCCAAGGACCACCACGAACTCTCCGGCGTAAATGTCGAAGGTGACCCCTTTGAGGGCGTCCACACGGACCTCGCCCATCTGGTACGATTTGGTCAAATTGCGCGCCTTGAGCACGATCTCCATGAGTTTCCCCCCGGCCCGGCAGTACGCCACAGACAGCATACCGCGGCACGAAGCCGTAGCATCCCGTGAGGCAAGAGCTCCGCGGCACCGGCGGTCACGCTAAGTCCGCGGCTTGTGCGGCGATATCGGTCCGGTGATGCATTCCTTGAAACCGAATGTGTCCTACCGTGGCATAGGCAGCCCTTCGGGCATCGGCAAGACTGTTGCCGAGTCCCGTCACACCGAGCACCCGTCCCCCGGCCGTCACCAGGCTGCCGTCGTCCGCCCGGGCGGTTCCGGCGTGGAAGATCAGCGCCTCGTTTTGGTCGCCTCGTTGCAAGGAGCCGTCCTCATCCAGTCCGGTGATCGAGTCCCCTTTGCGATACGACCCCGGATACCCTGCCGCTGTCAAGATCACACAAACCGCGGCCTGGGGGGACCATCTCACCTCAATGCGGTCCAAGGTTCCGTCCAACACCGCCTCGAGTACATCCAACAAGTCGGTCTCCAGGCGGGGCAGCACCACCTGGGCTTCCGGGTCCCCGAAACGGGCATTGAACTCGATCACCTTCGGACCTTCGGCGGTGAGCATGAGCCCGGCATAAAGTACCCCGTAAAAGGGCCGCCCGTCCTCAACCAAAGCCCGGGCCACCGGCCTTAGGATCTTGCTCTCCACCCGGGTCATGGTGTCCTCATCTATCCACGGCACCGGTGAATAGGTCCCCATCCCCCCGGTATTGGGCCCGCGATTGCCGTCAAACACCGGCTTGTGATCCTGGGCCGGGACCATGGGCACCACCGTCTCCCCACTGACGAAAGCCATCACCGTGGCCTCCCGGCCCTCCAACATCTCTTCCAACACCACCCGCCGGCCGCTCTCGCCAAACACGCCATCCACCATCATCGACCGGAGCGCCGCCTCGGCTTCCTCCACCGTCCGGGCCACCACCACGCCTTTGCCCGCCGCCAGGCCGTCTGCTTTCACCACCACCGGAGCCCCGCGGCTCCGAAGATACCTCAGCGCCTCCTCGTAGGAATCAAACGCCGCGTACCGGGCTGTGGGAATCCCCACCCGGGTCATCAGCGCCTTCGCATAACCCTTTGATCCTTCGATCTCCGCCGCCGCCCGGCTCGGTCCAAAGATGCGCAGCCCCGCCTCTCGAAACCGATCGGCAAGCCCGGCCAGGAGCGGAGCCTCGGGACCGACCACCGTCAGATCGACCCTCTCCCGCTCCGCCAACGCCAACAACCCCTCCACATCCTCCGCCCCCACCGGCACATTCCGGCCCCATTCGGCAGTGCCGGGATTCCCCGGGGCACACAAAATCTCCGGCCTCCGGGGACTCTGGGCGAGCTTCCACACCAGGGCGTGCTCCCGCCCACCTCCGCCTACCACGAGGATTTTCATCCCGATCCCTCCCGTCCCGCCTTCATCCGTGGCGAAAATGCCGCATCCCCGTGAACACCATGGCGATGCCCGCTTCGTCCGCCGCCCGGATTGACTCCTCATCCCGGATGCTGCCCCCGGGTTGCACAATGGCCGTCACCCCGGCCTTGGCCGCCTCCTCCACCGTATCGGACATCGGGAAGAAGGCGTCCGACGCCATCACCGACCCTCTGGCCAACTCCCCGGCTTGCGCAATGGCGATCCGGGCCGAACCCACCCGGTTCATTTGGCCAGCCCCGACCCCCACCGTCCGCCGACCGTGCACCAGCACGATAGCGTTCGATTTTACATGCTTCACCACTCGCCAGGCCAGAGCCATCTGCTCCAGTTCCGCTCCAGACGGGATGCGTTTTGTCACCGGCCGCCAGCTGTCCGGCACCACCGGCGCCACATCCGTCCCCTGGACCAAAAGCCCCCCGGAAACCGTTCGGGCCGATACCCCCTCCCGCACTGGCTCGAGAAGCCCCGGGATTTCCAACAAGCGCAGATTTTTCTTCGTCGTCAAAATCTCCAATGCCTCGGGGGTAAACTCCGGAGCGATCACGATCTCGAGAAAAATCTCCTTCATCTGCCGGGCGGTCTCCCCGTCCAGCGGGCGGTTTACGGCGATGATCCCGCCGAAAATCGACACGGGATCGGCCTCGTAGGCCTCGTGAAAAGCATCGGCCAGGGTCTCTCCCCACCCCACGCCGCAGGGATTCGTGTGTTTCACCGCCACCGCCGTCGGCCCTTGGAACTCCCGCACCAGATGCAGGGCCGCATCGGCATCGAGCAGATTATTATAGGAAAGTTCCTTCCCGTGAAGCTGGCGAGCCCCCGCCAAGGTCGACGGCCCGGCGAAGGGCTCCCGATAAAAGGCCGCCGGCTGATGAGGATTCTCCCCGTACCGCAGACTCTGCACCCGGTCGTAGGTGAGCGTCAGCTGCTCCGGGAACCGCTCCCCGGCCCGGTCGCTCAAGTATCCGGCGATGACCGCGTCGTAAGCCGCGGTGTGCCTGAAGGCCTTCGCCGCCAGGGCGAGCCTATCCCCCTCCCCAAGGGGCGCCCCGCCCCCGGCCGCCTCCGCCAGGCGGTCATAATCCGCCGGGTCCACCACAACCGCCACGTGGCGGTGATTTTTCGCCGCCGCCCGGATCAAGCTCGGGCCGCCGATATCAATCTGCTCGACAATCTCCTCAAACCGCGCCCCCGGGCGGCTCACCGTCTCCCGAAACGGATACAGGTTCACCACCACGGCATCGATGGGCTCCAGCCCGTGCTCCTCCATCTGCCGGCGGTGCTCCTCCCGGTCCCGCAAGGCCAAGATGCCCCCGTGGACCCTCGGGTGAAGAGTTTTCACCCGTCCGTCGAGAATCTCGGGAAACCCGGTAAAATCGGACACGTCCTTCACCGCCACGCCAGCCTCCCGAAGGACCCGGGAGGTCCCGCCGGTGGAGAGAATTTCCACCCCCGCCGCCGCCAGCTTTTGTCCGAGTTCGACGATACCCGTTTTATCCGAAACGCTGATCAGTGCCCTGCGCATTCTCTGCGACTCCTTTCTTGATCCTGTCGGCCCGGGACCCCCGCGCCGCAGATCCCCCGCCCGCCAGAGGCCTGTGGGCGCCAGTGCACTTGGCCATTTTCAAGCCAAACCTCCCCCCGGCACAACGCCCGGACCACCTCCGGGAGCAGCCGGTGCTCCACCGCGTGGATTTTCACAGCCAGCGAGTCCGTGTCATCCCCGGGGTCAACCGGCACCGCCTCCTGGGCGATGGCCGGGCCGGTATCCATGCCCTCGTCCACAAAATGAACGGTGACGCCGGTCCGGGACACCCCGGCGGCCAGCGCCTGGCCAATGGCGTCTTTTCCGGGAAAATTCGGCAACAACGACGGGTGGAGGTTGATGATCCGCCCACCATACGCCTGAAGCAGCACCTCACCCACCAGGCGCATGTACCCGGCGAGAACAATCCAGTCGATCCGGTGCTCCCGGAGCCGATCCAGGATCTCCCGCTCATAGGCGGGCTTGTCCGGATAGGCCTTGGGGTAAAAGGCAAAAGTCGCGACGCCGGCCGCCTCGGCCCTCTCCAGCGCCCGGCAACCCGGCTTGTCCGACACCACCAGCACCACCTTGCCCCCACCGAGTTCGTCCAGCCGGCTCAAATCCAAGAGGCGCTGGAGATTGGAACCCGTGCCCGACGCGAACACCGCCAGGTTGACCGGCGCCAGTCCCGTCATACGCCCCCGCCCCCTTCCGGACGATGGGCTCCCCCGGGCCCGCCGCCCGAAGCCTCGTCGCTCTTATCAACGGCCACCCCGGTCTCCGCCCGCCGCATCACGACCCCCGATGCGGCGTGGGGCGTGCGGATCACCACGCTCCGGTCTCCGGCTTCCACCCGACCGATCTGCACAGGTCGTCCTCCGTTTTCCTTCAAAACGGCCATCGTCCGATCCACATCCTCCTGGGCGATCATACACACAAACCCGATCCCCATGTTCCACGTCTGGTATAAATCTTCCGCCGTGGGCGACTCCACCGCCAGCCGCCTGAGCGCCGCGAACACCGGCGGCTCCTCCCAGGCCGTGGCGTCGAGCACCGCCCGACACCCCTCCGGCAGCGTCCGGATCACGTTATCAAGCAACCCGCCCCCGGTAATGTGCGCCATCCCCCGCACATCCACCCGTTCAAGCAGAGCGAGAATCGCCCGTACATAGATCCGGGTGGGGGCAAGCAACACCTCTCCGACGGTGGCCCCGCACTCGGGCAACTCATCCTCCACCGACAACCCCGCATCTTCAAACACGATTTTGCGGGCCAGGGAGAACCCGTTTGAATGCAGCCCGGCGGAAGGCAAGCCGATCACCACATCCCCGGGGCGCACCCGAGAACCGTCCACAAACCTCGCCCTCTCCACGACCCCCACGGCAAATCCGGCCAAATCATAGTCCCCCGGCGCATACATGCCGGGCATCTCCGCCGTCTCGCCCCCGATGAGGGCACACCCGGCCTCCCGACAGCCGGCGGCCACCCCCGAGACCACCGCCTCGACCTGGTCCGGATCCACCCGGCCCACGGCGAGGTAGTCCAAAAAAAACAGGGGCTCCGCCCCGTGAACGACGATGTCGTTCACGCACATGGCCACACAGTCGATCCCCACAGTATCGTGCCTTCCCACCGCCCGGGCGACCAAAAGTTTCGTCCCCACCCCGTCGGTACCCGAGACCAGCACCGGCTCCTTGTACCGAGCCATATCCAGGGCAAAGCCTCCCCCGAACCCGCCAAAAGCCCCCCAGACCTCGGACCGCCGGGTGCTCTCCACGTGGCGCTTCATCCTGGCCACCGACCGGTCGGCCGCGGCGATGTCCACCCCTGCCTTGCGATACGCCTCGCTCATGAATACCCTCCCCGATGGGCGGCCATCTCCATGACATGTTTCCCCAGATCGTCATACAACCGGGTCGGGTACCACCCGTGAAAACACGCATTACAAAACGTATCCCCGGGTCCCCCCTGACCGCGTCCCTCCGCTTCCGGCCCGGCTCCGAGGGCCTGAAGCATTCCATCTTCAGACAAAAAAGCCAGGCTATCCGCCCCGATCGCCCGGGTCATCTCCTCCACGGACAACCGGGCCGCCAACAATTCCTCCCGGGCCGAGGTATCAATGCCGTAATAGCAGGGGAACCGCACCGGCGGGGAAGAGATTCGCACGTGAACCTCCCTGGCCCCGGCGTCCCGGAGCATTTGGACAATGCGGCGGGAGGTGGTGCCCCGGACGATGGAGTCGTCCACCATCACCACCCGTTTCCCCTCCACCACCTTGCGCACGGGATTTAATTTTAGACGCACCCCGCGCTCCCGAAGGGCTTGGGAAGGTTGGATAAAGGTCCGGCCGATATATTTATTCTTGATGAGACCCATCTCATAAGGAATTCCCGCGGCTTCCGCGTAACCCACCGCCGCCGAAATGCTCGAATCCGGCACCCCGATCACCACATCAGCTTCCGTCGGCGCTTCCTCCGCCAGTCGCTTCCCCATGGCTTTGCGCACCAGGTGCACGTTGCGGCCGTCGATGTCGCTGTCCGGCCGGGCAAAATAGATATATTCAAAGGTACAGAGGGCCTTTCGGGCCGCCTCGGCGAACCGAACGGGCTGCACGCCACCCCCGTTGATGACGAGCAGTTCCCCCGGCTCGATATCCCGAACGAATTCGGCACCGATGGTATCAAAGGCGCAAGTTTCCGACGCCACCACCCAACCCGAACCGAAACGTCCCAGGGCCATGGGGCGGAGCCCCTGGGGATCCCGGGCGGCCACGAGTCCGTCCGGGGTGAGAAAGACAAAGGCGTAAGCGCCCTGTACCGTGCGCAGGCTGTCCACAATGGCGTCCACCAACGACCCGCCCCGGTGCCGGGCGATGAGGTGGGCCACCACTTCCGTATCGCTGGTGGACTGGAATATACTCCCTTGGTCTTCGAGCTCACGGCGCAACACCCCGGCGTTCACCAGGTTTCCGTTGTGCCCCAGGGCCAGGGGACCGCCGTGCACGTCAAACACCATGGGCTGGGCGTTCACCAGTTTGTTGGCGCCCGTGGTCGAATAGCGGACGTGGCCAACCGCCGCCTTTCCCGCCAGGCGCTCCAAATCCTCCGGGCCAAACACCTCGGCCACCAGTCCCAGTCCCCGGTGGTGAAACATTTCCCCGCCGTCCACCGTGGCAATCCCGGCGCTCTCCTGGCCTCGGTGCTGGAGGGCGTACAGGGCGTAGTAGGTGAGCTGTGCGGCGTGGTCGCACCCCCAAGCGCCGAAGACGCCACATTCTTCGTGCCAGTGCCGGCCAGACCCCGCATCCGGCCAAGCGTCCCCCCACTCTCCATTCACACCGATGACGCCGCGCCCCGGTTCTCCGCTAGCGCCCACGGGATCGCCCCCTTCCAGACCTCACTCAGCCGCGCCACCGCCACATCCACCCGTTCCTCCCCGGCCCCGTCCGCCACCCGGATCGCGAGCCGGTCGCCGCCGGTGGTCCCGAGCACCGCCAAGGGAACGCCCGCTCCGGCAGCCAGGGCTTTCACAGCTTCCACCTTCTCCGGTTCCACCCCGAGCACGATCCGGGAACCGGCCTCGCCGAACAAGAGAACATCCGCCCGAACCGGGGGCCGGATTTCACCCTGCGAATCGCTCCCCGCAACCTGTTCGCCGCCCGCTCCCGGCGTCTTGGCCTCCGCCTTCGCCGCCGGCCCGCCGGACAGTGAACCCAGGTCGATCTCCGCCCCGACCCCGCCGGCCATCGCCATCTCGGCCAGGGCCACCGCAAGGCCCCCTTCGGACACATCGTGGGCGGCCGCCGCCAAGCCCTGCCTGATAGCCTCCAGGCACACGTGCTGCACCCGCCGCTCCATCTCCAGATCCAGGGGCGGCGCGTCCCCGGCCAGCCGGCGGTGCACCCGCAGCAGGTACTCACTCCCGCCGAGCCACGCCCCCTCCATCCCTGGAGCCGGCGCACCGGGGCCCAACAGAACCACCGTCAGCCCCGCCCTCCAGGCCGGGGTGCAAATCTGATCAATGTCTTCCACCAGCCCCACCGCCCCCACAACGGGGGTCGGGTCAATGTCAACACCTTTGCTTTCATTATAAAAGCTGACATTCCCGCTCACCACCGGCGTTTTCAGGACTTCGCAGGCCTGGCTCATCCCCTCCACCGCCTGCTCGAACTGGTAAAACACCTCGGGCTTTTCCGGGTTGCCGAAGTTCAAACAGTCGGTGATGGCCAGGGGCCTCGCTCCGACACACACGAGATTCCGAGCCGCTTCGGCCACGGCGTGCATCCCGCCCACCAAGGGGTTCAGGCGCACATACCGCCCTTGGCCGTCGGTGCACAGCGCCACGCCTTTGCGCGTCCCCCGGATCCAGATCACCGCCGCATCCGCCCCGGGCCGCACCGCCGTGGACGCCTGCACCATGTGGTCGTATTGCCGCCACACCCATTCCTTGTCCGCCAAATCCGGCGACCCCACCAGAGTCAGCAGCACCTCGTCCAGCCGCTCGGGCCGCGGCACGTCCTCCCAGCGCCAGGCCCGAAGCCCCGCCAGTTCCTCCGGCTCCCGGGCCGGCCGCACGTACATCGGCGCCTCGTCCACCAGGGCGGGCACCGGCACCTCCGCCACCACCCGGCCTTCTTCCCGGATACGGAGCATCCCGTCATCCGTCACCCGGCCGATCACCGTCGCCTCCAGGCCCCATTTTCGAAAAATCTGTTCGGCCACGCCCTCTTTGCCCCGCTCCATGACGACGAGCATCCGCTCCTGGGACTCAGAGAGCATCACTTCATAAGGGGTCATCCCCGTCTCCCGGCGGGGAACCAACGCCACGTCGATATCCAGTCCGCTCCCTGCCCGGCTGGCCATCTCGGCGCTGGAGGAAGTCAGCCCGGCGGCACCCATGTCCTGGATCCCCACCACTCCACCGGTGGCGATCAGCTCCAGACATGCTTCCACCAATAGTTTCTCCATAAAGGGGTCGCCGACTTGAACCGCCGAGCGCTCCTTCTCCAATGGATCCTCCGCCGAAGCGAAGGTCGCGCCGTGAATGCCGTCCCGGCCGGTCTTCGCCCCCACCACCATCACCGGATTGCCCACTCCGGAAGCGGTCCCCCGGGCCAGATCTTCGTGGCGCATCAGCCCCACGCACATAGCGTTGACCAGCGGATTCTCCCGGTAGCTCTCGGCGAATTTCACCTCCCCGCCCACGGTGGGAATGCCGATGGCATTGCCGTACCCGGCAATCCCCGCCACCACCTCCCGGAGCAGGTACCGCTGGCGGGGATCATCCGGCGGCCCAAAGCGCAAACTGTCCAGAAGGGCAATGGGCCGAGCTCCCATGGTGAAAATATCCCGGATGATGCCGCCGACCCCGGTGGCCGCCCCTTGATACGGCTCAATGGCCGAGGGGTGGTTGTGCGACTCCATTTTGAAGGCCACCGCCAGCCCGTCCCCGATATCCACCACCCCGGCGTTCTCCCCGGGGCCCTGCAAGACCTGGGGCCCTTCCGTGGGAAACCGCCGCAACACCCGGCGGGAACTTTTATAACTGCAGTGCTCCGACCACATCACCGAGAAGAGGCCCAGCTCCACCCAGTTCGGCCGCCGCCCGAGCAGCTCCGTGGCCCGGCGGTATTCCACATCGGTCATGCCGAGATCCCGGTAGAGGGCCTCGGCTTCGATCTGCTGTGCCGTCGGATCCTTAGACAAGCTGTCGTTCCCTCCCCGCCTGCCAAATCGCCTCGATCATCGCCCGGCCGTCTTCGGAGCCCAACAACCGGTGCACCGCCCGCTCGGGGTGGGGCATCATCCCCAGCACATTGCCCGCCTCGTTGACAATCCCGGCGATGTCGTGGCGCGAGCCGTTCGGGTTCTCCCCGGCATACCGAAACACCACCTGACGATTTCGCTCCAGAGCCTCCAAGGTCTCGTCATCGGCGTAATAATTCCCTTCGCCGTGGGCAATGGGCAGCCTGAGCACCTGGCCGGGCGCGTATTTTGACGTAAATGGCGTGTCCGTTCGCTCCACCCGCACCGGCACGATGGCACAGCGAAACTGCAGATGGTCATTGTGCAACATCGCCCCGGGCAAAAGCCCCGCCTCCAGAAGGATTTGAAACCCGTTGCAAATCCCGATCACCAGCCGCCCGTCTTCCGCCGCTTTTCGCACCCCGTCCATCGCCTCGGCAAACCGGGCGATGGCCCCGGCCCGCAGATAATCTCCATAGGAAAACCCCCCGGGCAGAAAAATCGCCCCGTAATCGGACAGATCCCGCCGCCCGTGCCACACCAGATCCGGCTCGGCTCCGGTCACATCCCGGAGGGCCATCACCGTGTCCATGTCACAGTTCGACCCGGGGAACTGCACCACCGCCACCCGCACGCTCATCCCTCCGCCTCAACGGCTTCGATCTCAAAGGTTTCCATCACCGGGTTCGCCAGAAGCTCCCGACACATGGCTTCAACCCGCTCCCGGGCGCTCTTCTCATCCGGCGCCTCCAGGGTCACGTCGATGGCCTTCCCGATCCGCACCCCCCGGACCTCCTCGTAGCCCAGGGCGTGCAAAGCCCGCTCCACGGCGCTGCCCTGGGGATCCAACACGCTCGCCTTCAGGGTCACATACACCCGCGCCCGAAACATTCATTGACCTCCCAGCCGGTGAAGAACTTCTTCGTAAGCTTCCTCAACCCCGCCCAGATCCCGGCGAAACCGGTCTTTGTCGAGCTTCTCCCGGGTGGTGGCATCCCAGAACCGGCAGGTGTCCGGCGAAATCTCATCCGCCAAAAGCACCCGGCCCTCGGCGTCCAGCCCAAACTCCAGCTTGAAATCCACCAGCAGGATGTTCCGCGCCCTCAGATACGCCGTGAGGATCTCGTTGATTTTCAGCGCTTGGGTGGTGATATCATCAAGTTGCTCCGGGGTGGCCACCCCGAGGACGGCGATGTGGGACTCGTTGATGAGCGGATCCCCCAACTCATCGCTCTTGTAATAGAATTCCACCACCGGCCGGGGCAACTCCCGGCCCTCTTCCCAGCCCAGTCGCTTGGCCAGGCTGCCCGCGGCGATGTTCCGCACCACCACTTCCAAGGGGATGATCGTCACCCGGCGAACCAGCTGTTCCCGGTCCGACAGGCGCTTCACGTAATGGCTGTCCAGTCCCTTGGATCGCAGAAGTTCGAAAAACAAGGCGCTGATCTTGTTGTTCAACTCGCCCTTGCCGGCGATCTGATCGCGTTTTTGCCCGTTGAACGCCGTGGCGTCGTCTTTGTATTCAATGACGTACAAATTGGGATCATCCGTCTTGAAAACTTTCTTCGCTTTGCCCTCGTACAACATGTCCCGCTTCTCCATCATCAAGCCCCTCCCTTGAAGTGTGCCTCTCAGTCCCGCGCCTTGGGGTCGTCATCGAGCCCCAACCGCTCAAAAATCTCATCCACGTGCTTGAGGTGCCACTTGGGATCAAAACAATCGTCCAATTCCTCCCGGCCGAGCTGCGACGATATCCACGGGTCGGCCTCCAGCAGCTCCCGAAAGGGCCGCTGCTCCTCCCAGGCCTGCATGGCCCGGGACTGAACGGCGTCGTAAGCTTTCTCCCGGGTGGCGCCCTTGTCGATGAGGGCCAACAGCACCCGCTGGGAGTAAATCAACCCAAAGGTCTTGTCCATGTTGCGCCGCATATTCTCCGGGAACACCGTCAAATCCCGAAGAATCCCCGTCATCTTGCGAAGTAGATAATGAATGAGGATCGTCGCGTCCGGCAGCATGACCCGCTCCACGGAAGAATGGGAGATATCCCGCTCGTGCCACAGGGGCACATCTTCCATGGCGGGCACCACAAACCCCCGCAATACTCGGGCCAGGCCGGAGATCTGCTCGCAGCTGACCGGATTGCGCTTGTGGGGCATCGCCGACGAACCCTTTTGGCCTTTGTAAAAAGGCTCTTCCACCTCCCGGACCTCCGTCTTCTGCAGAGCCCGGATCTCCGTGGCGATTTTGTCCAGGGTCGTGGCGGTGAGAGCGATCATGGCGATGTAGTGGGCGTGCCGGTCCCGCTGGAGCGTCTGGGTGGAGATGGGGGCCGGCTCGAGGCCCAGATTCCGGCACACATAGGCTTCCACAAAAGGATCGATATTCGCGTAGGTCCCCACGGCCCCGGAAATTTTCCCCACCCGGACCTGCTCCGCCGCCTCTTCCAGCCGCTTCAGGTTGCGCTGCATCTCGGCATACCAAAGGGCCGCTTTCAGCCCAAAGGTGGTGGGTTCGGCGTGAACCCCGTGGGTGCGGCCCATCATGACAGTATATTTATATTTTTTCGCGAGTTGTGCAAGTGTTTCGATCAAACGATGCACTTCTGGCAGGATCCGCTCGTTGGCCTGCTTTAGCAAAGCCGACAACGCCGTGTCCACCACATCCGTCGACGTCAGGCCGTAATGGACCCATTTGCGCTCCGGCCCGAGAGACTCGGATACCGCCCGGGTAAAGGCCACCACATCGTGGCGGGTTTCCCGTTCGATTTCAGCGATGCGCCGGACGTCAAAGCGGGCGTTCTGCCGAAGGGCCCGGACATCCTCCGGGGGGATCACGCCCAGCTCCGACCAGGCCTCACAGGCGAGAAGCTCCACCTCCAGCCACATGCGAAATTTGTTCTGTTCGGTCCAAATCTCCGCCATCTCCGGCAGTGTGTACCGCGGTATCACCCGAATCCCTCCTTGATTGACCGGCGATCCCGAAGCCGACCTTCTTGCGGGCCTCTAGGCTCGCCCGGCCAAATACCCCGCCACGCCCAGGCGCTGCAGGTCGTCGTCTTTTTTCTCCACCTGGGCGGCCAAAGATTCCCGGTACGCCACCAGGCGCCGGCCCAACTCCGGGTCGCCCGCCGCCAGAATCTGTGCCGCCAAGAGCCCGGCGTTGTACGCCCCGTTCACGGCCACGGTGGCCACGGGGATCCCCCGGGGCATCTGCACGATGGCATACAGGGCGTCCACTCCACCTAGGCCCCCGCTCTCAATCGGGACGCCGATGACCGGCAGCACCGTATTCGCCGCCACGACCCCGGGGAGATGAGCCGCCCCGCCGGCCCCGGCGATAATCGCTCCGAAGCCGCCTGCCGCCGCCTCGCGGGCCAGCCGGGCCGTCTTGTCCGGCACCCGATGCGCCGAAGAAATGCGAACTTCGTATTCGACCCCGAGAGCATCGAGGGCATCGCAGGCCCCTTTCATGACTTTGAGATCCGAATCACTGCCCATCACGATCAGTACCCGCTGACTCACGCTGTTCCCTCCTAGGTCGCCAAGTTTTTTCTATAGAATTCCACCAGTGAGGTCCCTTCACAAGAAAACCCAGGCTCCAGGCTCCCCCGAGTGAAACCTGCCGCCCGGGCATCCTGACCCGTTCCCGCCCTCCCACCCATCCCCATCGCCCACACTCCAAGTCGTGGCTCAACTCCCCATGACATACCTCACCGCAGCCCGGTTGCCCCCCGGGAAACTGAGGGCACCCGAACCCTTGAGGCACCCCCTGATCGCAAGCGGCATCGGTGCGCCAACCAGGGGCGAGTGTCGGGCAAACGGGAAGTGGACAGGACAGCAGCTTGCGCGGCTCGGCTTCCTCGTAGTCCGGCGATTCACGGTCGCCGGGTAGAGACTCTCGGGCCGGATTCCCGAGGATATACGAGTTCGCCTCAACCTGTCGATTTCTCCTTGCGCCCTTTCAGTCTATCAATCCCCTCTTCCCCTGTCAACGAAAAGGCGAACGTTCTACGGCTCGGCTCCGGGAATGTTCGGATTCTCGCCGATCCGGACCGTTCAGAACTCAAAACCACCATCGATCGTGAACCCACCTGGCGATATACAGAAGAATGCCGGCGGCTACATTCAGCCATCCGATCCCCCGGGCCCAGGCGGCCTCCCGGACCATATGGCGGTCTGTAAAGGGTCTGACGTCAAACCGCAGTACCGCAAGACCGGTGAGAATGAACAGGGCAGAGATATACCCGGCGTCGCTCCACCAAGCTTCCATCATCGCCCCCCTCTCTGTGCCCTCTGGCCGCCAAGGCCCCGCACGCCGTGTTTTTCCCGGGGCGGGCGTTACCGGTTCAACGTGCCCGTGCGGCGCAGATTCACGGTTACCTCCACTTCCACCGGCATCTCGGCATAGATCCGGTCCCAATCCGCTTTGGTGCGGACGTTGTGCTGCCAATAGTCGTACATCTGGGCCCGAACCAACTCGCCAAAGCCGAAGATGTCACACCGGTCCCGCTGGGTCCGGCCAATCAGATCCTGGATCTCCCGAGTCAGATCCCGGGCGGCCGAAGCTTCCACAGCCCGCATCTGAGCCACGGAACTGAGATTGATTTGTCTCCCGGTTTTCTCCAATGCCATCGCTTCCACATGACTGCGCACCCGGATGCCTGGCCGGTTTTGCGCCCAAAAAACCTCGAGATGGGATTTCCTCAAAGTGGACCGAATCATGACAAACTGACCCGTGCCGGGCACCTGGACATAGGCGCTGTACCCCGCGGGGTTGAGACCCTTCACCGTCATGAACACCCCGACCTCCCAGGGGTTCAGGGTACCGATCATCTGGTTTCCACGAAAATACGCCAAGCCTCGGATGAAAATATTTTGCTGCTGGCGCAGCTCCAGGTAGGGCAGGCTCGGCTCCTGCCCTGTGGTGGAAAGCGCCCGCCAAAAAATGTTGGCATGGCCGAGAGGCAATCGCCCCAGCTGTTGGGCTTTGGCGAGGGCGCTCCAAAGATAGAGGGCCGGAACCCGTTCCAGGGGCGGCGTCGCCTGCATCAGTGCCCCGGCTTCCCCTCTCGACACCGTGAGCCACAAGGTCCTCCGGATCTCCGCGTTTCGCCGCAACCAATCGCTGATCGGCGAGGGCCCTCGCCGGGCCACAGCCTCGGACATGATGAGGATGCGCAGGTGCCCCCAGAAAAGGGGTTCGGCCACCTGATTCTGCAAGTTGGACACCGCATCTTCCATGGTGTATCCAGAGGCAGAAAGCACCCACACCGGGCGCTGCCCGGCGGCTCCGCCTCCTCCGCCCCCACCCCCGCTCCCCCCGCCGCCGCCATCGCCCGGCCCCAAAGGTATCCGCCCGGGCACGGCGATCTGGGCGGTCAGGCGCACCGGAGCCGCCCCACCACCCCGGGGTGGCCGGCTCAACTTGCGGGTCGTTCCGGCCTGCCGCAGATCTGCAGGGGTGGCTTCATCCACCGCGATCCCGAGAATCATGGCCCTCTGTTCAAGTTCCAGCCGGTCCCAGCACCCGGTGAGGAGAGGCAGCATGAGCGCACAGAGGCCGACGACCCCCATCACCCGTGTCCCTGTCCGGAAACATCTCCCCGGGGCGTGCAGCCCCCGCCCCGGCTCAGCCAGGCCTCCGGAGGGCGGCCTCAGATCCCGATTACGACCCGCCCGGAGGCGCCACCGTCGACCCTTCATCCGCCACTCGCCCCCTTTTGCCGCGCAACCAGGCCAGAATCAACACGATGGTGGGATACCCCACCGATGCTGCGTCGATAAAATACCCCACTCGGCCGATCCATCGGTAGAGCTGGTGCACATCCTGCGGCAAAAGAGCCAAGCCGACAATCAACGGAAGCACAGCCAAGGCAAAAGGCCGGTGGTCTTTGAGCCGCACGATTTCCCCCAAAACGTAGACGGTCAGGTAATAGCTCGAAAATAACGTCGTGTACACGGCCACCACCCACACGATGGTCAACAGAACATCGATGCGCTCCAAGATCTCGCCGGGCAAAGTCATGGATCGGATCATTTCGAGAGTCGGCCAGAAAAACTGCTTCGCCTCCTCGGTGCCCAGCACTGTCAACGCCGCCACCACCGCCATGACCATCAGCAGGCCGACGATGCCCATTCCGAGGGTCACGGCGATCCAGGCGGCCCGGGGCCGATACATGCTGGGAATGAGCACAGTGATGATAAAGGCGCCCTGAAACAACGAAGCGGTGAGCAAAGCCCCTTTGGCGATCCCCCACCATTCACCGTTGTACAGGGGCATCACCTGAAAAGGGTCTCCATAGCGCAACGCGATGGTAAGCATGATGAAAGCGGGAATCAGAATAAAAGGCAGATAAAACGAATGGATATAGGCAAAGGTGGCGATGTCGTGCCGATTGGACACAGCCGCCATCAGCAAGGTCAAAGTAAGGATTACCTCCAAGGGGGTTCGGTGGAGCAACGTGGTGGTCACGATCTCCCCAAACTCCCGGGCCGCCAGGGCCGTGAGCCCGAGAAACAAAGCCGCGATCCCCAGCCCCGCCATGCGGCCGATCCACGGTCCGAAAACTTCCTCACTGTACTGCACCATCGACAAGGTCGAAAACCGCAAGCTCACTACGGTGTTGAGCGCCAAAGCGATCAGGACAAACACCACGCCCAAAACTGTGGCCAAGGGGGCGGAGGATCCGGCCAAGGATGAAGCAAAAAATGGCAAGGACAGGACGCCGACCCCGATGGCGGTGCTAATGACCACCGCCGTCGCTTGGGTTGTGGTGATCTGCTTTTGACCCGGCACCGGCCCCTCCCTCTTTCTTCACGTATTTGGACGGCTGTAGCGGACTTCCGGTCGGCCTCATCATCGCTTGGATCGTTTTCTTCCCAACCCGGGTCGGGTTACGGGTGAACAGATGGGCGGGCCGCTTGGTCAATGTCCACAACGGACTGCGCAGGAGGGTGTCTTTGATCCCTTGCCAGTCGGTGGGGACCAAGGGGCTAAAATACGGAACCCCGAAGGAACGAAGGGACAGGAGATGATTGCTGATGGCGATCAGCCCGATCATCACGCCATACAGCCCGAACATGCCCGCCAGGATGGTGAGGGGGAAGCGCAGCATCCTCAGAGCCACCGCCGCGCTGTAGGCGGGGGTGGCAAAGGATCCAATGGTGGTCAGCGCCACCACGACAACGGTGATCGGGCTGGCAAATCCAGCCGATACGGCGGCCTGGCCAATCACCAGGGCCCCGACGATGGACAGGGCGCCCCCCACCTGCTCGGGCATGCGGATTGTCGCCTCCCGGAGAACCTCGATGGCAATCTCCATGATGAGCACTTCAATGACGGCGGGGAAGGGCACCCCCGCCCGACCCCCGGCCACCGCCACCGCAAACCGGGTCGGAATCAGTTCGGGGTTGTAGGAAATTAACGATACGTACAGGGACGGGAAAATCAGCGAGAAAATGAGCGCCACAAAACGGATGGTGCGCACCATGCTCGCCATGAGAAACCGCTCGGAATAATCGTCGATGGTCTGGAGAAACTGGGCGAACACAGCCGGGACGATCAGGGCAAAGGGCGTCCCGTCCGTCAGGATCACCACCCGGCCCTCCAGCAGGGAGGCCACCGCCTTGTCGGGACGCTCGGTATTCTGCACTTGGGGGAAGGGGGATGTGTGGTGATCCTCGATCAGCTGTTCAATGTAACCCGCCGCCTCCACGGCATCTATGGTGATTTTCGACATGCGTTCCCAGACCTCTTTGACCAGCTCGGGGTTCACAACCCCTTCGATATAGCACACCGCCGTCTTAATCTTCGACTCCCGTCCCAACTGGATCATTTTGACGCGAAAATCCGGCGTTTGCAGGCGGTACCTCAAGAGTGAGATGTTCGTGCTGATCAGCTCGATAAACCCGTCCCGGGCCCCGCGAATCACCTGTTCCGTTTCAGGCTGGTCCACCGACCGCTTTTCGATGGTCCGGGTGTCGATAAGGATCGCCTCGTCCATTCCTTCCACGACGATAGCCGTCTCTCCCCGAAGCACCGCTTCCTGCACCTTTTGAGGATCGGGCTCCAATTGGGTCTCGCAATGATAAATGGTCTCGTTCAGCAGGATCTTTTTCAGTTCCGGGGGGGAGAGTTTCCGATCCCGTGGATGGGCGGGCCCGGCCATGAGGGGCCGGAGGATGTCCTCGTTCACCACGGTCAACTCCACCATGGCGGAGAAAAAGAAAAGGGCAGCCGGAAACCGTCCGAACACCGAAAACCCCCGCACGACAAAATCGTCGCTTTGTCCGAGGGTATCCCGCATCCACTGAACTACGCCGCTCACATCCCTGAGAAGAGAACCGGCGCTTTTAGAAGCCGCCGACTGCGAGGAGCGGTCTTCCGATCTGTCCCCGCCCGAAGAAGACCCGGTGTCCGGGCTTTCGCTCCCTTGCCCCCGGGCGGAGGCCTGGGGGCCGGGACTCCGGGCGGCCCGTCCTCGACCGAGCAAAGGCAGGGGGTGGCGGAAGGAGCCATCCTTTCGGCGGCTTTTCGCCGGTCCCCACCCTTTTTTCGATCCTTCCTGATCTGAAGTATTGGACACGGTTTCCACCCCCCACAGGCCCCGTCAACCTGGCGGTTCCACATGAGCCCGTCATCCCCCGGCACGCCTGGGAATTAGTGTGTACCATGGAAAAGGATCCATGCAATCAGAGATAAAACCTGTTTAGAATGAGAAATCCTTTTCGTGTGTTGTTATGGAATTGTTACCAACCTGTCAGGTTCCTGTTAGTCCCGGTGGGTAGAATGGGCAGAGACATCGAGGAGGTTGAGCCATGAGCGGTTTTCTGCTGGACCTATTTCGTCACCCCCATCCCATTGTTGTCCACTTTCCCATCGCGTTGATCGTCGTCGCAGCCGCTTATGACCTGATCACCGTCGTCCGCCATCGGGAGATCCCCCCGGGCCACGGCCTCCTGCTGTGGCTCGTCGCCGCAGCTGGGGCGGCGCTGGCCGTGGCCACGGGACCGGAGCACGACGCCCGGGGGATCTCCGCCTCGTTTGAACCCCATGAGCGATTGGCCGACGTAACCCTCATACTCGCGCTGATCGTCGCAGCGTGGCGGCTTTGGGCGGCTTGGCGCCGTCAGGTTGTTAAGGGACCGGTGAGAAAGGCTGCCTACACAGTCCTTTCCGTGGCCGCCGCCGTCGCCGTGCTGGTCACCGGCTATTACGGGGGCCAGATGGTGTATGAAGAGGCCATCGGCGTTTCCATGAACGGCAATCTGGTTCATCCACCGATACCGGGAAGTCACGGCGAACACGACTGATGCCGGGGGGCATGCACCCCTCCGGCATTTTTTTGTCCCCCATCCATTGCATCCGCGCCACGGGGCATGTTTATAATAAAGCAACGTAATCAGGCAGGCGGCGAGAAACGAGGGGGATTCATGTCCAACATCATTTGGTTCCTGATTTTTATCTCCTTCCTGTGGCCGATGGTCCACCAGCGCACCGTGGAGTTCCAGCGGATCCGAGCCATCCGCCGATGGGAAACAAGGCGGGGAACCCGGATGATCACCTTGATCAACCGCCAGGAAACCCTCAGTTTCCTCGGCGTGCCCCTGCGCAACTACATCAACATCGAAGACTCCGAGCAGGTGCTTCGGGCGATCCGCCTGACTCCCGACGACATGCCCATCGACTTGGTATTGCATACCCCCGGCGGCCTGGTGCTGGCGGCGGAACAGATCGCCGCGGCCCTGAAAGCGCATCCTGCGGACGTCACGGTGTATGTACCCCACTATGCCATGTCCGGGGGTACCCTTATCGCCCTGGCCGCCGACCGGATCGTCATGGATGAGAACGCTGTGCTGGGCCCGGTGGATCCCCAGCTGGGACAATGGCCCGCGGCATCGATCCTCCGCCTGACCCGCACCAAAGAAGCGAAAGACATCGATGACGAGACCTGGATTATGGCGGACATGGCGGAAAAGGCGATCCACCAGGTGCGGGAATTCGTGGCGAGTCTGTTAAGAGAGCACTTCCCCGACAACCAAGCCCGGGATCTGGCCGAGATCCTCTCCGAAGGAACCTGGACCCACGATTACCCTCTCATGTACCGGCAGCTGCGCGATTTCGGCCTTCCGGTGAGCACCGACATGCCCGAAGAGATTTATGCCCTTATGGACCTCTATCCTCAGCCGCCTCAACGCCGGCCCACGGTGGGCTATGTTCCACTCCCCTACCACCGACCGCGCCCCCCGGCGCAAAACCGTTAGATCTTATAACCTTGGCGGAAAAAATAGTACGAATGTCCCAATGCCAGCTAGCGCATTCCTCCCAAGAAATCGCCTCCTCAACATGTCATAATACGTTCACGGGCACAGGTATTTTTTTCACAGTGATGTCGGAATTTCACTATATTCTACCGGTGATGGGGGGCGTCCCGCATGGGCTCACGCATCGCCCTGTTCTCTGTCGCTGCGGCAGCGGCTGTTTTGTTGTCCGCTTGTACGGCGCCAACCACTGGCCCCGCCCCGTTGAAAAGTCCCTCTCCGGAGGGATCGACGGCGGTGACATTCAATCCTCCCAGTATCGACAGCGTGCCGAACGACGAGAACGGAAAAGCGATTAAACTTGGCTATGATCTCATGAACGACACCAAGAAACTGTTGCCGAACAACGTCGGGAACCAGCTGTCCTGTTCGAGTTGCCACGCCCAGGCAGGAACGGTCGAGAAGGAGTTGAGCCTCGTCGGTGTAGCCTCCGTCTATCCGCAGTACCGGGACCGGGAAGCGGCAATCTCGACCTTGGAGGACCGGGTGAACCAATGCCTGCAGCGCAGCATGAACGGCAAGCCGATTCCGTACGACAGTACAGAAATGCGGGCATTCTCCATGTACATGTCTTACATCTCCAAGGGAATTCCTGAAGGGACCAATCCACCCTGGAGGGGGCAAAATGTAAAAATCGACGTCTCCAATCCCAATCTTCAAGAGGGTCAGAAACTGTACCAACAATCCTGTGCCGCCTGCCATGGAGCGAACGGTGAAGGTACCCCGGCGGGACCCGCGGTTTGGGGCCCGAACTCTTTCAACGACGGGGCTGGAATGGCCAATCTCTCCAAGATGGCCGCTTTTGTTAAAGTGAACATGCCAAAAGCCCCGATGGGCGGGGAGAACCCCGGGGCACTGACCGACGCCCAGGCCCGGGACGTCTCGGCCTGGATTTTGTCCCACGACCGGCCTCATTTTCCTGGAAAATCGAAGGACTTCCCGAAAGGGAGGCCGCAGAATTAGGTTGAATGAGAGGCTGACCTCCTTGCGGGCGGTCAGCCTCCCTGTGCCCGCCACTTCAGGAACAATCCGGCATCCCCGATTCGCCACAAATAGTTCATTCTAACCACGCATTCCTGCCGGCCGATTTTCTCGGCCGATCACCCCTCCCGAACCGCCGAACCTCCATCTCCCAGATCCATGGCCACCGCCCGCACCGGCGATCCATCGGCCCCCTCGATCCGGAGGGGAAACACCACAATGACAGGATCGGCGAAATCCACCGCGTTCAGATTGCACAAATTTTCGATAATAATCCCTCCTGCCGCGGTGATCGCCCGGTGCACGGGATAGTCCGTTTCCCCGGTGGGATCGATGTTCATGGCATCGATACCGAAGACCCGAACACCCCGATCAAGGAGTGCCTCGATCACCCGCACCTCGACATAGGGATGGCGAACGTAGTCGGCCTCCCCGGCCTTGCGCCACCATCCCGTCGCAAAAAGGACCAGTTGTCCGGGTTTGGCCCGCTCCACCCACGGAGCCACCTCCTCGAGGCAGATGCATTCCCTCGGTCCTTTTCCCGGGACGGGAATGATCAGCCCCGTGCCGACGAACCACTCCAGGGGCAGGGAGTCAATCCGGGCGCCGCCCTCGGAAAAATGATACGGCGCATCCACATGGGTGCCGGTGTGGGTTCCCAAGTGAAGATGGGAGACATTAAAGCCATCCTTGTCAAGGGTAGCCGCGGGTTGCAGATCCGGCTGGGGATCCCCGGGATAGACCGGCATGCCCCTTCGGATGGGCATGGAGAGATCCACGATCTTCCGAGGTCGAAACATCGGCATCACCTCACCGCTTCATGATAACATTCCGGCCGTCTCTCCCGCAGCATCGTATAAAAATGGCTTCGGTGCCGATCCACATCGGCGAGATCGATCCACGCCGCCGCCAAACCCGGCTTTTCACCGAGCCCCGTCACCGATACCCCCGTGGGATCGTATACGGCACTGTCTCCACAGAAGTCCAGGCTCCGAGGTTGGCCCACCTGGTTACTGACGGCGAGAAAAAGCGTATTGTCCAGGGCCCGGGCGGCGGCAAAGCGCTGGAAAGGCCCGCCATAGGGTTTCTCCCAGGCACTTCCCGCCCAAATCATCTCGGCCCCGGCCAGGGCGAGGGTGCGGGCCAGTTCCGGAAAGGCCAGATCCCAACAGATCATCAGGCCCACCCGGCCCATGGGCGTATCGAACACCACCGACCCGTCGCCGGGCGTGAACACCTCGCCCTCCGCTCCGGCCAGGTGAATTTTGCGATAGTTCCCCAAGGAAGATCCCTCCGGGCCCACGCACTGCAAAGCATTGTACATCCGCCCGTCCTCACTTCGCTCCGCATATCCGTAGACCACATAGGCGGACGCCCGGCGAGCCATGGAGGCCACGCGACGGAACGAGGGACCGTCCCTCGGCTCAGCGAGGTCCCCCATCTCTTGCGGCGTGGCTTCATAGCCCGGGACGCACAACTCCGGAAACACATAAACCCGCGGCGAATCCGGGGAGGAAACCGCCGGCTCCTCCCCATTGGCCCGCCCCTCTCTCTTCACCCGGAACTCGGCAACCAAGTCCTCGGCCACGGCCCGCTCCATCTTTGCCAAATTCTCTTCCACCGCTCCGACGTCATAGCGATCCTGCACCACGGCGATGCGAACCTTCATCCTCACGCCTCCTCACCCAGGCCATACTCCGCCCGGGACTCCCCCTCGGCCGACGCCCCTACCTTCATAAGCACCCAGTAAACCCCCGAGGTGAGCAGAAACGTCAGTACCGTCGCCCCGGTGGGCAGGGTGTGGACGTAGGAAAAATAATACGCGAACGCCGCCCCGATGATGTAGGCGAGATAGGCCCGCACATTCACCCCATTTCGGTACCAGTAGAGTTTCTTGTGGCCCGTCACAATCTCCAGGGCGTCGTAGTTCTTGCGGCGCAAGATATAATAATCCGTCAACAGGATCGCCCCCACCGGAATGAACAACGTCCCCACCATGAGCAAAAAATTTTGGAAATGTTCGAGGAGCCAATTCTGCAACATGGCCCCGGCGGTGGCAATGATCCCCATCACCGCAGTGGGAATCCAATATCGATGACCGGGAAAAATGGCCAAATACGACATGGTTGCGCTGTATAGGGCCATGACGTTGGTCGAGACGACGGACAGGAAAATGACCACCGCCGCCACAAAGCCAAGGGCAGGATTCGCTTGTCCAATTAGTTCAGTCGGATCATAGGTCTGGGTCATGTTCCCCAGAATCGAGAATCCGGACACCGTGGCCCCCAAACCCATGGCCACCAGAGTCGCCACGTTGTAGCCGAAATACGTCCCGACGATGGCCGTTCTTTCCGCCCGACAATTGCGATTATAATCGGAGGCCGAGGACAACCAGGAGAAGGCTGTGGCGACGACGATGTCAAAGGCGACCATCACTGTGAGCTGAGGATGCTCGCTCGCCGCCATAGAAATCAGATTCCCGATGTTAAATTTCATGAACATATAGCCGAACACCACCACGGACAACACGAGCATCGCCGTGGCGATGAGGTTCTCTGTCCGCTCGATCCCGCGGTGGCCGTAGATGGTGATGACCACGACAATGATCTCCGTCAGGATCGTAAACAGGGCCACATTGCTATAACCCGTCAGGTACTCCACCGCGTGATCGAGGCTCAACCCCGCCATATAAGCCTGGATCCAACTCCATCCGATAAGAACAATCGTATTGACCGCCGACGGGAGGGCCGCACCCCGGTGGCCAAAGGCCCCCCGGGTGAGGATCATCGTCGGCAGTCCGGTGCGCATCCCGATGTTGCCCGTCAGCGCCAGGGCCACACCCCCCACCAACGAGCCGAGAAGAATAATCGCGATCGCCTGCAGGTACGGCAAATCCGGCACCAACAGCATCCCGGTGAACACCGTGGTAACGACAACATTGGCCCCTACCCAGAGCGAGAAGGTGGAAAAAAAGCCCATGGAGCGCCGGTCCCGGGGAACCGGGTGCACACTGTCCTGACCAAACGAAGACGTAAAATCAGCCATCCCGATGACCTCCTCTCTTTTGCAGGGCGAGAAGGGCAATAAATTCGTACACCACGTTCGCCGCGGCCGCGGCGGTGATCTGTCCACTGTCGTACGCGGGCAGGACCTCCACCAGGTCATACGCGACGATGTTCAGACCCGCGAGTCCCCGTACCAACTGTTGAGCCTGGGCAACCGTGACACCGGCTACCTCTGGAGTCCCCGTCCCGGGTGCGTACACGGGATCGAGAAAATCGATATCAAAGGAGAGAAACGTTGGCCCGCTCCCGACGCGCTCCCGGATCAACCGGATCATCTCGGGAATTCCCATGGCGAGCAAGTCGTCGGTGGTGTACACGGCAAACCCCAACTGCCGGGCATCGTCGAGATCCTGTGGCCCGTACAGCGGCCCGCGCATCCCGACCTGAATCACCCGCTCCGGAGCCAACAGCCCCTCCTCCGCAGCCCGGCGGAAAGGCGTCCCGTGATTGTATTTTTGGCCAAAATAGCTGTCCCAAGTGTCCGAATGGGAGTCGAAATGGATCAGACCCACGGGGCCGTACCGCTTCGCCACGGCGCGAAGCTCTCCCAGGGTGATACTGTGGTCCCCGCCCAGGACTATGGGCACAATGCTGCGATCGAGCAGTGGCGTCAAGCCTTCGACCATCCGGCGATACGTTTCTTCGATATACCCTGGCACCACCGGAAGATCTCCGTAGTCGATCCCGGAGACATAATCAAAAACGTTAATGTCCTGCTGGGGATGATAGGGTCGGAGCAACACGGAAAAATCTCGGATGTGGGCCGGCCCGAACCGGGCGCCGGAGCGATAGGACTGGCCGGTGTCGAAGGGCACCCCCACCACGGCAAAATCGATCGGTTCTCCGGCGTCGAGATGTTCCACATAAGGCAGGCGCATAAAGGTGCGAACCCCACAAAATCGGGGCGACTCAAAAGAATCCTTCGGTTGATACGGCATTTCGATCCCTCCTGTGCGAAGGGATCATGCAGGATTCGTACCATGTTAGAATACATAACGTATCGAAGAGAGGTTTGAAGGGTCAGTGGGGACAGAGTACAGGAAATTCAAGTGGTTTTTGAGGCTGTCTGGTGCTGGCTCCATCCAGCAAACGAACAGCTTGGTCGTCAAATTTATACAGATCTGTATAAGTTCCTATACAAGTTCGTATAACAGCACCCCTTCTCAACAGCCAGTCCGCCTGGCCAGTTCCCGGCCTAGCCCGTGGAACCAAAATACCGCCGCAGCTTCCGGACCACCGTCGGTTGACTGACGCCGAGAAGGGAAGCCATCTCCGTGGTGCTCCGACATCGGCGCCGGGCCTCGTCAAGCAGATGCCGTTCATAGGCCGCCATCAGGTCAGGCAAGGGCAGGGCCCCCAAACCCGGGGACGGAGGATCCGACAGGTTGTCGTCCATCCTGTGCCCGTTTCCCGCAGCATCACCGAAAGGTAGATCGGTCGGCTGGATGACCTCGCCCTCTACGAGGAGGACCAGGCGTTCGATCAGGTTTTCCAACTCCCGCACATTGCCGGGCCACGGATAGTCGACCAACTGCCGAAGCGCCCCGGGATCGATCCTCTTCCGGGCGTGGTATTTCGCATTATACCGTTCGAGGAAGTATGCGGCCAGCCCCGGGATATCCTCCCGCCGCTCCCGCAAGGGCGGAATCGTCAAGGGAACCGTATTTAAACGATAAAACAGATCTTCCCGAAAAGCCCCTGCCCGCACTAACGCCTCGAGATCGCGATTGGTCGCGGCAATCAGGCGAAAATCCGAGTGGACCGGCGCCCGACCGCCAACGCGATAAAAGGTTTTTTCCTGGATCACTTTCAAGAGTTTGACCTGAAGGGGAAGGGGCAGATCACCCACCTCATCGAGGAACAACGTTCCCCCGTGGGCCAGTTCAATGAGCCCGATTTTTCCAGATTTCAGAGCGCCGGTAAAGGTCCCTTGTTCGTAGCCGAACAATTCGGATTCCGCCAGGGATTCCGGAAGGGCCCCACTGTTGATCTCGATAAACGGGCCCTCGGCCCGGGGGCTGTGCTGGTGCAGATAGCGAGCGAACACGCCCTTGCCCACCCCGGATTCCCCTCGAAGTAAGACGGTGACATCATGCTTGGCCAATTGGGCCATCTGGCGCACCAGACGCTTCATGGCCCCGCTCTCCACCACGAGTCCATCGACTTCGGTATCCAGGCTTCGCCGATGTTCCAGCTCTCGGGTGACCCGGCCCATCTGCTGTTGAAGTTCGGCGAGATGCTCTTTTAATTCGATCAATTCGGTGACGTCGCGGGAGTACGAAACCACCCGGACTATCCGCCCTTCGGAATCAAACACCGGGGTGGCGGTGACCAACTTTTTACTGCCATCGGCCGTGGTTTGGATCACCGTCTGCCGGGTCCCGGTGGCGAGAACCCGCAGAGTGATAGATGGGCGAAAAATGCCTTGACGTTCGAGTTCCGCAACAGATTGCCCCACCAGCTCTTCCGGGCTTCGGCCGTACACACGCTGACAGGACCGACTAGCCCGCAGGACGACCCCACGGCCATCGGTGATAACGATGTCGTCGTACACGGAGTTCAAGATCATCTCCAGTTCCTCTTCCGGCCCGGGGTCCCACTCAGGTTCCTGCGGCGGCTCGGTCTGTCCGGAGAGCGCCGGCTGCACGTCTCGGTCCGCCGGGAAACTCTGACCTGAAAGACCCTGGCCGTGCTCGGAGGTATCCGTACCCCGGCCCTTCCGATCGTCTCCTGCCATTCTGGCATCCCTCCATTCGGAAAACGGCCACCGCCCAACCGCCCTGTCCGGTTCCCTGACGTATCGTGCATCCATTATACCTTGACCGGTCAGCGATTCTCTACAGAGCGCCCACCACGTCCGTTACCGTTTTTCCGTCCCGGACGGCTTCGCGCAGGTGCTGTTCCAACTCCGCCTTCATCTCGTCCACTTGGGTGCGCGGAATGTTCCGAACAATATTGATCGTAAAATAACCGGGGTCGCGCTGGATTGCGCAAACCCCGGCTAAAATCTCCCTCACGGTCAAACGCCTAAGAAAATATACCGCAGCACCACCAACACGGCGAGAATCCACATCAGCCAGTGGATCGGCTCTTTCTCCTTCGTGAACAGATTTCGCAGGGCCGCGAGCAGGACGTAAAACACGATGCCCGCGGAGATACCGTTGGCGATGCTGTAGGTGAAAGGCATCAGAGCGATGGTGAGAAAGGCCGGAATGCCCTTGACGGGATCGACAAAATCAATATTCCGCACCGCCTGGATCATGAGCACCCCGACGATGATCAGCGCCGGCGCCGTGGCCGAGTCGGGAATCACGGCTGCAATTGGCGCCAGCAAGAATGTGGCGAGCAAAAAGAGCACCCCGGTGGTGATGGCCGTGAGCCCCGTACGCCCGCCCTCGGCCACCCCCGAGGCGCTCTCGACGAAGGCCGTGATGGTGCTGGTCCCCAGCAGCGCCCCCAGGCTCACCCCGGTGGCATCCACGAGCATGGCCCGGCCCAGGGTCTTCTCCCCTTCCGGCCCTTTCAACAGCCCGGCCTTGTTGGTCGTCCCGATGAGGGTCCCAAAGGTGTCGAAGAGCTCCACGAAGGTGAACACCGCCACCACTTCAATCAAGCCCATGTGGATCGCGCCCATGATATCCAGCTGACCCACGGCCAGATGTTCAGCACTGGGGAGCATCGGGGTCTGGGTCAGTTTGGAGAGGTCCGTTTGTCCCATCGGAATTCCGATCACCGTGGTGAGCAGGATCCCGATCAGCAGCGCCCCCCGCACCCGCAGGGCCATGAGCACCGCGATGATGATCAGGCCGATAATCGTCAACAAAGCCCCGCGGTTCTGGATGAAGTTCGTCAGAAGGATATTCCACTCAAAAAACTGCAACACCGGGGTGCCCCCGCCGGCGATGGCATTTTGCGACGGGCCCCCCACGTACTGCACACCGGTGATCTGCCCGGTTTTTAACCCGATGAGTGTGATGAATAAACCAATGCCCACGGTGATGGCCATTTTCAGCGCATCGGGAACCGCCACCACCAAAAGCTGCCGGATTTTCGTCACCGTCAGGATGATAAAAATGATACCGGATATAAAAACCGCCCCAAGGGCGACTTGCCAAGACATCATGCCTCCCTTGGAGGCGGCGATCACGGCAAAATAGGCGTTGAGTCCCATCCCGGGCGCCAGGGCCACCGGGATATTGGCCACCAGCCCCATGAGGATGGTGACGAGTCCGGCCCCGACGGCGGTGGCGAAAAAGACGGCACTTTTGTCCATCCCTGTCACCGAGAGGATATTCGGATTGAGGAAAAGAATGTAGGCCATGGTCATGAAAGTGGTGAGCCCGGCCAAAATCTCCGTCCCGACGCTTGTCCCCCGTTCCCGGAGGTGGAAAAACCTGTCCATCGTGAATCTCCCCTTTCTATTCCCATTCGATGGTGGCGGGCGGCTTGGAGGTGATGTCGTAAACCACGCGATTCACCTGGGGCACTTCGGCGACGATGCGGCCGGAGAGCCTCTCCAGGACCTCATAGGGAATCCGGGCAAAATCAGCCGTCATCCCGTCCCGGGAGGTCACCGCCCGGATGGCGATGGTGTAGGCATATGTCCGCTCGTCTCCCATAACCCCGACACTGCGCACGTCGGGAAGGACGGCAAAATATTGCCAGATCTCGCGATGGAGGCCGGCTTTGCGGATCTCCTCCCGGACCACGGCGTCCGCCTCCCGGAGGATGGACAGCCGCTCCTGCGTCACCTCGCCCAGGATCCGGATGGCCAAACCCGGGCCGGGAAAGGGCTGGCGCCAAACGATGTCCTCGGGGATTCCGAGCTCTGTGCCCAGTGCCCGCACTTCATCCTTGAACAAGGTGTTGAGGGGCTCGATCAACCGGAAAGACATCCTCTCCGGCAGGCCGCCGACGTTGTGGTGTGATTTAATTGTCGCCGCCGTTTTGGTGCCGCTTTCGATAATATCTGTGTACAGCGTTCCCTGAGCCAGGAAGTCAAATTTCCCGAGCCGGTCCGCCTCTTCCTCGAATACCCGGATGAACTCTTCCCCGATGATTTTGCGCTTTTGCTCCGGATCCCGAACGCCCCCCAGCCGGGCGAGAAACCGCCTTCCCGCGTCCACCCGGACAATTTTCATACCGAATCCACGGGCGAAGGCTTCCATCACGCGATCCGCTTCGCCTTTGCGCAGAAGGCCGTGATCCACAAAGACGCAGGTCAGTCGATCCCCCACCGCCCGGTGGACGAGAACGGCGGCCACGGCGCTGTCCACCCCGCCTGACAGGGCGCACAACACTTGGCCGTCCCCAACCTGCCGCCGGATCTCCTCCACCGCCTCCCGGGCGTAGGAGGACATAGTCCAACCGCCGGTGCAGCCGCAGATGTCGTAGACAAAGCGCCTCAGCATGTCCTGGCCGAACTCGGTGTGCTGGACCTCGGGGTGAAATTGCACGGCGTAAAGGGATTTTTCCTGGTGGTGCATGGCCGCCACCGGGCACCGGTCCGTCCGCCCTTCCACCACAAATCCCTCGGGCGGAGCGGTGACGACATCCCCATGGCTCATCCACACGGTCTGCCGATCGGGCAGCCCGTCCAGCAAGTCCGGCTGAGAGCCTGGGGTATTCGCCGCATGACCCGAAACGCCGGCGGAGACGGACGCTGGGTTCGGCACCCGCTCGAGGAGGGCCTTTCCGTACTCCCCGGCCGCAGCCCGGTCCACCGGGGCTGAAAAATGCGCCGCCATGAGCTGCATGCCGTAACAAATCCCCAACACCGGGATGCCCCACTCGTAGATCTGCGGATCCACCGCGGGTGCCCCCGGGGCGTACACGCTGTTTGGGCCGCCGGAAAAGATGATGCCCCGGGGACCACGCCTACGCAATTCGTCGAGGTTCACGTCCGGGGGCAACAGTTCGGAGTATACCTGCAACTCACGAATCCGACGGGCGATGAGCTGATTGTACTGGCCGCCGAAGTCCAGCACGGCGATCCATTCGTGCGGTTCCATGATCTCCCTCCCAACAACAAACCATCCGCCACCTCAGTCCCAAGCAACGGTATCATAACCGTCCTTTCCCATGGGTATACGAGGCAGAGGGATGGTTTTTCCAATCCGCACTCCCCCGTAGTCGGGCGATTTCCGGTCGCCCGGTAGAGACTGCCGGGCCTATTCCCAGCATTATACGGGTCGGTGGCTGCACGCAGCGGCCACAGGGATATTCTCTTACCGATCATGCCCTTGAAGGCCAGTCATGTCCCCACATCATGGTACAGGACCGCCACCATTCCGTCAATTGGAGGAAGACCGGTTACATCGGCGGGCTCGGGGTGCGCCGGAACCTGCGCCACCGCCCGCGGAGTTGGGATTCCCCCACAACCCTGGCGATTTCCCGCCAAGCCAAGCTGACGGCCCCGAGACGTTGCCCGTCGGGCGCGCCTCCGTCGGGCCCGGGCTGCACAGCCCCCGGAGCCCTGTTGGGGGCCACCCTCTCCGTCACGGGTTTCGTCCTGCCCTTCGACTCCTCCGCCGGTCCTTCCGGACCCTGTCCGTACAGCGCCGACTCCAGGGCAGCCAACAGCCGCCCGACAGAACCTGCCGCCTGCGGCACTTCCCAAGCCAACGTCTGCACAATATCCCTCACCGTCGTATCCCGGGTGAGGGGGTGGCCCCGCCGGACGTACCAATCCTGCAACCGCTCCACCGCATCCCCGGCATCCTGCGGTGGGGGTGTGGCAAACAGCTGCCGAGTCTCCGGAGGCACTCGCCGGAAAGTCCAACCCGGCCGCCTCAGAACGAAAATGACTGCGGTGCCGGCAGCCAAGATCACCAACACCCCGACTCCCGTCCCCAAAAGGATCCGGCCCGGCGCCCCGCCGAGACCGACGTGGTGAAGCAGTCCGCTGTCCGTTCCCGCTCCGCTGGGGTTGCCGGAGCCGGGCCCATTGACACTCCCGGAGACGGAAGGCGGCGCCGGCGTCCCCCGAGAGGGATTTTGGGGTGAGGCACTGCCCCCCGTCGCTCCTGATCCTTGCACCGAGTCCTGACCATTGGAGCCCCCTGGCTCCAGCGCCCCGGAATTCCCCGGCGCCCCTGATACGACTGAAGGTGTCGGGTCAAAGGGCATCCACCCATATCCGGGAATCCACACCTCGACCCAGGAGTGGGCATCCGCATTGCGAACCGCGTACAGTTTGTTGCCGGAATCCAGGGTCTGGACCGGACGTCCCGGGGCGAATCCCTTGACCCAGCGAGTGGGGAGCCCGACGCTCCGGGCCATGACCGCCATGGCCGTCGAAAAATGGTCGCAATAGCCAACCTTGGACTCGAACAGAAACTGGTCCACAAAATCCTGCCCGGGTCGGGGCACGGGAATCTGCTGCGTTTCATACTGATAATGGCTTTTCAGGTACTGGATGAGGGCCTGGGCTTTCCCGTAAACGCTGGGCTGGCCGGCGGTGATTCTCCTGGCCAGATCCACCACCCGGGCGGGGACGTCAGGAGGAAGTTGCAAATCCGCGCGAACGGTTGGCGGCAGGCCGGCGGGATCGGCGGGCAAGGCTTGTTTCGCTCCCTCCGGCACACTGACGGGAACTGATGATTCCACCGTATACCGGTCTCCGGGCACCAAATTCCCAAAAGACATCCAGGCACCGGCGGGATCCGTTCGAAACGCCCCCTCGTGGTTCAAGGCCACAGAAACCACCCGGGTGAGCGGATAGGCCGCCACCACCACCGGAAGGGGGCCATTTTGCACCGTGATCGACTGGCGAATGGTACGGGTGGATACCCCGTACAGGGTTCCATCCGCCGGCCAAGGGAGCCGGCCCCCTTGCAATAGAGCCTGAAAGACCCGGTTGTCCGCCGACGAAGGGGACGCAGCCCAGCCATGTCCAGTGTACACGTCCCGGGTTTCCCCGCGATAATACGTCGCCTCGGGCGCGATAACGGTGAAGGCCACGGTGGAATCCTGGACAAAGGAGCCGCCCAGTTCAAGGTCGTTCTCGCCGTACCCGATCTTTTTCAAAGGAGCGGATGATCGGCCAGTTAGCAACAGCAGGGGATCCGGCCATGCCGGAGGCTCTTTGGGGACCAAAAGCCCGACTCCCCCCGCCGTGACGGAAAGAGCTAACCCAGCAGCCAGAGCCCGTTTCGGGCAGGACTTCCCTTGTCCCCACCAGAGTCCCCGGGCAGTGGCCGCCAGGAGGATGCCGAGAATCACGGTGCCGACCAGGGGCACCGCCTGGCTGACAAAAAACGAGTCGGTCAGTGCCAGCACCATCTCCCCGGCCAAAAGCCAGGTCCATATCAGGCCTCTCTCCACCGAGCGGGCGAAAACCCATGTAGTCAATCCGCATAACAGGACGGCCGCCCCTCTTCCCAGGGGCCCCTGAGCATTGACCATGAGGTCAGTCCATCGGCCGTCCAGCGCCGCCCCCACCACCCGGACCAGTTGATCTACGGTGGTGCCCCACCAGGAAACCGGCTGCTCCGATCCGGACCCCGACGCGGGGGCACCGGCTGCCACAGTCGAGGCCTGCCCCCCATCCCCAGGGGCCCCAACGCTCCCGGCCACCGGCCATCCCGTCCGGCCCACCGCGGCTCCATCCAGTGCCATCCCCGGGGCACCGACTCCTCCGGACAGCACCCCGGGGCCAGGCGCTCCCCACGATCCGGCCCACCACAAAAATCCGGCTAAAAGAACCAGCAGGGGAAGGCGCCACCTGAGCCTGACCGTCACGACCAAGATGTAGACTCCCACCACGTAAAAGCCCCAAAGCCAAGGCCAGGGGTCACCCCCCGCCTTGGCGACAGCGGCCGCCACCCAAGCCATCCATAAAAAAGCGAGAATGTGAACCGCCCACGGTTTGCGCGCCGCTCCCTTCGGGAGGCGGGCCGCCGTGCCCTCCCTGCGCATCGTTCCGGCCTCCCTGCGCACAGTTCCCGCCTGGCCGTCTCCCATCGCGCCCTTTCCGATCATCCAGGTGCCCCTTTCCTCTCACCCCGAAAACCGGCAGGACGGTCTGATATCGGTTCCCGCCCTTCGGTTCCCCGGGCCGCATAGAGCACGGCTTCTCCGCCCCAGCCGCGCCAGCGCCGGATCACCTCTTCCCACTCTTCGGCGCCCGCCTTTCCCGTGATGACAATCGCTTCTTCCCCAACGCGCAACCCCACTTCCCGGACGACCCGGTCGACAAGCGCCCCGCCCTTTTCCCCGGCGGGCTCACCCCACCGGGCTGCAGCCAAAGCCCGGCGAACGGCCGGCCACAGCGGGCCCTTCCCCCGGGGTCCCCGAACCCACCAACCGTCAGTGGTCCAAAATCCCCCTTCTCCTGACCTGTCCCGCTCCAGCACCACCGCCGTCGCCGCCCGCACCGCCTGTTCGAAGGCTTCGGGATCCCCCGCGTACGCCTGCCGTCGCAGGTCGAGGCACACCACCCACCGCCCGGGATCTCCCACTTCCGCCTCCCGGGACTGGAGCAGGCCCCGGGCCGCCGTGGCCCGCCAGTGAATCCAGTTCAGTCGATCCCCGGGGCGGTAGGGTCTTGCCGTCATCCCCGGCCGTTCCTCCCGAAACCCTTTGTGAGCCGGGGCCCTGAGAATTTGCAGCCCGGCTCGATCCTCCAGGGGCTGGGGATAGACAACCACCGTCGGTCCGTTGCCTACCTTCATCCGCACATGGTACAAGCCAAAAAAATCACTGATTTCTACTTCCGCAGGGGCGAGGCGGTACTCACCCCTCGCCAGGGGACCCATGGGCGCTTGGCGTCTCCCCGCCCAATCGCCGGGTGGAAGAACGGTGGACCATTCTGCCGCCCCCACCTTGACCCGGGCCCAGGTCAGCCAAGAGGCCCACCGCCATCGGCGCCAGCGGAGTTCCACCACGAGTTCGTCCCCGGCCCATAGGGATTCTTTGTCCGCAACCACCGCCACTTCCCATCCCCGGGTACTCGTCCACACCGCCATCCACTCATAGACAAACAAAACGGCCACCACGGCAAATAAATACCAGCCGGAAAACCCTCCCTGGATCTTTGCGAAGGCATACCCCATGGCAAGAACGACCATGGTCCAACCGACGACCCGGAGGTAGGCCAAAGCCGCCCTCAAAGCCGTCCAACCCTTCCCCGGCCCCGGGGGACCTCTACCTGACCCAAAACCTCCGCGACCACTCCGTCCGACTCTTTGTCCTGATACCTGGCTTCGGGACGCAAAGCGATCCGGTGAGCCAGCACCGCCTTCGCCACCGCCTGAACGTCATCGGGAACCACGTAGTCCCGGCCCTCCGTCACCGCGTGAGCCTGGGCCGCCCGCATGAGCCCTAGACTCGCCCGGGGGCTCGCCCCGAGTTCGACGTCGGGGTGACGTCGAGTGGCCCGCACCACATCGACGATATACCCCTCCATGATATCATCCACGTAGACCCGGGACGCGGTCACCTGCCACTGGCGCAGTTCATCGACACTGAGCACGGCCGACAGTTGGCGTTCCGACTCTTGCCGGCGGAACTGGGCCAGGATGTTCATCTCCTGGCTGCGTTCGGGATACCCGAGGTGTAGCCGCATCAGAAACCGGTCCAACTGAGCTTCCGGCAGCGGATACGTCCCCTCGTACTCGATGGGATTCTGGGTCGCCATCACGAGGAACGGCTTAGGAAGGGCATAGGTGACTCCGTCCACCGTAACCGACTGCTCTTCCATGGCCTCCAAAAGGGCCGATTGCGTCCGGGGAGAAGCCCGGTTGATCTCGTCTGCCAGTACGATTTCGGAAAAAATCGGCCCGGGGTGAAATTCGAACTCCCGGGTTTTCTGATTAAAAATGGCGGCCCCGGTAACGTCCGCCGGCAAAAGATCCGGGGTAAACTGAATTCGGCGAAATCCGCAGCCAATAGTTCTGGCCAATGCCCGGGCTAGAAGTGTCTTCCCTACCCCGGGGACATCCTCCAACAAGATGTGACCCTCTGCCAATAGGGCGACCAGCGCCAAGCGCACCACCGATTCCTTGCCGAGGATCACTTCCCCGACCTGTCGGAGAACCCGGGCCAACGGCTCCGGTGTCCCCCCGCCCTCCACCGGCGGCACCGGCCGCTCCTGGATCATGAAAATCCCCCCAGTATAAAACAAGCCGGGGTATCCCCGGCCCGGGCGCCACCCGGTCGCTTCCCGAGTATTCCCTTCTTTAAATATACCCGTGCGGGTTCACCGTGACCATCCGTCCGCCGCTAAACCCGGTAATAACACTGAAGTGCAGGTGGGGCCCCGTGGACTCTCCATCCGATCCCACCAGTCCAATGACCTGGCCGCGCTTGACCTGCTGGCCCGGCGCCACCAACACACCGCTTGCATACATGTGCCCGTAAACGCTCATGAGCCCGTTGGCGTGGCGAATCACAATCCAATGCCCGAATCCGCTGGCCGGCCCGGCGTATACCACCACGCCGTCGTCCACGGCGACAATGGGCGAACCCAGCGGCGCCCCGATGTCCACCCCATTATGGGGGACACTCCGCCCTCCGGTATCCCCGTAGTCCGACGTGATCGTGTGAGAACTGGGCACCGGCCACAACCACGGATGGCTGGTTCCTTCCACCACCACGTTGCTCTGCTGCATCGCCGCCAACTGGGCCTGGATCGCCGCACTCAAGGAATCCATCGCCGCCTGTTCCTGGGCGTACTGCTGCTCCTGCTGTTGTTTCGCCTGTTGGACCTGACTCAACTGCTCCTGTTGCATCTGCTTTTGAGCTTCCAATTGGCGTTTTGTGTCGGACATCCGGGCCAAAGCCGCTTGTTGCTGCTGGCGCTCGGCTTCCAACTGAGCTTTGAGGGCTTGGACCTGATCCCGCTTCTTCTTCGTATCCTCAAGAAGCTTCTTATCCTGCTCGGCAATCGTCTTCAGTGCGTACAATCGATCTACAAAATCGCTGAAGCTCGTCGACGAGAGGAGCACCTCCAGATAGCTGACGGTGCCATCTTCATACATGGCCCGAAGCCGTTGGTTGAGCAAATCCTGCCGGATCTGGAGTTGTTCCTCCGCGGCGGTGAGCTTCTGCTCGGTATCCGCAATCTGTGCGTTCAAGCTTTGCAGCTGTCCTTGGAGATCGGAAATCTGCTGCTGGGTCTGTTGGACCTGATTCTGCAATTGCTGGATCTGCTCCTCGATGGTGACCGCCCGGCTCCGCAATTGCTGAATCTGGGCAGCGGTGTTCTTGTGCTTGGCCTGAATCTCCTGCAACTGGCGTTGGGAATCGGCCACATTCGCCTGAGCCACAGGCAAAGCCATTCCTGTCAACAGGACCCCGGCCAAGACCGCCGAGACTCCTCGTCGCTGCACGCTTCTCCCTCCCCTCGTACATAAGACCGCCTTTTTTAATTCGACATCGTCCGGCAAAATCCCTGCCGCCCCCGTCGAATTTCGGCGAACGAAAGAGAGGGCAAAAAATGGCACAAAAAAGGGAGCGCCGCTCGATAGCGACCCTCCCCGTATCTGCCGTCTCATCCAGACGCCAACCCTTAACCAGCCGTCCGCAAAAACGTTAGTTTCCCGTCCTCACTGATTTCGTACACTTTAATCTGATCGCCCTGCTTCTGGATGACGTGGCAACATTCGCGACAATAGTAGTGGTGCCCGCCGATCTTGCCGACGGTGCGCTTTCCACAGACGGGGCATACCATGTGGGACCCCACCATCCTTTTCAAGTTGACACCATGTCTCCGGAACAGAGATAACGACGACTCGGCTCTACGGAAGCCTCTCATTCCGAGTAGCCTCCCTTAGAGCCATCTGACACGTCCCCGGTGTACCACCGGCGGCAGTTTCACCATGCGGAAACCTAAATTATAACATAACAGACGCTCCGCGGCACCAAACCGACCATCGTGATCGGCTCGGTGCAGATCGTCCTTACAATAATTCTAACCAAATTTCTAGTTTCCGCAATCCATATTTTCACACGTCCCTGGGGCCCCCATACGTTGACGACCCATCATGTGAAATTATCGCCGTATTGCTCCCTTATGCAAGCCCAGAGAACAACATTCGGCCCAACACTTCTATCCTAATCAAGCCGATAACTCGCGAAAGGCTCGCTTCTCCGGAACGGTTCACTGATCCGATCCAGCTCGGCGGCCAAATCCTCATCCAAAATGACATCCGCCGCCCGCAGATTCTCTTCGACCTGTTCGACCCGGGTGGCGCCGACGATCACCGTCGATACAGCGGGCCGGCTCAACAACCAAGCCAGAGACAGAGCTCCGGGAACCAGACCCCGCTCCTCGGCCAACCGGGAAACCTGGCGACCCAATTCGAGCCGGGCCGGGTCAAGGCGTTTGGCAAAATTCGGATCCTTATCCGCCCGGGACCCTTTGGGGGCATCGTCTTTGGAGGTGTATTTCCCCGTCAGAATGCCACCCGCTAGGGGAAAGTACGGAATGATGCCAATCCCCTGGTCCAGACACAGCGGAACCAATTCGATCTCCACCGTTCGATCCGCCAGGGAGTAACACGGCTGTATGGAGACGTACCGGGTCAAGCCCAGCCGGTCGCTCACCCCCAGGGCTTTCATCAATTCCCAAGCCGTATAGTTCGAAGCACCGATATAGCGAATCTTACCCGCCCGTACGAGATCATCAAGGGTGCGAAGGGTTTCCTCCAGAGGGGTATAGGGATCAAAGGTGTGAATCTGATAGAGGTCGACATAATCCGTTTTCAACCGCCGCAAGCTGCGCTCCAGTTCCCTCTGGATATGATAACGAGAAGCTCCTCGGTCGTTGGGTCCGCTGCCGCAGGGGAGCCCCGCCTTCGTTGCGAGAATGACCTGGTCCCTGCGCCCCTGGAGAGCTTCGCCGATGATCTCCTCGGAACGAGACCCGCTGTAGATATTGGCCGTATCAATAAAATTGACTCCTCGATCCAGGGCCGCGTGGATAACCCGGATCGACGTCTCCCGGTCCGCCCGGGAACCAAAGGCATTGGTTCCCAGGCCCACCGCAGAAACTTCCAGGCCGCTGGCGCCAAGCCGCCGATACTCCATTCCTTGACCTCCCCGATCCGCCAGAATAATCAGCCCCCGGAGGTGATCCGACCTTCATCCCTCCGGCCAAGAAACCCCGCCTTCAACGATAATCCCGTCAGAACCCGTCCAGGTCTCCAAGCTGCCTTGCGGCGCTTGGATGACGATCATATACAAATCTTCATTCGAGTTGTTCCGCCATGCTCGCGTTCCGCCCGGAGCCACGCGCACCACGGTGCCCTCCCGCAGGTCGATGACATCCCCGTCCACCTGAAATTGGCCAGATCCTTTGATGCATATGTAGAGCTCTTCATTGTTTTTATGTTGGTGGGCAAAGGGAGCAGACTGACCGGGACCGATCTTGTTTAAAGAGACTTCCATCCCCGTGAGGCCGAGGGCCCTTTTCAAAAATACCTTGCCCGGGCTTTTCGTTTTGACCTGATCCAACGCACTGAACTCACCCGCATGGACGACGGAGTAGTTTTTCCCTTCCGCCGCAACACCCAACACCTCGCCCACGTTCATCCCTCCTCGCCATGATTCAACCGGCGCCCAGGGCGCTCCTGGGCCGGTCGGTCACTACACCCATCGCCATTATATTCTATCCTCGGAAAATATACTAGCCCCGCGAACGTGTCCCACCTCACTTGGCCCAATAACCCCGCTCCGGAAGCAGCCCGTATTCCCTGAGCACCTTCCCCGTCTCCTCCAGGGCCAAAGTGGGAATCTGCTGACCGCCGCGCACCCGGGGCCCGGAAATCTCTACCGCGCCCGGGCCATGGGCGTAAAAGTGGTCGATCAGTTTGTTCGCCGCCGCAAACGCATTGCTCACGCCCAGTGTTTGCGCGAGGCCGAAAGCCTTCTCCATCACCGCCGTCAGGCGCCGGGACAGGTCCTGGGCCGCCTCCTTGTCTCCCTTGCGCCAGGCGTCAAACATCCGGGCGTACGCCTCGCCGAAGGCATTGGCGGTGCTGAGCAAAAACCCATCATAAATGCCGCCGGCCTCAGCCCACCACTGCAGGTAATCCCCTTCGGCCCCCCTCATCAACCGAATGTGCCCCCGTACCTCAGCGGACGCCGCACACCGGTCTTCTCCACTGGAGTCTTTCAGGGCGAGAACATTGCCGAACTCTTCGATCAAGCGGCCGAGGGTCTCGGGCTCCACCCGACTTTGGGTCACTTGGGGGATTTGGTAAAAACAAAGCGGGGCTCCGGTTTCTGCCACCTGCCGGAGGTCATCATAAACCCGATCCTGGGTGACACCCGGACCTCTTGGGGGACAAACGGCAAATCCGGCGATCCGGCGCTTCATCAGGTCCTCGGCACCCCCGGGAGCCAAGCGGTCCATCCATTGCCGGATGCGCGCCGCCGCTTCGTCCCCCCTCCCCCGCAGGACGCCGATCCAGAGAAACAGACCTTTTTCTTCGGCAACCCGCAGAGCCAAGTCAACCCACTGATCTTCTTCGTCTTCTGACATTTCCCAACCATCACTCGTGGACCCGGGTACCAAAAATCCGGAGACCCACCCGGACATCCACGCGAGATGCCCTTCGATCCGCTCCACATCCAGGGACCCGTCCTCCCGATAATGGGTGATGGGCGGGCACCACAACGCGGGGAATCCTCCGGGGAAAATGTGATTCATCCACCGCTCCCGCTCACGATCCGCTTGCACCGCTTTGGCCATCCCCTTTCATACGCGATTACGTAATGGCATTTCCGCGGAGAATTCACCACCGCCACCACTTGCCGCCCAACGATGTCCGACGGATCATATCGCCTTGTGATCTGGGCACTGGATCGCTTCACTCCGAGCGAGCCAAAATCGATCTCCATGCGGATCGCCGGCACCCGGGCTTCGGGAAAGGGTTCCGCCTTCACCACAGTCCCAACCCGAATATCGAGTTTCGCACAATCCTCCACAGTGGCCATTTCAGCCTCCTATTCACTCTGTTGTTTATTTTAGCATATTTAAGGCCGCCGGTTCCCTTAACGGTTTTGTTAGGTGATCTTAGGAATAGGATGACAAAATGACCTCTCTTTTTAAGTTACGGCCTTTTATCATAGATACGGAAAACGAAATAGTTCAAGGGAGGTCATGGGAATGCCCAAGCGCAGGATGGCCGCCATGTTGGCCACCGGAGCGGCGGCGATGTTAGCCGTGACGCCGATGGCCGTCGGCGCAGCCCCGGACTGGATGGACAGTTTTTCGAACACCACCACCCCCATCAAGCACGTCGTCGTCATTTTCCAGGAAAATGTCTCGTTTGATCATTATTTTGGCACCTATCCCAATGCCGCGAACCCGCCGGGTGAACCGGCCTTTACTCCGAAACCCGGCACGCCGAAGGTTAACGGCCTCACGCCGTATCTACTCAACCACAACCCGAACGCTGCCAACCCCAAGCGCCTCGACCGGTCCCAGGCCGTGACGGCAGATATGGACCACGGATACACGGCGGAACAGGCGGCCGCTGACGGCGGGGCCATGGACAAGTTCGTGGAATCTACCGGCGCCGGCGCGGATAAATCGATCGTCATGGATTACTACGACGGCAACACCGTCACGGCCCTGTGGAACTACGCCCAGAACTACGCCATGAGCGACAACTCTTTCGGGACGGTTTACGGACCTTCTACCCCCGGCGCCCTGAACCTTATCGCCGGACAAACCCACGGGGCCATCGGGTATGTGGACGGCAAGCGGGTCGGAGACATTCCGGGAAAAATCGCCCACGGCACGCTGTTCAGCGATATCGATCCGTACTATGACAAGGCGTCCAGCCCGAAAGCCCGGATGGAGATGGTGGGCAAGAATATCGGCGATCTGCTGAACGCCAAAGGTATTACCTGGGGATGGTTCCAAGGCGGATTTCGGGACACTCAAGCCCAGCATGCCAACATCGCCGGGAACAAAGTCACCGACTATAATCCCCATCACGAGCCGTTCCAATATTACCGGTCCACCGCGAACCCCGACCACCTGCCGCCGACCTCGGTACAGATGATCGGCCACACCGACCGGGCCAATCACCAGTACGATCTGACAGATTTCTGGGCAGCCGCCGAGGCCGGCAATCTTCCGGCGGTCAGCTTCTTGAAGGCGGCGAATTACCAGGACGGCCACGCCGGCTACTCCGATCCCTTGGATGAACAGCATTTTATCGTCAACACCATCAATCGGCTGCAGCAGCTGCCGGAATGGAACAGTACTGCGGTCATCATTTCCTATGACGACTCGGACGGCTGGTATGACCATGTGATGGGCCCCTTGGTCAACGGATCGAACGATCCTACGTACGATGTCCTCTTCGGGAAAGGGGATGCGGGTACACCGAAGCTGGCGCCGTACCTGGATCGGGCCGGTTATGGCCCCCGGTTGCCCCTCTTGGTGATCTCGCCCTATGCGAAGCAGAATTATGTCGACCACACCTTGACGGACCAATCCTCGATCCTGCGGTTTATCGAAGATAACTGGAAATTGGGGCGGATCGGAGACGGCTCCTTCGATGCGGTGGCCGGATCGTTGAACGGAATGTTCGACTTCAGCCACGGACCCCGAGTGGACAAGCTGTTCCTCGATCCGGAGACCGGGGAACCGGTGCAAACGCCCCCCGTCCAGCACGCGCAACAGCAAGGGGGACCCTCGGGCGTGACCCAGGGTGCAGCCGGTGAATCGGCCGGCCAGAACTCTGGCAAAGCCGCCTCGGCCTCGGCCCTCACAGTTCCGACCCTCTCCGGCAGGTAACGGAGTCGGAGTCCCCCACAGACATCGCTCTAAGCCATCTCCGGCTCACCACAGCGATGCCCCTCTCTGGTACGGGCGCAAATCTGTCGCCCGTGCCCGGATGAGGGGCATCACCAATCTGGTCGCTTCACTCTCGGGCACATCCCGGAACAATGCCATCCCGCACCTTCGCCGTCTCTCGCGTACGGCCCCATCCGGTCCCCGGTTGTGGCCAAAGGCCGCGGCCCCGTCAACCGTAAACCGGCGTCAGCCAATCCCGATACGCCTCTTCGTACCCCCGCACAGCTCGAAAATAGACTTGCTGCAACCGCCGGGTTATGGGGCCAACTCCGCCGTCGCCCACTGGCCGCCGGTCCACCGACGTGATGGCCGCGATCTGGGCCCCGGTTCCAGCCAGGAACATCTCGTCCGCGACGTAAAGTTCTGTGCGATCAATATTGCGAATCTCATAGGGGATACCGAGATCCTGGGCCAGAGTGATGACCGCCCGCCGGGTGACCCCTTCGAGAATATCGGCGGTGACCGGAGTCGTCACCAGAGTCCCGCCCCGAACCACAAACAGGTTGGCCGAACTCGCTTCGGACACCTGACCATCGGCGGAGAGCATAATCGCTTCATCATACCCGTCTGCCGTGGCGGCATCACTGGCCAAGGCCGGGTTGATGTAGGCCCCGGTAACCTTGGCCCGGGAAGGAATGATGTTATCCGCCACCCGGAGCCAGTTGGAGACGACCACCGATAACCCTTCGGTTTTGACGTAGTCCCCCATGGGGACCGTGAAGATGGCGATCTCGTCCCGGAGACCGGATAACGTCACTTTGATGACCTGAGAAGCCTTAAATGCCAGCGGACGGATATACACATCCTCGCGGTAACCGTTCTTCTGCAAAACGCGCACCGTGATATCCACCAGTTCCTCGGCGCTGTACGGGCACTCGATCTTGAGAATCCGGCAGGAACGATGCAGTCGCTGGAAGTGCTCCAGACCTTTCAGCATGTAAAGCTGTCCTTGGTCAGGATTCCAATAGGCCCGGATCCCCTCGAAACAGCCGGTGCCGTAATTGAGTGCATGGGTGGTGATGTTGACATTCGCATCAGCTAAAGGAACAATCTCACCTTTAAAGAAACAATATCCTCCGCTGATCTCCTGTTTCGGCGACGGACCTTGGGCCGAAGACTGGGACATACCATCGTCTCCTTTCGCGGGTCAGAACAATTCCGCGTATTCCTGGACCTCCCAGTCCGTCACGTGGTCGTTGAACCGCTGGATCTCGTTGCTCTTGACCGCAACATACGATTGGCAAGGCTCGTCGGCAGGGGCCCGCCCCCATCGATCGCACGGGCGTCTTCGTTCACCACCGGATCCGGCAGGGGGTTCGGTTTCGAATCCCGTCAACGCCCGCCGCGCACATAGCCGCGATCATGAGGTGCGGGTTGTGATCCGCCCCCGGGAGGCGATTCTCAAGGTGCGTCCCTTGCCCCCGGGCGTGCGGCGCCCGGATCAAGCACATGCGGTTCTCAAACCCCCACGTGATGTGACTGGGAGCAAACGTATAAGGGCGCAACCGACGATACGAGTTGATGGAGGGGTTGGCCAAGGCACACAGGGCCCGGGCGTGGGTGAGCTGTCCAAAATGCTTGAACACATCGCTCATGCCTGGGGGTCCCGGGGATCATAAAAGGCATTCTCCCCCGACGCGCTCCAGTACAGAGAATGGTGAAAATGCGCCCCACTGCCGCTGCGACCGCTCCAGATCAAACAGCACGTTGTCCACTTCCGCCTGCTTCGCCTCGGAGTAGCACTGCAACCCCGTCCAGGTGGGTTCATACCCGCTTTTATCATACCTGTGGAAGACGTAGAATTCCATCTCCACCGCCCCGAGGGCCGACAGTCCCTCTTTTTCTAGTTCAGACCATTTAATCTGAATAGATCGATCGGACTACAAGAAAGGAATTGATATTCTTATGAGGCGATCGCCTTTCCAGCACCAATAGATTATCATTGGACTCAGAGAGCTTTTGTCACCAACGGTGCCGTTCGAATCCGCATCAAAGCTGATAAAGGGAGAGAAGAAAGCAATGCCATTTGAAGGGAAAGTCGCGATCGTTACCGGCGCCGGGCGGGGCATCGGCCGGGCCGTTGCCCGGGCTTACGCCAATGCCGGAGCCCGGGTGGTCTTATCCGATCTTGATCCCGCGGGATGCGAGGAGACCGCTCAAGGCTGGCCCGCCGGCGCATTTTACATTCAGATCTGCGACGTGCGCCGGCCCGAGGACACGGTGGCCTTGGCCGAGGCGGCTCATCAGCGGTTCGGGAGGATCGACTTTTTGGTGAACAACGCCGGTATCGGCATTTGGAAGTCACCTTTCGATCTGTCTGTGGAAGAGTGGGAAGACGTGCTGGCCACAAACCTGCGGGGCGCCTTTCTCTGCAGCCGGGAGGCGGCGCGGGTTATGCGGGAAACAGGAGGCGGGGCCATCGTCAACATCGCCTCGACCCGGGCGCTCATGTCCGAGCCGGGCAGCGAGGCTTATGCGGCATCCAAAGGCGGCATCGTCGCCCTCACCCACGCCTTGGCGATCTCTTTGGGGCCGGACCGGATTCGGGTCAACTGTATCAGTCCCGGATGGATCGAGACGGGAGATTACAATGCCCTTCGCCCCGTGGATCACCAGCAGCATCCCTGCGGCAGGGTCGGCCGCCCTGAAGACATCGCCCGGGCTTGTCTTTATTTGACCGACCCGGACAACGATTTTGTCACCGGGGTGAACCTGGTGATCGACGGCGGCATGACCCGGAAGATGATTTATGTGGACTAAACACCCCCTGTGCGGGATATCCAACGGTGCACGGCCTCATGAGACTTCATTCGGTCGACCGCCCCGATGGGCCTCGCGACCTGCCCTTCGGCTCCAATCTTTATTTGCAGAACCTATTTTTTATTCAGGATGGCTATCGTGCATCGTGACACACAGATCAACTTGCCATCTTCGTCGGTAATCTTGATATCCCAGACCATGGTCGATCGGCCGCGGTGCAGCGGGACACCTGTGGCCGTCACCACGCCGTTCGATTTGCTGCGTATGTGATTGGCGTTGATCTCCAGGCCTACCGGCTGCTGACTTTCCTTGTCGATCAGGTTCCATGTCCCGACAGTCGCCACGGTCTCCGCCAGCACCACTGAAGCACCCCCGTGCAAAATGCCGGCGGGCTGCTTAGTGGCCCCCGTGACGGGCATCGTGGCAATCACCCGTTCCTCGCCCACCTCCACAATTTCAATCCCCAGGACTTCCAAGATCGTATTTCGTGTGTCCAATCCCAAGTTCACCTGGTTCAACCTCCCCGGTAGCCGTGAATCCTCTTCCGCACAACTCAAGGCTTCCTGTATTGGCTCGCTTTTCCACGATGATGGGAGTGGTGCGAGGTGCCGCCCAGACACCGGCCGCCGCCAGAAGCCCAATCACCGACCAAGTAGCCTGTCGCAACAAGCCGCCATCCCATGACCTGATGACTGCTTCCACCGGCACGTCCCCCGGGACTTACTCCCTGGCGGGCGCCGCCAAGACAAATGTATTTCCGTCTGGATCCTTGAAGATAGCTTCGACACCGCCCCACTCCGCACGGCGGGCGGGTTGGACAAACTCAACACCTCTGCTCGCCAGATCCCGGTACGTCCCTTCCACGTCGTCACACGTGAATGCCACGTTCTGGAACTTACCGATGAGATGTTCATGACCGGGCGGCGTGAACAGCACCACAAGCGTGTCTGCCCCTGGCGGCTGCAGTTCAATCCACCGTTGTCCGTTGCCGAAGGGCTGATCCGTAACAACCTGGAACCCCAATTTCTCCGTGTAGAACTTCAGCGCCCGGTCTTGATCCGACACTGGGATGGAAACGAACCGGACCCGAATCATGATACCCCTCCTTTGAAGATTCCAATGGACGTGGATATGTACATTTTAACCTTATTTCATGACTCCGGCAAAATGACGACGGCAGCCAGGGAGTTACATCCCCAGGCTGTGTTGGAGCGGATGAGCATGGCCCAAAACCGGCCAAATTCTCTTACTGTATTACTGTTGGTGCAGTCCGCGACGTTGTCGCCACCACTGCACCACGACCGCCAGGAGAGGGATGACCATTGCGGTAAACGTAAAGTATCCCCACGCCGTGTACAGGATAAAATTCATTAAGCTAACACTGTTATGAATCAAAAAAAGGCTTCCCGTCCATACGACTGCTGCCCCGCTCCACACGGTTGGCCGGTAGTGCCGGAGTCCAAACCAATGGCTCAGTCCGGTTGTGAAAATGTAGTGGATTAAGGAGAGCTTCACAAAGATCGTTGTGATGACCCCCATCACATAGAACGTATCCAAACGTTCTAAAAAATCTCCTATCCGGATCGTTCGCACCACTTCCAAGATTGGATAGATCGAGTAGGTCACGCTCGGACCGAGGATCATGGTTATTGTGAGTTCCGCCACAACACCGGCCAAGGTAATGATAAGGATAGTGATCAAAAGGTCTTTCACGAGCCGTTGTTGTTGGACCTCCTCCCGTAGTTGCAGGACAAAAAGAAATTCCCAGGCATACACCCACAACACGACCCCTGCTTGCAAAATCGGTTTCCAGCCGTCCGCCAGAACGGGGTGAAGATGAGACGGGTTAGCATGTTGCACGGACAACAAAAACAGGATCAGCGTAATGCCGATACCGAGCGGAGTAATGATTTCTCCCACTCTCCCGACAACTTCCGCACCCAGGTATACTGCGTAAGCAACGGGAATCATGAAAACCGCTGTGACCACATAATTTGGCGTCGCCGGAAGGACAGTGATATTCAAAAACAGACTGACTTCACGAAGGACGAAGCACTCGGTAAGAAACGTCATGTACAGAAACCAGAGGCTTGCCACCCGTCCGACTATAGGACCAAACGCCATGTGGTAGCCCTCGACCAGTGATTGACCGGGGAACATCCTGCGAAACAAAGCGATCACCCCGGTGACGACCACGCCTCCAAATGCGAAGAGAAGGGCGGCGATCCAGGCGTCGTGGACGACGAATTGTCCGATCGCGAAGGGCATCGTAAGAATGCCGGTACCCAGAATGAGCCATGTGCTCAAAAACACGAACTGAACGCGGGACAGTTGTGGGTGCATGGAGGCCTCCAAAAGTTGCCGGTCTTTTATAGCGGATCCCGTTCCGCCTGACCCGGCAGGGGCTTCGGTATATCCGCGCTCCTGGTGGAATCGACGGGCTCCATGGTTTTAGGGCGCTGGCGCATCTGCCACCACGGTGGTCTGGTAAATACATCTTTGATGTCGGGCCACATAAAGGGCGCAATCGGCGACAGGTACGGAACCCCAAAGGAACGCAGGGAAACCAGGTGAGTCCACAAGAGCAACACTGCGATAATGATCCCGTATAAACCCAACACCCCCGCGAGGATCAAGACGGGGAAACGCAAGATTCGCAAGGTAATGGCAATGTTGTAGCTTGGAATGGTGAAAGACGCAATACCGGTCAAGGCCACAATGATCACCATGGCCGGCGTCACAATGCCTGCGTTCACGGTCGCCTCCCCAATCACCAAAGCCCCGACGATACTCACCGATTGACCCACAGCTTTCGGCAGGCGAAGCCCCGCCTCCCTCAGGGCCTCGAAGGTGATCTCCATGATCAGGGCCTCCACCACCGACGGGAAAGGAATTTGTTCGTGGGTCGACATCAGAGTCATCAAGAGGGTTGTCGGAATCATCTCCTGATGGTAGGACAACAAGGCCACGTAAGTGGCCGGCAGCAGGAGGGCCATCCAAAAGAAAAGGTGTCGGAGTAATCGAACCGCCGCGGCCATCGTATATCGTTCAAAATAGTCTTCCGGAGACTGTAGAAAATTGACGAAAATGGCCGGCACCAAAAGCGCATTCGGGCTGCCGTCGACAATGATTCCCACGCGCCCCTGGAGAGCCTCGGCAGCCAGGCGATCCGGCCGTTCCGTGTACTCAATTGTGGGGAAGGGGGAAACAGGGGCGTCATCGATCAGTTCCTCGATGTACTCAGAATCGAGGATGGAATCGACATCGATCCGCTGTAGGCGTTCCCGACATTCTTCCACAAACCCCGGTTTCACGATACCCTGAATGTAAACGAGGGCGACCGTTGTCTTGGAGACTCTTCCCAGCGTCATGTATTCCACTTTTACCCGGGGACTCTTGAGCCGGCGGCGAATGAGCCCGAGATTGGTTTCCAAGCTCTCCGTAAATCCTTCTTGAGGCCCTCGCACCACCGACTCCACGATTGCCTTCTCCACGGCCCGGCCCTGAAAGTCCATCACGTCCATGGCCAAGGCTTGGTCAAAGCCATCCATGCAGAGAACCGCCTGGCCGTTCCCAATTGCCGTATTGATTTCTTCCATGGTCTTCACAGTCTTCAGTGACACCGTTTGCAGAGCTTGTTCGAGGTCATCGAAGGACACGTCGGGTCCATCCCAGGTGGCAAGTGGTTCAAGAAGCCCCTCCTGGGCCAATTCCTTGCCGATCAGGGCGTAAATCCACACGACAAAACCCCTGCGGTTCCCGACCTGAACCCAGCGAAACCGGACGTCGTCACAGTGCCCCCACACTTCGGCCAGTCGACCGTACATCTCGTCAATGCTTTTGGACAACTCGTTGTAACCTTGCGGGACTTCGGGAGCAGACCATTCGATTGGTTCCCTTCGGCCTTTTTTGTCCCGCCTTGCGCGTTTTCGCCGCACTCATACCACCGGACCTTGTCTGAAGATCGCCACTAGAGCATTATTCCAAAACACGCGTCCATTTATACAAATTGGCAAAATGTAATCCGGAGTATGCAAACCATGCATTCGATAGCCTGCATTATTTTCGCATAATATGACTCATTATAAATCCGCTTTTGGGCAATGTTGGCATTTTGGCTAGACTATAACTCAAATCCTGAGCCGGAACTTGAAACTGAATCTTATTGACAAGGAAATCCAGGGTCGCTTTCATAATTTCAACGGTGATACCCTCGCCCGGACAGCGGTGCCCCTCAGCAGGATCACCTCCACCTTGGGGAATGAAATCAAATAAGCTGCTCTTCCATTCCTTAAATCGCTCTGGCCGAAATTCATTTGGATTCTCCCAGATCCGGGAATCATGGTTCGTACCGTATATATCGAGCAGTACGAGCATTCCTGTTTTGAATTCGCAGTGATTCCAAATAAAATCCTTTCGCACCCTGGCACCCAGAAAAGGGGCGAATGGGTAGTAACGCCGAACTTCCTCTACGAACATTTCAAGATAATTCTCGTCACCTGAGCGTATCTTTTCTTTACATTCTGGATGCTCATGCAACGCCAAGGCCGAGAAGGTGATGAACGTTGCAATAGCGACAATCGGCCGCAACACGTTGATGAGTTCTACCGCAGCCATTTGGGTATCCAGTTGGTTACCATTGAGATCACTGTGAAAAGCCATCGCATGAAGTGCTGAATCTTCCTTAACCTTCAGCTTCCCAGATCGGACTTCTTCTATGACCTCTCTCATCCACTTTTCAGCTTTGGCTCTTGCTCTCCTTCCTTTCCAATGCCGTGGTCCAATCGCTCCAAAAGCATCAACCATTGCACTGAAGTCGCCCGCCCGCTCTTTTACTTCTGATTCTTTGAGTGGAATTCCAGCCCAATGGCATGCTATCCGGCATAAAACATCATTTGCTTCCTCAAAAAGTACAATCTTCCCGCCACCTTCCCATTTGGGAATAGAAGCTTGCCACTGTTCCATGGCAAACTCGGCTAGCCGTTTTTGATTGGGCGGAGTCATCAATGACATAAAAAGAAGCTTGCGGTGAATATGCGCTTCACCGTCCATAGTTTGGATTGCATTCACACCGAACAATGTTTTTTGCACCCGTTTGGGTAAAGCACCATTTCGTTGGAACCGTTCTGGATCGTAAAACACTTTTGCCGCTTCTTCCCCACTCATGCAAATCACCTTCTGTCCCAGTAAGCGTGCTTCAAATAGATCGCATTGATACTGGTCAACCCTTTTTTTGATAAACAGATAACCATCCTGCATCAGTTCGAGACTGTTATCGAGACCTTTAGCATGAGGGACTTGTCCGTTCATGGCTATAAATTCATCTCCTCCTGGACTCAAAAGAAGAAATTCCAATATGGAACACCACCCCTTAGTATTAAGCGCACCCGTGTTTTCTAAACATGGGGTACGGATCCCCCGGAAAATTTGGCGATGTCATCAGGCTGTCCGCCTTGTCCCCCGAGGGGAGGTTTCCATAGGATATAGCAGACCAAGACGAAAGGAGGTTGGTGATGGTGTTTGGTCCCTTCACTCGCTGGGCAATCGTGTTCCTGATTATTTTCGTGCTGTTCTTCCTGCTTACGCCTTTCGGATTCGGGTATGGCGGCGGGTCTGCCTCGGCCAGCGCTTACTCCGGCGGCGGATACTGATACCGAGTCGGCGGTAGCTTCTGTTTGCAGCCCAACGAGTCGTAGTGCTAGCACCTCCTTCACCTCCGAGAACGCAATCTCTCCAGTGACCCGCCGCGAGAAAAGGCGATCCCTTTCAAGGGGTTGCCTTTTCTTTCTGATTTGCGACCGGTTCACGTCGGGCGTTTTTTGCCCATAATAGGACCGGTGTTCCTGTTATCCGATTCCACGATTCGCGCCACACACGCCTCCTGGTGAAAAAGAAAAGAGGCGGAAATCCCTTGCATCCCAAGGGGTTCCGCCTCTTCGGATTTGCGGCGCCCGGGCGCCGGATCACATCATATCCATGCCGGCTCCGCCCATGTTCGGCGCGGGTTTCTCCTTCTCCGGCTTGTCGGCCACCAAAGCCTCGGTGGTCAGAACCATGGCCGCGACGCTGGCGGCGTTCTGAAGCGCCGAGCGGGTGACCTTCGCCGGATCGACGATACCGGCTTTGATCATGTCCACCCACTCGCCGGTGGCGGCGTTGAAGCCGATTCCAGCCGACTCTTTCTTGAGCCGCTCCACCACGACGGAGCCCTCCAGCCCAGCGTTGTCCGCGATCTGCCGGACCGGCGCCTCCAGCGCCCGGCGCACGATGTTCACTCCCGTCAGCTCGTCGCCTTCCACGGTAAGCGCATCGAGGGCCGGAATGACGTTCACGAGGGCCGTGCCGCCGCCCGGGACAATCCCTTCCTCCACCGCCGCCCGGGTGGAGTTGAGAGCGTCCTCAATGCGGAGCTTCTTTTCCTTCATCTCCGTCTCGGTGGCCGCACCCACCTTGATCACCGCAACACCGCCGGCCAACTTCGCCAAGCGCTCTTGCAGTTTCTCGCGGTCAAAATCGGAGGTCGTCTCCTCCAGTTGCACTTTGATCTGGTTGATGCGTCCGTCGATCTCCTTCTTATCGCCGGCACCGTCCACAATAATGGTATTTTCCTTCGTCACCCGCACCTGGCGCGCCCGACCGAGCTGCTGCAGGGAGGTGTTCTTCAGCTCCAGACCGAGCTCTTCGCTGATCACCTGGCCGCCGGTCAGGATCGCAATATCCTGGAGCATCGCTTTGCGGCGGTCGCCAAAGCCAGGAGCCTTCACCGCCACCGCAGTAAAGGTGCCCCGCAGCTTGTTGACCACCAGGGTCGCCAAAGCTTCACCCTCGACATCCTCGGCAATCAACAGCAGAGGCCGTCCGGATTGCACCACCCGCTCCAGCACTGGCAGGATCTCCTGGATGTTGCTGACCTTCTTGTCGGTGATCAGAATGTACGGCTCCTCCAGAACCGCTTCCATCTTGTCGGTGTCGGTGATCATGTAGGGCGAGATGTAGCCGCGGTCGAACTGCATCCCTTCCACAATCTCGAGTTCGGTGCCGAAGCCCTTGGACTCCTCCACCGTAATCACGCCGTCCTTGCCGACCTTCTCCATGGCGTCGGCGATCAGAGCACCGATCTCCTCATCCCCGGCGGAAATCGCCGCCACCTGGGCGATGCTCTCCCGCCCTTCGATCGGTTTCGCAACCCGGGCGATCTCGTCCACCGCCGCTTTCACGGCCTTCTCAATACCCCGCTTCAGAGCCATGGGGTTCGCCCCGGCGGTGACGTTTTTCAGGCCTTCCTGGATAATCGCCTGGGCCAACACCGTGGCCGTGGTGGTTCCGTCACCGGCCACATCATTCGTTTTGGTGGCCACTTCTTTGACCAGTTGGGCCCCCATATTCTCAAAGGGGTTTTCCAACTCAATCTCCTTCGCGATGGTCACGCCGTCGTTGGTGATCAACGGAGAACCGAACTTCTTCTCCAAGACTACGTTCCGGCCCTTCGGCCCCAGGGTCACCCTCACCGCATCGGCCAGGGCGTCGACGCCGCGAAGCATCGCCCGGCGTGCATCCTCGCGGAAAATAATCTCTTTCGCCACGTCAGGTTACCTCCCCGTTGTTAAGTATCTCGTAGGCCATGGCCCGCTTACTTTTCCAGCACGGCCAAGATATCGCTTTCCCGGAGGATCAGGTACTCGACACCGTCGTACTTGACTTCAGTTCCGGCGTACTTCGAATAAATCACCCGGTCGCCCACCTTCACTTCCATCTCGACCCGGCGCCCTTCTTCCATGCGGCCGGGACCCACCGCCACCACTTCCCCCTCTTGGGGCTTCTCCTTGGCGGTATCGGGCAGGACGATCCCGCTCGCGGTCTTTTCTTCCTTTTCAACCGGACGGATCACGACGCGATCTGCCAGCGGCTTGATCATGCAAGACCCTCCTCACGTAAAGTTTCCGTTGCGATGTTGTTAGCACTCGCTTTACCCGAGTGCTAACGCCACCCTCTATATTAATGGATCCCCTTTCAGTTTGCAACCGGGTCATCGGGATTTTTTTGCCGCCTGGCCCAAACCCATTTCGAGACGCTTACGCTGAGTTCGTAGAGAAGGATCATAGGAATGGTGACACTGAGGTGAGAGACGAAGTCCGGAGGAGTGATCATCGCTCCGATGATCACCAACACCAGGTACGCATATCTTCGCATTTTGCCCAAAAAAGCCGGAGTCACGATACCAAGCCGAGTGAGAAACATGGTCGCCAAGGGCAGTTCAAAAATCAGCCCCAGGGGCACGATGATGTTGATCATGAAGCCGAAATAGTTTCCCGCGGTGATCTGGACGTTAAATTGCTCCGCCCCAAGACGGATGAGAAATCGAAACACCATGGGAAAGACCAAAAAATATCCGAAAGCCACGCCGGCGAGGAAGATGAACAGGGTCATCGGAATGTAGGCCAGGGCAACCCGCCGCTCCCGGGGGGTCAGACCCGGGGCGACAAACCTCCAGATTTGGAATAACAGGAACGGAAGCGTGACCCCCAGTGCGGTGACACCCGCCAACATAAAATAGACCCGCACCACCTCCCCGGCTCCCAGGACCATGGGGCGGCCGAGCCCGGCCCGCACGGCGGGGATTTCCAGCCACACCAGCACGCGGTCCACGTAAAAAAACGCGACCCCCAGGGCGATCACAAACACGATTAGGGTTTGAATGAGGAGTTTTCGCAACTCCGCCAGGTGTTCGACGAAAGTTTTCGGTTGGTCTTGAGGTGCCTCCACCCGGGTCGCCCCTTTCCTCCCAGCCTACCGTTGCTTGAAACATATACAGCTATTTCAAGCACTCGCACCTTGCGGATCAGGGGCGCCGGTCTTACCCCTATCCCCGCTCTCCTGTTGTACCGCCGCCAAGATCCACAAATCCCCGATCTTGGACCGACCACACCCCGTATTCGGTCAACACATACTGCACGGGTACATCGTGAGGATCTGTCGGCAACGCATCCACCCATTGTTCGGCAAAAGCTGCGCCCACGACTTTAGCCTGGGGCACCTGGGGCAGGAATCGGTCATAAAATCCTTGCCCATACCCCAGCCGTCGCCCGAGCCGATCGAAAGCCGCCCCTGGCACGACGATCACGTCGAGATCTCCGGGACTCAGAGCCGGTCCTGTCGGTTCTGGAATCCCGAAAGCCCCGGGGGAAAGCGCTTCCCAGCTATCCGCCGCCACAGCGCTCATGCGGTGGGAATCTTCCACCCGAGGAAAGGCCACGGTCCACCCGCGGTTCCATGCCCACTCCACCACCGGTTTCAGGTTCACTTCAGAGCGAATGGCTACGTAGGCCATGAGGATCCCCGGGGGCATCCCCCCCAGCCACCGAGTCGCCCAGGCGGCCAAAGCGGCTTCCCTTTTCTCGCGGTCCGTGGCCCCCAGGTCATCCCGCCATTGAAGCAACCGGCGCCTCCACACTCCTTTGTCCCATACGGATCCCCCCGTGTCCGGACCTCGACCCCAGTGATTCAGTTGCGACGCCTCCCATCCGGCGGATCATCCGGCGGGAACGCCGCCACCCCGTCTCCCGCCGCCCAGGCCTCGAGCCCCAAGTTCGCCCGGGCATTCAGATCCATACCGTGAAACCACCCTCGACTCAGTCGAGGCCAAGCCGCCGCCGCGATCATCGCCGCATTGTCTGTACACAGCGCCAAGGGAGGTGCCGACCAGAGAAATCCTTCTTCTTCCGCCCGGCGGTCCATTTCGCGGCGCAGGGCTGAGTTGGCCGCCACCCCTCCGGCCACCACCACCGGCACTCCTGGGTATCTCCGAACCGCCCGGACCGTTTTCTCCACCAACACCTCCACCACCGCCGCCTGGAATGACGCCGCCACATCCTCCGGGCGCACCCCATCACCGCGCTGGCGGGCGTCATTTAACAGATTCAACACGGCTGTCTTCAGACCGCTAAAACTAAAATCTAACGACTCCTCCTCCAGCCAGCTACGCGGAAAGGCGTATCGCTCCGGGTCCCCGGAGCTTGCCAAAGCGTCGATCTGGGGGCCCCCCGGGTACGGCAACCCCAAGGCCCTGGCCGTCTTATCGAAAGCTTCCCCGGCGGCGTCGTCCCGGGTCCGCCCCAGCACCTCGAAGGTGTGGTCATTCGGTATGTAAATCAACTCGGTATGTCCCCCGGAAACGACCAGGGCGAGCCATGGCGGTTCCGGGCCGCCGGCCAGACGATGGGCAAACAGGTGACCGACGATGTGGTGAACGCCGATTAAGGGCAGACCGTGAACCCACGCAAAAGTCTTGGCCGCCATGAGCCCGACCAACAGGGCCCCCACCAACCCGGGACCGTAGGTGACCGCCACGGCGGCCAAATCCCGGGGGTGCACCCCGGCGTCCTCTAGTGCTGCCGCCATAACAGCCGTAATCTGTTCCACATGCCCCCGGGAGGCCACCTCCGGGACGACCCCTCCGAACCGACGGTGAATCGCGACTTGGGAGCTCACGATATTCGAGCGGATGCGGGTGCCCCCCTCCACCACCGCCGCCGCCGTTTCGTCGCAACTGGTCTCCACAGCCAGAATGAGCCCTTCCTCTTGATCCCCCGCCCTCGGCTCAGCCCCGGTCTTCCCGAGCAAAGCGGAATCTTTTCCCGCCATCGCAGCCCCGTCCATCGTCCCCTCCATGCCCCGTTCCCCCCCTATCGTACCCCCGGCATTGCCAAAGCCCTCGTGCCCCGTTCAAACTTCGCCGGCATCCCCGGGACGCCGACCCCCCCGTCGATCCTCGGCACTCTTCTCGCCTCCGGCCCCGGGGACGGCGTCTCCCTGAGCCGCAGCTCCCGCCTCTTCATCCGGGTCGATCCGGCCGTCGAACTGCCCCAATTCCGCCCACATAATGATGGCGTCTTCATGATTATCTGTATAATAGCCCCGGCGCACACCCTTGGCGGTAAATCCCAGTTTGCGATATAGATGCTGAGCAGGGGCGTTGGATACACGCACCTCCAAAGTCATCCGCATGGCACCCTGACTTCGGGCATAGGCCATCGCATAGCGCAACAGCGTTTCCCCCACGTGCTGCCTTCTCGCCTCGGGGTGAACCGCGATGTTCGTAATGTGCGCCTCGTCGAGGATGAGCCACATCCCCGCATAACCCACCACCAAATCCCCGCGCTGGGCCACAATGTACCGGGCAAAATGGTTGTCCGCCAATTCCCCGTAGAAGGCGTTCCGGGACCAAGGCACTGTAAAAGAGGCCCGTTCGATCTCCTGGATGCGGTCGAGATCGGTGGTGCGCATCGGACGAATGATCAGTGCTGACGATCCCGCCATCGCGCTTCCGCCTCTGCCAATTGAAGATATTGGGGCACAAGCCCGTGAACCGCATGGCCAAGAAGAGAGCCTTGGTCACCGGCCGCTTCCTCGGCGGCCAACAAGTCGGCAGCCCGGACCCCGAACTGGTCCGGTGACGCCAGCCGCAACCGGCCTCCCAGCCGCTCTCTCCATATCGACGCATACCTCATCCCGCCATCCCCCAAGGCGAGCACCCCCCGCCCGTCTTCAGCCAGCCGCTCCGCCAACTCCGCCACCGGCCACACTCGATCCGGAGACTCCCTCACCACACCGCCTTCCCTTCCCCCGGAAAACCAAGCCGCATATACCCGGTCCCGTCGGGCGTCCACCATCGGCACGACCACACCGTCAAAGAATCGCCCGCGCCCGGCCAAGCCCGACAAAGTTGACACCGGTACCACCGGAATCCCCAGCGCCCACCCCAGGGTTTTCGCCACAGTCACCCCCACCCGGACCCCGGTGTACGAACCCGGCCCCACTCCGACAACGACCCGGTTCAGATCGGCCGGTCCTTTCCCGGCCCCGGCCAACACCCTCTCCAGCCAGGGTAAAACGTGCACCGAGTGATCTCTTCCCAGCTGTAGCACCGCTTCCGCCAGGATGCTTCCCGACTCCTCCACCGCCATGCTCAAGGCTGCTGTCGCGGTGTCGATTGCCAGTCGGACCATCGCCGAATCACCTCCCGGAGCAAGGCGCGATGCCGGGGACCCGAGGCCGCCATCTCAACCACCCGGGCGTTCGCCTCCCCGGCGCGCTCGATCCGAATGGTCAGACGGTCGTCGGGCAGAAGGGGTTCCACCCATTCCGCCCATTCCACCACCGCCACCCCATTTCCTTCAAAATATTCTTCCAACCCCAGGGGTTCTTCTGCCGCCGCCTCCCCTAGCCGGTAGACATCTGCGTGGTACAGCGGCAACCGCCCCTGGTACTCGGACACAATCGTGAAGGTCGGACTGGTTACCGGCCCGGAAATCCCCAGACCCTCGGCCAATCCTTGGACAAAAGTGGTTTTGCCCGCTCCCAGATCGCCAATGAGACATACCGAGGTCTGCGGCTTCGCCACCTTGCCCAACAATCGCCCCAGGGCCCGGGTTTCTCCCGGAGACCGAGTCGTCGTGCGCCAGGCTTTTAGCTGCGCCGCCCCCTGCTCTGTCAGCGGCGGCTCACCCCACCCCGTGCCCATGTTCCTCCCCCTCTTCCGCAAAATGGTCAAACCCGCCTTCGGGCAGCTCTTCGACCACACCCGAGGGAGAGCGCCACAACAGCGCGGGATCCTCCGTCACTCGGCCGATCACCGTGAGCATGACTCCCGCCGCCATGCACCCCGCCTGAGCGGCGGCAAACCGAGTGGGAGGAATGCAGCAAACCAATTGATAGTCGTCCCCTCCAAACAACGCCCAGTCCACAGGACTCTTCCCTCTCCTCAGGGCGTAGTTGCGCACCGCCGGGTGAGTGGGAATGCGCTGGCTTTCGATAAAACATCCATATCCGCTGGCCTGGCAGAGCGCCCGAAGCTCCGCCGCCAAGCCGTCGGTGACATCATCACAGGCCGTGGCCCCCGACTGCGCCAGGATCCGGCCCGCCTCCACCTGGGCGAGAGGCCTCCTGTGCATGTCCAACAACACCCAGCGCTCGTCCGGGGTCGTCACCACCGCTTGTCCCCCGCCCCGAAGCCAGTCGAGTCCCGCCGCGGCCCCGCCCAAGTACCCAGTTACCGCGACCACATCCCCAGGACGACCCCCGCCCCGGGTGAGAACTTGATTTGTCGCCAAACCCAGGACCACCATATCGATCACCCATCCCGCCGGCGACGCCACCGTATCCCCGCCGACCATGTCCAGGCCGTACAATCGACAGGCCTCCCCAATCCCATCGTACAAGGCATTTGCGTCCTCCAACCGGGCGCTGGCCGGGATCCCGACACTGGCGAGAATATGCCGGGGCTCACCGCCCATGGCGGCGATATCGCTGACCGCCGCCGACACCGCCTTAAACCCCACTTCCCGAATGGTCATCCATCCCAGCGAAAAATGGACATTTTCCACCATCATGTCCGTCGATACCAACAGCCGTCCGCCGGACTGGGGTTCCAGCACCGCCGCGTCATCGCCGATTCCGACCACCGTGTCGGGGCGAGGGATCGGGACCCGGGTCTGCCATTGTCGGATCAAATCGCTTTCCCGAAACTTGGCCATCTCAATTCCGCCCTTTCCCGTTTTTCACCGCCACCGGCATCTGCCCCCGCAACCCCCGGCCCTCGCTATCCTTGCCGCAGAAGCCCCCGATACCCAGAACAGCAGAGCAGCCCGTTCACTCTACCTGGGGATCATCCGCTGTTCTTCCCGCCGGAGGCGCCAATGGGTGATCCACTGCAGTTCAGCCGTGATCATTCCGAGCAGGATCAGCGCGGCGCCAATCCCCATCCGGCCGGTCAATTGATCGCCTTGAATAAAATGGCCAAATATCGCCGCAAAGACCGGCTCAAGGGAAAATATCAGCGCCGCCCGGGTGGCCGTTGTGTAGCGCTGGCCGATGTTTTGCAACACCGTCACCAAAGCGGTGGCCACAAGGCCGAGAAATAGTGCCGCCCACCACGCCCCGGTGCTGGCGGGCAGCGGGGAGGTGCCGGACAGTGCGCTCCCCATCAGGCTCAATAGCGCCACCGTGACCAGTTGGTAGAACGTCCATGGGACAATGCGACATTGCACACTGAAGTGGGAAACGAGCAGGTACTGGACTGAGAAGGCCACGGCACACCCCAGTACCAATAAGTCGCCGATTCCCACGCCCCGAACATCGGCTAGGCTTAAAAAAGCCAGGCCCGCAGTGGCGAAAATCACGCCAGCCACGGCGTCGACGCTGGGTTTGACCTTCCACACCAGATAAGCGATGAAGGGAACCCCCACCACGGATAGCCCTGTAATAAATCCCGCCTTGGAAGCCGTGGTCGATGCGAGGCCGGCCGTTTGAAGCGCGAACCCCATAAAATACGCCAGACCCACGGCGACACCCGCCCGGATCTCCGATATGCGGGCCGTGCGGACGGATTTGAACCCGAAGACTCCAAGGGCCAGGGCCGCGATGGTGAACCGCGACGCCAGAACTCCCATGGTTCCCATTTCAGTGACGGCGTCCCGAACCACAACGAATGTGCTCCCCCAAACTGCCACCACCATAAACAATAACAAATCCGCCCGCCAGGACGCCATTGTGGCCCTCCGTTCTCCACTCATTATGTACAGCGTACCACCCCGCAGATCGTCGGTGCAAGGGCTGACGCTCGCCAGACCGTGACCGGCCGATGGAGTTCTCCCTCAACGGGCTTGTCCGCCTCGGGCGAAGGCCGGCGGGCCCCCCGCCGGCCTTCGCCTTCCCCATGTTCCTCACCAGGTCCCCCACGGAACCAGCAGGAAGAACAACACAAAGATGATCAGGAACACCACGGCCCAACGGGTGGCCGGACCGAATACGCCGCCGTCGTACATGTGTCGACACCTCCTTTCGGCCTCCGATTTTATTGAATGCACCCTTCGTCCCCTTTGACCGGGTAAGTCCCCCTCATCAACCGCCCGAAATTTCTCGTTTTCCCTCTTCGGGAGGGGCGCTGAATGAAGGCGCCCCGCCGCGGCCCCCCGGCGCTGAACGAAGGCGCCCCGCCGCGCTCAGGAGAAATCCCCGGGTGGCTGTCCTAGCGGGGAGACCCGTCCGCGTATAGATAAGGGCGGGGGGCGAGGGACGTGGGTGACTGGTGGAACGGGGCGGTGGAACAATTGATCCAATATGGCCCCTTTGGGCTTTTCGCCGCGATGATCATCGAGGGCCTCGGTATTCCCTTCCCGGGGGACGCCGTCTTGGCATTCTACGGTTTTCTCGCCTCTCGGGGGCACATGGTACTGTGGCACCTTTCCCTGGCCGGCACCCTGGGGTGTCTGGGGGGCAGTTTGATGGCCTTTGCCGCCGGGCGAAAACTCGGACCTTCCGCGCAAAAATGGCTCACGTTCTTCCGGGTGGTTCCAGACGATGCGTGGCCCTGGGCTCACCGGGTGGTCCATCGCTACGGGCCGCTCATGTTGGTATTCGGGCGCTTTCTCCCGGGATTTCGGGCGCTGGGCAGTTATATCGCCGGCATGAGTGGGATCCCGACCGGTTCCTACCTGTGGTGGAGTACTCTGGGGTTCGCGGCCTGGGCGGGCACGTGGATTCTGCTCGGGTTCCAACTCGGGCAGCGGTGGGAAGAAGTTCTCAGAGCAGTTCAGTCACACATCATTTGGATTTTCGTCGCAGGGGCGGCCTTGGCCCTGCTCTGGCGGCAGGTCTATAAAAAACGATAAGATAGATAAAAGCGTCCACCGTCTTCGCCGGATCGTCCGCCCGCCAGCGGACGCCGGCAACCATCCGCGGGCGACGGCTTTTTTGCCCGCCGCACACCACGGAAAGGGGTTAATGGGGATGAACTGTCCGGTCTGTGACAATGTGCGAATGCGAGAGGTCGAAAAGTACGGCGTGTTGATCGACGTGTGCCCGAACTGCAAAGGCGTGTGGCTCGACCGAGGCGAGTTGGACAAGATCCTGGGCGAAATTCGAGAAGTCCGGGATCCGTTTAACCGCTGGCTGGATGAACACGAACGGGAGCATGGCCGGCATTTCGAAAAGCATCCGGACATGCGTTCCCACCACTACGGGGAGTACGACAAGAGAAAGAAGAAGAGGCGCGTGTTTGACATTTTCGAGGATCTATTTGATTGACGGCCCACGGATGAGACAGGGGCAAGGGCATGGGAATAAAGCGAGCCAGGGCCGGGAAACTTCCCAGGCCCCGGCCCCGGGCAGGTATAGGCGTCAGACTCCGGACCCGGTCATATCCCACACATCCTGGGTCGTGGTCACCAGCCTGGCTTCCACAGGCCGAACCAAATCCCCACCCATCGAGGTGAACACGCCGAGGCTGACCAACTGGTTCATGGCGGCCCGCACGGCGGCCTCATCGATGGGCTGCTTGGGGTCGGGGACCGCCAGACGGACCGTGCCCCCTGAAGTGTTCTGAAAGCGCAGTTCCAAAGTGGTCTTCGTCAAGGGATTCACCTCCTGTTCCTGGCTCGGTCACCGGGTCATTGCTTCAACAGTTCATCCACTTCCGAGCGGTCCACCTCGTACACCGGGTGGATTTGCAGGCCGGCGATCAGTTCTGCGGCGGCGTACAGGTTGTCCGGCGACACCCCCGGTTTGATCCCCCGATAGGTCTGCCGGCGAAGGACCGGGTCCCCCGTCGGGGTCGTCCCCACCTGATAAACCAGGACCAGAGAGACGCTATTCGGGTTTGGCTGTACCATGGCCACCTCTCCTTTCCTGAAAACTCGAGGGTCGCGCGCCCCTCACCCTGAATGTGCCGACAAAGCGGTGGGGTGCAGAGAGGCAGAAGGCTTATTTTCGGTATGAGAACGCGTCTCGATGAGAACGTGTCTCATTCTGGAGCGCCGGCCGTAGGAAGGAGGTCTGCCAGATCCGGCCTGTGAGTACGTTCTGCCGGGGATCGCAACTGCTGGCGGATCAAGAAATCGGCGATCTTTTAGCCAGGGCCGGGGAGATCAGTTTGACGGCCATCATGACTGATTTTGCAGGCGTCACTCCCCGGCCTCCGACTCCCGCCCGTCGGCGGCCGCTTGCACGAACGCTTCAAATAATCGCATCTGGGCCGGATCTTTGCGCCACATGTGTTCGGGGTGCCACTGGACGGCGACCGCGAACCGGTGCCGGCGACTCTCCATCGCTTCCACGAGCCCGTCGCTGCTTTTCGCCGCCACCCGCATTCCCGGGGCCACATCCCGCACCGCCTGGTGATGAAAGCTGTTCACCCGGGCCTCAGACCGCCCCAGGATTTCCGCCAAACGAGTCCCGGGCACAATTTCCACCCGGTGCGAACCGTGCCAGCGGGGCGCCCGCTGGCGGTGCTGGAGGGCGTTCTTGCCCTGGGTCGCGAGATCCTGGTACAATGTCCCCCCCGCCGCCACGTTCATCACCTGCATCCCACGACAAATCGCCAAAACCGGCAGATCCCGAAGGAGCGCCGCTTCCACGAGCGCCAACTCCAATGCGTCCCGCTCGGGACAAACTTCCCCCAGCCCCCGTGCCGGGTCCTCGCCAAAATACGCCGGATCCACGTCGACGCCCCCGGTCAACATCAGTCCATCCAAGCGCTCGAGCCACTGCCCCGGGTTTTGGCTTGCCGCCTCCCCCAAAGGGACGATCGCCGGCACCCCTCCCGCCGCCAGTATGGCGTCCGTATACTCCGTCGCCACCCATGTGCCGGGGAGATCTCCGTTCCCGGTCTGCAGGGAAGCCGTCACACCGATCCACGGCTTCATCCGCTCACCTCCCAGATCCTCCGAACCCCGCATCTCGCTGCCATTCTATGAGTCCCTGCGACAATTATCCCCACCCTTGCTTTGGCGAGAAGGCGGTTATTTTATGAATAGTCCGTTCCTTTTGCGGATCGCCGGGCCCGAGGTCCGGCCTGACCGTTACTCCAGGTTCCAACTGCGCAAATACCGCTCCTGTTGTTCCGTGAGGCGATCAATCCGCACCCCCAAAGTGGCCAGGCGCAACTTGGCCACCTCCCGATCGATGTCCTCAGGCACCGGATACACCCGCGGTTCCCACTGGCGGCCCTGCTCCACGATGCGCCGCAAGGACAAAGCTTGAAGGGCAAAGGTCATGTCCATGACCTCCACCGGATGTCCGTCTCCTGCGGCCAGATTCACCAGCCGCCCTTCAGCGAGGAGATACAGACGCCTGCCATCCTTCTGCCGGTATTCCTGGACATTTCGCCGCACTTCCCGGGGCGGCCCCGCTTCCCCCAACGCCTCTTTGTCGATCTCAACGTCAAAATGCCCGGCGTTGCACAAGACGGCCCCGTCCTTCATCGCCGCCACCGCCTCTTTTCCCACCACGCCCCGGTTGCCGGTGACCGTGATCACGAAGTCCGCTTCTCGACTCGCCTCCACCAGGGGCATCACCGCAAACCCGTCCATGATAGCTTCAATGGCCTTAATGGGGTTGACCTCACACACCACGACACGGGCCCCGAGACCTTTGGCCCGCATGGCAACTCCTTTGCCGCACCAGCCGTATCCTACCACCACCGCCGTCTTCCCGGCAACGACCAGATTGGTGGTACGCATGATCCCATCCCACACCGATTGCCCGGTCCCGTAGCGATTATCGAACAAGTATTTACAATACGCATCGTTCACGGCGATCATGGGGAACGCCAATGCCCCCTCCCGCTCCAGAGCCCGCAGGCGCAGGATTCCCGTGGTGGTTTCTTCACACCCCCCGATGATCTCGCGCAACTGTTCCGGCCGCTCCCGGTGGAGCGTTCCCACCAAATCTCCCCCGTCATCGATGAGGGCGTCGGGATGCCGATCGAGCAAAGCCCGGAGGTGGGCACCGTACTCGGCATCGTCCGCACCGTGTCTCGCGAAGGCGTAGATCCCATTGTCCACCAGGGCAGCCACCACGTCATCTTGGGTGGACAAGGGGTTGCTCGCCGCCACCGTCACTTCGGCACCCCCCGCTTGGATCACCTCGGCCAGATAAGCGGTTTTTGCCTCGAGGTGCAGGCAGATCCCGATCTTCAACCCGCGAAAAGGCAGGTCTTTCTCAAACCGCTCCCTCAAGGTATTCAACAGGGGCATATGTGCCGCCGCCCAGTCGATCTTCCGCCGGCCTTCCGGTGCCAAGGCCAGATCACGAATCTGTGACTCCTCTTTGCTCCCCATGTGCGCCCCTCCCGGCAAAAAAATTCAGGGCGCCGAAACGCCCTGCCCGTTTTTTTCCCCTAAAAATCGATCAACCCCAGGCTGATCATGAGCGACTCGTTGACCTTGCTCATCATCTCATCGTCCAGGTGCGTAATCTTATCCGTCAACCGCTGCTTATCAATGGTGCGAATCTGCTCCAGGAGGATGACCGAATCCCGATCCAGTCCGTAGGTCTTCGCATCAATCTCCACGTGGGTGGGCAGCTTGGCCTTCTGAATCTGGGCGGTGATTGCCGCGACGATGACTGTCGGGCTAAACCGGTTTCCGATATCGTTTTGGATCACCAATACCGGCCGGAAGCCCCCTTGTTCAGAACCGACCACCGGGGATAGATTCGCAAAAAAAATATCCCCTCGCTTGATGTTCACGGGTCACACCCCGCTTACTAGTCGATCTAGGGTCGAACCCGCCTCCTCTTCGGCGTAAAACGCCTCCGACGCAATATAAAGGTTAATCTTCGCCATCTCCACATAACCCCGCTGCATCAACTCGCGAATGCGTTCCTTTTTACGCTCTTCCAAATACAGTCTCATCGCTTGGCGAATGACCTCGCTTCGATTGGAATTCTCTCTTTCTGCAATTCCGTCGACTTCCTGGAGCAGGTGACTCGGAACACTAATCATAATCCGCTTTGTCTCGGACAACCCAAGCACCTCCGGGACACTCGCCATCCGTCACGAGGAGTATTATAGCGGTCTACCCCAAGTATGTCAAAATGCACAAAAGGGTATACCAGCCCGTGGAAACTGAAGAAAGACCTAGCGCGAGCGTTGTCGATCTGTCTACTCAATTCGACGCAGAGCGGCAAAATCCTCCCCACGTCTCGTTGAAAGTCAACGATGGTCGAAGATGGGCCGCCCCTTTCACCGGCAGTCCCAGCGCTACAGGTTGACGCCAAGGCCGATCCCCCTTACCATAAAACCGATACGTCGATCATCTCGCCGGATTTGAACGAGTCTGAATGCCTTGCGCGCGCCACCTCACCGAGAAGGAGACCTTGCCGATGATCAGTCGCCGAACAATGGGATCGTTTCAACCCATCGCGATCGCTGCTCGATGGTCACCCCCCGGGCACAGCCAGGACCTTCGGTTCGCCGAAGGTCTTTTTCTTGTGATTTCCTTCAGGAAAATCTTTCGCCACCGTCCACAACTCTTTGCCGTGGGTGAAACACCATGACCCGGCCGCAGACTCCGTTGACCCCAGAATATCGCGACCGTATCGGCCGAATCGCCGGTTGGGTCAGCACCTTGGCCAACATCCTTTTAACGATCGCAAAAGCCATCGTAGGTATTCTGGCCGGCAGTGAGGCCCTGTTTGCCGACGGCATTCACTCCGCCGCGGATACCGTCGCTTCCGTCGCAGCTTTGGGTGCCTTGGCCGTGTCGAATCGCCCGGCCGATGCCGACCATCCTTACGGTCACGGGAAGGCGGAGGTCGTCGCCTCCGCCGTCGTCGCCATCGTGCTTTTTCTGGCCGCCTTGAACATTTTGTATTCCTCCGGGCAGGCCCTGTTGGCCCCGGCCGTAGCCCCGGAAATGGCCGCCCTGTGGGTAGCGGCGGGCTCGCTGATCCTCAAAGAAATCCTGTATCGCTATACGGCGGCCCTTGGGCGGCGGCTGCTCAGCCCAGCTCTCGTGGCCTTGGCGGCGGATCACCGTTCGGACATCTGGGGTTCCTGGGCCGCCATCATCGGAATCGCCGCCGCCGTCACCGGACACCGCTTGAACGCCCCCATTTTGATCTACGCCGACCCCATCGCCGGGTTGGCCGTCGGCTTGATGATCGTCCACATGGCGTATCGCATGGGCCTTGAATCCCTTCATTCGTTGATGGAGCGCAACGTGGAGCCCGACCTGCTGGCGGAGTTTCGCTCCCTCGTGGCCTCTGTGCCGGGAATTCGCCGGGTGGACCGCCTGCGGGCGCGAAACCACGGCCCCTACGTTTTGGTGGACGTTCGGGCGGCGGTGTCCGCAGATAAAACTATCCAAGAGGGCCACGACATCATCCGGCAGGTCAAAGCGTCCATCATGAACAGCCATCCCGAGGTTCGGGAAGTTCTCGTGCACCTCAACCCGTATTACGAGGACCCGCAATCCCCTTCGGGCCCTCATCCGAACCATCCCGAACAGCAGCCGGAGGAGCGAACGGACACCGCCAGTTCTACCGACACCGCCGCTTCCCGCCCCCCGGGGAAAGTCGGAGACAGACCGGACTCGCCACACTCCGCTTCGACCAATCACGATCCCGTAGGCCGATCCCATTAAAGGAGTCGGGTTATTTACCCGACGCATCGAAGGTGGATATGGCGATTCTTGCCATATATTCCGGAGATAGGGCGCCCGTCATGGCGAATTGTACCCCGTCCCGGGTCCAGTACATGGTGCGGACATTCCCCTCGGTCACCACGGCGGGAACGCCAAACAGGTCCCACAATTCTGCCCGCCCGGGCAGCGCCGTTTCTGTTCGGACGGGGTGCGCCTCCGTAAGGGTCAACCCCTCGGCCCCTCCCCGATAGCGAAGGATAACGGTGCCGCCGCTGTCCTGGACGTCCGTTCTGCTCCACCCCTGAGGGAGCCAGGTCGGCTCAATCACGCCGAAAGGTTCGGAAGCCCATGTGGGTTCATCTTTCGGGCCGAGTGCCAATGCCTGTTGGGGATCAAAATCGGACGCTTTGAAGGTAGCCCCAGGATCGAACTGTTGGAATTGCACCGTGACCAATTCATGGTTCTGCCGGTCGAAAAACGCAATCTGTTTCGGATAGAGCGTCCGATCATCCAAAATCACCCGCTGTTTCCCGATCAGAGGATTATCCGGTTTCATCGTGAGATCGAAGGTCACCGTCCCCTTTTCCCGGGTGTACGTGCGGTTCGGTGACTGCAGGATACGGTCGATCACCGACCCGAATAGGTACAGGTGACCTTGGTTGTCCGCCCAATCGCCGTTAAACCGAAAACTTTTTTTCAGGGGCGGACTCACAATGTAAATCCCTTGATCATTCCGGATCACCACCTGCTGGACCTGCCCCCGGGAATCGGCTAGCTGAATCCGATAATAATTCGGCTCTTGATACCAAGTTTCAATATGATAGACTTGCTCCAGACCCTGGGTCTTGACGTTCATCACGGCCACACTTCGGTAATGTTTGAGACTGTCGCGCAAATTCCTGAGATCGTTCAGCACACTGCCTTCCGTCCGCCCACACCCTGCCACCGCTGTCAATAACAAGACGCACATCGCCGTCCAAAGGGCTGCTCGAATCCTGCGCATGGCCACCACCCCCCTCCTTCACACCCATGGTCGATTTCCCGGGAAATATGTCGAAGAGGGGGGTGTGTCTGCCAGATGCTTCACCCTCTTTCGACAACCTGTCGAATCGCCGGCCCCAACTGGGCGATCACGTCGGTAGCCACCATGGACGCCAGCCCTTCGGCCTGGGCCGCGAGGTCGCCGGCCAACCCGTGAAGATATACCCCGGCCGCCGCGGCCTGGCCCGGCGGCAAGCCTTGAGCGAGAAGTGACCCGATCACCCCGGCCAACACATCCCCGGTCCCGCCCGTGGCCATGCCGGGATTCCCCGTGGGGTTCACCCACACCCCTTCGTCTTCCCCTGCGACTACCGTATAAGCGCCCTTGAGCACCACCGTACACCCGCAGCTTCGCGCCACCCGGCGAGCAACTTCGATCCGGTCCGCCTGCACTTCTGCGGTATCCAATCCCGTGAGCCTCGCCATCTCCTTGGGATGTGGGGTCACCACCACCTGGGCGGAAGGACGCCAACTACTTTCGATCGCTTCCTTCCATATTTCCAACGCCCCGGCGTCCACCACGGCGTACCGGACCTTGCCCAGAAGCGCCTTCAGCCAGCTCACATCCCCGTCAAATCTCACCAAACCCGGTCCGACCACCAAAGCTTGCTTGCCTTCCACTAAGGCCGGCGCCTCTTCGGGGAGATTCCAAAAAGCGGTCATCAATTCCGGATGAATCCCGAGCCACGGCGGGACTGCATCCCCGCGAACTGCGATGGTGACCAGACCCGCTCCCGCCCGATAAGCGGATACGGCGCTCATCAGGGCGGCCCCCCACATGCGCGCATGTCCGGCCATCACCAAAAGATGACCATAGTGACCTTTATTCGCGTCATACGGACGCTCTGGCACCCAGGCCCGAACCTCTTCCTTTCGAATCATCCGGACCCGGCTCGCCCCCACCCGCTCCGGACCCTTCGGGGCGAGGCCAATATCCCATACTCTCCAGGTCCCGGCACACCGGGGGCCATCTCCCATCACCAACCCCCGTTTTGCCCAACCGAGACAGAGCGTCCACCTGGCCCGGATGGCCGTCCCCATGATTCGACCCGTGTCCCCGTCCAGACCACTGGGCAGGTCCACGGCAAGCACCGGGCGGTTTGAAGCATTGATCGCGTCGATCACCCTGCCCAAACGGGCATCCACCGGACGCGACAGGCCCGTGCCGAGGAGGGCGTCCACGATCAGATCGGCCCCCTCCCACAGTTCGCGCCAATCGGAACTCCCATCGTCCACATGGATGCGCACCGGCCAGTGTTGCAGCGCCCGCCACTGGGTTGCCGCCTCCCCCGTCAAACGATCCGGCGCTATGCCCAGCCACACGTCGACAGAAAATCCCCGGGAAGACAATCGCCGGGCGGCCGCCAGTCCGTCACCGCCGTTGTTTCCTTTGCCCGCCGCCACCACAATGCGCCCGCCCGCAGGCGTCAATTCCGCAGCCCACTCCGCGACACCCGCCGCGGCATTCTCCATCAGCACGATGGCGGGAATCCCCACCTCCTCGATGGTATAGCGGTCCAACCTGCGCATCTCCGCATTCGAGACCAGATACACGGCGTTTCCCTCCGCATCACAGGTATATTCGTCCCGGTCCGCACTTATGTACAAGGATGCCGGGGCCCCTCTCCTCCATACGGGACAACCGCGGCCATCTATCTCCTCTGCTGCCATCCCCACCGCTTCCATCAGTTGACTTCCCGATGTCCCACACCTTCTGCCACAACAAACGCCACCGCCGTTTCCCTGCCGTGAGAAAGGGACAGGTGCCATTTGACAATCCCACGCTCCCCCGCCACCTCCGCCGCCTTCCCGGACAGTTGCACTTCGGGGGCCCCCCGCCCCCCCGCAATCTCAATCTCTTGAAAGCCCACCTTCCCGATCCCCGTTCCGAGCGCCTTTGCCACCGCCTCCTTCGCGGCAAAGCGCCCCGCCAAGAACGCGACCGGGTCCCGCCGTCCCGCATACTCCTTTTTCTCCGCCGCCCCCAGGATTCGTTCGGCCAGGCGGTTCCCCCGCCTCCTCAGACTCTCCCGGATGCGGCTTATCTCCACCACATCCACACCTACAGCCACGATCAACCCGCGCCACCCCCCGCCACCGCATTTTGCATATTTTTCTCCCGCACCTTTGATCTCGGCCCTCCCCGGAGCGGAGCAACCGGGATCCGCCCTCATCGTAGTCGGTTCTGGATAAAAACGCAAAGGGACGACCCCGGCCGCCTTGTCGGCGCCCAGAACCGTCCCTGCCACGGATTCCCGCCTTTCCCGCAAGTCGCTGCGGCTCGTTTCAGCCGCTTTGAGCTGCAGATCGCACCTCCCGCCCCGGTCCCACCCGATAATACCAGAGTCCGCGCCGTTCCTCGATCCCCACCTGCCCCTGAGCTTGCAGGACATCCAAATGACCCACGATCTCCGACACGGCCAGAAACCAGTTTCCCCGACTCAACCGGGGGAACATGCGCCTGACCAGCTCAAACACCGTGTGCGGCCGCTCCCCCAACCAGCCGAGCAACTGGCTGCACCGCCGTTCATATCCCCGAAGCCGCCGCTCCACCAGTTCCGCCGCCCCGGTGAACACCTCACCATGGCCGGGGTAGACCGTTTTCACCGGCAGGGCGGCCACCATCTTCAGCGCTTCCATGTATACGATCAGGCTTCTGGCCCGCTCGCCTCCGGGATGACGCGGGGCCTCCAGCAAGGCGTTGGACGAAATGTGCGGCAACAAGTGGTCCCCGGCGATCAGGTCCCCTTCCTCTTCATCGAACAACGACAAATGTCCGGACGAATGGCCCGGAGTATCCAACACCCTCCATTCCCGGCCGCCTAGCTCCAGCCGAGCCCCGATCTCTACCGTCTTGACTTCATCCACCCCATCCACGTACTCCTGCAACAATCGCTGATGTTCGGCAATGAGCGCCCGAATCTCCTCGGGCACCCCGCTGGCTGTGAGAAACGGCTCAAAATACATCGCGTCACTTTCCGCAGCCAAACGCGGGGTTAGCACGCGCCTCTCGGCATCTGGGTGAACCAAGGCCGTTGCCCCGGACGCTTCGAGTACCCGGGGTAACAAGCCGTGATGATCCACGTGGGGATGCGTGACGACCACGAACTCGATGTCCCGCCACTCACACCCCGCCTTGCGAAGGCCATCTGCCAGACCTTCCCACACATCGGGGAGCTTCGGCCCCACATCCACCAACGTGACTGGGTCCTCCCGCAACAAAAACGCATTCACCGCTCCCACCGGAAACGGTGTGGTCAACGAAATCGGACGAATGGCCGCATTCACTCCCCGCCACCCCTTTCCCTACCGACCGGACGGTTGATATTCTTCCAGCTTCGCTTCCTTGACCTCATTCGTCTCATTTACCATACATTGTTTTTGGAAAAAATTCAACCGCCGGACGACGTTTTGGGGGGCGAAGGCATCACACACCTCCAAAATTCCGCAGCCACACGCTCATCCACATCACGAACCACACCGATAAGCCAATTTCCAAAATACCGATCGTCTTCACCTTGGGCGGTCGATCCTGGGCAATCGCCCAACCGCGAACCGCCGCCGGGAGACAGGCCACCGCCGCCGTCCACCCCAAGGCCAGCGCCGCAAAAACCAACAGCGTGCTATACGCGTTGGCCGCCCACTTGAGCCTCCGATTGCGCCGCTCCCGAATCAAAGATTTCACATACAGAGCCGTCCCGAAAAAATACACCACGCACAAAGCCCAAAAGGTCCACGCCCGGACATCCACACTCCCCCGCCCCACCAGGTAAGCGGCGATTCCCGTCAGCGCCAGCCCGGCCATGGCGAGAAAATCGTTCAACAAGTGCCGATCTTGCCGAAGCAGGGCAAAGGCACTGTTCGCCGCTAGGGACACCCCGGCCCCAAGGACCACGAACCCCAGGCGCGGTTCCGCCACCAAAAGCGGGACGCCGAAGGCGGCGGCCACCACTCCATACCCCGCAGCCCATCGCCACCAGTAGCCCCGGCGCCCAGGCTGGCGTAACCCCTGGAGGAATGGCTCCGCCGTCATAAACGCGAACAAACTGGCTCCGGCGAGCAGGATCTGGAGCGGGTTCCACGGCGTCGCGGCGATCCCGATCACCAGGGGTCCGATCCACATCATCCACGCCCCGTGTTCCCGAGGAATGACCCATTTCATCCATTTTCGCCCCCCGCGACGGACCTGGCGTCCGCCCGGCGACCATCCCCGGACGCCGGGCGGAACGCACTTCTCGCTCCGAGCGTACCACCCGCTCCGCCCGCGACCTGTGACGGGTATCACAGATTCCAGGCTAGTCGACCCGCAACCATGCCGCCGACATGTACCCCCTCATACCATCCGGCGTCATCACCAGCCACCAGTCGCCATTTTGCTGGATCAAGGTCACCGTCTCCCCGCCGGCTACCGACCCGATGATTCGGTAGTTTGTGCCCGGCCCGCTGCGGACGTGAACATTTTGCCCCAGCACCGTCGCAGTGGGTGTCTGACTTCCCCCGGAACTGGACCCACTGGCGGAGGTGGAACCCGAAGCTCCCGAAGAGCCATCCGTTCCCGGCGAACCGCCGGTTCCACCGCCTGGAGCCGATGAACCGCCGGTTGTGGAAGAGCCGCTTCCTGCTCCGGGGCTTTCCACGACCTGGCTCACCCGCTTTCCTTCATCGAGTTCAGCCATCACCTGCTTGGCCTGCCCAGGGTCGACCTGCCAATAACTCACGCCATTCAGGTTCAAAAACTGACCCGGAAGCGTTTCACTGATCACCTGCTGCCCGCTCATGCCACCGGCCATCCGGGTCAGCCTGAGCACATCCAACAGCGAGAAATCGGTGTCCACCGCCTGCATCACCCGGGGGATCAACACCGGAAGCTTGACGATGGTGGACGGTTGCAGAGCTTGATCGGCCAGGGCTTTGAGGAGTTCTTGCTGCCTCTGGGTCCGGGTGATGTCCCCCAAGGGATCCTGGCGATAGCGAACGAACTGCAGGGCTTGATCCCCGTTTAAATGTTGGACCCCTTTGTGCAGGTTGATCACCCCGTCCTGGGCGTCCCCGGTGACATAATACATATTCTTGTCGACATTCACGGTTACCCCGCCCAGGGCATCGATCACGCCTTTGAACTGTTCAAAATTCACCCGCACATAATGGTCGAGAGAAACGCCGACCAGAGAACTCACCATCTGCTCCGTCAATTTCACACCACCCAGATTCATGGCAGCGTTGATTTTGTCATACCCGTGCCCGGGGATCGCCACCCGAGTGTCCCGGGGTACCGAAAGCATCGCCAGGCGCTTGGACTGGGGGTCAAAACTGGCCACAATCAACGTATCCGTGTTCCCGTAATTCTGCCCCGGCCGGGCGTCGTATCCGATGAGCAGTACATGCATGGGCGCCGCGGCCGCCTCCACGGGGGTCGATCCTCCTCCGGGGCTTTGCGCCTGGAGATCCCCCCGGGCACTGCGCGCCCCTTGCCAATACCCCAGCCCAAAAGTGCCGCCGAGGGCGAGAACCACCGCCAGGGACAGCCAAAACATTCTGCTTTTCTTCATGTTCCCCTCCGCCATCTCCGTCTCTCTCCGTCGGTGGTCCCCGGCCGGCCTTACCCGACGATCTCTTTTCTGCCCAACCCTTTCAACCACCGAGGCTTGTCCGAGTCTATCTTCTCATTCTTCGAGGCACGATCGAGTGTGCCTCGTAGCTAGGGTACACGCATCGGCCCCCCTCGCGCAAGCCGGGGGTATCCTGAGCCAGCTAAAGCCCTTTCCGGATCATATCCTTCTCCTGAACCACCGCGTGCACGTCCACCCGAAAAATCGCCCGGCTCAAGTCAAAAACCTCAGCCGCAGGGTCGGCAAAAAAGAGTCTGCGGCGCCTGACCAGGTTCTTGAAGTGGAGAATGTCCGCGTTGTGCTGGCGCAGGAACTCAAGGCTAGTTTCGATTTGGCGGCGCACTTGGCCCGCCACATCCGCCTCGACCTCATGCATCGGCAAAAGCCCCGTCACCTGACCCGTGTCCATCTTGCTTTGCATGAGAGCCGCCTTCAAGCGGACATTCACGTTCACGATGGGATGTTGCGCGGGGCCCGTCACCGTTATCTTGGCGGAATGGGACAAAACATTGACGAGGTATTCCCCTTGGTCCGAACGTATCTTCCCTTCAACGAAGGGCTTAAACCCCGGGTTCCTCAGCCAGTTCACCCCCATCCACTGATCCCCGTTGAGCCGGGCGATTTCCCGACCGTCCCGCATCAGGGCGGCCGCCACGGGCGCAAACCGTCCCTGTACATAATCCACCACCGGCAGAAGCACCGGTTCGTGGTGCTGACTGGGCCCGACGTATTCCCCCACCCGATACCTGCGAACCAAAGGAAACGTCGTGTCGGCTTTGTCGATCACACTGGCGATCTCCACCGACCGAAGCGGTTTTCGCTGCTCGGAGAACGCCCGAAAATAAACCTGCTCCGGGGCCGCTGAAATCACAAGCCGGGTTCCGGTGGGAATGTGTCCGGCCCGGAGCATAAATTCAATAATGTCGGTAATGCCGCGGTTCCTGGCCAAATCCTCATCGAATACCAACACCTGAAAATGGGAGAAATCCGGGCGATAGACATCAAAGCCCCGGTCAAACTCCATGGCCATATCCTTCAAACTCTTGACGCGCTTCTGCAGGATCACCGAGGCCATTTTCCCCTTTTGTTGCAAACTGGGGATCTCCATGAGCACATCCATACGCCCCTCCGGACCCTCAAAAAAACCCATTCCAAGCCCCAAGACCCGATTTTCGATATCCTGATAGTCCCAGCACCCCGCGAGAAGACCGGCCACCACCATGACCCTAAGCCATGCCGACAGCCTCTGTCTTCTCATGCCGACCGCCTCCTCGCCCTGAAAGCTCCCAGGGCGGCCACGCCCAGGATGAAAACACCAAAACCAAGGGCGGCCATTTCGATGGAGAATGGAGGCGTCTCCAACTCTCGGAAAACCAGCCGCTGCCCCCAAAGACACATGCCCATGGCAACCCCCGCGATGAGAATCACCGGCCAGGTGCGGCTGACTTGAAAGACCCTGGCGACGATTTCCGCCAGAAACAGATGGGACAGGCCGACACTGGTCGACGAGAGCGCCAGGGAGATGATGACAAGCAGGTAATCAAAGCGCACCAAGTAAAACCCCGAACTGTACAGCTGGATGATATCCAGGGCCGGCCAGGTGGCCACGGCAGTGCCCACCGGCCCCAAAACGGCGAGGGCGAGCACAGCCTGAACCATCTGCAAGGCCAGGCTTCCGGCAAATCCCCATATCACCATCACTTGCCATTTCGTAGTGGGTTGCAGGTAGGGTAGGCCTGCACAGATGGGCAAAAACGCCTTCAACAAAAAGGGGGCCGCCACCAGGGCACCTTGGAGCAAAGAACTCATGCTGTTTCCAAACAACGGCAGGAGATGATTCCATTCGTGAGGGAGGGTCAATGCCCCTGCCCCGAGAAAAAAAGACAGGACCACGGTGGGCACCGCCACCAGACTGGCCAGCCGGCCGCCCGCATCGGGCCCCAGGAACGCCAAATAGCTGGAGAACCCAATCCAATAGGCGCCAAGTACCAAACGGGGCGTTTTCGGGAGGAGCATCGCCTCCACGAGATGAAACACGATGGCCGAGGTATACCCCATGTACAGAACTCCCGCCGCCGCCAGTGTCAAGGCCACGGCTCCGCCGGCCCACCGGCCAAACGCCCAGCGTGCCGCGTCGACAAAGCTCTGCCCGGGGCACCGTCTCACCATCGCCAACAGGAGTGCCGACAGCGCCCAGACTATCACGATCCCCAGGCCGGTCGCCACTGCCATGCCGCTGTCGCTTCGTTCGATCACCAAGGATGGGAGTAACAGTACCGGGGCATCCACAGACGTTACCATTACCCACCAGATCAATCCCCGGTGGTTCAGCGCGCAAGTGGGAACGGGGATTTTCGGCGTCATTTTCGCTTTTTCGCCCGGATGAGATCCCGGGGATTCAACATGGCCGGCCGGGTGATAAAAGGAGCGGGCATCCGGATGATCGTGTCTTTAAAATCGGACCAACGCCCGAGAAAATACGGGCTGAGATAGGGCACGTCACAGCTTCGGAGCCCGGCCAGATGCGCGAGGACAAACATCCCCGCCATGACAAAACCGTACAGGCCGAGAAACCCCGCGGATAACAAAAGGGGCAGTCCCAGCAGCCGTAAGGTCGTTCCCAGGCGAAACAAAGGGACAGACAATGACGCGATACCCGTTACGCCGATGGCCACCAGCATGGACTCGCTGAAAAATCCGGCCCGGACCCCGGATTCGCTGAGAATGATGCCGCCGATGATGCCGAAGATCTGGGCCACGGTGGTAGGCATGTGCAACCCGGCCTCTTTCAAGATTTCTAGAAGCAGCTGCACAAAGAGGGCCTCAAGGACCACGGGAAACGCGACGCCATAACGGGCCTGCTGCATGAGCAACGTCAATTTGAGCGGCATCGCTCCGGGAGAATAGGCCAGAAAGGTCACATAGGCCGGGGGTACGGACACGGCGATCACCGACGCCACAAAGCGCACGCCCCGCAACAGGATACTGTTGGTCCAGTGATCGTAGACGTCATCCGGCGCGTGAAAAATAGAGTTGAAGTCGCAGGGGAGGACGAGAGCCTCCGTAGAGTTGTCGACGAGAATCGCCACCCTCCCTTCTAAAAGCCCCGCCACGACAACGTCGGGGCGCTCGGTGTTGCGCACCCGGGGAAAAGGGGAGAACCAGTTATCTGTCATTTGTTTTTCGATATACGCGCTGTCGAGGACGCCGTCGATATCTATACGGTTGATCCGGTCGGTGATCGTCTTGACGAGATCCGAATCGGCCACATCGGCGAGATAGAGCAGGTACACGGTGGTTCGGGTGCGCCGGCCGACGACGAAACGCTTGACCCGCAGGGCCGGATCCGCCAATCGCCGGCGGACGAGAGTCAAGTTCTGATCGGTATTTTCCGTAAATGCATCCTTCGGCCCCCGGATGGCCACCTCGTTGATCGGTTGGTCGATGTTGCGGCTGATCTTGGCAGGAGCAGAGATCACCAAGGCCCGGGGGTGGCCCTCGGTAGCGAGAAGGACACTCCCTTCCAGGAGATCCCCGGGCGTCAACTGCTTGATTGGAACCGTTTTCACCGTGAACGGGACCACCCACCGCCGGATCTCTCCCTCCCACTCCAGGGATGTAACCAGGTCCTCCCCCCAGTGCCGCACCGCACCCTCCACCGGTTGGATGATGAACCGTTCGATGCGTTCAATGTCCACGGTCATTTGCAAGAAAAGTAGATGAAAAGACTGATCGGGCACGATGGGGATGACCCTCTGTACCACGTCATCGTTTTCCCGGGCAAATTGCCGGATGGCCTCGTTGAAGACGTGGAGCTTCACCCCCATACACTCCACCTCCCGGGTAACCTTTTCCTCGGATAGTATGATTTTCTCAGGGAAGATTTATGAAGACGGGACTTTTGAACTAGTTCGGTCATCCCACGGATGAGTAGTTCCTTTGCGCCTGTTGGACAGGCTCAGATTGAGCCATAATAAAAAAGGAAAAACACTCCACCTGGGAAAGGGGAACCTGACCATGCGCTACTTGCCCGATTGGTTTCGCAAGGATCGCGACTTGAACAGCCTGTTTACCCTGCCCGCTTCGTTTCCGTCGTTTTTCGACCGTTCCTTTGCGGTGGATGTGAAGGATAAGGGGGACCATTTGGAGGTGGAGGCGGAACTCCCGGGATTGAAACGGGACCAGATCGAGGTGGAGGTCACGGAATCCGGGGTGGCCATCGCCGTGAAAGTCGAAGAGGAAACTGAGGAAAAGCACGAAAAGTATTACCGCCGAGAGCGCTCCTACGGGAAGACAGAGCGGTTTATCGCTTTCCCCGTCGAGGTGGACATCGACGAAGGCAAGGCCACCTATCGGGATGGCATCCTGCGCCTCACGTTCCCGAAGACGCATAAAGAAGGGGAGCGCGGGAAGAAGCTCGATATTGAATAATCATTCAAAACCCTGGACCCACTCCCGGGCGATCCGGGGGAACTTAACCGGCGCGGTATGTCCAAACCTGCACTCCTGCGGGTCTGGACATTTTTTATGGCCACGAAACACCGGGCAGACGCGGGTAGAGCAACAGGATGAGACAAAGGCAGTCCTCCGTCCCGGGGTTTTTATATCGATGATCGAGATGGGCAACGAACCGGGCCGCGTCCCCTTCATCCAAGGAGTAGACCTTCTCCCCGACTTCCAGATCCATCCGGCCCTTTTGTACCCAGATGAGTTCTGTAACTCCGGCTCCATGGGCAGAAGCCCGGTGAGTGCAGCCTGGCGCTAAGAAAACATGAAATAGCTCGGCGGGCTGGGGATCAGCGGCGGTGACGAGACTGCGGACTACGTACCCGCCGTCGTCGTCCTCCACTCCCGGCTGCCGGGACCGCGGGACGATGGCCACCCGGGGGTCGTCCGGATCCTGAAGAAAGGTCGAAAAGGGGACCCCCAGCCCGGCGGCGATCTTCCACAGGGTCACCACGGTGGGATTCGACTCTCCCCGCTCAATTTGCCCGAGCATGGGTTTACTGACTCCGGTGACCGCCGCCATCTTGTCCAGGGTCCACCCCCGGTTCCTGCGCAGGGATCGAAGGATCTGCCCGATCCGCCGGGAGAGATCATCCGGCTCCAACATCCATGCCCCCTTCTGATGCACTTCCCGGCCGATTTTGCAGGGTTCTGTATGTTATAACGCTTACCGATATGATATACTACTCAGTAGCCATTTGGAAAGGGGGCGTAAAGGATTGTCCTCTCTGGTGGTTGAAACTCTGCTCATCGGTCTGGGAACCTATCTTCTCCGGGCCCTGTCCCTGGCATTGGGCGGACGGACCCCTTGGCCCGACGGCGTCCGGCGATGGTTGTCTTTTGTCACCCCCGGAGTCCTGGGAGCGCTTCTCGGGCCCGTCCTCTTTCTTTCTGGCGATGGCAAAGTGGCGCTAGACCTGGCGAATCCAGCTTTAATCGCCGCCGTCCCCACCGCCTTGTTCGCCTGGTGGTCCCGGCGTCTGTTCCCCACGGTTGTCCTTGGCGTTCTGTGCTATACCGCAGCGATTTATTGGTTATGAGAGGAGAAGAAAGATGACCCGTTCGCCGATTCAAAGGGCTCTGTGCGACGCCATGCCCGTGGTCACGGCGTACTTTCCCATCGCCATGACTTTCGGCGTCCTCGCCGTCAACCAAGGGATACCGGGCTGGATCGCCCTACTCATCTCGGCCTGGGTATACGCCGGGGGCGCTCAGTTTATGCTGTTGAGTCTGGCACTATCGGGAAGCCCGGTCCTTGCCACGGTCCTGGCCATCCTTCTGGTGAATGCCCGACACGTTCTGTACGGGACCGCTTTGGGACCGGCCTTCCGCCACTGGTCCGCAAAGGCGAGATGGCTTTCGGCCTTCGGGCTCACCGACGAGGTCTTTGCCCTCGCCGGGTCCCGGGTGCGGGAGAGCCCTCCCGAGCCCGGCCCACACCTCGCGCTGGTGTTCACCTGCTACTTGTCCTGGGTGGCAGGGACAGCCGCCGGCGCGTTGATCGGTGGGATGATTCCGGCTCACGTCTCCGAGGCTTTGAGGTTCGCCCTGCCCGCCCTCTTTCTCGCACTGCTGTTTCTCAGCCGGCCATCCGGCGCCCACCTCGCGTCTGCTGGAATGGGGGCATTGGTCTCCACGGCAGCCAGTCTGTATCAATCGTCCACTCTGGGCATCGCCATCGGGGCAGTGATAGGCGCCACCGCGGGCGCCGGTGTGCAGGCTGCCGCAGACCGGCGTCGAGTTGTCGACGCACCGCGACCACGGCGATAAACCGGTAAAGCCAAGCATGGACCCAGGTAAAACCTCGGCCACGCTCGGCTTCTCGGACAGTGATATTGTCCCAGGACGGGATTTTAGTTTGTACAGATAAAGGGACCGATCCTTCCAGCCCTTCTTATTCCACCGTCACACTCTTGGCGAGGTTGCGGGGTTTATCGACATCATTTCCCCGCTCAACAGCCGCGTAATAAGCGAGCAACTGCAGCGGTACCGCCACCACCGCCGGAGCCAGCCACGGACTGACCCGGGGCAGGTAGAGCACCTCGTCCGCCACCGAGGCCATTTCCTCGTCCCCCGTCCAGGTCAGGGCCAGCACGTGGGCATCCCTGGCCTTGACCTCCTTGATATTGCTCACCGTTTTCTCGTACAGGTGATCCTGGGTGGCCAAGGCGATCACCGGCACCCCTTCGGCGATCAGCGCCAGGGTGCCGTGCTTCAATTCACCCGCCGCGTAGGCTTCGGCGTGAATATACGAGATCTCTTTGAGCTTGAGAGCCCCTTCCAGGGCGGCCACGTAGTCGAGACCTCGGCCGATGAAAAACGCGCTCTCCTTCCGGGCGAACTGCTGGGCGAAGGCTTTCATCGCCGGGGCCGTGTCCAGCACCTTGGACACAGCATCCGGGAGATCCCGAAGACCCGCCAACACTTCCTCGATCGTGGCAGGGTCGGCCGCGCCCCGAAGCTGGGCCAGATAACACGCAAACAGATACAGTGCCACCAACTGGGTGGTGTAAGCTTTGGTCGACGCCACGGCAATCTCTGGCCCGGCCCAGGTGATGATGACATCATCCGCTTCCCGGGCCACGGAACTCCCCACCACGTTTGTCACGGCCACCACCCGGGCACCCCGGGCCTTGGCCTCCCGCAGGGCCGCCAAAGTATCTGCCGTTTCCCCGGACTGGCTGATGACCAGCACCAAAGTGTGATCCGTATAGATGGGATCCCGGTACCGATATTCAGAAGCCACCTCGACTTCCACGGGAATGCGGGTCAAGCGCTCCAGGATCTGCCTTCCCACCATCCCCGCGTGATAGGCGGTTCCGCAGGCCACGACATGAATGCGATCTATCCCGCGTGCCATCCCCAGGGCCCAGTCGAGTTCCGGCAAAACTGCCCGGTTGTCGTCGGACAGACGCCCCGTCAGGGTGTCTGCCACCGCTTTTGGCTGCTCATAAATCTCTTTGAGCATAAAATGCTCGTATCCGCCTTTTTCTGCCGCATCGACGTCCCAGGTCACTTTCAGAACTTCTTTGCTGACCGGGGTGCCGTCCAATCGATAACAGCGCACCGCCTTTGCGGTGATGTCCGCCACTTCTCCTTCTTCGAGCACATAGACATCCCGGGTGTAATGGAGAAGGGCGGGAATATCCGATGCGACAAAATTCTCTCCATCCCCGAGGCCCACGACCAAGGGACTGTGTTTGCGGACCGCCACCAGTCGGCCCGGCTCTTCGGCGCTCATCACGACTAGGGCGTAGGCCCCCCGCAGCTTCGCGGCAGCTTTGAACACCGTCCGCAACAAATCCCCATCATACAAGGATTCAACGAGGTGCGCCACCACTTCCGTATCCGTCTCTGAGCGAAACTTGTGGCCGGCCTGTTGCAGCTCCTGCCGAAGGCGCAAGTAATTTTCAATAATCCCGTTGTGCACCACGACGAACCGGCCGGTGCAGTCGCCGTGGGGATGGGCATTGGCGTCCGATGGCCGTCCGTGGGTCGCCCACCGCGTATGACCGATGCCCAAAACACCGGGCAACCCGTGACCGTTTAACGTGTTCTCCAAATTGGCCAACCGACCCAGCTTCTTTTTCACCCGGATGGTTTGGCCGTCAAATACGGCGATGCCCGCCGAATCATAGCCTCGATATTCCAATTTTTCCAATCCGTGCAACAACACCTGCTGTGCCTGCCGTTCCCCGATATATCCAACAATCCCACACACCGGGAGCCCGTCCTCCTTTAGCCCCCGGATCTCCCTGGCGCGGGGCCGCCCCCGCCAGAGAATTCCCGGGGGCACCCGTCATTCGCGGCGCGAGGTCATACCTGACCCGCGCCCACACTTCCTGTTCGAAAGGTCTTTATTGCCTTTGTCGCCAAAGGTTTTTCCCCTTTCGTCACGGCGACAGGATACGCCGGGAGGCATCCGCCGAATGGTTCGATGAACCTCCCCCTCGTCAACTGTCCGCTTTCAACCCGTTCCCCGGACAGTCCAGGCGCTTTCACGTCAAGTCGAATCCTGTGGTTGACACTGCATCTGGCCAGAATTGATCCGGCCAGCGACTCCTCTCTCCCCATCTCCCACCCCCTTGGGCGGCCCCCCACCTGCCGTTGCAGGCGAGGCCTTTCAGGAGCCCTCGGAATCTCAATCAGCGCGCGGAAAAGCCGGGTCTCCCTCTACCACCTTATGCCCCGCGCCCGTTGGGCGTGCCACCGGGCTTATATTCAAACGAAAACCCGATATCACGGTGTGACCGGGCCGTCTCCGCTCCCCAACTCCCGCTGAATCACCTGGGCCAACCGATTCGCGGCGGCGTCCACCGCACCCGCATCCAGCCCTTCCACCATAATCCGCACCAAGGGCTCGGTTCCCGAGGGACGCACCAATACCCGCCCATCTCGGCCAAGCTGCTCTTGTACCCGGCGGATTTCCTCCCGAATGGAGACATTGCCCTCCAACTCATGCTTGTCCGCCACCCGCACATTCACCAGTTTTTGCGGGTAGGTGGTCATGACCTCTCTCAACTCGCTGAGCGGTCGGGCGGAAGCCACCATGGTGTCCACCAGTTGGAGGGCTGTGAGAATCCCGTCTCCGGTGGTGTTGTGGCGAAGAAAAATGATGTGACCCGATTGTTCACCTCCGAGGACATAGCCGCCCCGGACCATTTCCTCCATGACATAACGGTCCCCCACTGCCGTGCGTACTAAGGAAATGCCAGCCTGCTTCAGGGATTTCTCCAGGCCGACGTTACTCATCACCGTCGCCACCACGGTATCTCCGTCCAATTCCCCGTACTGTTTCAACCGCCTGGCGCAGATGGCGAGAATATGATCTCCGTCAATCCGCTCCCCTTTTTCATCCACGGCGATCAACCGGTCCGCATCGCCGTCAAAAGAAAGACCGACCTCCCCACCGTGGCGGAGAACCGCCTCCTGAATCACTTCTGGATGGGTGGAACCGCAGCCCACGTTGATGTTGTCGCCGGTGGGGCGATCATTGATAACCACCACCTCGGCGCCCAGCCGCCGAAACACTTCGGGGGCAATCCGGTAGGCAGCCCCGTAAGCACAATCCATGACCACTTTCAGCCCATCGAAACGAGACCGGACCGTCTCGGTGAGGAATTCGACGTACTTGGCTACCTGATCTCGGCCGTCTACAATCCTTCCCACTCCGGTCCCAGCCGGGCGAGGAATCCGGCCCCAACCGTCACCTTCCATCGCTGCCTCAATCGCATCTTCGACTCCATCCTGAAGTTTAAAGCCGTCTGAACCAAAAAACTTGATGCCATTATCCTCCACCGGATTGTGGGAGGCCGAAATCATCGCCCCCGCCGAACAGGACAAGGTACGGGTCAGGCGTGCCACGCCAGGGGTTGGCACGACGCCTAGGCGCAGGACCGAAACCCCCGCTGAGAGGATACCCGCAATAAGAGCCGATTCCAGAAGATCACCGGACGCCCGGGTATCCCTGCCCACGGCGATACGCTTGTCCTCATCGGCACCGTCGTCCTCCGACCCGAGAGCCAGCACGTAGGCCGCCGCACGGCCGAGGCGAAAAGCCAATTCCGGGGTCAGATCGGCATTGGCCACCCCTCGCACTCCGTCCGTCCCAAACAAACGTGCCAAAGTCCACTCCCCATTTCAGCCCTTTTTCCTCACAGGAACAGGTTCGACGAATGTTCAGCCCGGTCACAGTGGACCTTCGTGGGCTGAGGGTGCCTGGAATTCCAGCACCTCTTGCCTGAGTCTATCACAAGAACTACCGACGGCCAAGACCCGCTCCGAGCACGTGGGTACAAGGGTACACCCGGCGACCCGATATGGAACCGGGAGGCCGCCCCGGATTCGGGCGGCCTCCCGATTGTCAATCTTCTTTCACACACAGTTCTCTCCGGAGAACTGTCCTAAGAGTCCGAAGGGTGAAATCAACCAAAAGAACCAACAGTACGGCCATTTGGGAGTAAGCCAAGTATTGGTACACCGCCCATCCCGTACCGTGATACATGGCCACGGTGGCGATGGTGATGGCGGCAGACGGGAAAAGATACGCCCACCAAGAGAGGAAAAAAGGTAAGCGATAGAACAGGGGCAGCAGCACAATGAGTGTGAGACCGATGAAAAATGCGAAACCGTACAGCGTGCGGCCAAAAGGGTCAAGTTGACCAGTCAATTTGAAGTAACTGACAAACCCCACGGCCGGGGGCGCCATGAGGATGAAAAATGTCGGCAAAAGCTTCACAGGTAAGGGACGGTGGAAAAATATTCGGTAGAAAAAGATCGTGGTGTAGACGACGCTCATCACCATCCCCGTGCCAAAATAAAACCAGTTGACCTCGATAGGGGCACAGTTAACGCCGGCGATTGGAGCAACGAGATTCCCGACGACGGGAATAAACCAAGCCGGATTATAATGATTGATCTCGAAGTGAGTCTGGACAATCACTTTTCTGATCACTGCCAAGGTGATCAGCATGTGCAAGGGGGCCCCGATCCACCATAAAATCTCTGCCACTTGAGGCCACGGGCCCCCGTATGCGACTGCCAACAACATGAAGCTGATGGAAACCGCCCCAAAAAAATTCATGCGAACCGGATGATCGAAATCTCGGCGTACTTCGTCCGGATAGACCCCTAAACGGTACAATAACAGAAAAACCTGACCGACAAGAAAAATAGTGGTCAACGCCAACAGAGTCCTAGACAGGTACGGTGGGAACGACAGCAGGGGCTCAATCTGCATGGCGGCAATCGTAGTCCCCGAAAAACCCATGATGCTGGCAAATAGCGAAACAGGAAAATACCGTATACCCCGAGGACGGCCGGTCACCTTCGATAATGCTGCCGTTTCAGTCGCGGACATGGATCCATCCCTTCCTTAAACTGTCTTGTGATTTTGCTTTGTGCATATGCACAGTATAAGAGCAGCAAAAAAAAGGGGGCAAGCCCCTTTTTGCATCATGAAAGTACAGATTGATGACACCCCTCAACCACTTCCGCCCCCCGCGGATTGTGCGGGTGAGGGAGCGGTGATCGTCACTTGAACGGACGGAACGTCAGCCAAAGTCGCCCAGGGGGGCGCCTTCACCGCCACCGGGAGTCTATAAGTTCCCGGCCCCTGTCCCGTCACATCCACTGTCGCGGTTAAATCAGAAGCATGCATGGCCGCGATGTGGGAGGTGGAGCCGCTGATCGTCACACTCACCTCCGGGGGATTCACCGTCGCCTGGGCGCCGGCTTCAAGCCCCACCACTCGAACAGGAACCCGGGCCGCCTTCGTGGTCTTCCCCGGTACCACATGTACAGCCACTTGAATCGTCTCGGGTTGGATCGCCCGAACTCCGTCCGGAACGCGTAAATGAACGGTAAAGGTGCGGTCTCCGGTCGTGCCCGACACGTCGACCATGCCCGTCACCTGGTCGATCCTCGACAAAACATCGGGGGGACCCGTTACTGTCACCTTACTCGGCTGCACTGACCACGACTCTACGGCCAAGTCTCCGGCGGGGGCATTACGTAATTCCACGGTTACGGGCACGACCTTACTTTGGGCGTCCACCGCCACCGCCAGATCCACACTATCGGGTTCAATCCGTAAACCTGTGATCGAATGCCCCTGCGAATCTACCGCCGCCACCGGGACGCGGCCCTTAACGGGTTGAACTGCACCGTCTACCGACACTTGCGCCACCACCGCAGCCACCCGGTTGACTTCCTCCGCCGGACCGGAAACGGTGACCTGGGCGGGGGACGATGACATTGTTCCCACCGCGAAGCCGGATTTTGGCGTTCCGGTGGTACGCACGGTGACCTGAATCTGCCGGGAAGCCGCCCGCTCCAGGCGAACGGTGGCATATACCGGGTCATAGATAATCCCCGAAGGGACATTTTCCAACTGGACCGGCAGTTCGTACACCCCTGCCCCCAAACCCCGGGCATCGACAAAAGCCCGAATCCCGCCGAGCAGGGGGGACATCAGGTCCAAGCGGGTTCCCCGGAGGGTCAGGTCCACCTGGGGCTGCCCCCCCACGGCCACCACGACACCCTCATCGTACAGCACCTGCACCGCGACCCCGTGAATCACCTTCGCCGAGGGGGCGAGAACAGAGCTGGGAGTGTCGGTGGTGCCGGCCCCCGCCACAAACCACAGCAACACGGCGAGCACAAAGGCGATCAATTTTGGAACCGCATTTTCCCGGTTCCACATTCGGGCCAGTCTTCCCATCGGCCCGCCCTTTCTCATGCCGATGACCTCCTATGAAAAAACGAAAAACTCCCCCGTTGGGGCGCCAGCATCGTGCCAAGCATCTCCCGAAGCGCTTGCTCATCTAAATCGCGGTTCAATTGACCTTCGGCAGCCAGGGAGATCTGGCCCGTCTCTTCAGATACCACCACCGCCACCGCATCCGAATGCTCGGACAAGCCCACGGCTGCGCGGTGGCGGGTTCCGAGTTGTTTATCGATGGTCCGACTGTCCGAAAGGGGCAGGACACACCCCGCGGCCGCGATCCGACCTTGGCGGACCACCACGGCCCCGTCGTGAAGGGGGGTGTTTGGGATAAAAATGTTCACCAGAAGTTCCGCGCTGACTTCCGCATCGATCGCGATCCCCGTTTCCACGTAGTCGCTCAGACCCGTCTCCCGTTCCAGGGCAATGAGCGCCCCTATGCGGTTCTTCGCCAGCACCTGCGCCGCCCGGGTCAATTCGGTCACAATCTTGTCCACGTCCCGATCGCTGCTTGCCATCTGCAGTGACCAGGAGAACAAACGGCCGCGTCCCAACTGTTCCAGTGCCCGGCGCAATTCCGGTTGAAACACAACGGGAATTGCGAACAGCCCGATCGTCAAGGCCTTGTCCAACAGCCAGCTCATAGCCCGCAGGTGGAGATAGTTGCTCAGCCCCGTGGCGATGAGAATGACCACAATGCCCTTGAGCAGCTGCACGGCCCGGGTTCCCCGGATGAGGAGAATCATCCGATACAGGACATAGGTGACCAGCAGGATGTCCAATAAATCCGTCAGGATATTAAAATGGCTCAGTAGGTTCCATAACCGGTCCATGCAGCACACCCATCGTCAATTCGTCCATATTTCTAGTATTCGCTTTTCCAGGTCCGTTTCCTCTCCCCAGCCAACAAAAATACAGGCCGTCCTTCTTCTGCCAAGGAAGGCGGCCTCATGGAGTGATTTTAAAGAAGACATCGGCCGAAGTCGTTTACCGGTCGGTCGACCCGACTTTTTCCCGCAAACCTTCCTGCAGGATTCGGGCCACCTCGGGCCGGGTGAACTCGGGGGGCGGCAAGAGGCCTTCCCGCAGTAGCTCCCGGACCCGGGTGCCAGATAAGACGACGCGGTCTTCCGGGGCATGGGGGCAGGTCTTGGTTGAGGCCATCCCTTCACACCGGCGGCAAAAGAATGCGTGCTCGAAAAACAGCGGGATGATTCCCAGTTCTTCGGGTTTAAACTGTGTAAAAATCCGTTGAGCGTCATAGGGCCCGTAGTAGTTCCCGACGCCGGCGTGGTCCCGCCCGACGATAAAATGCGAGCAGCCGAAATTCTTTCTGACCAAGGCGTGAAAAATCGCCTCCCGGGGCCCAGCGTAGCGCATGGCGGCCGGAAAAACGCCGAGTATCACCCGCCCGGCCGGGTAATAGCGGTCCAGCAGTACTTCATAGCTCCGAAGCCGTACCTCTGCAGGCACGTCGTCCGCTTTGGTCTCCCCGACAAGGGGATGAAGAAACAGCCCATCCACCATTTCAAGAGCGCATTTTTGAATGTATTCGTGGGCTCGATGTATCGGATTTCGGGTTTGAAAACCCACCACCGTCCTCCAACCGCGACGGCGAAAGGTTTCCCGGGACTCCTGCGGCCGGAGCCAGTAACGGGAAAACACGGCCCGATCCCGCTGTCGGCACATCCAAACCGGCCCTCCGATCCGCCATCCGGGCCGCTGATACAACCTGGCCACCCCTGGGTGAGCGGCCTCGGACGTGCCATAGACGTGTTCCGCCTCCACCCGGGAATCCACGGGATACAGGTCCTGGACCACCATCCACCCGTACAGAAGACCATCTCGACCTGTTAAAGCCACGCGTTCCCCCGCGTGAATCCGCCTGGCGAAATCTTCGTCGACCGCCAGAGTCACGGGCAAACTCCAGACCGTGCCGTCCTGCAGGCGCATCTCGGCCACCACCCGCTCATAATCCGCTCGAACCATAAAACCGGTCAAAGGAGAATAGGCACCCACCGCGATCAATTCCAGGTCGGCCAGAGATTCCTCAGGAAGAGTCACAGTTTTGCCCGACAGCAGCTCTCGCTCCCACTCTGGTGAAGAATCCACTGTTCGATCGACCAGTTGCCCACCGTGAGGCGCCACCAATGTCGTCACGGTCATCGCTCCTTTACAACAATTTCAACCCCGAGACCGCCAGCATGACGGTCAGCCCGAGGCGCACGATCCGGTCGGGAACTCGCTTGGACAATCGACTGCCGAGTACGATGCCCGGTAAAGAGCCGAGGAGCAACCAACCCACCAAGGGCAGATCCACCGTCCCGGCGGCAAAATGCACCAAACCCGCCACTGCACTCACAAGAAATGCGTGGGCGATATCGGTGCCGACCAGCCTGGATGCGGATACCGGATAAAGGAAGGTCAAAAGCGCAATAAACAATGACCCGCTCCCCACCGAAGTCAGGCCGACAATCCCCCCGCCCACCACACCGAGCGTGACCAGCTTCCAGGCCGCCGGTCGGGACATCTCTCCACTGCCCCCACCAGGACCCGGGATGGCTGCCCGAAGAAGGAGCACGGCACTCACAACCAAAAACGCAACCCCGAGAACCCGACTCATTATTCCCTCAAAACCGGGGCCAAACCATCCGTGAAAGATTTGGACACCCACTGCCCCGGCCACTGCCCCCGGCACGCTCCCCGCCGCCAAAACCTTAACCACCCGAAGATCCACTGTGCCCTGGCGCCAATGTTGCCACGCCCCCACAAATTTGGTGATCGATGCATAGACGAGGTCTGTCCCCACCGCCACCGAAGGGTGAACACCGAAAAGGAGGATCAACATCGGGGTCATGAGGAACCCTCCCCCCATGCCCGTAAAGCCGATGAGTAAACCCACCGCAAGCCCGCCGAGGGAAATCTCCAGACCCACTGCCAGCCCTCCCTTCCGATTCGAGCTATCCGTGAAGTCCACATTCTGTCTTGTCGAAGCCGGCCCATCGACCGGCCCGGGGATCTTCCCCCGGCCGCACCGGACGTGTGCACGGGGCGCAGCCAATGCTCGGATATCCGCGATCGTGCAAAGAATTGTACGGGACCTCGTGTGTATGCACGTAATTCCACACCTGCCGGCTGTCCCATCCGGCCAGGGGATTCACTTTGATCAGCCCGAACTTACGGTCCACTTCGACGACTTTGGCTCCGGCCCGGGTCGGGGATTGTTCCCGACGAATCCCCGTCACCCAGGCATCCTGTTCCGCCAAGACGTCGCGGAGGGGCTCAACTTTGCGCAGTCGGCAGCACGTATTGGGGTCCCGGGTCCAAAGCGCCTCGCCGTATTCGGCCGCTTGTTGGCGCAGATCAAGTTGAGGAGTTACCCGCCGGAGGTTCGGTCGGTACCGGTCCACGACGCGATCTCGGACCTCGTAAGTTTCCGGGAACAACAGCCCCGTATCCAAGTAAAAAATTTGGACATGGGGGAGAATTCTTGTCGCCATATCCACCAGTACCACGTCTTCGACTCCAAAGCTGCAAGCCAACGCAATCCGGGGAGAGAACCGCTCCAGGGCCCACTCCAGAATCTCTTCGGGCGGGCAGCCCTCCAGACCTTCCGCCCAAGCCCCCACTTCCTCCGGGCTCATAACGGGAACACGGGTCACATGCTCCACGATCGCACCTCCATTTCGAATGATCTGCGATTCTGACCGGCTTTACCACGATACGGGCACGGGCCCAGGATTGTGCCTGCCCTTTGCTCAATTCCATTATCCAAATAACAAATATGTTTAATTGGAATATGGGGATATAATAACCCTACTATTTAAATCAAGTCAATAGGATTTCCGCTGGCAAAAGCAAAAAAAAAATACACCGGCAGTCTCACCGGTGACCTCTCTCTCCCTTTTCGCTTAAGAATCCGGCAGGATCTTCTTCCCCAGAGCCGAGCACAACAGGTCCACCGCCATCTCGGCCGTCCGGTTGGCGACATCCAAGATCGGGTTGACCTCCACCACGTCGACGGAACACAAGACTCCCGCTTCGGCGAGAAGTTCCATGGCCAGGTGTCCTTCTCGGTAGGTGATCCCTCCCCGCACGGGCGTGCCCACCCCCGGGGCGGTCATGGGATCCAGGGCATCCAAATCCAAACTCAGATGAACCCCGTCCACGCCCTGGGACGCGATCCGGATCGCCTCTTCCATCACCGCTCCAATGCCCTGCCGATCGATCTCATGCATGGTGAACACGCGCAGCCCCGACTCCCGAATCAAACGCGCCTCACCTTCATCGATAGACCGGGCGCCAACAAGAACCACATTTTCCGGTCGAACCTTCGGGGCAAACCCCGCCACCCGGGTCAATCCGGGGTGCCCGATCCCCAGAGACGCCGCCAGGGGCATTCCGTGGATATTGCCGGAGGGAGTGGTTTCCTGGGTATTCATATCCCCATGGGCGTCGAACCAGATCACCCCGACCCGCGCCTTGGCCAATGCCACGCCGGCCAGAGAACCGATGGCCAAGCTGTGATCTCCGCCGAGGATCACGGGCATCGACCCGCGTTTTAGGACTTCCGAAACCCTGGCTGCAATCTCCTCGCTGACACGTTCAATTTCCGGAAGATATTTCAACTTCGGATCTTGGATTTCCTTGGCCTCGGGTTCCGGCACCGGCACGTTGCCGAGATCCTGTACCTCAAACCCGAGGGCCCTCACCCGATCCTGAAGACCCGCATACCGAATGGCACTGGGCCCCATGTCCACCCCTCGGCGTCCCTGCCCTAGATCTAACGGAACGCCGAGGACCTCGATTCTGGCCACCGTCATCCCCCCGCTCTAGCCCTGCAACACGTAGCGGCTCAACAGATACGGCGTCACGGTGCCTTCCACCACGGCGGCGACTGCCAACATCGCCACCGCCACCCCAGCGGCCCGAAACGCATCTCTCCATCCCTGAAAAAACGCCTCTCTTCGAGTGTACCCATTAGTCGGGCGCCACCATCCCCAGCCCAATTTTAATCCGAAGGCCGCAGCGATCAAAAACGCAGGGATCTCAAAAATCCCGTGGGGCAGGATCCCGTACAGCAAGACGGACCCGACAGGCACCCCCTGATGATGGAGCATCGCCAAGACGAACCCGATCAAAGCCCCATTGCCAAAAACGCCAACGATGGCAGGGATTCCGGCGACAATCCCCGTCAGCAGAAAAAATATGGCCACCTTGGCGTTATTGAGAAAAATCACCATGACCGTGTAGGCCGGGTTGTTGACCGCCCGCACCTGCACTGCCAGGTCCCGGATCTGGGTCAGTTGCGACATGAGAACTTGTCGCAAGGAATCAGATGCCAGGTATCCCGTCGCCATCCCGACTGCAAAAATCACCGCCGCCGTCCACAGATATCTTCGATTGATCCAAATCCACCGCCCCATGGGTTCACCCCCGTTGCAATCTCCCGTCCCGTGCTGCGTCCTTTCGAGGTCAGGCGGCCGCTGCCCTGCCGGAATCCCCAATGAGGTCCGGCGCATGAGGGCTTAATCTCTTATCCATGCTATACCTTGTGCACAAAGCATACCCATATGTACAAACTGTAGACGGTGCAAAGGAGGGACAAGCGATGTTCATCATCTGGCGCGCGCGGACGTTGACACAGATCATCATCGCCGCCGCCACGATCGTACTCTTCATGGCCATATTTTACTGGCAGAACGGAGCCATCGCGACATTGGTTGGCCAACAGCCACCGTCCGCCATCTACAAAGTGGATACCAACCGAAGAATCGTAGCCCTGACCTTCGACATCAGTTGGGGAGATCAAATGGCTCCCAAAGTATTACATGTGTTGAAAAACAAAGGTGTGACAAAAGCAACATTTTTCCTCTCCGGGCCTTGGACCCTACAAAAATCAGAGATCGCCAAGCAGATTCGGGACATGGGTTATGAAATCGGCAGCCATGGCTACAAACATGACAATTTTACCGAACACAGCAATGACTGGATCCGCAGTCAAGTCACTAAGGCGGAGCAAGCAATCTATGACGTTACAGGGGTCAAAACTCGCTTGATCCGCACCCCGAACGGTGATTTTGATAAACGGGTTTTGCGCACCCTTCACGACATGGGTTATACGGTGATCCAATGGCACACCGACTCGTTGGACTGGAAAAACCCAGGAGTCGGCGCGATCACCCAACGGGTCTTAACACGGGCGGTACCCGGCGACATCATCTTGTTGCACGCCAGCGACACCTGCAAACAGACCGACCAGGCACTTCCGGCCATCATCGACGGCCTACGACAAAAAGGATTCGAGTTTGTCACCGTTTCGGAGCTGCTTCAGGAGGCTTCTCCCAAAAGCAAACTTGAGTAAGCCCCAAGCCAGGAACAAACCGGGCCGCAGGGGCCCGGCGTCCGAAACATTACCGAGGATCCGGCTGGATATCCCGTCGCGCGTTCTTGGAAGGGGCGGCGGGATGTGCAGTGAGGCGGCGCAGGACGAATAGCAAGTACGTATTGCACACCAGAAGAATGATGCCGATCTGGAGAGTCGGCATTCCCGTCCCCGCTTTCAACGCCGGAAACCACTCCACAACGGTAAATACGAACAGATAAAAGAAGCCGGGGATAAAAGCCCGGATTCCCGATATAAAGGCCCGAACTCCGGCCGCCACCAAGGCCCAAATCAAGGGAAAAAGGGCGTAAGTGACATAAGGTGTCCACCCTCCCGCTCCCCCGGCTGCCAGGTAGCGGGCATAGACCAGATCCACCGCGACAACCACCACAAGGAAGAGCTGGACGGCATTCCAAAAAGCCCGGGGAAGAAAGCCTTGAATCAGGTAATTCAACGTTAAATAAGCCCACAGCCCCATGAGGCTGGTCGCGCTGATAAACCCCCCGACAATCGCCCCATGCAGCGGGTCGATGTTGGTTACAAGAGCAGCAATTGCCCCCGCGAACACGCCCAGAATCACTGTGGTGCCGATGAGAAAAAACAATCTCTGAAGATTCACAGCCGCATCCTCTTTCTTCCCAGCAAAGTCTCGAATAACGACCGTTTGCCCGCCCATATTACAACTGATGACCGGAGGGAGGTGAACGGTCGATGAGACGCAGGTGGCGATGGATGTTCCTTCTGGGCCTGTGTGCCGCAACCCTGGCCGGAGGATGTGCACGATCGTCCGGTCCTCAGCCCCAGCAGGGACAGCCCCCTTATCAAGAAACCAAGAGTATGGTGCTGGATATTCTCCACTCTAAGGAAGGAATGGATACCCTGCGCCAAACGGTTCAGAGCCAAGAATTCAAACGCTCTCTGATCCTGTCCGATTCCGATATGCAAAAAGCCCTCACCACCGCCCTTACCCAGGGCGAGAACAAAAACTTGCTGCAACAACAACTTCAGCAACCCCAGTTCGCAAAAGCTTTGGCTGACGCCTTGAAGGAGCAACATCGCCAGTTGTTGAAAGATCTCATGAAAGACCCCGAATACCAGCAGATGATGCTCGATTTGATGAAAAGCCCGGACTTTCAAAAGCAAATCCTGAGCCTCATGTCTTCCCCGCCCTACCGCCAGCAAACCATGAAGGTAATGCAGGAGGCCCTTCAGAATCCGAGTTTTCGACTGCTTTTTACGGATAGCCTGAAACAGGCCGTACGGGAAGTAGGTCCTCAGGCCGGGCAAGGCAAACAAGGGGGACAGGGCGGCCAGCAACAAGGAGGCGGACAATCCTCCGGGGGCGGCGGGGATCAGGATCAACAAAGTCAAGATATGGGCGGAGGGTAAACCGGGCGGCCCCAGGAAGCAGGCACGGCCCAGCCCCCCGCGTGTCGGCCCTTCCTGTCTGCCTGATGGGATGCCCCCCTCCGCGCCTTGTCCAAGACGGCTCGCTTCAACCGGCTAACCCGGCGGACACCAGCCCCCCCACAATCTTCGCCAAATCGTCGAAAGCCTGACCCGCGGGGGTATCGGGCTCGTAAAGGCCGGTCCCCCCAAGGGTTTCTGGCTGTAGCGGAATCTGGGCCAGCACTTTGACCTTAAGCTCGTCCGCTACCCGCTGGCCTCCGCCCCGGCCAAAGAGTTCATCCCGGCCACCGCAATGGGGGCACACCCGATAGGCCATGTTCTCCACAACGCCCAGAATTTCGTGGCCGGTCTTTTTCGCCATCATGCCGGCCCGCACGGCCACGTCTGCGGCGTTGCGTTGCGGAGTGGTCACGATCAACTCCCCGGCTTTGGGCAACAATTGATGGACATCCAAGGCGACATCGCCAGTGCCGGGAGGAAGATCAAGCAGCATAACGTCCAGGTCCCCCCAGTGGACTTCGGCAAAGAAATTTCGCAGCATCTTGCCCAGCATCGGTCCGCGCCAGATCACGGGGGTATTCTCTGGGACAAAAAAGTTCATCGACATAATCTTGACACCCTCGGCCTGGACCGGCATGATCAACTCATCGATCACGGTCGGTTTTCGATCTGCCGCTCCAAACAGGCCCGGAATGCTGAACCCGTAGATATCTGCGTCGATTACGCCCACCCGGTAACCGTCCCGGGCCAAGGCGAGGGCGAGGTTCGCCGTCACCGTGGATTTTCCAACTCCACCTTTGCCACTGGTAACCGCCACAAAACGGGTCTGTACATTGGGCCGCAATAAGGGCGGTACACCTTCAACCCCCTGGGACCGTTCAGCCCCGGTGCCCCCTTGGAGCACATCCCGGAACCGGGCCCGCTCCTCGCCGGTCATCGTCGCCAGAATCACTCGACAATCGGTCACCCCCGGCAGGTTGCGAACCGCCTTTTCCACTTCATCTTGAATCACCGTATGCAAAGGACACCCTTTAATCGTTAACGCCACTTCAACAGTGACGAATCCGCCGTCAATCTCCACTTTTCGAACCATCCCGAGGTCGACAATGCTGCGATGCGCTTCCGGATCTTGGATGGGCCGCAGCGCATCAAACACCGTCTTCTCTGTCAGTGCAGCCATGGCTCTCGCCCTCCTTTAGGGCATTGTACCCTACTGCTTCAGGAAAAGACAACGACAACAAGAATGCTCTGCCTTTCGCCGCAAAAAAGAGCCCGTGACGCTTCGGCGCCGACGGGCTTGTGGTTAACGTTTGGAGAACTGGGGAGCGCGGCGGGCTTTTTTCAACCCGTACTTCTTGCGCTCCTTCATGCGGGGATCCCGGGTCAACAATCCCGCCCTTTTCAGCGGCGTGCGAAGGTCGGGATCGACTTTCAGAAGGGCTCGGGCAATGCCGTGACGGATGGCCCCGGCCTGACCGGAGATCCCGCCGCCTTTTACATTCACGTGAACGTCGTAGCGGTTCAGGCTGTCCGTGAGAATTAGCGGTTGTTTTACCATTAATTTCAACGTCTCAAGGCCAAAATACTCTTCCAATGGCCGGCGGTTGATCAGAATCTGCCCATCCCCAGGGTAAAGCCGCACCCGGGCGACAGACTCCTTCCGTCTCCCGGTTCCCCAATATTGCACCTGTGCCATAGGCGTCACTTCCCTCCTCTCACCGTTCCGGGCTGCCACGGAACGGGCTGCTGGGCTTCGTGAGGATGCTCCGGACCGGCGTACACTTTCAATTTCTTCAACTGACTTCGGCCCAACGGATTGTGTGGCAACATGCCTTTTACGGCGTAATACAGAATGCGTTCGGGATATCGGGCAAGGACGTCCTTGGCCCGCATCTCTTTCAACCCGCCGGGATAGCCGGAATGCCGCCGATACAGTTTATCCGTCCACTTTTTACCCGTAAACACGACTTTATCCGCGTTGATGACAACAACGTGATCTCCCGTGTCCACGTGAGGCGTATACTCGGGCTTGTGCTTTCCGCGCAGAATGACGGCAATCTCCGAGGCCAAACGGCCTACCGTCTGCCCGGTCGCGTCAATCACGTACCACCGGCGTTTCACGTCCTCCTTTTTCTGCATGAATGTCGTTTGCATGAACTGTTTCCCTCCGCCCTATCATTTCAACCCTCGTGGTTCCATGGGCCGAAAACTCCATGCTCATTGTACTGAGCTGCCGCAGTCAAGTCAAGAAAACCGCTCCAAGCTCGGGTGAAATCGCCCGTCTCATAGTACACGTCCCACAAGGTCAGCCCTTTCGCAGGGGCCGTCACTCCCGCCGCCCGACGATCCCGGGCGGCCAAAATCCCGGAGATAGACTCTACCGATCGCTTCCCGAGCCCCACCTCCACCAGGGTTCCGACCAGGATGCGGACCATCTGGTACAGAAAGCCGTTGCCAAACACGTAAAGGTGGACAAAAGGCGGCTCCTCGGCCAGGCGGATGGCGTATACCGTCCGCACCTTGTTCTGTACCGGAGTGCCGGCGGCGCAAAAGCTGGTATAATCGTGAGTCCCTGCAGCCGCGAGGGCCGCCCGGCGCATCGACCCCAGATCCATCTGAGTCGGTACGTGCCACGCATAGCGACGAAGAAACACTGAGGGATACACCCCTTGATCCAGGGTGTAACGATAGCATTTGCCCACTGCGGAACAACGCGGGTGAAAGGACTCCGGCGCCGGTTCAAGATTGGATACCACCAGATCTTCCGGTAGCCGCCGAAGCAAAACCCGCTCTAATCGCTGCCAGGGAATCGGTCCCGGCCACTCGAAGGCGACCACCTGTCCCCGGGCGTGCACTCCGGCATCTGTCCGCCCCGCCCCGGCAATCGAAATCTCCCGGCCGGCCAACTCCCCTAAGGCCCCTTCCAGCACCCCCTGAACTGTTCTCAGGCCGGGTTGACGCTGGAATCCGTGATAATCGGTCCCATCGTAAGCCACCTTCGCCTTAACGTACACCGCCGCGCCCCTTTCCTAGCCGGTGGGCCTGGAGCGTCCGGGTATCTCACCCAAAGCATACGGAAAACGAGGCTTGCCCCCGGAGGACAAACCTCGCCCGCGCGGTTGTTGTCAGAAACAATTATTCCACCAGTTCAAGGTAAACCATGGGCGCAGCGTCCCCCCGGCGCGGACCCAGCTTCAGGATGCGGGTGTAGCCGCCGTTACGTTCCTGGTACCGGGGTGCAATCTCGCTGAACAACTTTTGCACCACATCCTGATTCGTGTCTTCGTCTGCCGTCTCTTTATAGACGAAAGCCGCCACCTGGCGCCGGGCGTGAAGATCCCCCCGTTTTGCCAAGGTGATCATTTTCTCCGCCACTTTGCGCACTTCTTTCGCCTTTGCTTCAGTGGTGCGAATGCGCTCATACATGAACAAATCTGTGACCAGGCTGCGGAAGAGCGCTTTGCGTGCTGACGAGTATCTTCCCAGCTTTCGATACGACACCGGTACTCCCTCCCTTCTTTTTGCCGACCTTATTCTTCTTTGCGTAAGGCCAAGCCCAACTCGGCCAGTTTCTCTTGAACCTCTTCCAGGGACTTTCGGCCGAGATTGCGGACTTTCATCATTTCCTCTTCGGTTTTCGAGCACAATTCGGCCACGGTGTTAATTCCCGCCCGTTTGAGACAGTTGTAGGAACGGACTGAGAGGTCCAACTCCTCGATAGTCATGTCGAGCACCTTTTCCCGGCGCTGCTCGTCCCGTTCCACCAACACATCGCCGGCCCGGGGCTGATCGGTGAGGCCGAGAAACAGGGTGAGGTGCTCGGTGAGGATCCGGGCCCCGTAACTGACCGCCTCGTCAGGTCGAATACTTCCGTCCGTCCACACTTCAAAGGTCAATTTATCATAATCGGTCACCTGGCCGACCCGGGTGTTTTCGATACTGTAATTCACCCGACTGATCGGAGTAAAAATCGAATCCATGGGAATGACGCCGATCGGCTGCTCCTCGTTTTTGTTCCGGTCCGCCGGTACATAACCCCGCCCCCGGGCGGCTTTAATCTCGGCGTACAGCCGCGCCCCTTCCGCCAAAGTGGCGATATGCAAATCGGGGTTGAGGATGTCCACATCCGAATCGGCTTGAATGTCCCCGGCCTTGATTTCCCCCTCGCCTTCGGCGTCGATGATGAGGGTTTTCTCCTCATCCGAATGGATCCTCAAGGCCAGGTGTTTCAAGTTCAGAATGATCTCCGTCGTGTCCTCCACAACCCCGGGAATGGTCGAAAATTCGTGGAGTACCCCGTCGATCTTGACCGACGTACAGGCAGCCCCGGGTAACGACGACAACAGGATGCGCCGCAAAGCGTTGCCCAAGGTGGTACCGTAGCCACGCTCAAGCGGCTCGATCACAAACTTGCCGTAGGTCCCGGACTCGTTGATCTCGACCGTTTCCAATCGCGGCTTTTCCATTTCGATCATCCACGTGACCCTCCTTCTCGACCATCTCGACAGTCCGGTTCGCGGCGATCGGCCGAGAGCCGGGTGGAACTTTACCCGGCATTACCGCGAGTACAACTCGACGATCATCTGCTCCTGTACCGGCGTGTCAATCTCGTCTCGGGTGGGGATACGGAGGACCTTTCCGGAAGCCGTGGCTGAATCCCGATCGAGCCACGCAGGTACCGCCCTGCTGTCGGCGGTCTCTACCAGCTCTTTGAGCCGCGGGGATTCCAGGCTCTTTTCCCTCACGGCCACAACGTCCCCTTCTTTCAGTTGGTACGAAGGAATGTCCACCCGGCGCCCGTTCACCGTAAAATGACCGTGACGCACCAACTGCCTTGCTTCAGCCCGGGAGGCAGCGTACCCCAACCGGTACACGACATTATCGAGGCGCCGCTCGAGCAACTGGAGGAGCACCTCACCGGTGACCCCGTGTTGCCGGTTCGCCTCTTCATAGTAATGTCGGAACTGTTTCTCCAGCACACCGTAAGTCCGGCGAGCTTTTTGTTTTTCCCGCAGTTGAATGCCGTATTCGGACTGTTTCCGGCGGCCCTGGCCATGCTGACCAGGCGCGTACCCGCGCCGGTCAATGGCGCATTTGTCGGAATAGCAGCGCTCGCCCTTTAGATAGAGCTTGACGCCCTCCCGCCGGCACAGTCGACAAACCGGACCGGTATATCTTGCCATTCTAGTATAGACACCTCCTGATCATTTGTATACTCAAGGAATTGCTCCGTACCCCAATCAGACGCGCCGGCGCTTTGGCGGACGGCAACCGTTGTGCGGAATAGGAGTCACGTCCTTGATCAGGCTCACTTCCAAGCCCGCCGCTTGCAGCGACCGAATCGCCGCTTCCCGTCCCGCTCCCGGTCCCTTGACATAGACCTCCACCGTTCGCATCCCGTGCTCCATAGCCTTCCGGGCAGCAGAATCAGCGGCCATCTGGGCAGCAAAGGGCGTGCTTTTCCGAGAGCCCTTGAATCCGACGTTCCCGGCGCTGGCCCAGGAAATGGCGTTTCCTGCACCATCGGTAATGGTGACGATGGTATTGTTGAACGTGGACCGAATATGGGCGATGCCCGCTTCGATGTTCTTTCGGTCCCGGCGTTTCATGCGAGTGGCGGTGGCCGCCCGGCGTTTCGGTTTTGCCATAGAGTCCCGTCCTCCTTTCATCTAGATCCTGCACTTTATTTTTTCTTCCCGGCCACCGTGCGGCGCGGCCCCTTGCGTGTGCGGGCGTTCGTTTTCGTCCTTTGTCCGCGCACCGGCAACCCCCGGCGGTGCCGCAGCCCGCGGTAGCAGCCGATTTCGGTCAGGCGCTTGATGTTCATCGCCACGTCCCGGCGAAGGTCTCCTTCGACCTTCAGGTTCCTGTCGATGTATTCCCGAAGCCGCGCCACCTCTTCATCGGTGAGATCCCGGACTCGGGTATCGGGGTTCACCCCTGTTTCCCGCAGAATTCGATTCGACATTGGACGGCCAATGCCGTATATATACGTCAGGCCGATCTCCACCCGTTTTTCCCGCGGAAGATCCACACCAGCGATTCGTGCCATAGGTTACACCTCCTCGAGTTCATTGGAATTAGTGAGAGATGCGCACATCCCGGGCTCGTACACCCACGGCCCGGAGGCCGAGCCCCCGATCAACCCTGGCGCTGCTTATGCTTGGGATTCTCACAGATGACCATCACGACGCCTTTGCGCCGAATCACCTTGCACTTTTCACAGATCGGTTTTACAGACGGACGAACTTTCACGGTGCTCCCTCCTTCCGCCGCCGGGCGCCCATGCATCCTCCAGGCGCCGGATTCCCCGGGCGCCCTGTGAGCGCATTCGTCCGGACAGTCGTTGAGACCTGTCACTTATAGCGATACGTGATGCGACCGCGAGTCAAGTCGTAAGGCGACAACTCCACCGTCACGCGATCCCCGGGGAGAATACGGATGTAATGCATCCGGATCTTCCCCGACACATGGGCCAAGATCTTGTGCCCGTTTTGCAGCTCGACCCGGAACATCGCGTTGGGCAAGGGCTCGATCACAGTGCCCTCGACCTCGATGACGTCCTCTTTGGCCATCAATCCACTCCCCTTTCTGCGTCTCCGCCGTCTTCTCTGGCATCCTTTGACTGTTCTTGGTGAAAGGTACGAAGGCTGTATCTCAGGTCGGCGTCGGTCACCTTTCCCATTGTATGAAGCCGTTCTAGGACCTTCCCAGCGCGTTTGCCCGTAGGCCGGACATGGAGGACATTTTTCTTTTTCGGTCGCTCCACCGTTCGACCTTCCCCGTCTGCCAGCCAGACCCACCGGTCTTCAGACCGATCGATCACAACCATATATCGACCGGCCTCTCGTCCTTGCCGCACTTCAACGATTTCGCCGATCTCAGGCGTGGGGTGCACTCTCGCCATCTCCGGCACCACCTCGCTCACAGACGGGTCAGAATTTCCGGTTCCCCTTCGGTAATCGCGACGGTATGTTCAAAATGAGCCGCCAGCGAACCGTCCACCGTCACCACCGTCCAGTTATCGGGCAGGGTTTTTACGTGGTAGGAACCGGCGTTGACCATCGGTTCGATGGCGAGGACCATACCGGGTTTGAGTCTGGGGCCGTGGCCGGGCGGCCCGAAATTCGGGATTTGCGGGTCTTCGTGCATCTCTTGACCCACCCCGTGTCCCACGTAATCGCGCACCACGGAGAATCCGTGTTGTTCGACATAGACTTGAACGGCATGGGAAATGTCCGAAAGGCGGTTGCCGACCACCGCCTTTTCGATCCCTTTGTACAGGGACGCTTCGGTGACGTCGAGTAGGCGCCTGGCCTCTTCGCTGATTGAACCGACAGGCACAGTGATTGCCGCGTCACCATGGTAACCGTGATACTGGGCACCGATGTCGATACTGACGATATCGCCTTCCACCAGTTTCCGGTCGCCAGGAATACCGTGAACCAATTCTTCATTTACAGAGGCGCAGATCGAAGCCGGGTAGCCGTGATAGCCTTTAAAGGACGGGATCGCCCCGTTTCTGCGAATCACGTGCTCGGCGATGCGGTCCAGTTCCCGGGTGGTGATCCCAGGTTCCACCGCTTGCGCCGTCTCTTTCAGGGCCAGGGCGACAATCCGCCCTGCTTCCCTCATCCATTCCAGTTCCGCCTTCGACTTGCTCACAATCATGACGGTCGACCTCGCAGAATCTCTTGGATTTGCTGGTAGACTTCGTCGATAGGCCTCTCGCCTTCCACACGTCGGACAAGGCCCTTGGTCTCATAATAATCGAGGAGCGCATCCACTTGGCGAAGGTTCACATCCAGGCGTTTCCCCACCGTTTCCGGGGTATCGTCGCTGCGTTGATAAAGTTCCCCTCCGCACACATCGCAGATCCCCTCCCGTTTTGGGGGGCGGAAAGCGATGTGGTAGCTGGCGCCACACTGCCGACACACCCGCCGACCGGTGAGGCGCTCCACCAGAGCCTCCCGGGAGACCTCGATGTAGATAACGTGGTCTAACGCTGTCGCCAGGGAGTCAAGAATATCATCCAACGCCCGGGCCTGGGGAACGGTTCTGGGGAAGCCATCCAGTAGAAAACCCTTCTGGTAGTCGGGCTTCGACAAAGTTTCTCGCACGATGCCGATGGTCACATCATCGGGCACCAATTGCCCTTGATCCATATATTGTTTAGCTTTCAACCCCAATTCGGTTCCCTCGGCCACAGCCGCCCGGAACATGTCCCCGGTGGACAGATGAGCGATCCCATAACCCTCCACAATCCGGGCGGCCTGGGTTCCTTTCCCGGCCCCGGGCAACCCGATGAACACGATCCGCATCTTCATCCCTGCCTTTCATGACCGAATAAAGCCCCGGTAATGCCGCTGCAACAACTGGCTCTCGATTTGCTTCATCGTTTCAAGAGCCACCCCGGTGACGATCAACAGCCCTGTTCCCCCAAAGTACAGGTTCAGCCCGGTGAGATTTCCAAACAAGATGGGCAAAACGGTCACCGCCGCCAAAAACAGGGCACCGGCCAAGGTGATCCGGTTCATCACTCGGATGATGAACGCTTCCGTGGCTTTACCCGGTCGGATACCCGGGATGAAGCCGGAGTACTTTCTCATCTGGTCAGCCAACTGCTGAGGGTTGATCTGGACATACGTATAGAAGAACGTAAATCCGATGATCAATAGAACCTCCAGGACCAGATAAGTGGTCGAACGATAACTGAATACCGTCATCACCCAGTCGGCAAACCAATGCCCTCGAAAGAACTGGGCGATGGTCGCCGGGAACAAGAGCAAGGAAGTGGCGAAAATGACCGGAATCACGCCGGCCGCGTTCACCCGCAGGGGAATGTGGGTGGTTTGCCCACCGTACATGCGCCGTCCCACCACCCGCTTGGAATACTGAACGGGTATCCGGCGCACGCCCTGCTGGACAAAAATTACAGCCGTCACCACAATCACGATTCCCGCCAACATGAGGACGACCTTCACGATATTCAGGAACAGTTGGTCCGGATGTTGGTAGAACCAGCTCTGGTAAACGGTCCGGACGGCCCCTTCCAATCGGGCGACAATCCCGGCGAAAATAATGATGGAAATGCCGTTCCCGATCCCCTTTTCCGTGATCTGCTCACCGAGCCACATCAAAAATGCGGTTCCAGCCGTTAATGTGATCGCGATTAACGCGTAAGTTTCGAACCCGGGGTTCACAATCAGACCTGGCAATGTCCGGTTGAACGAAATCGACAGGCCCACCGCCTGTATCAATCCTAACACCACTGTCAAGTAACGCGTCACTTGGGCCAGGCGGCGCCTTCCGTGCTCCCCTTCCTTGGCCCATTCCGCGAATCGCGGAATCACGTCCATCGACAACAGTTGTACGATGATGGAAGCGGTGATATACGGCGTGATACTCATCGCAAAGAGCGAGAAATTCTGCAGAGCACCGCCGGAAAAGGTGTTTAACAATCCAAACACGGGGTTCTCCCCGAGTTGTTTGAGAACCGTGGCGTTTACGCTCGGCACTGGGATGAACGACCCGATTCGAAATACAGCGAGAATGCCGAGGGTAAACAGCACCCGATTCCTGAGATCCCGGGCCTTCCAGATGCCCGCGATAGTTTGGAACATGTTAAATCACCTCAGCGGCGCCGCCGGCCGCCTGGATTTTTTCAATGGCCGACTTGGAGAATCCGTTAGCCTTAACCGTGATACTGACTTCCAGATCCCCCTGCCCGAGAATCTTCACCCCATCCTTTGCCCCTTTGACCAGGCCCGCCTCCCGGAGCGTCTCCAGGGTCACCACGGTGCCCGGTGCAAAACGATTCAACTTGCCGACGTTCACCTCAGCCCAGTTTCTCTTGAACGGCGCGTTGCTGAACCCTCGCTTCGGCAACCGGCGGTACAAAGGCGTCTGGCCGCCTTCGAACCCCGGGCGAACGCCGCCGCCGGAGCGCGCTTTCTGCCCCTTGGTTCCGCGGCCGGCCGTCTTTCCGAGGCCCGATCCGATTCCCCTGCCCACCCGTTTGGAAGCTTTTTTCGAACCAGGCGCCGGCTTGAGTTCGTGCAGCTTCACTCGTTCCACCCCCTCTGCGTGCTGTTTGATTACTCGGCCACTTCCTCCACCCGCACCAAATGGTCGATCTTTTTCACCATCCCGCGAATCGTCGGGGTGTCCTCGTGCACCACAGTGTCCCGGATTTTACGAAGACCGAGACTACGGACCGTCGCCCGTTGATCTTCTGGCCGGCCGATGGTGCTCCGGACCAGGGTAATGGCCAGTCTCGCCACGATCTCTCCCCCCTATCCCAGGATTTCCTGGAGCGTTTTCCCGCGCAGCCGGGCCACTTCTTCCGGTCGCTTCAATTGCTTGAGCCCGGTGATGGTGGCATTCACCATGTTCAAAGGATTGTTTGAACCCAAGGATTTGGTGAGGATGTCCTTCACACCGGCCAATTCCAGCACCGCCCGCACCGGCCCCCCGGCAATGACGCCGGTACCCGGAGAAGCCGGCTTCAACAAAACTTTTCCTGCGCCAAAATGGCCCACCACTTCATGGGGAAGAGTGGTCCCCCGAAGCGGGACGTGAAACAGGTTCTTTTTTGCATCTTCGATCCCTTTGCGGATGGCATCCGGAACTTCTCCGGCCTTTCCCAAACCGGCCCCCACCCATCCGTTGCCGTCTCCGACAACCACAACAGCGCTAAAACTGAACCGGCGCCCACCTTTAACCACTTTGGCCACCCGGTTGATCGCCACAACTTTTTCCGTCAGTTCCAACTGGTTTGGATCAACGCGCATGTCTCCCCCTCCTTCGCCTGTCGATTAGAATTCCAGACCCGCCTCCCGCGCGGCATCCGCCAGTGCCCGCACCCGGCCGTGGTATAAATACCCGCCGCGGTCGAAGACCACCTTCGTGATCCCCTTCTCCATCGCCCGCTTCGCCACCAACTCTCCCACTTTACGGGCCGCCTCCACATTGCCTCCATATCCGATCTGCCCCCGCAATTCCGGATCCAGGGTGGACGCCGCCACATAGGTATGGCCTTTGGTATCGTCGATCACCTGGGCGTAAATGTGCCTCGCCGAGCGAAACACGTTAAGCCGCGGCCGGTCGGGGGTGCCGAACACTTTCTTGCGCACCCGCAGATGGCGCCGATGGCGCGCTTCTTTCCGACTCACACTCGCCGCCATGATTATAACCTCCCTTCGCAGACCAGATGGCGTCTCCGGCCTTCACTCGGCCATCACTTCTTTCCGGTCTTACCCACTTTGCGCCGAATCTTTTCGTTTTCGTATTTAATGCCCTTGCCCTTATACGGTTCAGGCTCTCGAATTCGCCGGATGGACGCCGCCACCGTACCAACCTGCTCTTTGTCGATGCCGCGCACCACCAGTTTGTTGGGAGCCGGGACATCGATTTCGATGCCGGCATCGGGCACCAATTCAACAGGGTGTGAAAAGCCCAAAGACAGGGTGACCTTATTGCCGGATTTCACTGCCCGATAGCCCACGCCCACAAGTTCGAGGTTTTTCTGGAAGCCCTTCGTCACGCCCTCCACCATGTTGGCGATGACGCTGCGGGTGGTCCCGTGCAAACTCTTGTGCAGCTTCTCATCACTGGGCCGGGTCACCACGACCTGGTTGCCTTCGATGGTGACGACCATATCTTTGTGGATATTCCGGGTCAGAGTGCCCTTCGGCCCCTTGACGGTCACCGTCTGCCCGTCGATGGACACCTCCACGCCGGCCGGAATTTCAATGGGTTTTCTCCCAATCCGCGACAAATTCCTTCACCTCCGTTCCCGCCCTCGTATTCACCACACGTAGCAAATGACTTCGCCACCCACACCGTTTCTCCGCGCATCTTTATCGGTCATAATCCCCCGGGACGTCGATAAAATAGCCAAGCCCAGTCCGCCCAAAACCCTGGGCACGGCATCATTCTTCACGTACACGCGGCGGCCGGGTTTGCTGATCCGCTTCAGACCGGTGATCACCCGTTCATTGTTGGGCCCGTACTTGAGGAACACCCGGATCATGCCCTGCTTGTTGTCGGGGATAAATTCAGCGTCCCGGATGAACCCTTCTTCTTTTAGGATGTTCGCGATAGCACGCTTCACGTTGGACGCGGGAATCTCGACCTTCTCATGCCCGACCAAATTGGCGTTTCGGATGCGCGTCAACATATCGGCGATCGGATCGGTCATCACCATGGCAGTTACCCTCCCTCCTGAACCCCTCAACGGTCAAAACTCTTCTCTCACCAGCTTGCCTTCTTGACCCCCGGCAACCGCCCTTGATAGGCAAGTTCCCGGAAGCAGATCCGGCAGACGCCAAATTTGCGCAAGACCGCGTGCGGACGGCCACACAGCTGGCAGCGGGTGTACGCCCGAGTCTTGAACTTCGGCTTGCGCTGCGCCTTCACGATCATCGATTTTTTCGCCACGCAGCACACCTCCCCCTGGTATCGGTGGATCAGCTCGCCCGAAAGGGCATACCCAACTGCGCCAACAGTTCCCGGGCCTCTTCGTCGCTGTCCGCCGTGGTTACGATGATGACCTCCAGGCCGCGGACTTTGTCGATTTTATCGTAATCGATCTCCGGGAAAATCAGTTGTTCCCGAAGTCCCAGACTATAGTTTCCGCGCCCGTCAAAGGCCCTGGGCGACACGCCGCGGAAGTCTCGAACCCGGGGCAACGCGACGTTGAATAGCTTATCAAGAAAATAATACATCCGATCTCCGCGCAAAGTGACCTTGACTCCGATGGGCATTCCCGCCCGCAGCTTGAAACTGGCCACGGACTTGCGAGCCCGGGTGACCACGGGTTTCTGGCCGGAGATCGCCGTCAAATCATCTACCGCCGCATCGAGAGCCTTGGGGTTCTGAACTGCCTCCCCAAGTCCGATATTGAGGACCACCTTCTCAACCTTGGGAACCTGCATCACGTTCCTGTAGCCGAATCTCTGCATGAGGGCGGGAATCACATCCCGCTTGTACCGCTCTAACAGTCGGGGCGCCACGCACACACCCTCCTTTCGCCGATCACTTATCTAGGATTTCACCGGACTTCTTCGCGTACCGGACCTTTTTGCCGTCCGCAAGGATCTTCATCCCCACCCGAGTCGGTTCGCCGGTTTTCGGGTCCACGATCATCACGTTTGAAACGTGAAGGGGAGCTTCCTTGGAGATGATGCCTCCCTGGGGATAAGTGGGGTTTGGCTTCATATGGCGCTTGACCATGTTCACGCCTTCCACCAGCACCCTCTGCCTTTTCGGATAAGCCGCCAGCACCCGGCCCTTTTTCCCTTTGTCCTTGCCAGCGATCACCGCCACCATGTCGCCCTTCTTGATCCGCATCTTGGTTTGGGACATCCCGCCACCACACCTCCTCGTTCCTTCCCCATCCGGGGTCGATACCCTGGTCGGGCAAGGCTCTTGTTACAACACTTCCGGAGCCAGTGAAATGATCTTCATGAAATCCCGATCTCGGAGCTCTCGGGCCACCGGCCCAAAAATCCGCGTGCCCCGAGGACTCTTGTCTTCTCGAATGATCACCGCTGCGTTTTCGTCAAAGCGGATATAACTGCCGTCCGCCCGTCGCACTCCCCGTCGGGATCGCACGATCACCGCCTTGACCACATCTCCTTTTTTGACAACGCCGCCGGGTGTTGCACTTTTCACCGAGGCAACAATGATATCGCCGATGTTCGCCGTCTTCCTGTTTGAACCGCCAAGAACCCGGAAACACATGATCTCCTTGGCCCCGGAATTGTCGGCTACCACCAGTCTGGTTTGCGGCTGAATCATCGAACCTCCTCCTTTCCCAAGCGAGGATTACAGGACTTCCGCCCGCTCCAAAATTTCCACGAGGCGCCAACGCTTCTCCTTGGAAAGGGGCCGGGTCTCCATAATCTTGACAGTGTCCCCGATCCTGGCCTCGTTATTCTCATCGTGCGCCTTAAACTTGGTCGTCCGCTTTACGGTTTTCCCGTACAGTGGGTGGGTCACGCTCTGGACCACCGCCACGACAATGGTTTTATCCATCTTGTCGCTGACGACCTTGCCAATCCTGGTCTTGCGCTGATTCCGCTCTTCGCTCACCTTGCTCCCCCTTTCCGCCTCAGCGAATCCCGAGTTCCCTTTCCCGAAGGATCGTCTTCGCCCGGGCAATGTCCTTTTTTACCTGCCGAATCCGCATGGGGTTGTCGAGCTGTCCCGTTGCCAATTGAAACCGCAGGTTGAACAGTTCCTCCTTGAGGTCATTGACCTTATCCTGAATCTCATCATCGCTCAGGTGCCGCAAGTCCTTAGGCTTCATGGCTGTCACCACCCATTTCACCCCGGGTCACAAACTTCGTCTTGATGGGGAGCTTGTGAGAAGCGAGGCGCATCGCTTCCTTCGCCACTTCTTCCGGAACGCCGGCCAGCTCAAACAGGATGCGCCCAGGCTTCACCACGGCAACCCACTGCTCCGGGGAACCTTTTCCGCTTCCCATACGGGTCTCCGCCGGCTTTTTCGTCACGGGCTTGGCCGGGAAGATCTTGATCCACACTTTTCCGCCCCGGCGGATATAACGGGTCATAGCAATTCGCGCCGCCTCGATCTGCCGGTTGGTGATCCACGCAGGTTCCAAAGCCTGAAGGCCGTATTCGCCAAAGGCAATCTCGTTGCCGCCCTTCGATCGGCCTTTCAGGCGCCCGCGCTGTTCTTTCCGATGTTTGACGCGCTTGGGCATTAGCATCTCTACTTGCCCCCTTCCTCTCCGCTCGACTTCTCCGCGTTCCGGTCCCCTTTAACCGGAAGAATCTCTCCGCGATAAATCCACACCTTTACACCAATCCGCCCATACGTGGTGTGGGCCTCGGCCAACGCATAATCGATATCGGCGCGCAGAGTGTGAAGGGGGACCGTCCCTTCAGAATACCCTTCAGTACGGGCGATCTCAGCTCCGGCCAGCCGCCCGGAGACCTGGATTTTCACACCCTTCGCCCCGGCTCGCATTGTGCGCTGGATCGCCTGCTTCATGGCCCGGCGGAACGCCACGCGTCGTTCCAATTGGGAAGCCACGTTCTCTGCGACGAGCTTGGCGGACAACTCCGGGTTTTTCACCTCGGCGATATTGATGTGTACCCGTTTTCCGGTCATGTGCGCCAACGCCGCCCGCAGAGCTTCGACCTCGGTTCCGCCTTTGCCGATAACCATCCCAGGCTTCGCCGTGTGAACAGTGATGTTCACGCGGTTAGCCGCCCGCTCGATCTCCACCGCGGAGACCGCGGCATCTTTCAACCGCTTAAAAATATAGTCGCGAATTTTTACGTCTTCGAGAAGGAGCTTCCCGTATTCCTTCTTCCCGGCGTACCATTTCGATTCCCAGTCACGAATGATTCCAATGCGCAGCCCGACCGGACTCACCTTTTGCCCCATGCAGTTCTATCCCTCCTTTTTCTCACTGACGACCACTGTGATGTGGCTCGTGCGCTTGTGAATCGGAAAAGCACGACCTTGGGCGTGCGGCTGAAACCGCTTTAACGTGGGGCCTGGATCGACGCAGATTTTGCTGATATACAGCCGCTCGACGTCCATGTCGTAATTGTGTTCGGCATTGGCTACGGCCGAGCGGAGCACTTTTTCCACCACCGGCGAGGCCGCCTTGGGGGTGTGCTTCAGAATTGCCAGCGCTTCGCCCACCGACTTTCCGCGGATCAGATCCACAACGAGGCGGGCTTTGCGCGGCGAGATACGAATATACCTCGCCACTGCTGTCGCTTCCATCCTCTTCCCCTCCTTCCGTCATCGTGGGTTACCGACTGCGGGACGACTTTTCGTCTCCTGCATGTCCCTTGTACGTCCTGGTCGGCGCAAATTCTCCCAGCTTATGGCCGACCATGTCCTCGGTAATGTACACCGGCACATGCTTGCGGCCGTCGTGCACCGCGAGGGTGTGGCCTACGAATTGTGGAAAAATGGTCGACCGCCGGGACCAGGTTTTGATGACCTTCTTCTCCCCTTTCGCGTTCATCTCCTCGATCTTCTTCAGGAGATACGCGTCGCAAAAAGGACCTTTCTTTAAGGACCGCCCCATCCTTCCGCCTCCTTTCCTATTGATCCGACCGATCCGATGACCTCATTTCTTGCGAGGACGGACAATGTACTGATCGCTTGGCTTGTTCTTCTTGCGGGTCTTTTTGCCGAGAGTGGGTTTACCCCAAGGGCTGACCGGCGCTTTGCGGCCGATGGGGGATCGCCCTTCACCGCCACCGTGGGGGTGATCCACGGGATTCATCACGACACCCCGGACCGTCGGCCGTTTACCCATCCAGCGGGATCGCCCGGCTTTGCCGATGCTCACATTCTCGTGATCGAGATTGCCGACTTGGCCGATCGTCGCCCGGCACTCCAATCGGATCAACCGCACTTCTCCGGAGGCCAGCCGAACATGGGCATAGGCTCCTTCTTTTGCCAGGAGTTGGGCCTCGGTACCTGCAGCCCTCACCAACTGACCGCCAGCCCCCGGTTTTAACTCGATGTTGTGGATAATGGTACCCACCGGGATGTTCGCCAATGGCAAAGCATTCCCCACTTTGATGTCCGCCTGCGGCCCGGAGTGGATCGTGTCTCCCACGGACAAACCGTGAGGAGCGAGAATGTACCGTTTCTCGCCATCCGCATAATGGATGAGAGCAATGTTGGCGGATCGGTTTGGATCGTATTCAATCGAAGCAACGCGGCCGGGAATGCCATCCTTGTCGCGTTTAAAATCAATGATGCGATATTTTCGCTTTGTGCCCCCGCCCCGATGACGAACGGTCAGCCTGCCTTGGTTGTTGCGACCTGCGTGCTTTTTCAGGGGAACGAGCAGTGACCGTTCCGGTTCGTCGGTGGTAATTTCCTCAAAAGTCGACACCGTCATGAATCGCCGGCCGGCAGAGGTCGGTTTGAACTTTTTAATCGGCATCTAGACTCCCTCCTTTTCTGTGGGGATCGGATCACGCTCCGTCAAAGATCTTGATCTCCTTCGAGTCCTCCGTCAAAGTGACCACGGCCTTCTTCCGCTCTGCCGTATACCCGGTGTGCCGCCCGTAACGCTTCTTTTTGCCGGGTACGCGGATCGTGTTGACCTTCGCGACCTTCACATCAAAGATCGCTTCCACCGCTTTTTTGATCTCCACTTTGTTCGCCCGCGGGTCCACAAAGAAGGTATATTTTCGCAAAGCCATCTGATCGGTACTTTCCTCGGTGACCACCGGCCGAAGGATGATGTCATAGGGGCTTTTCATCAGGCGAACACCTCCTCGATCCGCTTTACAGCGCCCGTCGTGACAACGAGGTGATCGTGGTGTAAAAGATCGACCACATTGATATCCGTCGCCGGGAGGTATTTCACACCCGGGATGTTCCGGGCTGACAGGTATGCGGGCTGGTTGAGGCCTTCTCCGACCACCAGCGCCTTGCCCGGCACTTTCAGATTAGACAGGATCCGGATCATTTCTTTGGTTTTCGGGGCCTCGATCGGGATGGAATCCAGGACGATCAGGCTACCCTCGGACACCTTCGAGCTGAGGGCGCCGCGAATCGCCAGACGGCGGAGCTTCTTGGGCAGCCGCATTGAAAAATCCCGGGGCTGGGGTCCAAAAACCGTGCCGCCCCCCACCCATTGCGGCGCGCGAATGCTGCCTTGCCGGGCCCGGCCCGTCCCTTTTTGGCGCCATGGCTTGCGCCCGCCACCGCGTACCAACGCTCGGTTCTTGGTGGCCCGGGTGCCTTGTCTCGCGTTGGCCAACTGAGCCACCACCGCCTGGTGAAGCACGGCCGGCTTGACGTCCACTCCGAACACTTTTTCCGATAGCTCAAGTTCGCCGACCTGTTCTCCCGCCGCATTGTATACTGCAACTTTTGGCACTGGACTTTCCTCCTTTCCGGGTGTATTCACTTCACCGTTGCTTTGACCGCCGATTTCACGATCACATAGCTGTTCCGGGGGCCCGGTACCGCACCTTTTACAAGGAGCAGGTTGCGCTCTGGATCGGCTTGGATCACTTCAAGGTTTTGAACGGTCACCCGCTCTCCGCCCATTCGGCCGGGCAGGGTCTGGCCCTTAAACACCCGGTTGGGCGCAATGGAGCCCAGGGAACCTACGCCCCGGTGATATTTTGAGCCGTGGGCCATGGGGCCGCGTGCCTGATTGTGGCGCTTGATCGCGCCCGCGTAGCCTTTACCTTTGGAGATCCCGGTGACGTCCACCAGTTCCCCCGGAGCGAAAACGTCCGCCCGCAGTTCCTGTCCCACTTCATATTCCGCGATATCGACATTGCGGATCTCGCGAATATATTTCTTCGGAGTTGCCCCGGACTTGGCTGCGTGGCCAGTCTCCGGCCGGTTTGCCCGCCGGCCCTTTTTGTCGGCAAACCCCAACTGGATCGCCACATACCCGTCGGTTTCCACGGTTTTCTTTTGCAGGACAATGCATGGACCCGCTTCGATGACGGTGACCGGGACCACGCGTCCATCCTCCCGGAACACCTGGGTCATACCGAGTTTCCGTCCCAAGATACCTTTCATGATTCCACCTCCTCGACCTTGCGGAGTTCGTCAGAGTTTGATCTCAATGTCCACGCCGGATGGCAGATCCAGTCGCATCAGCGCATCCACCGTCTGAGGCGTGGGGTTGACGATGTCGATCAGCCGTTTATGAGTCCGCATTTCGAACTGCTCCCGGGAGTCCTTATACTTGTGGGGAGCCCGGAGAATGGTGATCACCGACCGCTCTGTGGGCAGCGGCACGGGTCCCGAAACTCCTGCGCCAGACCGTTTGGCCGTCTCGACGATCTTCTCCGCAGACTGATCGAGAATACGATGGTCAAAGGCTTTGAGGCGGATTCGAATCTTTTGCTTCGCCATATGAGTATCCCTCCTTTGTCGCCCAATCCTCTGGACCTACTCCGCAAAAATTCCCCGATTGGTGCCCATATGGCCTGGCACATCGGCAACCTTTTGCTTCATCGCAGCAAGTGCCCAACAGTCGAAATTATACTATAAGGCCTCCGTGAAACTCAACCGAAATCTTTCAGCCACAAAAGAGATAAAGAGGCGTCAACCCCCTTGAAACTGCTCATGGGTTGCGGACGGCAGGAAAAAGTCGGGCCCGAAGGCCCGACCGTTTCCGACCCGCCACTTATTGCAGGATCGCCGTGACGGCCCCAGCCCCCACCGTTCGGCCGCCTTCCCGAATGGCAAAGCGGGTTCCTTCCTCCAGGGCGATCTGGCTAATCAGTTCCACTTCCATCGTGACGTTATCCCCCGGCATAACCATCTCGGTGCCTTCGGGGAGTTTGACAACGCCGGTCACGTCCGTGGTCCGAAAATAGAACTGCGGGCGATACCCGTTAAAGAACGGGGTGTGCCGGCCGCCTTCCTCCTTGGTCAGGACATAGACCTGAGCCCGGAATTTGGTGTGAGGTTTGATGCTCCCGGGTTTCACTAACACCTGGCCGCGCTCCACCTCTTTGCGATCAACACCGCGCAGCAGAACGCCGATGTTATCGCCGGCCACCGCTTCATCAAGCAGTTTCCGGAACATCTCTACGCCGGTAACGACAGTTTTCTTCGGCTCTTCCCGCAGACCGACGATCTCGACCTCATCCCCGACTTTGACCTTCCCGCGCTCGACCCTGCCCGTGGCCACCGTTCCGCGGCCGGTGATCGTGAACACGTCTTCCACCGGCATCAGGAAGGGTTTATCGACTTCCCGCTCGGGGGTCGGAATGTATTCATCGACAGCGTTCATGAGCTCTTCGATCTTATCCGCCCAGGGGCCGTTGGGATCTTCGAGCGCCTTGAGCGCAGAACCCCGAATCACCGGGACGTCATCGCCGGGGAACTCATATTCGTTGAGCAGATCCCGGACCTCCATTTCAACCAGTTCCAACAGCTCCTCGTCATCCACCATGTCGCATTTGTTCAGGAAGACGACGATGTAGGGCACGCCAACCTGTCGCGCCAGGAGGATGTGTTCCCGGGTCTGAGGCATCGGGCCATCCGCCGCCGACACCACCAGGATGGCACCGTCCATCTGAGCGGCTCCGGTGATCATGTTCTTCACATAGTCCGCGTGTCCCGGGCAGTCCACGTGGGCATAGTGCCGCTTCTCGGTCTCATACTCCACGTGAGCGGTATTGATGGTAATGCCGCGTTCCTTTTCCTCCGGGGCCTTGTCGATCTCATCATACTTCGTGGCTTGGGCGCGCCCGTGTTTCGCCAACACGGCAGTGATCGCCGCGGTCAGCGTAGTCTTGCCGTGGTCGACGTGACCGATCGTCCCGATATTGACGTGGGGCTTGGTGCGCTCGTACTTTTGTTTCGCCATGGGTTTCAACTCCCTCTTGTGATAATCGTTTGGTGAAGCTCATTCGCCCTTAGATTTGGCGATGATCTCCTGGGCCACAGACTTGGGTACTTCCTCGTAGCTGTAAAACTCCATACTGTAAACGCCCCGGCCTTGAGTTCGGGAACGCAGGTTGGTCGCGTAGCCGAACATCTCCGCCAAGGGGACGTAACCACGAATCACTTGGGCACCGGCCCGGGTCTCCATCCCTTCGATGCGCCCCCGCCGGGAATTGATGTCGCCCATGATATCCCCCATATACTCCTCCGGCACAATGACCTCGACCTTCATGATCGGTTCGAGGAGATAGGGGTCTGCCTTGGCAGCGCCTGATTTCAGCGCCATGGAGCCTGCAATCTTGAAGGCCATCTCCGAAGAGTCGACATCGTGATAGGACCCATCCACCAAGGTCGCCTTCATATCGATAAGCGGATACCCCGCGACCACGCCGTTTTGCATGGCCTCCTGGATCCCTTCATCCACAGCCGGAACGTATTCCTTGGGGACCACGCCGCCGACAATCTTGTTCTCGAACACGTAGCCCTGGCCGCGCTCAAGAGGTTCGAGTTCGAGCCAAACGTGGCCGTACTGACCGCGTCCACCGGATTGACGGACGAACTTGCCTTCCACCTTGACTTTCTTCCGGATGGTTTCCTTATAAGCCACCTGGGGTTTACCCACGTTGGCCTCGACTTTGAACTCCCGCTGCAGGCGATCGACGATGATCTCCAAGTGGAGTTCTCCCATGCCGGCAATAATCGTTTGCCCCGTCTCCTGGTCCGTCCAGGTCCGGAAGGTGGGGTCTTCTTCCGCCAGCTTTTGAAGGGCTAGCCCCATCTTATCTTGGTCTGCCTTGGTTTTCGGCTCAATGGCGACCCGAATGACCGGCTCAGGAAATTCCATCGATTCCAGGATGACGACATTCTTATCGTCGCAAAGAGTGTCCCCGGTAGATGTATCCTTCAAGCCAACGGCGGCCGCGATATCCCCCGCGTACACCGTGTCGATGTCCTCCCGGTGATTCGCGTGCATCCGAACGATGCGCCCGATCCGCTCCCGTTTGTTTTTTGTGGAGTTTAGGACATAGGACCCAGAACTTAGGGTCCCGGAGTACACCCGGAAGAACGCCAATTTGCCAACATAGGGGTCGGTCATGATCTTAAAGGCCAAGGCCGAAAAAGGTTCGTCATCGCCCGAATGGCGCTCCACTTCGTTCCCTTCTGAGTCCGTGCCACGAACCGGCGGAATATCCACCGGAGATGGCAGGAAGTCGACAATGGCGTCCAGCAACAACTGAACCCCTTTGTTCCGGTAGGAAGACCCGCACAGCACCGGAACGATCTTTCCGGAAATCGTTCCCGCCCTAAGAGCACCTTTGATTTCATCGACGGTGATCTCCTCACCCTCGAGGTATTTCATCATCAAATCTTCATCGACCTCAGCCACGGCTTCCAGCAGGTTCTGGCGATATTCCTCGGCCCGGTCTTTGTATTCCGCCGGGATCTCCCGGGCTTCACTGCGGGTACCGAGATCATCGAGGTAGTAATACGCCTGCATGCCGACGAGGTCAATCATCCCTTCAAAGGTATCCTCCGCCCCGATGGGGAGTTGAATAGGGACAGCGTTGGCTCCCAGCCGTTCCTTCATCTGACTCACGGCACGATAGAAATCCGCGCCGATGATGTCCATCTTGTTCACATACGCGATGCGCGGAACATGGTACTTGTCTGCTTGGCGCCACACCGTCTCGGACTGGGGTTCAACGCCGCCTTTGGCGCAAAATACGCCAACAGCGCCGTCGAGTACCCGGAGTGAGCGTTCCACCTCGACGGTAAAGTCCACGTGTCCGGGCGTGTCGATAATGTTAATGCGGTGACCCTTCCATTGGCACGTCGTAGCGGCGGACGTAATGGTGATCCCTCGCTCCTGCTCTTGGACCATCCAGTCCATGGTGGCAGCGCCTTCATGGACCTCACCGATCTTGTGCACCCGGCCGGTGTAAAACAGAATCCGCTCCGTGGTCGTGGTTTTTCCCGCGTCAATGTGGGCCATGATACCGATGTTCCGCGTTTTCTCCAGCGGGAATTCCCTGGCCATCCCATGTCCCCCTTTCTTTACAGATTCACGCCGGCTCCACCGGTTATCAAACTGATCACCCTTGACATCACCCGAAGGCTATGGGGTAACCCCGAATCACCATCGGTAATGTGCAAAAGCTTTGTTCGCCTCCGCCATCCGGTGGGTGTCGTCCTTTTTCTTCACCGCGCCACCAGCCCCGTTGGCCGCATCGAGAATCTCATTGGCGAGTCGCTCTTGCATCGACTTTTCGTTGCGTTCCCGCGCGTAATTCACCAACCACCGCAGGCTCAAGGTCACCCGCCGCTCCGGGCGGACCTCGACGGGAACTTGGTAGTTCGCCCCTCCGACCCTTCGAGCTTTAACCTCCAAGACGGGCATTGTGTTTTTCACCGCCTGTTCGAACACTTCCAGCGGATCCCGGCCCGTCCGTTCCCGGACCAGGTCAAAGGCGCCGTAGACGATCCGTTCCGCCAGACCCCTTTTGCCGTCCATCATGACTTTATTGATGAGGCGGGTTACGAGCTTGCTATCGTATATCGGGTCCGGCATGACATCCCTCTGGGGCACCGGTCCTTTTCTCGGCATATTGATCCCTCCTTCCCGCCTTCATACGCTCATCACTTTTGCTTTGGCCGTTTCGCACCGTACTTGGACCGTCCTTGCATCCGATCTTTCACGCCGGCTGCATCCAACGTTCCCCGCACGATATGGTACCGCACACCCGGGAGATCTTTGACCCGGCCACCCCGGACGAGAACGACCGAGTGTTCTTGAAGGTTGTGACCAACCCCGGGAATATAGGCTGTCACTTCAATCCCGTTTGTCAAGCGAACCCGGGCGTACTTTCGCAGCGCCGAATTCGGCTTTTTCGGCGTCATCGTGCCGACACGGGTGCATACGCCGCGTTTCTGAGGAGAAGGAAGATCCGTCTCCTCCTTTGTGAAGGTATTGTATCCCTTCAACAACGCGGGTGCAGTGGACTTTTTCTCCACCATCTTGCGCCCTTGGCGCACCAATTGATTAATGGTCGGCATGCCGACACCTCCTTCCCGCATTCACGATCCATCGGTCAGCCCCGCGCCCGGCGGGAGATCCTCAGCAAGGCCCCGCCGGGCCCGCCTGGCCGCCGCCCCATGATCAGGAAGAGACCTTCAAGTCGAGTTCTCTTCGATGATCGCCGCGGCGGCCGCACCCACGTCAATTCCACAGGCTTTGCCAAGTTGTTTCATGGAATCGACCCATACGAGGCTCACTTGCTTTTGCTCACACAACGCCACCACGCGCGCCACCACATGCCGGTCGGCGTCCTTTGCCACGTAAACCTCAACGGGACTCTTCTCCTGTAAAGCTTTGAGAGTTTGATTGGTGCCGATGACGATCCGTTTGGCGCGCTTTAATCGGTCATAAGGCATCCAACCGCCTCCTCAGACACCGGCCGTGGACACACTTAGATATATTAGCACCCGGCGTCAAGCGGTGTCAACTTGTGAATCCCGTTTATTCCGTGACGGTTTCTGCCTCGACGCCCTCTTCCCAGCCGGGGTTTTCTTCATCTTCCACCGCCGGCTCCGGCAGTGCCTCCTCCTCCAATGTCAAGCCCCGGTAGCGCGCCATTCCCGTCCCCGCTGGGACCAACTTCCCGATGATCACGTTTTCCTTCAACCCAAGCAGCCGGTCAACCTTTCCTTTGATCGCCGCATCGGTGAGGACCCGGGTCGTCTCTTGGAATGACGCCGCCGACAAGAAGGAATCGGTCTCCAGAGAAGCCTTGGTGATCCCGAGGAGAGCCGGGCGGGCAATCGCCGGTTCGAGACCGCTGGCAAAGGCCTGGCGGTTCGCTTCCTCGTAATCCCGGAGATCAACGTAAGTCCCCGGAAGCAGATCGGTATCCCCGCTATCCACAATTCGAACCTTGCGCAGCATCTGGCGAATCATAACCTCGACATGCTTGTCATTGATGTCTACCCCCTGAAGCCGGTAGACGCGCTGGACTTCCCGGAGAAGGTAATTCTGGACCCCCTTCAGTCCTTTGACCCGGAGCATATCCTTGGGATCGACGGACCCTTCGATCAACTCGTCCCCGGCCTCCACCGTTTGACCCACGGTCACCCGGATCCGGGACCCATAGGGTACCGCGTACACCTTCGTTTCCTTTTCGCCCGCGATCTCGATCTCCCGTTTGTCTTTGCCGTCCCGGATGTCGGCCACGGTCCCATCAATCTCGGTGATCACCGCCTGGCCCCGGGGATTCCTCGCTTCAAAAAGCTCTTGTACGCGAGGTAGACCTTGCGTGATATCGTCCCCGGCCACGCCACCGGTGTGGAACGTCCGCATGGTCAACTGGGTGCCGGGCTCCCCGATGGACTGAGCGGCGATGATGCCCACCGCCTCGCCGATCTCCACCATCTTGCCCGTGGCGAGATTCCGGCCGTAACACCGCACACACACCCCATGTTTCGTGCGGCAGGTCAAGACCGTCCGAATGACGACCTTCCGGATGCCCGCTTCAACGATGGCCCGCGCTTTGTCTTCATCAAGCAACTCGTTGCGATGGACGATGATCTCGCCGGTCTCCGGGTGATGGACATTCTGAAACGCCACTCGCCCATTGATCCGATCGAACAGGTCTTCGATAACTTCCCGACCATCCCGAATCTCATCCACTTCAAACCCCTTGTCGGTGCCGCAGTCTTCCTCTCGAACGATGACATCTTGGGCGACATCCACCAGGCGCCGGGTCAAGTACCCCGAGTCTGCCGTCCGCAGGGCTGTGTCCGCGAGACCTTTCCGGGCTCCGTGAGTAGAAATAAAATACTCCAACACCGTAAGGCCTTCCCGGAAGTTCGATTTAATCGGCAACTCGATGATCCGCCCCGAAGGATTGGCCATCAGCCCGCGCATCCCGGCCAGTTGCGTGATCTGGGACACGTTACCTCGTGCACCGGAGTTGGCCATCATATAGATCGGGTTAAAGCGATCCAAGGAGCGCATCAAGACGTCGGTCAGATCGTCTTTCGCCCTCCCCCAGATGGAGATCACCCGTCCGTACCGTTCATCCTCGGTGATCAAGCCCCGGCGGTACTGATTCTGGACCACCTGCACGTTCTTTTCAGCCTCGGCGAGAATCTCTTCCTTCTCCTTGGGAACGGTGATGTCCGCCACGGAGATGGTAATACCCGCCTTGGTGGAATAATGAAATCCGAGTTTCTTGATGCGGTCCAGGATCACGGCGGTCTCCGTGGTCCCGTATCTTCGGAAACAATCGGCGATGATCGAACCGAGATAGCCCTTTACAACAGCTTGGGAATCGGCCACATTCAAGTCGCGAATTCGGGCCGGCAAATCCGCGCCTTTTTCGAAAATAAAGTAGCGATCCGGAGTCCCCTTGAGCAGATTTTCCTTACTCCCGGTATTGATGTACGGAAAATCCGCCGGGAAAATCTCATTAAAGATCAGCTTCCCCACCGTCGTAATCAACAGGGCGTCCTGTTGAGCCGCGGTAAATGACGTCTTGTTGAGAGAAGCGGCCGGCAGGGCAATGCGGCTGTGCAATCCAACGATGCCCCGCTCATAGGCAGCGATCGCCTCATTGGGATCGGCGAAAATCCGCCCTTCGCCTTTCCCGCCCTCCTTTTCAATGGTCAGGTAATAACTTCCCAGAACCATATCCTGGGTTGGCGTGACCACTGGCTTCCCGTCTTTCGGGTTTAAAATGTTATGGGCCGCCAACATCAGAATTCTCGCCTCGGCCTGGGCTTCCGCCGAAAGCGGCACGTGGACAGCCATCTGGTCCCCGTCAAAGTCGGCGTTGTACGCGGTGCACACCAGCGGGTGGAGCTTGATGGCCCGCCCCTCCACCAATACGGGTTCAAAGGCTTGAATGCCCAGGCGATGCAAGGTGGGCGCGCGGTTCAACAGGACGGGATGCTCCCGGATTACGTCCTCCAACACATCCCACACCTCGGGAGAGACGCGCTCCACTTTCCGTTTCGCACTCTTAATGTTGTGGGCCAGCCCCTGACTCACCAGTTCTTTCATCACAAAAGGTTTGAACAGCTCCAGGGCCATCTCCTTGGGAAGACCGCATTGGTACATCTTCAACTCTGGGCCCACTACGATCACCGAGCGTCCGGAATAATCGACGCGCTTGCCGAGAAGATTCTGCCGGAACCTCCCTTGCTTCCCTTTCAGCATATGGGAGAGGGATTTCAGCGGTCGATTCCCCGGCCCTGTCACCGGCCGACCCCGGCGCCCATTGTCGATGAGGGCGTCCACCGCTTCCTGAAGCATCCGTTTTTCGTTTTGAACGATAATGTCTGGAGCCCCCAGGTCCAGCAGCCGCTTGAGCCGGTTGTTCCGGTTGATCACCCGCCGGTACAGATCGTTCAAATCGGACGTTGCAAATCTGCCCCCGTCCAGTTGCACCATTGGGCGCAACTCCGGCGGAATGACCGGCAGCACGTCGAGGATCATCCACTCCGGGCGATTGCCGGACTGGCGGAAGGCCTCCACCACCTCCAGGCGCTTGATGGCCCGGTTCCGGCGCTGACCTTGGGCGGTGCGGAGCTCTTCTTTGAGCTGCTCCGCTTCTTTGTCTAAATCGATCTCTTGGAGAAGCTTTTTGATCGCTTCTGCACCCATCCCCGCCTCAAAGGCATACCCGTATTTCTCCCGGTAGCTGCGGTACTCCTTTTCCGAAAGAAGTTGTTTTTTCTCAAGAGGCGTGTCTCCAGGATCGGTCACGACATAGGAGGCGAAATAAATGACCTCCTCCAGGGCCCTGGGGGACATATCCAACACCAAGCCCATCCGGCTGGGGATCCCCTTGAAATACCAAATATGCGAAACCGGCGCCGCCAGCTCGATATGTCCCATCCGCTCCCGCCGGACTTTCGCCCGGGTGACTTCCACGCCGCAGCGGTCGCAAACCACCCCTTTGTATCGAACCCGTTTGTATTTGCCACAGTGGCACTCCCAATCCCGGGTCGGCCCGAAAATCTTCTCGCAAAAGAGACCCTCTTTTTCCGGTTTCAGGGTGCGGTAATTGATCGTCTCGGGTTTTTTGACTTCACCGTGCGACCACGAGCGAATCTTTTCCGGCGATGCCAGGCCGATCTTCATGAACTCGAAGTTGTTGACGTCCAACAAGGAGCGTTCCTCCCTTTTCCCTGGGCTTCTCCCTCAATCCTCACCGATTTCGCGGGCTTCGAGATTCAGGTGAAGTTTATCTTCTTCGTCATCGTCAGACTCCCGCATGATGATCTCCTGTTCGTCTTCGGAGAGGATTTTGACGTCCATCGCAAGGCTTTGCAGTTCCTTGATCAACACTTTAAACGACTCCGGAACCCCGGGCTCCGGCACGTTCTCGCCTTTGACGATCGCCTCGTACGTCTTGACGCGCCCCACGACGTCGTCCGACTTCACTGTGAGAATCTCCTGCAGCGTATAGGCCGCTCCATAGGCCTCCAGAGCCCAGACCTCCATCTCTCCGAATCGCTGGCCGCCAAACTGCGCCTTGCCCCCCAGAGGCTGTTGGGTGACCAAGGAGTACGGGCCCGTGGATCGGGCGTGGATCTTGTCATCCACCAGGTGGTGAAGTTTCAACATGTAGACGTACCCGACTGTCACCCGGTTGTCGAAGGGCTCCCCGGTGCGGCCATCATATAGGACAGTCTTCCCATCCCGGTCGAGGCCGGCCTCTTCTAACGCATCAAAAATGTCGTGCTCTGTGGCGCCATCGAACACCGGGGTGGCCATGCGCAGCCCCGTGGCTTTTGCGACCATGCCCAAATGGGTTTCCAGTACCTGTCCGATGTTCATGCGGGAAGGCACCCCGAGGGGATTCAAGACGATTTCTACCGGCGTCCCGTCCGGCAAAAAGGGCATGTCTTCCTCCGGGAGGATTCGGGCGATCACGCCTTTATTGCCATGACGTCCCGCCATCTTGTCCCCTTCGGAAATCTTTCGCTTTTGAGCGATGTACACCCGGACCAACTGGTTGACCCCCGGGGGCAGTTCATCCCCGTTTTCCCGGGTGAACACCTTCACGTCTACGACAATCCCGGCCCCGCCGTGGGGAACCCGAAGGGAAGTGTCCCGGACTTCCCGGGCCTTCTCCCCGAAAATGGCGTGAAGCAACCGCTCTTCGGCGGTCAGTTCCGTCATACCCTTCGGCGTGACTTTGCCGACCAGGATATCCCCGGCGTAGATCTCCGCCCCAACCCGGATGATCCCCCGATCATCCAGGTGCCGCAGGGCATCTTCCCCGACATTCGGAATATCCCGGGTGATCTCCTCGGGTCCCAGCTTGGTGTCCCGGGCTTCAGCCTCGTATTCCTCGATATGAATCGACGTGTAGACATCCTCCTTGACCAACTTCTCGCTGAGGAGGATGGCATCCTCGTAGTTGTACCCCTCCCAGGTCATAAAGGCCACCAGCACGTTCCTGCCAAGGGCGAGCTCTCCTTGGTCAGTCGCCGGGCCGTCGGCGATGATGTCGCCGGCTTGCACCTTCTCGCCTTTGCGGACAATCGGACGCTGATTGATACAGGTCCCCTGATTGGAACGCCGAAACTTCAGCAGTTTATATTTGTCCAGGTCTCCGGACACGACTTGGCCATCGACTTCCTCCTGCACCCGGATCCAAATCTCATCGGCGGTCACCCGCTCCACCACACCGGCCCGTTTCGCAACGGTGCATACCCCGGAATCCTTGGCCGCCTTATACTCCATTCCCGTACCTACAAAAGGAGATTCGGTGACAAGCAAGGGCACTGCCTGTCGCTGCATGTTCGATCCCATCAAGGCGCGGTTGGCGTCATCATTTTCCAAGAATGGGATCAACGCCGTGGCCACGGAAACCACCTGTTTAGGAGACACGTCCATGTAATCGATTCTGGAGCGGGGAAACATGCCGATCTCTTCTTTGTATCGGGCGATGACCTGTTCTTGGGCGAACCTTCCATCTTCGTCCAGTTCCGCATTGGCCTGGGCAATCACATAATTGTCCTCCTCGTCCGCCGTCAGGTAATGGATCTCATCGGTTACCACACCCGTTTCCGGGTCCACCCGGCGGTACGGCGTTTCGATAAACCCGTATTCGTTAATCCGGGCGTAGGAGGAGAGGGAATTGATCAAGCCAATGTTCGGCCCTTCGGGCGTTTCAATCGGACACATCCGCCCATAGTGAGAATGGTGAACGTCCCGTACTTCAAACCCCGCCCGTTCTCGGGTCAAGCCCCCAGGCCCCAAAGCTGATAAACGGCGTTTATGTGTCAATTCCGCCAGTGGATTGGTTTGGTCCATAAATTGGGATAACTGGCTGGAACCGAAAAACTCCTTGATGGCAGCAATCACCGGCCGGATGTTGATGAGCGCTTGGGGCGTGATGGCGTTGGCATCCTGGATGGACATACGCTCCCGGACCACTCGCTCCATACGGGACAGGCCGATCCGGAACTGGTTTTGCAGCAGTTCCCCCACCGACCGAAGACGACGATTCCCCAAGTGGTCGATATCGTCAATATCTCCCACCCCGTGAAGAAGGTTGAGAAAATAGTTGACCGATGCAATGATATCGGCCGGCACGATGTATTTCACCGACTTATCCACCATGCCATTGCCAATGACCTTGATGACCTGGCCTTCTACAAGCGGGCTGAATATCCGTACCTCTTGAAGGCGAATCACATCGTCCTCCACCACCCCGGAGGATTTGCGATACTCCTTCATATTCATGCCGGCCTCCAGGGCCGGAACCACTTTGTCCAGCAAGCGCCGGTCCAGAACCCGCCCCGCTTCAGCCACAACTTCCCCGGTTCGGGGGTCCACCAGGTCCTCGGCCAGACGCTGATTTAACAGGCGATTCTTCAGATGAAGCTTTTTATTGATCTTGTATCGGCCGACATTCGCCAAGTCGTACCGTTTCGGATCGAAAAACCGGGACGTCAACAGCGCCCGGGCATTCTCCAAAGTCGGCGGCTCGCCAGGCCGGAGCCGGTCGTAAATCTCCAGCAGCGCCTTCTCCACGCTGTCGGTGTTATCCTTTTCCAGGGTGTTGCGCAAGTACTCATCTTCTCCGAAAAGATGTAGAATGTCGGCATCAGTGGAGAAACCCAGCGCTCTCAGGAGCACTGTCACCGGGATCTTCCTCGTGCGATCGATTCGAGCGTAGATCACGTCCTTCGTGTCAGTCTCGAGCTCCAACCAAGCGCCTCGATTGGGAATGACCGTAGCCCCATAGGTGCGTTTTCCATTCTTATCCGCCTTGGCGTTAAAATACACGCTGGGCGAACGCACCAGCTGGCTGACAATCACCCGTTCAGCACCATTGATGATGAACGTTCCGGTCTCGGTCATGAGAGGAAAATCCCCCATGAACACTTCTTGTTCTTTGACCTCGCCGGTCTCCCGATTGATCAGCCGAACTTTGACGCGCAGGGGCGCCGCATAGGTTACATCTCGTTCCTTGGACTCTTCGACCGAATACTTTGGTTCTCCCAGGGTGTAGTCTACAAACTCCAACACCAAGTTCCCCGTGAAATCGGTGATCGGTGAAATGTCTTGAAACATCTCCCGGAGTCCTTCTTCGAGGAACCATCGGTAAGAATTCTGTTGAATCTCAATGAGATTCGGCAATGGGAGAACCTCATGAATCCGCGCGAAGGACCACCGTTTGCGACGACCATAGTCGACGAGCTGCCCGCGCAATGCTGTCACCCCTCACACCTTGTCGTGGATGGCTGCCCCTTGTCGACCTCAGATTGCCCCATAAACAAAAAATGGGTCGTATTCACAGGTGAGTCAGCCCATCTGTCGTCCCGCCACACTGCTGCCATTATGCTATAGGGATTTCCAATTCCTGACGCAAATATGCGCAAACAACACAGTACATCTTAGTCCGCATTGTATAAAGATATCACAGACCAACAACGGGGTCAAGAGCTCGATTCGGGCGATTGGGGCAGATTCACGGGTTCCATACACCGATACACGTGAAACCCGCCGCTGCGGGCCACGTCCGAAACCTCCCGAAAATGCCGAGCCAGTTCCCGCTTCAAGCTATCCGCCCCTTGCTTCTTCTGGACGACCACCCACACCTGGCCTTTGTCAGCCAGGTGTCCGGCGGCTTCCGACAACAGTCGGTACACCTGCTCTTTGCCGGCCCGGATAGGAGGATTGCAATACACGCGGTCAAACCGCCGATCCCCGAGGCCCGCGAATCCGTCACTGACGTACACCTCAACCCGCCCGAGCCGGAGTCGCCGGGCGTTTTCCTTGGCCAACTCCACCGCCCGTTCGTTGATGTCCACCATGGTGACTTGGACCCCGGGTTGAAGCAAGGCCGCGGCAATCCCAATGGGTCCGTAGCCGCAGCCCAAATCCAGAACCTGGCCACGCTCGGGCACGTCCATCGATTCAATGAGTAGCCGGGTTCCATAATCCACTCGATGACGGGAAAATACCCCCGTATCAGTCATCAGCATCACATCCAAGCCCCGCACTCGCAGGGCCACAGCCCGGCGCTCGGAAGGCGCCCCAGGCTGCGAGACAAAATACTGATCCCCCACGCCCATCCCCTCGCCAACCATTCTAAAAGCAAAATCCTGCCCGAAGAGTGCTGACCCGGGCAGGATATGCTCGAAACCCTTTGTTACTTGATCTCGACGGACGCGCCTGCATCTTCCAGTTTCTTCTTGACGGTCTCGGCCTCTTCCTTCGAAACCTTCTCCTTCACTGGCTTCGGCGCATTGTCCACAAGCTCTTTCGCCTCTTTGAGACCCAGTCCAGTGATCTCCCGCACCACTTTGATCACATTGATCTTCGAGCCCCCGGGTGCGGTGAGGATCACATCGAATTCGGTCTGCTCTTCCACGGCCTCCGCCGCACCCCCGGCCGCTCCGCCCATCACAGCCACCGGGGCCGCCGCGGTCACGCCGAACTCCTCCTCGATCGCTTTGACCAAATCATTCAGCTCGAGCACAGACATGCCCTTGATCGCCGCGATAATGTCCTCTTTCGTCATTCCAATCCCCCTCCTGAATTCCTGGTTATCAGGCCTCGGAAGCCGCAGCTCCACCCGTTTCTTTCTGCTCAGCGATCTGCTTCACAGCATAGGCCAAATTGCGCATCGGCGCCTGCATGACGCTCAGCAGCATCGACAACAGACCCTCCCGGGGAGGCAGTTTTGCCAAGGCATCCACCCCAGCGGCATCCACCGCTTTCCCCTCGATAAGTCCGCCCTTGATCTCCAAAGCCTTGTGATCTTTGGCAAACTCGCTGAGGATCTTCGCAGGCACGACCACATCGTCGAAACCGAAGGCGATGGCCGTAGGACCCGTCAAATGCTGATCCAAATCCTGAACTTGAACAGCTGCGGTGGCTCGGCGGGTCAACGTATTCTTCACGACTTTAAACTCCACGCCCGCTTCCCGCAACCGCTTGCGCAGCTCTGTCATCTCGGCGACATTCAACCCCCGATAATCGGTGATGATCGCCGCCCGAGCATCCCGCAATTTCGCAGTAATCTCCTCAACCGCCTGGACTTTCTCCGGCCGTACGGCCACTGCCCGCACCTCCTCGCTTCCCACACCGCCTCGCCGCCAAGGCATGAAAAAAGCCTCCGCAGACGGAGGCGACACATGGCATTCCCGGGGCTTCCTTTCGGATGCCCGTTCCACATGATTCAGCCTCGGCAGGATGATTAAGTGCCTTCTGCACCCCTGCTGTCTACGGCGCAGCGGTATGTGGTTTTTCATCTAGCCTCAGGATACAACGGCCACCGCCTTGGTCGGATTGACCCTCACCCCAGGGCCCATCGTCGAACTGACGGCCACGCTACGGATGTATTGCCCTTTGGCCGCCGAGGGCTTTGCCTTCTGTAAGGCATCCATCAGCGCGTGGAAATTCTCGACGAGGTGCGCCGTCTCAAAGGAAACCTTTCCAATCGGCGCATGAATATTCCCCGCCTTGTCCACGCGGTACTCAATCTTCCCAGCCTTGATCTCCTGGACTGCCCGTTCAACGTCGAAGGTCACCGTACCAGTCTTCGGATTGGGCATCATCCCCTTCGGCCCGAGGATACGGCCCAGACGGCCCACCGCCCCCATCATATCCGGAGTCGCCACCGCCACATCAAAATCGAGCCATCCCTGTTGGATACGGGCAATCAGTTCATCATCCCCGACGATGTCCGCACCGGCGGCCTCGGCTTCTTTCGCTTTCTCACCCTTGGCGAACACCAGCACACGAACCGTTTTCCCCGTACCGTGGGGTAACACCACCGCGCCCCGAACCTGCTGATCCGCTTTCTTCGGATCGACGCCCAGGCGCACCGCGACCTCCACTGTTTCATCGAACTTGGCTTTCGCCAGTTGTTTCACCAAGGCCAGCGCCTCTTCGGGATCATAGAGGCGATCCCGGTCGACAGACTTTACCGCTTCCTCATACCGTTTTCCCGTATGGGCCATGTGTCTACCTCCTTCGTGGTCCCTTCGGCGCGAACCTCCCACGATAACCCGTCAATCTTCGACGGTAATGCCCATGCTTCGGGCCGTGCCCTCGATCATGCGCATCGCGGCCTCCACCGTGGCCGCGTTGAGATCCTGCATCTTCATCTCTGCAATCTCGCGCACCTTGGCCCGCTTGACAACAGCCACTTTCTTTTTATTCGGCTCTCCGGACCCGCGTTCGACACCGGCCGCCTTCTTCAACAAATCGGATGCCGGCGGAGTCTTGGTTTCGAACGTGAAGGACCGATCTTCAAACACGCTGATGACCACGGGAATAATCATTCCCGCTTGGTCCGCTGTGCGGGCATTGAACTCTTTGCAAAAGCCCATGATATTCACACCCGCCTGTCCAAGAGCAGGACCCACAGGCGGCGCGGGTGTCGCCTTTCCGGCTGGAATCTGCAGTTTGACCACTTTGATGATCTTTTTCGCCAACGACTTTCACCTCCTTCACCCGACGGAGGATCTTTGCCAAAGCGTCCTCACACCACTAAATCTTTTCCACCTGTGAAAACTCCAACTCCAACGGCGTGTCCCGTCCGAACATGGAGACAAGCACCCGAACCTTCTGCTTCTCAGGATACACCTCCTCGATGCTCCCGACGAAGTCAGCAAAAGGCCCCTCCACTACCCGCACCGCATCCCGGACGTGAAGATCGACCCGTTCCTTCGGTTCATCCATTCCCATCTGTTTCAGGATCGCCCGAACCTCGGCGGGGTGAAGGGGAATCGGTTTGGAGCCGGCTCCTGTGGAACCCACAAACCCGGTGACTCCGGGGGTGTTTCTCACCACATACCACGAGTCGTCCGTCATGATCATCTCCACGAGTACGTAGCCGGGAAACACTTTCTTCATGACCGCCCGTTTCTTGCCGTTCTTCGTTTCGATCTCTTCCTCGGTCGGCACCAAAACGCGAAAAATCTTATCCTCCATGTTCATGGACAGAACGCGCTTTTCCAAGTTCGTTTTCACTTTGTTCTCGAACCCGGAATAGGTGTGAACGACATACCACCGCTTTTCCAGTTGTTCCATCGGAATCCCGGGCGTATAACGCCCACCCTCCCCTGCGGTTGTAGTCCTACCTCGTCCCCAGGCCAATGGCGTTGAGGAACAAGGAGAAAAGAAGATCGAAAAGATAGATCAGAACGGCAATGACGATCACCGTGGTGATCACGACAATGGTATAGCTAACCAGTTCCTTCCGATTCGGCCAGCGCACCCGTTTGAGTTCGCCGATCACGTCCCGAAAATACCCCACAACCCGGGACGAGCCATTGCGCACCGCTTCTACAAATCCCATAGTTCCCCTCGCCGCCGGACTACCGAGTCTCCCGGTGCAGGGTATGCTGATTGCACCAGCGGCAGAACTTCCTGCGCTCGAGCCGGTCCGGATTGTTCTTCTTGTTCTTGCGCGATACGTAATTGCGACGTTTACATTCCGTACACGCAAGGATGATATTGACGCGCAACCGTGACACCTCCAGGAAATGGCCCGATGATCCAGCCGGATACCCCAACTACACTATCACAGCCAGACTTTGGTGTCAACCCTGCTGGCGCCTTCCCCGAACGCCCGGTCCCGGTGCTGCCACACGAGCCGCTCCGCCCGGCTCCGACCGGAATTCCCCGGTGCATCAGGAAGCACTGCTTCCCACGTTGCGCACCTCGAGATACCTCTCCAGTTTGCGCTTGACTCGCTGAAGGGCATTATCGATGGATTTCACGTGGCGTTTGAGGTCCACCGCAATCTCCTGGTACGACCGTCCGTCCAGGTACAGCATAAGCACTTGTTGTTCCAGATCGCTGAGGATTTCCCCCATCTTTACTTCAATGTCGTCAAATTCTTCTTGATTGATGATCAATTCTTCGGGGTCTGCCACTCGCGTGCCACACAGCACATCCAGTAGCGTTCGATCAGATTCCTCATCGTAAATGGGCTTGTCCAACGAAATGTAGGAGTTAAGCGGAATGTGTTTCTGGCGGGTGGCCGTTTTGATGGCCGTAATGATCTGACGTGTGATACACAATTCGGCGAAGGCGCGGAATGAAACCAGCTTATCGTTGCGAAAATCCCGGATCGACTTATACAGGCCGATCATTCCCTCTTGCACGATGTCCTCCCGATCCGCACCGATCAGAAAATACGAGCGCGCCTTGGCACGCACAAAGTTCTTGTAGCGATGAATCAGGTACTCCAGGGCCTCTTCGTCCCCGTCCCGAACTCGATCGACTAAATCCTCATCGGAGAGTGATTGGAACTGAAGGCCTTTTGACAACACCGCTTCGAATTGGTGGGCCAATGCACATCCCTCCGACCAAGGTTGAAGCTGAGGTTCTTCTATTATACCGGAGGGAGTCTAGTACGGTCAATGAAAGAAAAGGCTAGGATCTGCGCCAACGTTCGAATATTTTCGCAATGTCGTCCCGAACGCGCTCTCTCATGGGCGCCCTCCCCGATTCCTGGGTCCGCACCCGATGGGAGATGTCTGCGCGTACTTTAAACAATTCGTCGAGGAATTCCCTGGAGGAAATGCGCAACCCGCCCCATCCGAAAGAGAGGGATTGTTCCAATTCATCCGATGTCACGACAAAGATCCGCGCATTCCGGTTTCCCACCCTCTCCCGAACCACTCGCTCAATCCATTGATCCGCCGTTTGATCGTCATCCGTAAAATACACCTCGATGCCATTCACGCGGTCCGGTCCGCGGCGCTCCGGGGCGCATCGCCCGTCGAACACGGCGATCACCGTCTTCCCGGTGTACGCTCCATACTCCCCCAACCACTGGAGTAATCTCGCCCGGGCCTCCTCCATGCTTTCCGCCTTCAAAGCCGCCAGCTCCGGGGACGCCCCGATGACGTTGTACCCATCGACAATAACGACCTCTTCCATAGTCCACACCCACCATCAAGGTGCGGACCGTTGCCGCATCGCCTCATACAGGACCACCCCGGCCGCCACCCCGGCATTCAAAGAATTAACCCGTCCCGCCATGGGAATATGCACCACTTCATCACACCGTTCCCGTACCAGCCGACCCAACCCCTTCCCCTCTCCGCCGATGACCAAGGCCGTCGGACCCCGATAATCCGCATCGGTAAAGTCGCAGTCACCCTCGGTATCGGCCCCTATTACCCGATACCCCGACCTTTTTAACGTCAAAATGGTTTGGCCGAGATTGCCCACCCGGATCACCGGAACGAACTCCGCCGCACCTGCGGAAGCCTTTACCACCGTCTCGTTCACTGCGGCGGCCCGCCGCTTCGGAACCACCACCCCGTCCACCGCGCAGGCCTCCGCGGTACGAAGGATTGAACCGAGGTTGTGCGGATCTTCGATCCCGTCCAGGAGCACAAACAGACCGGGCCGTCGGTGCAACTCCGCAGCACGCAAACACTCGTCCAGGTCAGCATATGCGAAGGGAGCCACGTCCGCCATCACGCCTTGGTGGTTCATACCGCTCGCCCATTCGTCCAACCGGTTCCTGGGCACCCGGGTAATCACGATCCCCGCTTCCTTGGCCCTGGCTGTGATCTCCGCCATACTTCCACCTTCCGCCCCCTCGGCAATAAACAGCCGATTCACCGGCCGCCCCGCCCGAAGCAACTCCAAAACAGGCTGCCTTCCGACCACTCTCCGACTTTGGGATTCACCCTGCACCTGCCGACGGAACCCGCCCGCATTGCGGGCCGCCCCTTTCTCTCGCCCCTTCATGTCACGATCCCCTCCGTCGCCACCGCACCCCATAGGGGGTGTCTTCCAATACAATGCCCATCTCCGACAACTGGTCTCGGATGCGATCGGCAGCGGCCCAATCCCGTTTTTTGCGCGCTTCAGCCCGCTGGGCAATCAGAGCTTCGATCTTCTCACGTTCTGTTTCTGATTCTTTCTGCCCATCGGCGATCAAACCCATGAATCGGGCGTGATAGGAAAGCCAACCCTGCCAGGCCTTCGCCCGGGTGACATCCTGCTCGCGAATCGCCCGGTTTGCCAGTCCCACACCTTCATACAGCGCTCCCAACGCTTCAGCCGTATTAAAATCGTCGTCCATGGCCTCCGTCCATTTTTCGTGAATTCTCCGCACCTCATCGACCTCAAGCCCAGGTACGTGCCCCGATCCTTCAGTGCCCACCCCCGTTAAAGACGAGTCCGGCCCCAACCAATCTCCCAAATCCCGAAGCGATGATTCGATCCGCTCGAGACCCCGGTCGGCTTGCTCCAACAACTCCAAGGAGAAATTTAACGGATGACGATAATGGGCCGACAACAGGTACAATCGGATCGCCTCAGGCCGCACCCGCTTGCGGAGCTCCCGGACGGTCACCACGTTGCCAAGGGATTTGGACATCTTGACCTGGTTCCATTGAAGATATCCATTGTGCATCCAATAGCGTGCGAAAGGACGCCCGGTGACGCATTCCGACTGCGCAATCTCGTTTTCGTGGTGGGGAAAAATCAAGTCCTGGCCGCCCGCGTGAATGTCCAAGGTATCTCCGAGATACGTCCGGCTCATGGCCGAACACTCGATATGCCAGCCCGGACGTCCCTTCCCCCAGGGGCTGTCCCAGGCCACCTCCCCGGGCTTGCTCCCTTTCCACAGCGCAAAATCCAAAGGATGGCGTTTCCGCTCGTCAACCTCCACCCGGGCCCCGGCCATCAAAGCCGCGGGGTCTTGGCCGGACAATTTTCCATAATCCGGATCCTGGTTCGTGTCGAAGTACACATCCTCGTGGATTCGATAGGCAAATCCTTTGTCTAGCAAAGACTGGATCATATCGATGATTTCGGCCATATGCAGCGTCACCCGGGGTTGCACATCGGCCGGCTCAATGCCTAAAGCGGCGGCGTCTTCAAAATATGCCTGGATGTATTTTTCAGCCAGGTCTTGGACGGCCATGTGTTCTTCCGCCGCCCTCCGGATGATCTTGTCATCAACGTCTGTGAAATTCTGTACATACGTCACGCGATAGCCCCGATACCTGAGATATCGCCGAACCAAATCGAAAACCACAAAAGCCCTGGCGTTGCCGATGTGAAAATGATCGTACACCGTCGGACCGCAGCAGTACATTTTGACCACACCGGGTTCCTGGGGTTCAAACACTTCCTTTCGTTTTGTTAATGTATTGAACACGCGGATCGGCATCCACGACTTCCCCCTTGAGTTCCATGATCTCACGCCGCAATTCGTTAATCTGTTGCTGCATCGAGCGCAATAAGTCGGCCACCGGATCCGGCAGATTGGCGTGGTCCATGTCGTTCACCCGACGTCCGTCCAGGATGACCACCCGCCCCGGGATCCCCACAACGGTGGAATTCGGCGGCACGTCCTTCAGAACCACCGAGCCCGCCCCGATTTTACTGTTGTCTCCGATGGTGATGGCGCCCAGAATTTTCGCCCCAGTGGAGATGAGGACATTGTTGCCGACTGTCGGATGGCGCTTGCCCTTTTCTTTCCCGGTCCCGCCCAAAGTCACACCCTGATAGATAGTAACATTATCCCCGATCTCTGCAGTTTCCCCAATCACCACCCCACTGCCGTGATCGATGAACACCCCCCGTCCGATTTTTGCACCGGGATGAATCTCGATTCCCGTGAGAAATCTCGCAAACTGGGAAACCATCCGCGCCAACGTGAATCTCCGGCGCAAGTACAACCAGTGGGCAACGCGATAAAACCAAAGCGCGTGAAGGCCCGAATAGGTCAACAACACCTCCACCACGCTGCGCGCCGCAGGATCCCGGTCCATGATGCACTGGATATCTTCGCGCAACCTTCGAAACACTCTTCACGCCTCCTCTCACTCCTCCGGCTCCCAGCCGGTCGGTGTCCATGTCTCCGGAATCCTGACAAGGTGCGGTGTATAGCAAAAAACACCATCTCATCAGAGACGGTGTTCCCGCGGTTCCACTCTGTTTGAAAGAAGGGGTCCTTCTTTCCTCTCGGGCCTCCGATCACGGAGAGGCTATCCGGCGAGCATTACTGGGCGGCCAGACGCCGCCGTTCCTCTCGCCCCACAGGGGCGGGCGCATTCCCACAGGGAGTCCCGCAGGCCACTCTCAGCCCCCGGCTTAGTAGGGTGCGGCCCTCTCTGTGGCGGTTCCCTACGGTACTCCTCCCGCCCGACGGGTTTGCCATCTTCGGTTTTGTCCCTGCGGATCCAGGGATTAGCAATCAATTCTCCCGGGGCACCGTCCGGGAACGGTCCGCATACTCCCGTAGCCGCCCCAACACGACCTCACGCCCCAACAGGTCCAGCACCTTCGGTAGCTCCGGCCCGTGGGTTCGGCCGGTCACCGCCACCCGAATCGGCATGAATAACTGGCGCCCGCGTAAACCGGTGGTTTTCTGGACCCGCTTGAACGCCGCATGAATCCCGTCTGGAGTCCATTCGCTCAGGGCCGATACCTCTTGATAAAAAGCATCGGCCGCCCTCCGGGCCGAGGGATCTTCTAAAATCCGCTCTCCCTCTGGATCCGGATCGGGGAGAGACTTCAGCCAGCCCGCCAACTCCGGCAGCTGTGCGGCGTATTCTAACTGGTCTCGGTACAGTTCCACGGCCCGCCTCGCCCACTCCAGGTCTTCGGCGCTGGGTGGGTCCGCGAGAAGCCCCGCCGCAACGAGATGCGGGAGACACAACTTCAGGAGCTCCTCATCAGACCGCCCGCGCATGTAGTGGGCATTGAGCCAACGCATCTTCACGGGATCAAACACCGCCCCGCTCTTGCCAACCCGATCGAGAGAAAACTCCTGAACCAGCTCTTCCAAGGACAAGAACTCCCGCTCACCAACCGGAGACCAGCCAAGAAGAGCCAGGTAGTTCACCACCGCCTCCGGAACATATCCCAGATCCCGGTACTGCTCGACAAACTGAACCACGGATTCGTCCCGCTTGCTCAACTTCTTTCCCGATTCATTCAGAATCAAGGGAACATGGGCAAACCGGGGAGGCGCAAACCCAAGGGCATCATACACCAGAAGCTGGATTGCCGTGTTGGAGAGGTGTTCCTCCCCTCGAATCACATGGGAGATCTGCATCAAGTGGTCATCCACCGCAACGGCGAAATTATAGGTCGGAATCCCGTCAGATTTCACGATGACAAAGTCGCCGATGCCATTGGTTTCGAAGCTTACGGTGCCATGTACTAGATCGTCAAAAGAGACCGTTTGCCCTTCGGGAACTCGAAACCTCACGGTGAACGGTCGGCCTTCCGCAGCAAAGCGCCGTCTCTCGGCAGCCGTCAGGTGGCGGCATCGCCCCGAGTACCGCGGCATCACCCCGCGGCGTCGCATCTCCTCCCGTTCCGCCTCCAACTCTTCGGGCGTACAGTAACACGGATACGCCCGTCCGTCTTCGAGAAGGCGATTGACCAGCGAACGGTACAAATCCAGCCTCTCCATGGACCGGTACGGGCCAAACTTTCCGCCGATATCCGGCCCTTCATCCCAGTCCAACCCCAACCAGCGCAGCGCATCGACCATCTTTCCCTCCGCCCCGGCAAGCTCCCGGGAACGGTCGGTATCTTCGATGCGCAACACCATCTGCCCACCGCTTTGGCGGGCGAACAACCAATTGAACAACGCCGTCCTCGCCCCACCGATGTGCAGATGGCCGGTGGGACTGGGCGCGTACCGCACCCGAATGCGCACGCCAATGGGTCCCTCCTCGCCGGGCCTGATTCCCCGACAATCTGTCAGCATTATATCACCTTGGGAGCAACAGAACCACCGCTTGCGCGCCCAGTCCTTCCTCCCGGCCAATAAATCCCATTTTTTCGGTGGTCGTCGCCTTAATGCTAACCTGGCTAATGTCCGCCTGGAGCAACTCCGCCAATCTCCCCCGCATCGCCGGGACATGGGGAGCGATCCGGGGACGCTCGGCGAGAATCACGACGTCGACGTTCCCCAGTCGGTAGCCGCGCTCCTGGGCGATTCCCCATACCCGACGACAGAGATCCCCGCTGTCCGCCCCCCGATAGGTCGGATCATTGTCCGGGAAGTGGCCTCCGATATCCCCCTCGGCAAGGGCCCCCAAGACCGCATCGATGACCGCGTGCAACACCACGTCTGCATCTGAATGGCCCGCCAGGGTTTTCTCGAAAGGAATCGCGATCCCACCCAGCCGCAAATGGCCAGGCACGTTCTGAAATGGGTGGACATCCACCCCGATGCCAATCCTCACCGCCCACGCTCTCCTCTCCCCGTGATATAATGACGATATGACTGATCAGATGAGGTTTTCGAATCGATGAATGTCACCGCCATCATCGTTGCGGCGGGCCGAGGCCGCCGCATGGGCGCCGCCGAAAAGAAACAGTTTTTGCTTCTAGGGCAGAAACCGATTTTCCTCCACGCCGTCGAGCGCATCTCCCACGTTCCCGCCATCCGGGACATCGTCGTGGTTACTGCCGCCGAGGACATTGTCCGCACTAGCCATCTTATGGAACGGGCCCATATCCCGGTGCCAACGCGGATCACCGCCGGGGGCCCGGAACGCCAGGAGTCCGTCTACCAGGGCATCCTCGCAGCCGGAGACAGTTCCCATCTCCTCGTTCACGACGGAGCTCGTCCCTTGGTCCAACAGGACGACGTCCGGAGGCTTCTCGCCGCGCTTCACGATCATCCTGCCGCCATCCTTGCGGCCCCGGTCAAAGACACCGTGAAGTGGGTGGAAAACGGACGGGCCGAGCGAACCCTTCCCAGGGAAAAACTGTGGCTATCCCAAACCCCGCAAGCTTTTTCCAGTGATCTCCTCCGGCTGGCCCACGAGCGAGCCCGGGCCGAACATTGGTCGGCAACGGACGACGCATCCCTGGTCGAACAGCTTGGCATCCCCGTCCACATTGTAACGGGTTCCCCTTTTAACTTCAAAATCACGACCCCTGAGGACCTCACACTGGCTGAAGCTCTTTTGGAGAAAGGCATATGACGACGCAAAGCGGGGTTTTCCCCCGCTTTGTCTGATCTGCAGATCTTGTTCGGCCCGACGCTTGCCTCAACAAACTGCGCCTCCGGGCTCAAAGTGCCTTTTCCAACAACTTCGGTTTCGCGAAAATCATGCGACCCGCAGACGTCTGGAGAACACTGGTCACCAGCACGTCCACATGGGTTCCGATGTAGTCCCGGCCTCCTTCGACGACAATCATCGTGCCGTCGTCCAGATACCCAACTCCCTGACCGTGCTCCTTGCCATCCTTGATCACCTGGACGACAATCTCCTCGCCAGGCAGAACGACAGGTTTGACGGCGTTGGCCAAATCGTTGATGTTCAACACCGGAACGCCCTGCAATTCACAGACCTTATTCAGGTTAAAATCGTTCGTCACAACCTTACCCTGCATCTTTTTCGCCAGGCGGACGAGTTTACTGTCCACTTCCTGAACGTCCTCAAAATCGGTTTCGACAATCTGAACTTTGACGGTGGCTTCTTTCTGAATCCGGTTCAGAATGTCTAACCCTCGGCGCCCGCGGTTGCGCTTCAACACATCCGAGGAGTCGGCAATATGCTGGAGTTCCTCCAGGACGAAAGACGGAATCACCAGAACCCCATCCAAAAATCCCGTGCCCACGATATCCGCGATCCGTCCGTCAATGATCACACTGGTGTCGAGAATCTTATGCTCTCCCGGGCGGGCCCCAGTTTTCTTCTCCTTACTGCCGATCTTTCCCGGCAGAAAAGATTTCAGCTCTTCGCGTTTGGCGTAGCTCACCCGAAATCCCAAGTATCCAAACAAAACGCTCATGAATATCTGAACCACCGATCCGACGATCGGGATCCGGACCATTGTCGGCGTTAAAAGATAGGCCACGATCAAACCGACGATCAATCCCACGATGCCGGCAATCATGTCGGGCAACGGCATCCTCTGAAATCGGTCCTCCACCCAGCGGATCAAGCTCATCATGTACCCCACGAGCCACCCCGTTACGATCGCAAATATGCTGCCCCCAAGAACCGCTCCAAAGTATGGGTTGTCGAAAGGAGGTCGGCTGATTCCCACTGTTTCAAAGAGCACTGGGATCAACGCATACCCGAGCACAAGGCCGATGACGATAAAAAACAGTTGGACGATGCGCTTGATCATGAAGTCACCTCCTACGTATCCATTATAGACAGTGCCGCGGCACACCAACCTTCGCCCTCTGGTTTTGTCGCCGACCTTTCAGCATCCGGTTCTCCGGTTCCCACCCAGCCGAGCCGTGAGTTCCTCCAGTCGATCCGCATCTTCCTTTGGAGCCGCCAGCCTCAATTCACTCAGCAGGATCTGCCGGGCCATCTCATACATCCGCTTCTCCCCCGTGGACAGGCCTTTGTGGCGGTCCAGCCAAGCCAACTGCCTGACGACATCGGCGATGGCAAACGCATCGCCACTTTTGATCTTGTCCATATTGTCTCGGTAGCGGCGATTCCAGGCAGCCGTCTCCTGGATCCCCTCATCGAACAAAATCTCGAGGATCTTGTGAACACCTTCGGCGTCGACGACCTCCCGCAACCCCACAGCCCCGGTTTGTTCAATGGGGACCATCACCTTGATGTCTCCCACCGGCATCCGCATAATGTAGTACCGTCCCGTCTTCCCCAACACTTCGCGTTCTTCAATCGACTCGATCACACCCGCTCCGTGCATCGGATAGACCACGCGGTCCCCAACATTAAACAAGTGCATGCACCTCTGGGTTTAGAATTCAACGGGATACGCCTCCAGCATATCACATCTGACTCTTTGTGTCAATTTTTAAATTTACATAATATCACGCGCCGACACAATTCGTCAATGTCCGACCCCGGCACGCGACGAAAAAATTTCCGGCCGTACTCCGGCCGGCATCGTCACATATGTCGATCGATCAGCACCAGCTCCCGGACCCGTTTCAGCCCCTCCCGGATGGCCCGAGCCCGCACCTCCCCGATTCCCTCGACATCGTCTAATTGCTCAATCGTCGCCCCCATAACACCAGACAGACCGTGAAACTGCTTTACTAAGTTTTCCACAACCGGCTGGGGCAGCCGAGGAATCTTATTCAGTACCCGATAGCCTCGGGGATAGACCGTCTCTTCCGCCACATTCACGCCACCCGGATACCCGAGTACCCGGACGATGGCACCGGGATCCAACAATTCTTCGGCACTCAGTTCGTGCAGATTGGTCAGAATGTGGTGAGGAGTGACGTCCACCCCTTCACGGCAATAGTCCTTTACAAGAAGGTACGCTTCCTCATCCACCCGGGAGACCAACTCCTCCAGTTGCATGGAGATCAGCCGCCCCTCCGTCCCCAACTCGACGATATAACGGCGGATTTCTGCCTTGATGCGCAACACCATTTCAATTCGCTGGATGACCTGGGCCACTTCTTGCAACGTCACGAGCTCTTCGAATTCTAAGGCGCTCAGATTCGTGAGGGCTTGATCCAAAACCGTTTTATATTTCTCCAATGTCTGGATCGCCTGATTCGCCTTGGTCAGAATCACTCCCAGGTCTTTCAAAGCATAGCGCAGATTGGCTTGGTACAAGGTAATGACACCCCGGCGCTGAGAAATGCTGACCACAAGCTGCCCGGTTTGTTTGGCGACCCTTTCCGCCGTGCGATGCCTCGTGCCCGTTTCCGAAGAAGGAATCGACGGGTCAGGGTTCAGCTGGGCATTGGCGTACAGGATACGCTTTCCATCTTCACTGAGAATGATGGCCCCGTCCATCTTCGCCAGTTCGTACAAACTCGCAGGGGTGAACTCGGAATTAATTTGAAAGCCTCCGTCCACCAGCTGCAGGACCTCCGGCGTATTGCCGACGACAATCAGTGCGCCAGTCTTCGCCCGCAGAACGTTCTCCAACCCTTCCCGCAGCGGCGTTCCGGGCGCGATAAACCGCAACATCTTAATCAATAAATTCTCTTGCTTGACAGTGAGGTCATCCCGCATCCTTTCACCCCTCAAACGCGGCCTTAAAAGCCGCCTCCACCGTCTCCACCGCGATGATCTCCATGCCCGGTGGCCCGTGCAGTTCCCGGGCGTTCCCGGCGGGAACGATACAGCGCTGAAAACCGAGTTTGACCGCTTCTCCCAATCGCTGTTCCATACGGGATACGGTACGGATCTCTCCGGTCAGGCCAACTTCACCAATATACACATCTCGGGGCGACACCGGTCGGTCGCGAAAGCTGGAAGCTAAACTAACTGCCAATCCCAGGTCCACGGCGGGTTCATCCAGACGCACCCCGCCAGCGACGTTGACGTACGTGTCTTGGTTTCTGAGATACAGACCGCATCGCTTCTCCAACACCGCCAGCATGAGCGCCACCCGTTGAACATCGATCCCAGACGCCGTCCGGCGGGGCACTGCATAGCCTGAGTCTGCCACCAGAGCCTGGATCTCCACGAGGATCGGACGCGTGCCCTCCAGCCCAGCCACCACCGCAGACCCCGTCGAGGCGATTTGCCGATCCGGGAGAAACAGTTCTGAGGGATTATGTACCTCCCGCAGGCCGCCATCCCGCATTTCGAAAATCCCAATCTCGTTTGTGGAGCCAAATCGATTCTTGACCGCCCGCAAAATCCGATAGGTATGATGGCGCGCCCCTTCAAAATACACCACGGCGTCCACCATGTGTTCGAGTAACCGAGGTCCGGCAATCGCCCCTTCCTTGGTCACGTGGCCGACGATCAACGTAGCCAATTCCCGTTCCTTCGCCAAGCGCAGCAAACGCCCGGTGCATTCCCGGACCTGGGCTACACTCCCCGGAGCGGAAGAGACATCGGGATCGTGGACCGTCTGGATGGAGTCAATGACCAAACACCTGGGATCGATACGCTCCACCGCCCGTTCCACGGCGCTGAGGTCCGTTTCGGGCAACACCAGAAGGGAAGGTTCCATCGCCTTCAGCCGCCTGGCACGCAGATGGATTTGTCGGCTCGACTCCTCGCCGGAGACGTAGAGCACCGGCCCTCTGGCCTGAGCGATTTTTGCCGATGCTTGCAAAAGAAGGGTCGATTTTCCGATTCCCGGATCCCCACCGATGAGGACGAGGGATCCCGGAACGAGACCCCCTCCCAGCACCCGGTCCAACTCCCCGAACCCGGTGGGCCAGCGTTCTTCACATGCCGCCGGGACCTCGGTAATGGGTACCGGATCCGAACGGTGGGCTGGGCGGAGCCAGCCCCTCCCCCTCGGGGTCGGTTCCTCGATGGCTTCTTCCACTAAAGTGCCCCACTCGCCACATCCCGGGCACCGTCCAAAAAACTTGACCGTTTGGTATCCGCACCCGTGACAGACATAACGGGTTTTGACCTTGGCCACGGGATATCGTCCTTTCTCTATATGCATAAAAATCCATTTTCTAATATATACCCATTTTTATTTGATCGCCAGTTTTTATCCCAATGTAAAGCAAGGAGAAAAAACAGGCCGTCCCCCGAGGGGGGAAACCCCTCCAGGGACGGCCTTTGGACCCGCAGTCCGGCGGCGGAACCGGGGACCGGCCCAACCGGGGATCCCCCGGCCGGACATCAGACTGTGGGCGCAGACGACGGTTCAAGTTTTCGTACGGTCAAAGCGCCATCTTGGAAGTCGATCCGGACCCGGTCGCCCTTCACGATGGTTCCGTTCAGCAGCGCTTCCGAAAGTCGATCTTCGATGTGCCGCTGAATCGCCCGCTTGAGCGGCCGCGCCCCATAGGTGGGATCGAACCCTTCCTTTGCCAGGAATGCCTTGGCGTCGTCCGTGAGTTCAAAATCGATATCGTGGTCTCGCAACCGCTTCCGCAGATCATCCACCATGAGGTCGACAATGCGCATGATGTCTTGCTGGGTCAGGGCGTGAAAGACGATAACTTCGTCGATTCGATTGAGGAACTCCGGCCGGAACTGGCGTTTCAATTCCTCCATCACTTTATTTTTCATATCCTTATAGGCGTCTTCTTCCTCCGAGCGGGCAGCGAATCCGAGGGGGCCACCCCGCCGGATGCTCTGGGCCCCGACGTTGGAAGTCATGATGATCACCGTGTTTCGGAAATCCACGGTCCGCCCTTTGCCATCAGTCAGACGCCCATCGTCCAAAACCTGCAACAGGATGTTAAACACCTCGGGGTGTGCCTTTTCGATCTCATCCAACAAAACCACCGAGTAGGGTTTGCGCCGGATCTTTTCGGTGAGTTGCCCACCCTCTTCATATCCCACGTAACCGGGAGGCGCCCCAATCAACCGCGAAGTCGTGTGGCGCTCCATATACTCGGACATGTCGATGCGGACGACGGCATTCTCATCGCCAAACATCGCTTCTGCCAGGGCCCGGGCCAGCTCCGTTTTCCCGACCCCGGTGGGGCCAAGGAAGATAAAAGAACCAATGGGCCGTTTCGGATCTTTCAACCCTGCCCTCGCCCGGCGAATCGCCCGGGACACGGCTTCCACCGCTTCATCCTGGCCGATCACCCGCTTGTGCAGGATCTCTTCCATGTGCAACAGCCGCTCGGACTCCTCTTCGGCCAATTTCTTCACGGGAATACCGGTCCAACTGGACACGATCTCCGCGATATCCTCCTCAGTGACCACTGAATCCTTGGAGGCTTGCTTTTGTTGCCATTCTTGCTTCCGTTTCTCGAGTTCTTCCCGCAGCCGTTGCTCCCTATCCCGCAAGGCAGCCGCCTTTTCGAATTCCTGGCTCTGCACCGCGGCTTCTTTCTCCTTGCGCACCTCTTCCAGCTGCTCCTCGAGCTCTTTGAGATTCGGCGGTGCCGTATGGGTCCGGAGCCGCACCCTGGAGGCCGCTTCGTCGATCAGATCGATGGCCTTGTCCGGAAGGTAACGATCGCTGATATAACGATCGGACAGGCGCACCGCTGCTTCGAGGGCCTCGTCACTGATCTTCACCCGATGATGGGCTTCATACCGATCTCGCAGACCGTGAAGAATCTGGATAGCTTCCTCCGGCGTCGGTTGATCCACCATGATCGGTTGGAACCGCCGTTCCAAGGCCGCATCTTTCTCAATGTGTTTTCGGTACTCATCCAGTGTCGTGGCGCCGATACATTGCAATTCGCCTCGGGCCAAAGCTGGTTTCAAGATATTGGACGCATCAATGGCCCCTTCCGCCCCACCGGCGCCGATGAGGGTGTGCAGCTCATCAATAAACAGGATCACGTTTCCAGCTTGGCGAATCTCATCCATGATCTTTTTCAGGCGATCTTCAAATTCCCCCCGGTACTTCGTCCCGGCCACCACCGTTCCCATGTCCAGAACCATAACCCGCTTGTTGCGGAGTATCTCGGGAATCTCGTTGGCGACAATGCGTTGGGCCAGACCTTCGGCGATGGCCGTTTTGCCGACTCCCGGCTCGCCGATGAGCACCGGATTGTTCTTCGTGCGCCGGGACAGTACCTGAATGACCCGCTCGATCTCCTTATTGCGCCCAATCACCGGGTCGAGTTTGCCGTCCCTCGCCATCTGGGTCAAATCCCGGGCGAGGCTGTCCAAGGTCGGCGTATTGGCAGACTGCTGATTCTCCTGATTCGTTTCCGCGGAATCCCCGCCGAGCAACTGAATGACTTGCTGCCGGGCTTTGGGAAGGCTCACCCCGAGGTTGTTGAGCACCCGGGCGGCCACCCCCTCGCCCTCGCGAATCAAGCCCAGCAGAATATGCTCGGTCCCCACATAGTTATGGCCCAGCTTCCGAGCCTCATCGATAGAGAGCTCAATCACTTTCTTCGCCCGGGGAGTATAGGTCATGGCCGCTCCTTGCCCCGGGCCCCGACCGATGATCTTCTCCACTTCCCGCTGAATCTTCTCGCTGCTCAGCCCTAAACTCATCAGGGCTTTTGCTGCGATTCCGTCCCCTTCCCGGACGAGACCCAGGAGGATATGTTCGGTCCCAATTCCCGAATGCCCGAGGCGACTCGCCTCTTCATGCGCCAGGGCCAAGACTTTTTGTGCCCGCTCGGTGAAACGTCCGAACATCATTCGTCAACACCCCCATCGTCTTGTGTATGTCCTGTCCTATACCGACTAACCGCATGATGCGGGGTCCAAATTCCACTCCAGATCACGTCGTGACACCGTCCTTCAGGCGGACAGCGCACGCAGCCGCTCTCGAATCAAGGCCGCCCGGTGCACGTCGCGTTCTTGAGGAGAAAGTTCCCGGCCTTCATAAGTCTGCAGAAGGGCCGGTCGGGTTAACACCATCAGCTCTTTCAAAATTCCTTTAGGCACCCCGGTAATGATACCGAGGTCGATCCCCAAACGGACATCCGACAATCGTTGCATCGTTTCTTTAGAATCGAGGCGCTTGGCGTACCGCAGGATGCCGTAGGACCGACCGATGCGGTCCTCTAACTCGGGCCTGTTTTGCTCTAGCAGCAACTGCCTAGCCCGCCGTTCATGTTCGATCAGCTGTCGGGTCACCCCGTACAGATTGTGAACGATCTCCTCTTCAGACTGTCCTAAAGTAATTTGATTCGACACCTGAAAGAGATTTCCTACTGCTTCCGTCCCTTCCCCATAAATCCCCCGGACAGCGAGTCCCACTTGGGAGATGGCATGAAGGACCCGGCGAATCTGATCGGTCATCACCAGAGCGGGCAAATGCATCATCACCGAGGCCCGCATTCCCGTCCCGACGTTCGTGGGGCAGGCAGTCAGATATCCTCTTTTTTCATCATATGCCCAATCGAGCGTCGCTTCCAGCGCATCATCCACCCGACTGGCCATGTCCCAGGCAGGTTTGAGTTGTAGCCCGGGGAAAAGGCATTGGATGCGCAAATGGTCCTCTTCGCCCACCATAATGCTGATGGTTTCATCGTCCCGAAGCACTACGGCACTCCGCCTGGGGTGTTCCACGAGGTCCGGGCTGATCAAATGTTTTTCCATCAACACCTCTCGGTCTAACTCATGAACTCGATTCATCGGCAACATCTCAAAGTGACCCAAGTCCTGGACCGACGGATGGCGAAGGGCCCGGTTCACCCGCTCCAAAACCTCATCCATCTGTCCCTCGGTGGCCAACATGGGGAAGGGAAGGTCAGCCAGATTCCGAGCCAGCCTGACCCTTGTGCTCATTACCATCTCATCTTCTGGACCGTCGGCGCGCATCCAATAGCTGGATGTCCGATGGACAAAATCCTCCAATGACACCTCACATCCCCCCTCGGTTCACCCGCCGAGCTGTTGCTCGAGAGCCCGGATTTGATCCCGTAGGCGAGCCGCTTCTTCGAATTGTTCCAAGCGAACCTTTTCCCGCAACTGCTCCTTCAGATGCTCCAGTTCCCGCCGCACCCGCAACTTCCCGCCCCCGCGGCGCGGAACTTTGCCGGTGTGAGTGGTGCTGCCGTGGATGCGGCGGAGCATTGGGTCCAAAACTGGATCAAAGGCCTGGTAACAGTTTGGACAACCGAAACGGCTCACCTGGGTGAACTGCTGATAGGTCAAGCCACAAGTCGGACAACGAAGGGTCTGAACCTGGGGAACCCCAGGGGCCGCCTCCCCGCTAAAAAAGCTCCCGAGTAGGTTAGGAAAAGAAAACGCCCCGGGGACAAACTGCAACTCCCCCGATTCGTTGGCACAAATCTCGCATAAGTGTCGTTCCGATTTCTGGCCGTTTACAATCTTCGTCATGTGCACCGTGGCAGGCCGTTTGCCACATTGTTGACAAATCACGATCCTCACCCTCTCAGAAGCTCCACCAGCATCGCTCGAAGCAATCTGGCGCGCAATTGATCGCGATAGGGAATCGGTCCCCGCAGCACGTCCCGGCACACGGCGGCGTGCAACAGGCGCACCTCCCGTTCGGTCACGAATCCATCTTCAAACAGATGATCGATAATATCGTGGGCCTCTCGTTGTGTCACTTCCTCGCCAATGAGGCGAATGAGCTCGTCGTGGATGGGCCGTTCCTGGCCGAATTCCAACTTTCGGATGCGGATATAGCCGCCTCCACCTCGCTTGGATTCAACAATGTAACCGCGTTCCACAGTAAACCGTGTGCTGATGACGTAGTTAATCTGAGAAGGAACGCAATTGAACTGTTCGGCGAGTTCGCCTCGCTGGATCTCTACGACGCCATCACGGCTCTGTTGAAGGATCGATTTTAGATGTTGCTCGATCAGATCTGTGATATTACGCATCGACCCTCCCCCTTCAGAGTCGCCCTATGGAGGCGTTTGACTTTGACTAACTTTGACCTTCGGCCTCATTATAACCTTTTCTTGGGGGAGGATGCAAGAGGGCGGCGAAAATTTTTTATCCACCCTGTTTCTTTTCTAGTATGGGTTGTATACTTCAAGATATCCGTCCGATCAGCGGCCTTCATGCCCCTTGCAAGAAGTGGAATTTTTGAGTACACTGGGACAAAACGAACGATTGGTAGGGGAGATCCAACCATGGCGGGGAATAAGTACGAAGAAATCGCTGCAGCGGCCATCCAGCTGTTTGAACAAAAGGGGTACCATGCTACATCAGTTCAGGACATCGCCGATGCGGTAGGGCTTCAAAAAGGCAGTCTTTACCACTACATCGCGAGCAAAGAAGAACTGCTGCTCAAGATCACCCACCAGGCCATCAGCGGATTCGTGCGCAGGCTGGAGGAGATCATTGACACGGACCTGCCTGTGGAAGAGCGCTTCCGCCAGGGAATCCGTACGCACATGCAGTATATCACCCAGTACCTTTCCATGTCCACAGTACTGCTCCGGGAAGCTTTTTCACTCGGGGAACCTCATAATGAGGTCATTCGAGATCTAACCGATCGCTACCTGAACCTCTGGACCCAGATCATCAATGAAGGGGTAGCGGCAGGAGTTTTCTACGTAAAGGACAGCCGCATTGCAGCCCTCACCATCCTGGGGTCGTGTAACTGGGTGTACCGATGGTTTAAAGAAGAAGGAAAATACACCGCCGAAGAGATTGCGGATCAGATGGCGGATCTGTTTTTAAACGGCCTCAAAAAGGGAAGGACGTGACGGGTGGCCGCGACTGGGAATCGCACCAGAATGGTTCCCGGGCTGGCAGACACCCCCAGCCCGCGGATGTCGGAATACTGGTCACAGAACCTTGGACAAAAAAGCCCGGGTTCGCTCTTGTTGAGGATGGTCGAACACATCCGCCGGAGTGCCTTCCTCCACGACATAACCGCCATCCATGAATAACACTCGATCGCCCACTTCCCTGGCAAACCCCATCTCATGAGTGACCACCACCATGGTCATACCGTCCCTGGCCAGGTCTTTCATGACGGCGAGGACTTCCCCGACCATTTCCGGATCGAGGGCGGAAGTGGGCTCATCAAACAGCATCACCTTGGGTTTCATGGCCAAAGCCCTGGCGATGGCCACCCGCTGTTGCTGTCCGCCCGACAACTGGTCCGGCATTGCGTTAGCCTTCTCAGGAATACCGACCTTACGAAGCAGTTCCTCGGCTAATTCCGTGGCCTCCGCCTTTGATTTCCCCAGAACTTTGATCGGGCCGATGGTGATGTTATCCATAACGCTCAAATGATGAAACAGGTTAAAGCGTTGGAACACCATGCCGACTTGTTTTCGAATCTCGATCAAGTCCGCTTTATGGCCCGTCAACTCGTGGCCAGCGATGACAATGTGGCCGGAGGTGGGTTTTTCTAGACCATTGAGACAGCGCAGGAACGTGCTTTTTCCTGAACCCGATGGTCCGATGATGACCACAACCTCTTGAGCCGCCACTTCCACGGAAATGTCCTGCAAAACCACGTGGTCGCCAAACTGTTTGCGAAGATTTTTAACGCTGATCAACCTGCAGCCTCCTCTCCAGATACTGCGAAAGCTTGGTCAGCAGGAGAATAACTATAAGGTACAACACCGCCACCGCCGTCCAGAACTGTAGAGCAAAATAAGTGGTAACGATGACAATTTGTGCTGCTCGAACGAGCTCCGTGATGGAAATGACCGACAACAGAGACGTGTCTTTGATCGTTTGAATAAACTGGTTGACAAGGGGCGGAATCATTCGTTTGAACGCCTGGGGCAAAATGATATATCTCATTTTTTGGTACGACGTCATGCCAATGCTCTCTGCGGCCTCCCACTGGCCTTTATCGACGGATAATATGCCCGCCCGGATAATCTCGGTGATATAAGCGCCTTCATTCAGCGCCAGCGCTGCAGCCCCGGCTAGTAACGTGTAAAAATCCCCAAACCATTGGTGGAGGGGGAGGACTTGGGGCAAGCCGAAATAAATGAAAAAGATCTGGACCAGGAGCGGAGTGCCTCGGAAAATATCAACGTATACCGTACCCAAGGCGCGAAGAATGCGACTGCCCGAGAGACGAAAAAGAGCGAAGATCAAGCCCAGAACTGTCCCGAGAACCACGGCGTACAAGGAGTACTCCAGGGTATAACCTAGTCCCTGGATCAGCATGGAGGAATTCTGCAATACCGATTGCCAAGCTTCCATGTTTCCCCTCCTTACAGCTTCTAGCCGGCGGAACCAACCCCTGGGGAATATGAATCGGCCGTCAGAACCCGCCGGAGCGATCCTGACGGCCGCCAATCCCATGCCAGGTGAAGATTTACCTCTCAGTGTTTAATCTTGCCATTGGGTTCGTCGCCAAAATACTGTTGATACAGTTTGTCATAAGTGCCGTCGGCCATCACCTGTTTCAGACCGTCATTGATTTTCTGAAGCAGGTCTGGTGCGTTCTTCCGCACAGCAATCCCGTAGTCCTCACCGGTCAACAGCGGACCTACGATCTTTACGTTATCGTGACCCGTCCTGATATAGTTCAGATTAACGGGGTTGTCGAACACGACAGCATCTGCCCCGCCGTTCTGCAGTTCACTGTAGGCGTCGCTGATGTTGGTAAACCGTTTCACATTGACACCGGGTTTCTTGCTAAACATCAGATCCGCGGTGGTACCCAGTTTTACGGCAACAGTCTTCCCGGTGAGATCGTCGGGGCCGTTAATTGTGGTATTGTCCTTTTTCACAAGGATAGATAGCCCGGAATGATAATAAGGATCCGAGAAATTCACAGATTTCTTGCGGTCGTCCGTAATGGTGATACCGGCGACGGCCACGTCAATATCCCCGGTCTGTAGGGCGGGAATGAGCCCCTGGAAGTCCATCGTCTTCAGGTCGACTTGCATATTCTCCTTCTGCGCAATGGCTTTGATTAAATCGATATCAAAACCGGTAACCTGGCCATTTTTCTCCGTTTCAAAAGGCGGAAATGTCGTATCGGCCCCCACGTGCAATGTGACCGGCTGGGCTTGGCCACTCTGACCACTGCTCGAAGACGTTGACGACCCTGTACCGCAACCGGCCAGGGTTAGACCCAACACAAGGGCCCCAAGTCCAAAAGCAAGTCTTCTCATACAACTGACCCCCTTTATTTTTAAATATCTGTGTCCGATAGGTTATTATAACATATCGAAGCTCGGTGTACAGTGGGAGCCCATGGCAGTCGATTTCGATGGACGACGTGCATATAGGAAAGCCCCGCAGGAAAGATCCTGCGGGGCTTGCGGGAACGCGCCCGGCAACGTCCTACTCTCCCAGGGCCCTGCGGCCCAAGTACCATCGGCGCTGGAGGACTTCACTTCTGTGTTCGGAATGGTGACAGGTGTTTCCCCTCCGCTCTCGTCACCCGACCCTCGTTCCCTCAAAACCGAAAAGCCACCACAGCTTGAGAAAGCCTCGACCGATTCGTATCCGTCCGCTTCACGCCTCGCGGCGCTTCCACGCCGGACCGATCTACCTCGTCTTCTCCAAGGGGTCTTACCACCTTGCGGTGTGGGAAACCTCATCTTGAGGCGGGCTTCGCGCTTAGATGCATTCAGCGCTTCTCCCTCCCCGACTTGGCTACCCAGCGGTGCGCCTGGCGGCACAACTGGGACACCAGCGGTCGGTCCATCCCGGTCCTCTCGTACTAAGGACAGCCCCTCTCAAGTTTCCTCCGCCCGCGGCAGATAGGGACCGAACTGTCTCACGACGTTCTGAACCCAGCTCGCGTACCGCTTTCATGGGCGAACAGCCCAACCCTTGGGACCGACTTCAGCCCCAGGATGCGATGAGCCGACATCGAGGTGCCAAACCTCCCCGTCGATGTGGACTCTTGGGGGAGATCAGCCTGTTATCCCCGGGGTAGCTTTTATCCGTTGAGCGACGGCCCTTCCACTCAGTGCCGCCGGATCACTAAGCCCGACTTTCGTCCCTGCTCGAGTTGTCTCTCTCGCAGTCAAGCTCCCTTGTGCCTTTGCACTCGCCGCGCGATGTCCATCCGCGCTGAGGGAACCTTTGGGCGCCTCCGTTACCTTTTAGGAGGCGACCGCCCCAGTCAAACTGCCCACCTGACACTGTCCCCCGACCGGTTCACGGCCGCAGGTTAGAAGATCAATCCGCCAAGGGTGGTATCCCAACGTCGGCTCCCCCCGGGCTGGCGCCCGGAGTTCCCTGCCTCCCACCTATCCTGTACATGACCGACCCATCTCCCATATCAGGCTACAGTCAAGCTCCACGGGGTCTTTCCGTCTAGCCGCGGGTACCCTGCATCTTCACAGGGACTACAATTTCACCGGGTCTCTCGTTGAGACAGCGCCCAAGTCGTTACGCCTTTCGTGCGGGTCGGAACTTACCCGACAAGGAATTTCGCTACCTTAGGACCGTTATAGTTACGGCCGCCGTTTACTGGGGCTTCGGTTCAGGGCTCTCACCCTTCCCCTTAACCTTCCAGCACCGGGCAGGCGTCAGCCCCTATACCTCGCCTTCCGGCTTCGCAGAGACCTGTGTTTTTGCTAAACAGTCGCTTGGGCCTCTCCTCTGCGGCTCCCTCGGGCTTTGTCCCACCGGCCATGGCTTTCGCCCAGGCCGGCGGGGCCCTTCACCCTACCGGAGCGCCCCTTCTCCCGAAGTTACGGGGCCATTTTGCCGAGTTCCTTAACGAGAGTTCTCCCGGTCGCCTTCGGATCCTCTCCGTGCCAACCTGTGTCGGTTTCCGGTACGGGCACCCAGGTCCTCGCTAGAGGCTTTTCTCGCCAGTGTGAACCCAGGGACTTCGGTACTCATGCTTCCCTCCCCTTCACGGCTCAGGCGCCCGTTGTGCGGATTTCCCTGCACAACACCCTCGCCGCTTGGACGGCCTCTTCCAGCCGGCCGCTCCCCTGTCCTCCTGTGTCCCCCCTTCGCTCAAACGGACCTCGGTGGTACGGGATTCTCCACCCGTTGCCCTTCGCCTACGCCCTTCGGCCTCGGCTTAGGTCCCGACTAACCCTGGGCGGACGAACCTTCCCCAGGAACCCTTCGGCTTTCGGCGGACAGGATTCTCACCTGTCTTTCGTTACTTATACCGGCATTCTCACTTCCCGCCTGTCCACACGCCCTTCCGGTCGTGCTTCCCCCACGCGGGAACGCTCCCCTACCACAGTCTCCTGTCCGAGGCTTCGGTCGCGGGTTTCAGCCCCGTTTCATTTTCGGCGCAGCCGCACTCGACCAGTGAGCTATTACGCACTCTTTCAATGATGGCTGCTTCTAAGCCAACATCCTGGTTGTCTTCGCACGGCCACTTCCTTTCCCACTTAACCCGCCCTTGGGGACCTTAGCCGTCGGTCTGGGCTGTTCCCCTCTCGACCACGGATCTTATCACTCGTAGTCTCACTGCACGGCATCCGACAACGGCATTCGGAGTTCGACTCGGCTCGGTAACCCTCGCGGGCCCCTCCCCCAATCGGTGCTCTACCGCCCCCGCCTTCTTCGCCGCACGCTCGCCCTCAAGCGATTTCGGGGAGAACCAGCTATCTCCGGGTTCGATTGGCATTTCACCCCTACCCCCAACTCATCCTATGGTTTTTCAACACCAACAGGTTCGGGCCTCCATGGCGTTTCACCGCCACTTCACCCTGGTCAGGGGTAGATCACCCGGTTTCGGGTCTGCCGCATGAAACTCTCGCCCTCTTCAGACGCGCTTTCGCTTCGGCTCCGGCCCTGAAGGCCTTAACCTCGCTTCATACGGCCGCTCGCCGGTTCATTCTACAAAAGGCACGCCGTCAGGCTCTGTGACGCCCTCCGACTGCTTGTCGGCACACGGTTTCAGGTCCTTTTTCACTCCCCTCCCGGGGTGCTTTTCACCTTTCCCTCACGGTACTCTCCGCTATCGGTCGCTGGGGAGTATTTAGCCTTAGGAGGTGGTCCTCCCGGATTCAAGCGGGATTCCTCGTGCCCCGCCCTACTCGGGGTCCGCCCCGGAGCCGCGTCGGTTTCGGATACGGGGCTCTCACCCTCTCCGGCGGGCCTTCCCAGACCCTTCTCCTACCAACCCGGTTTCTCACTCCTCATGGGACGCCCCTCGACCCCGGCCTCCTAAGAGACCGGTTTAGGCTCCTCCCCGTTCGCTCGCCGCTACTTGGGGAATCGCGGTTGCTTTCTTCTCCTCGGGGTACTAAGATGTTTCAGTTCCCCCGGTCTGCCCTCGACGACCTATGCATTCAGCCGCCGATGCCGTCTCTCCCAGACGGCGGGTTCCCCCATTCGGACACCCCCGGATCAACGCCCGCTTACGGCTCCCCGGGGCGTTTCGGCGTTCGCCCCGTCCTTCTTCGGCTCCCAGCGCCTAGGCATCCACCGTGCGCCTTTCCTACTTTCTCTCGCTGCGTGGCTTTTCAGTTCTCAAGGAACGATGAAGGAGCCTCGCTCCCTCAGAATCAAACAGTACGCACACCCCAACCCCTTCTCCTTGCCTTGCTCCCTAGAAAGGAGGTGATCCAGCCGCACCTTCCGATACGGCTACCTTGTTACGACTTCACCCCAATCATCGACCCCACCTTCGGCGGCTGGCTCCGCCCTCTCGGTCGGTTGCCCCACCGACTTCGGGTGTTGCCGACTCTCGTGGTGTGACGGGCGGTGTGTACAAGGCCCGGGAACGGATTCACCGCGGCATGCTGATCCGCGATTACTAGCGATTCCGCCTTCATGCAGGCGAGTTGCAGCCTGCAATCCGAACTACGAACGGCTTTCAGGGATTCGCTCCAGGTCGCCCCTTCGCTCCCCGTTGTACCGCCCATTGTAGCACGTGTGTAGCCCAGGACATATGGGGCATGATGATTTGACGTCATCCCCGCCTTCCTCCGGCTCCTCGCCGGCAGTCCCCTGTGAGTGCCCACCTCTCGTGCTGGCAACACAGAGCAAGGGTTGCGCTCGTTGCGGGACTTAACCCAACATCTCACGACACGAGCTGACGACAACCATGCACCACCTGTCTCCTCTGTCCCCGAAGGAAACCCCTCATCTCTGAAGGTGTCAGAGGGATGTCAAGCCCTGGTAAGGTTCTTCGCGTTGCTTCGAATTAAACCACATGCTCCACCGCTTGTGCGGGCCCCCGTCAATTCCTTTGAGTTTCAGCCTTGCGGCCGTACTCCCCAGGCGGAGTGCTTATTGGGTTTCCTTCGGCACGGATGGGCATCCCCACCCACACCTAGCACTCATCGTTTACGGCGTGGACTACCAGGGTATCTAATCCTGTTCGCTCCCCACGCTTTCGCGCCTCAGCGTCAGGTGTCGTCCAGCAAGGCGCCTTCGCCACCGGTATTCCTCCTGATCTCTACGCATTTCACCGCTACACCAGGAATTCCCCTTGCCTCTCCGACCCTCAAGCCATGCCGTATCCGAGGCCCCTCAGCGGTTGAGCCGCTGCCTTTCACCTCGGACGTGCATCGCCGCCTGCGCGCCCTTTACGCCCAGTGATTCCGGACAACGCTCGCCCCCTACGTCTTACCGCGGCTGCTGGCACGTAGTTTGCCGGGGCTTCCTCCTTGGGTACCGTCCCTCACCGAGTCCCCTCGGTGCCCTCGTCCCCAAAGCCAGAGGTTTACAACCCGAAGGCCTTCTTCCCTCACGCGGCGTCGCTCCGTCAGGCTTTCGCCCATTGCGGAAGATTCCCTACTGCTGCCTCCCGTAGGAGTCTGGGCCGTGTCTCAGTCCCAGTGTGGCCGCCCACCCTCTCAGGCCGGCTACGCATCGTCGCCTTGGTGAGCCGTTACCCCACCAACCAGCTAATGCGACGCGGGCCCACCCGACAGCGGGTTTCCCCTTTCCCGCAAAAAGCATGCGCCCTTTGCGCCTATCCGGAATTAGCGCCCGTTTCCAGGCGTTGTCCCGGTCTGCCGGACAGGTTGCCCACGCGTTACTCACCCGTCCGCCGCTGGCCTCCCCGGGGCAAGCCCCGGGGCGACCCGCTCGACTTGCATGTATTAGGCACGCCGCCAGCGTTCGTCCTGAGCCAGGATCAAACTCTCCGTGAAAAGATTCATCCGGGCTAACAGTGGCGTACTGTTTGATTCTCAAGGATCGAGGTGCCGCTTCGAGCGGCGACAAGAGATACTTTATCAAATCCCGGCCGATGATGCAACCGGTAGTTCGCGGAAACGCCCGCGGCCTCTGCCGCGCCTCGCTTTCCAGCCCCCTAGAGACAACCGCATTTGAGAGCATTATTTATTATATCACGCCGGTCCTTTCGTGACAAGGGCCTGCGGGTCCCCGAACACTCCGTTGGCGAACCCATGCACATCCGGACACCTTCTGGTCGCAGAGCCTCAGATCCCGTTGTCTAGGAACAACCTGCTGATCACCCCCGGCGGGGGGATTCCGTCTGCGGGGTACTTGTTGCAACCAACAGGCCGGCGACGCCTTACAAAGTCGCATCACCCGAGCTCGAGGACAACCCATCGGTAATCTGGCCTTCTTTGAGCGCGTAAAACGTCCCGGTGGCCTGGATGATAATTTCCCCTTCGTCATTAAACACGTCGCATCGCGTCGTGATTACCCTGCCTCCTCGATGGACGACAGACGCTTTCGCCACCAGCTCCTTGCCCAAACCAGGCTGCAAATAGTTCACCGTCAGCGACAAAGTCACCGATGGCCGCCCACTTGCGTGATAGGCAGCCAGCCCCATGGCCGTATCCGCGAGTGTCGCCGTGATCCCCCCGTGAACAATCTGCAGATTATTGTATAAAAGCTCCGTGATCTTCATCCGGATTACCACAGAATCATTCGCCAAATACTCCACCTGGGGATCGAACAAGCTGGCCAAAAAGGTCGGGCGTCTTCGTGCGGCAATCTGAAGCAGCTCCGGAAACCAAGGGTTGTTCCTGGCTTCTTTTAGTAATTGTTCTTCATCCAATGCCTATCCCCCCTTGGAACTTTCGCGGCTCATCAACGATCCCGCATCAAGGGAAACAACAATACGTCCCGAATCGAAGCTTGATCGGTCAAGAGCATGACCAGCCTGTCCACCCCGATCCCGAGGCCTCCCGTGGGCGGCATTCCATATTCCAACGCCATCACAAAATCCTCATCCATCTCGTGAGCTTCATCGTTTCCTTTGACGCGCTCCTCCAGTTGATCCAGGAAGCGCTTCCTCTGATCGACGGGATCGTTCAACTCCGAAAAAGCGTTGGCATGCTCCCTACCCACGATAAACAGTTCAAACCGATCCGTCAACCGCGGGTCCGCAGCACTGCGTTTAGCTAGGGGGGAGATCTCCACCGGGTACCCGTAGACGAAAGTCGGCTGTACCAAATGCTGCTCCACTTTCTGTTCAAAGCACTCATTCACAATGTGGCCGAATTCCATCCCCGGGTCGATCTTGACACCGCAGTTCTCAGCCAGCTGTCGCGCCTGTTCCGTCCCGGATACCTGGCGGAAGTCAATACCCGTATAATGCTGAATCAAGTCCATCATAGATTCCCTTCGCCACGGTGGCGTGAGGTCGACCGCCTGACCCTGATACTGGATCTGAGTCGTTCCCAACACCTCCCGAGCGATGGTGGCGATCAGGCTCTCGGTGAGGTCCATCATATCCCGGTAATCCGCATAGGCTTGGTACAACTCCATCATTGTGAACTCCGGGTTATGTTTTGTCGATATCCCCTCATTTCGGAATACCCGCCCGATCTCATACACCCGTTCTAAGCCGCCTACGATCAATCGCTTCAGGTGCAACTCCATGGCGATCCGCATGTAAAGTTCCATATTCAGCGCGTTGTGGTGGGTCACGAAAGGGCGGGCCGCCGCCCCGCCCGCCACGCTCTGCATCGTCGGAGTTTCCACTTCCAGGAAGCCGTGATCGTCCAAGAATCGGCGCATCACCCGAATGATGCGGCTCCGTAAAACGAAGGTCTCCCGAACTTGGGGGTTGACGATCAAATCGACATAGCGATGTCGGTACCTCAATTCGACATCCTTGAGTCCGTGCCATTTCGTGGGAAGCGGTCTGAGAGACTTCGTCAACAGTTCCACCCGGTCGGCAAAAATCGTCACTTCGCCCCGATTGGTCCGCAACACTTCCCCTTCTACGCCAATGATATCGCCTAAATCGAGCACGTCGAATACTTGGTAAGCGAATTCCCCCACCCGGTCCAGGCGGACGTAAATCTGGATCTGTCCGCTCCGATCGAGGATGTGGGCGAAACTGGCTTTTCCGTGGCCGCGCTTGGTCATGATTCGGCCGGCCACCCGCACATGAAGTCCTTCTTGTTCCAATTCCTCCTTTGACCGATCTCGTGCAAAGTCCAGCACCTGGGCCGCGGTATGCGTAGGCACCCACCGATGTCCAAAGGGTTCTACACCCATCTCCTGGAGTTTCTCGACTTTTTCAAGCCGTACCTGCATCAGGTGGTCGATCTCCTGGGAGGACAACTCCTCACTCGTTTCTTCCGTTAACCCGGGCCTTCGGCGCCCATCTTGATCCGTCATGCGCTCCTTCAACTCCTGTTAAATCGGTTCACTTCTTAATCTGTAAAATTTCATATTGGAGCACGCCGTCCGGCACCTCCACATTGACGACTTCGCCCACCCGCCGCCCGAGCAGCGCCCGGCCCACGGGAGATTCGTTGGAGATTCGGTTTTCTACCGGATCCGATTCCGCAGAGCCGACGATGGTGTATTCCACCACCTCACCAAACTCGAGATCCTTAAGGGAAACGGTCGACCCAATGCTCACCACATCGGTATCCACATCACTATCCTTAATGATCCGCGCGTTGCGCAACATTTTCTCTAAGGTAATGATACGCCCTTCTACAAAGGCTTGTTCATTCTTTGCGTCTTCGTATTCCGAGTTTTCACTGATATCCCCGTAGCTGATAGCCGTTTTTATGCGTTCAGCCACCTCACGGCGTTTTACCGATTTAAGATATTCCAATTCTTCTTCCAGCTTCTGCAACCCCCCAGGGGTTAGCAGCACTTCTTTTTCCGACATACAGGTCGCTCCTTCTCCACGCGGAATGAAAAATCCCCTATGCTCTCCCAGTCGACGTGTATAGCATCGTATGACAAGAACGAAGGCTTTATTCAATCTTACAAGAACGGCGCTGTTTTGCCATTATACCGTATCACGCCTCAATGAGCTAGAAAGCACCGTCAACGCATGGGAGGTTGACAGTGCTTGCAGGGCACTCGGTCGACCGCGCCCCTATTATACGAACGAAATGTTAAGATCGTCAATCAACGCCCGCCCCCCAGCAAGTAATCCTCGGACGTACTCCCAGCCGCTCCAACCAGTAGTGGTAGAAAGACTCATCCGGGTACAGGTTGCGCCCGGACCCGAGCAGTGCAGGAGGTTCCCCTGCCATGGCGACAAAAACAGCCTCCAGCACATTCGTACCAAACGAGCGCCCTTCCCATTCAGGTGTGGTGGTGATGAGCCCTCCAGCGCCCCGCCGGCGCAACAATTCCTCATCTTCCCGGGTCACCGTATTCGTAAGGATCCAAACACCTTCCAGCCTTTCGGGCAGATGCCGGCGTATATAATGAAAATCCCCGGCGATCACGTCCGCCCTCCGATACACTCGGCGGTACTTAGGGCGAATCTGCTCCTGCCGCTGCCCGGTGGGATACAGCCAGTGAATCGGCAGTTGTGTAACAACGGGACCGAGGACGTGGCCCATTCGGTTCAGCGTTTGAAGAGAATGCAGCGGTACAGGGATACCGAGGCCGAACATGAGGTCCCCAAACGTCACCCGGCACCCCTCAGCGACCAGGGTTTCAGCCATACCAAAACGGTCCACCGCACTCACGAGAAGAACATTCTTCCGGCGCAGTGCGACCTGCGGATCCTCCGCCAGCTGACGGACCACCCGGCGTTCTAACGTGTGTTTTAGACCACTGCCATCCACAACTGGCGTCTTGTGAGCCAAGCGCGCCAGCCGCTCGGCTTGCCGGAAGACATACCGTCTTCCGCCGACGTACAGATAACGGTCGATCCCTCCCAGCCCGATGGCAGCCGCTCGTCCATCCCATTCCCGAATGGCAGCCATGGCACGGCGGACATCCCCATCAGTACCGATTCGTTCAATGACCAACATCTGGCCGTCCCATTCCATGATCACGCGGTGATTCCGTCGAGACGAGCCCAGACTCACACTGACAACATGTCTCAGGGTGGTCACCCCTTCCCATCAGAGGAAGGTTTGTTCAATCTGACCGCCCTAGTATGTACCGGGCCGGGCAGCGGCATACCCGTCAGCCGACCCGGCGGGTCAATCGTTCGGCATATCCTTCTAACAAACTCCTCATCTGCTCTTCGGTTTCTGCCTCGTTTAACTGCTGACGCATCGATGCCGCGTCCGGCAGCCCCTTGATATACCAGCCAGCATGCTTTCTCATTTCGCGGACGCCGATCCAAGGCCCCTTTTCTGCCACCAGCAACTCCAGATGTCGAAGACACACTCGAATCCTTTCATCAACGCCTGGTGAGGGGAGCTTCTGCCCCGTTTTGAGATAATGCACCGTTTCTCGGAAAATCCAGGGATTGCCGAGAGCGCCCCGGCCGATCATGACACCGTCGCAGCCAGTTTCCTGTAGCATTTGCACGGCCGCTTCCGGGGTAGATACGTCTCCATTTCCGATAACAGGAATTCGCACCGCCTCTTTGACCTGCCGAATGATCGACCAATCGGCGTGACCGCTATACATCTGTTTAGCCGTTCGCCCGTGAACCGTGACAGCTTTTGCACCGGCTTCCTCCACGGCCAGGGCAACCTCCAACGCGTTGACATGGTCGTCATCCCAGCCTTTACGGAACTTTACCGTTACTGGTTTGTCCACCGTCTGCACAACCGCTCGTACGATTCGAGCGGCATAGTCCGGGTCCCGGGCCAACGCCGCGCCGGAACCGTTCTTATAAATCTTCAACACAGGACAACCCATGTTAATGTCGATCACATCCGCGTTGGTGGCGGTCCCTACAGTCTCGGCGGCCCGCACCATAGAATCCAGGTCGCTCCCCACCAGCTGGAGGCTCACGGGATGCTCGTCTGGCAAAATATGGAGCATGCGCAACGTTTTCGCATTCGCATTCACGATCCCTTTGGTTGCCACCATTTCAGCACAGACCATCCCCGCCCCCATTTCTTTCGCCAGAATGCGAAAGGCGGGATTGGAAACCCCGGCCATGGGAGCAAGAATCACATTGTTGTCCAACTGCACATCGCCAATGCGGAGATCAGTTTTGATCAAACGGTATCACCTCCACCCTGGATGCCGCCGACTAACTCCTGTTCGTCGATCCCCAAGGCTTCCCCGATGGCCCGCAACACATGCGGCGACGGGGTTTTGGCCCCCCGCTCGATAGCGCCCAGGACCGCAACCGAGAGATGAATCCGATCTGCCAACTCTCGCTGGGTGAGATTCTTCAGTTTTCGAAAGGCGCGTATTCTCCTTCCCAACCGATTTTCCATCGGCGAATCCCACCCTTCTTGCGGGCCTGTTCAGCAATCTCCGCCATCGTTTGCCCGAGCACAGGATGGCGGAGTTCGGGAGCCAACTCTGCCATGGGAACCATCACGAAAATGCGATCGTGCATCCGGGGATGAGGAATCTGTAACTCCGGCGTGTTCACCACTAGGTTATCGAACAAAAGGATATCGATGTCAATGGTTCGGGGGCCCCATCGGATTGTTCGAGTCCTGCCGAGTCGGGTTTCCGTGTCCCGGGCGACTTGGTGAACAACTTGCAAAGGGGCCGCCGTCCGCAAAAACAGACAGGCATTCAAGAATAACGGCTGGTGTTCGACCCCAACGGGATCGGTCTCATAAAGAGAAGAGAGCTTCATGCGAATCGGTTCAAGACCTCGTTGTAAACCAGTCACGGCCTGGCGGAGGCACGTCTCCCGATCGCCAAGGTTTGCCCCGAGCCCGAGGTACACGTCATGCATCGTTTCGGAAGCGTTCAATCTCCACCGCCACCCCCTGCATCGTGCCGGGAAAAGGCGGAGATGGTTTCACAAGTTTTACCCGTACGCCTTCCACCGGCCAACGCATCAACAGGGCGTCGGCGATTCGCTCGGCAACCGCTTCTAACAAGCGGTATTTTTTTCCTTCCACCGTCTCCCGGATCACCCGGTAAATCTCTGCATAATCCAGTGTATCACGAAGATCATCAGACTGTCCCGCAGCCCGCGTAGAAAAATGTAAGTGTACGTCTGCGATAAATCTCTGCCCCAGAACCTGTTCCTCGGGGAACACGCCGTGGTAAGCGTAAAATTCCATCCCGAGCAGGCTGATTGCGTCCACTTCACGCCCCCCTTCCGATCATGGCCTCGGTCATGCGAACGGTCTGCACCATCTCCGGTACATCGTGAACGCGAACGATATCCATGCCTAAGGCAACGCCTAAGGCCACCGTTGCGGCGGTTCCCTCCACCCGACGGTCAACGGGCAAATTGAGCGTCCGACCGATCATCGATTTTCGCGATGTCCCGAGGAGAACGGGATAACCCAGAGCCCGGACATCCCGCAGACGCCGCATGATGAGCAGATTTTGCTCATAAGTCTTTGCGAATCCGATGCCGGGATCGAGAATAATCTGTTCCTCCCGTACACCCGCTCGCCTCGCCAACTGCACCGACTCCCACAGGTCCTGTAGGAGCGTCCCAATGGGGTCGCGCTCCACAGGCGCCTGTCGATTATGCATCACAATCACGGGAACGCCGAGGCGCGCCACCAGCGGGGCCATTCGCGGATCCCGCTTCAGCCCCCAGACGTCGTTCACCACGTGCGCCCCCTCCCGAATCGCGGCCTCGGCTACCTGGGCTTTGTACGTATCGACAGAAATCGGCACATCAAGTTCCCGGGCCACCGCCCGTACCACTGGCAACAGACGCCGCAATTCCTCCTCGGCGCTAACCGGCGAATGGCCGGGGCGAGTCGACTCCGCGCCGATATCGATGATGTCCGCCCCCTGAGCCACCATTTCCCGGGCGTGGGCCAAAGCCCTTTCCAGGTCGTTGAACCGCCCCCCGTCCGAAAAGGAATCCGGAGTGACATTGAGGATCCCCATGACGAGGGTACGCTCCCAACCCCAGGTCCAAGGTCCCACTGTCAACGGTTTTCGCGCTCTTTCCGACCGTTGCACAGCGTCCCGCAGAGCGGTGCCGACCTCGGCCGCCCCTGGGTCTCCCGGTGTTTCTAAAAGACGATCCGCCGCCTGGAAGAGCTGTTCCTTAGCCGCTGTCACAATCCAGTGGCGACGGCCGGCGCTCACCTGGCACCCGGTCTCGGAAAAAATCCCCAATAGCCGTACATCGGATTCCACCCCATCTTCCCAGTCCAAACGTACCTGCAGGGGAAATAGACTTGTTAGTCCCCCGGTTGCCGGCGTGTCCACGGGATCATCCCCGATTAGCCGCCACTCCTCTCGCCACAACTCCGGGGTGTCGAGGTAAACCACCCAAGCTCCGCGAACCTTCCCCCCCACTGCCTATCGCCTCCTACACCGATCGTCCTTCGTCCAAAGCCCGAAGTGCTTCACAACTAAACCGGTACACCTTCCCACAAAACTGGCACCGAACTTCGGCGCCGCCTTGTTCCTGGCAAAGGGATTCTCGCTCTTCCTTGCCCAGAGCCACCAAAATCCTTTCGATCCGTTGTCGAGAACACCTGCACCGAAACGCAACGGGTACCCGATCGAGAACCCGGACATCCGGGACCACATGCGCCAACAGCTCTTCGGGAGTCACACCCCGGTCCAACATCGCGGTCACCGATGGGATACTGGTCAGCGCCCCTTCCAGATCGGTGGTTTCCTCTTCAGACAGGCCCGGAAATGACTGGATGATAAATCCGCCGGCCTGTTTGACCCTTCCATGTGTATCCACCAACACCCCTACGCCCACCGAGGATGGCAATTGCTCTGAAACCGCGAAGTAATACGCGAAATCCTCCCCGAGCTCGCCAGACACGAGAGGGACACTACCTCGATAAGGCTCCCCGAACCCTAAATCTTTTACGACATAGAGAGCCCCTTTTCCTACGGCACCTGCGACATCAAGTTTTCCTTGATCGTTCAACGGGAGATCCACATTTGGGTGATCCGCGAAGCCCCGAACCCGGCCTGCCGCGTCAGCATCCACAACGATGGTTCCGACGGGGCCGTCTCCCATGACTTGAACAGTGAGACGCTGATCTCCTTTCAACATGGCCCCTATCATCGCGCCGACGGTGGCTGCCCGGCCCAAGGCAGCTGTCACCACGGGCCAAGTGCCGTGGCGGCGCCTCAATTCTTCCACCAATTCCGTCGTCCTGGCTGCATAAGCGCGCACTTTGCCAGAACGGGCCACTGCACGGACTATGTAGTCATGCAAAGTCTTCCCTCCCGAATGTCGATCCCGGTTCTCGCGCCGATGACCCATCGGTCAGCGATTTCGTTCCCAAATGATCCGCAAGCCATGAAGGGTTAAATAAGGGTTAACCTCTTCGATGGTTTCCGATTCCGAACTGATCAACTCGGCCAGGCCTCCAGTCGCGATGACGCGAAAAGGCAGGCCCAGCTCCCGGCGAATCCGCGTTACGAGCCCGTCCACTTGGCCCACAAATCCGTAGATGACGCCGGACTGCATCATGTCGATGGTATTGCGGCCCAAAACGTGATCGGGCTTGACCAACTCGATCCGGGGCAGCTTCGCGGCCCTCTGAAATAAAGCTTCCACCGAGATCGCGATACCTGGAGCGATCGGCCCGCCCAAATATTCTCCCCGTTCATTCACTACGTCAAAGGTGGTGGCCGTTCCAAAATCGACGATCACCAGAGGCGGCCCGTAAAGCTCGATGGCGCCCACGCAATTGACGATGCGATCCGCCCCCACTTCTTTGGGATTTTCGATCTTGATCGGAAGGCCAGTGCGAATCCCCGGACCTATGATTAACGGTTTTTTGTGAAAATATTTTTTCGACATGCGATCCAAGGCCAGCATCAATGGGGGGACCACGGAGGAAATCACGACGCCGTCAATATCCGATACGGACACGCCCTGATCGGCGAATAAGCTTTTAATCATCATGCCCAGTTCATCTTCCGTTTTTTCCCGGGCAGTGGCCATGCGCCAGTGATAAAGAAGATCGCGACCCTTATAGACACCCAGCACAATATTGGTGTTCCCTACATCCATCGTCAATAACATGGCTACCCCTCATTCCACCGTTCATTCGGACGCCGATGACTGGCCCTCCTCAGCTTCGCTGGGAACCAGATCGAGATCGAGAGAAATATCCAGGGCGGTCGATGAATGGGTCAAAGCCCCGACCGATATGTAATCAACACCCGTTTTCGCGATGTCTACCACGTTTTCCTCTGTTACCCCACCGGATGCTTCGACCACCGCCCGGCCATTGATGCGCTCCACCGCTTCCTTCATCTGCTCCACCGTCATGTTGTCCAACATGATAATGTCCGCTTTGACTTCCAGTGCCTCGTCAATTTGCTCGAAGGTTTCCACCTCGACCTCGATCTTCATGGTATGGGGAGCCCCGCGTCTGACGGCCATGATCGCTTGTTTGACGCCTCCGGCCACAGCAATGTGATTATCTTTGATGAGCACGGCATCAAAGAGACCAAAGCGGTGATTATACCCTCCGCCCACCCGCACGGCATACTTTTCCAACGCGCGGAGGCCCGGAGTCGTCTTGCGAGTGTCCGTAATCCTCGCATGATAATACCGGACCGACTCCACGAATTTGGCCGTTTTGGTGGCAATCCCCGAAAGCCTTTGCAGGAAGTTCAGTGCCACCCGCTCCCCCGTCAGAATGGAGGAAGCTCGCCCTTCAACCACGGCGACGATCTGTCCGGGGCCCACGGACTCTCCTTCCCGCAGCGATTCTTGGAAGGTGACTTCGGGATCGAGAATCTCAAAAACCTGACGGGCCACGGGCAAACCCGCGATCACACCCGAACTCTTTGCCCGAAACGTACCCCGGGCTCGAGCCCCTGCAGGAACAACATGACGCGTTGTGACATCTCCGTGTCCAACATCCTCCCGGAGGGCTCGCTTCACCACCTCCAGGATTTCTTCCTTATCCAGTTCCATCTATCTGTCCACCTCCCGGATGTAGGCACCTCGATCCCGAGAAAACACGAGATGAGCTCGCCACTCGGTATCGTTCGTCTCCGGGAAATCATGCCGATAGTGTGCTCCCCGAGACTCCTTGCGCAACTGTGCCGCTTCAACCACTAGAAACGCGGTGGTCAGCAGGTTGACCCATTCCGCCTCGGCACGATTTCGAACCGGGTAAACCAAAGACGGCAGCCACCGGCCAAGCCCTGATAAGGCCCGAGCGATGGAGTCCCCGGACCGAAAGACACCGACCTCTTTCATCATCAGCCTTTGTAGCTCCCGGCGAAACGATTCAATGGCCCCTGGCACCCGCGGATCAGGTAGGCTGCGAATAGACGAGGGGTACCCCTCATCTGCGACTTCCGGTCCGTTCAGCGACAAGGAGCGCCGGCGGCGGAACCCTTCTTGCCGAGCCCGCTCTGCAGCGCGTCGGGCGAAGACGGCTCCCTCGATCAGGGAGTTGCTGGCCAATCGATTCGCTCCCTGAACACCGGTGGAGGCCGTTTCGCCGACAGCAAAAAGCCCAGGAATCGTCGTCCGCCCGTCTAAATCGGTCACCACGCCGCCCATCATGTAGTGGGCGGCAGGCGCTACCGGAATCCAATCCCTGGCCATGTCTACTCCTTGGCCCAGTAAAAAATCGTAGATATTCGGGAACCGATCCCTCAGCCACTCCGCGGGCCGATGGGTCATATCAAGGTACACCCTCGATTCTTCTCCCTGGTTTAACTCTTTGGCAATCGCCCTCGCCACCACATCCCTCGGCGCCAACTCGCGCTGTGGGTGATTTTCTAGAAAACGATGTCCGTCCCGATTGCGCAACACCGCTCCCTCTCCCCGCAAAGCCTCCGACAAAAGGAAGGCGGGAGCACCTTCACCTGCATAAGCCGTGGGGTGGAACTGGACAAATTCGAGATCCCTCACCTCGGCGCCGGCGCGGTAGGCCAGGGCGATCCCGTCCCCTGTAGCCCCTGCAGGGTTTGTGGTCCGGGCGAACAATTGACCCGCTCCCCCGGTGGCCAAGATGGTGGCCGCGCCCACGAAAACGTGCCAAACCGTTTCCCGGCCATCCTCCTGAACTGCGACCGCCCCGACGCAACGCCCGCCCACCGTCAAGAGGTCGACAACCATCGTTTGTTCCCACAAGGTGATGTTCGGATGTCTACCAACCTGCCGCAGGAGCGCGGAAGCAATCCCTTTCCCCGTGGCGTCGCCCCCCGAGTGAAGTATCCGCCGACGACTGTGCGCCGCTTCCCGGGTTAAAGCATACTCCCCGTCCGATCGGTCAAAGGAGGCACCTTGCTCGATCAAGTCCCGGATGACAGAGGGCGCCTCTTCTACTAACGTCCGAACCGCCTCCGGTTCGTTGAGGCCGGCTCCGGCAGCCAGGGTATCCTGAGCATGTAAATCGGGAGAATCGTCGACGCCCACCGCGGCAGCAATGCCGCCCTGGGCGGCAAAGGTGTTACTGTCCTCCGGGGCGCCTTTGTATAGAACCGCCACTTTGCCCCAGGCGGCCAGCTTCAATGCCGCATATAACCCGGCGATCCCGGCACCGATCACCACAGCATCCACCTCATGGGCCGGGGCCTCTCTTGGATCCACGGATGCCACGTATCGGGGCACAACCATCCTTGCTCCCCCTCCGATGACTTCATTCATTAGCTGAATACATCGGCAACGACCACAGATAATTCCCGAATCAAATCCCGTTCAAAGGGCTGAGCCAATTCGCACCCCTCAGGATCGTAGAGGACACGAACTCGGGGCCGCTGGGGAAACCCTCGGGGAATCTCCGTTACGACGCCGACCTCTCCAGTGCTCAAACGCACAGTTTGTCCCACCGGATAGATCGCAACCTGCCGGACAAAAATCTTGACCAATTCACTGTCGTACCAGGTTCCACATCCCGCCATGATATATTCATAAGCCTCGTGGGGCAAGAACCCCGGGCGGTAGACCCGGTGTGATGTCATGGCATCGTAAACGTCTGCAATTGCCGCAATCCTTCCGAAAAGGTGCTGCTCATTCCCCTTCAGCCCCAGGGGATAGCCACTACCATCCATACGCTCGTGGTGCTGTAAGGCCACCTGGGCGCTCGGGATCGATATCGCATCCAGTCGCTGAAGAATTTCATATCCATAAGTCGTGTGACGCTTGACCAGGTCATATTCCTCACGGGTGAGTTCGGCGGGCTTATTCAAAATTTCTGGTGCGATACGGAGCTTCCCCACATCGTGAAGCAGAGCCCCAATTCCGAGATCCCGGAGCTGCCCATTGGTTAGCCCAGCCTCAATTCCCAATCCGATGGACAGAATGGCAACGTGCACTGAATGATGATAAAGAAAGCCGTCTGCGGTGTAGATATCTGCCACCTGTTGGAGAATCTCGGGATTCTCCCGCACCACTTCGACCAGATCATTCACCACACCGCGTATGGATGCCGCCTGTTTCTGCAGGACGAAACGCTTCGTTACTTCGTCCCCCTCGGTCAGGCGGTGCATGACCTCCCGCACCACCTCCACCGCCCGTCTCCGAAGTTCAGGGGCAAGGGGGTCACCAAATACCACGTCCGCTGTCCGAGCGTCTTCCAGATATAAGGCATACACTCCCAGTTCCTTTAACCTCCGAATCATCGTCGCCGTCATGGGCACCCCGACTCCCACGAGAACCCGTCCCTCCCCGTCATAAACAGGTCGGGCCAAGCAATCCCCTGGCACCAGACGATTCACTGACGTCAACCGCACAACCCGCTCCCCCTCACCCCGTCCCCAGCTTGTCCTTCAATATGACAAAGGGCGCCTCGGTCGGCACCCTACGCGTTACCCTTGGCGAGGCGGAGTCTTGTTTTCCTCGGCTGGCGCCTCCTCATGCGGAGATGCCGGATCCCCGCCGCCCTCCTGATCAGGATTGCGCGGTTGAATGGTTACGCGGACATCGGTTTTTTTATCGATGATCTGCCCGTGCTCCATCAACTGTTTAATTTCATCTTCATCCACTGTCTCCCGCTCCAGCAAGGTTTGCGCCAATAGTTCCAACTTGTCCCGATGCTCGCTGAGTACTTGTTCTGTCTGCCGATAGCATTCATCGATGATTCTGCGCATCTCTTTATCGATCTCATAGGCGATGGCATCGGAATAGTTTTGTTCATGAGCGATGTCCCGGCCGAGAAACACTTGCCCCTGCCGGTGTCCGAACTGCATCGGCCCCAACTTGTCACTCATGCCGAACTCAGTCACCATGCGACGGACAATTTCCGTGGCTTTTTCCAGGTCATTGTGTGCGCCAGTGCTGATCTCACCTAGCACCATCTGCTCGGCTACCCGCCCGCCGAGAAGACCCGACACCCGATCGAGAATCTCGGACCGGGTCATAAAATACCGGTCTTCCTTCGGCAACATCACGGTATACCCTCCGGCCATTCCCCGGGGGATAATGGTCACCTTGTGGACCGCATCGGCATTCTTGAGAAAATACCCGACAACCGCGTGGCCCGCTTCATGGTAAGCCACGATCTTTTTCTCCACCGGACTGATTACCCGGCTCCGCTTCTCGGGTCCGGCGATGACCCGGTCAATGGCATCCTCGACTTCGGTCATGTTAATGGTTTTTTTGCTGCGCCTCGCGGCCAACAGCGCAGCTTCATTTAACAGGTTCTCTAAATCCGCCCCGGTAAACCCCGGAGTCCGCCTTGCGATTACGTCGAGGGATACGTCGGGTCCCAGCGGTTTGTTGCGGGCATGCACCTTAAGAATCTGTTCCCGACCCTTCACATCCGGGCGATCCACAGTGATCTGGCGATCGAACCGTCCAGGTCGAAGCAAGGCAGGGTCGAGAATATCCGGACGGTTTGTAGCAGCTATGATAATGATCCCCTCGTGGCCGCTAAATCCGTCCATCTCGACGAGCAGTTGGTTTAAGGTCTGCTCCCGTTCATCGTGGCCTCCGCCAAGCCCCGCGCCACGGTGGCGGCCCACGGCGTCGATCTCGTCGATAAAGATAATGCATGGAGCATTTTTCTTCGCCGTCTCAAACAAGTCCCTGACCCGGGACGCGCCGACGCCCACGAACATCTCCACAAAATCGGATCCGCTGATACTAAAAAAAGGAACTCCCGCCTCCCCGGCCACCGCCCGGGCCAGCAGCGTTTTCCCCGTTCCCGGAGGCCCTACCAGGAGAATCCCCTTTGGGATTCGGGCACCTAAACTGGAGAAACGCCGCGGATCCTTCAAAAACTCCACAACCTCCTCCAACTCGGCCTTTTCCTCGTCGGCCCCCGCCACGTCATTAAAAGTGACTTTTTTCTTGTCGTCGGTAAACATCTTGGCCCGGGCTTTGCCAAAGTTCATCACCCGGGTCCCGCCACCCTGGGCTTGATTGAACAGGAAGAAAAACAGCACGAAGATCAACACAATCGGCACAATGGACGTCAAGAAGCTCAACCACACCGATTCTTTCTGTGGCGGATTGATCTTGATTTTCGCGCCGGTGCTGGTTGCCAATTTATTCAAATCCTGAACAAATTGATCACTAAACAACGTCCGGGAGGTGAAGGTCCGACCATCGGTCAACGTGCCTTGCACCCTGAGGGTGAGACCATCGGACGTCACATCCATGCTTTGAACGGAACCCTGTTGGACATACTTGATCAAATCGCTATATGTGATATCCTGCCGGTCTTGCTGGCCGGCAGTGAGGAAGTTAATGATGCCGACCGTCACCAAAAATATCAGCAAATAAAATGCGGCGCTCCGGAAGAATTTGTTCATTCCTGACCTCCTCTCGGCCACGGCGGAAACAATTGTACCATAGAGCCCCGGCCCTCTCAATCGAGAACCGGAGTTTATGTACGCGGCGTATCGGAGCCCCGGTACACATTCTCTTTTAAAATCCCCACATCCGGAAGATTACGGTAGCGCTCCGCATAATCGAGGCCGTAGCCGACAATGAACGCGTTGGGCACGGTGAACCCGCAATAGTCCGGCTCGATCGGGACCTGCCGCCGTCCGGGTTTATCAAAGAGTGCCGCAATCCTAACCGAGGCCGCGTTGCGCCGCACCAAAACGTCGCGGAGATAAGCCAAAGTGAGGCCGGTATCGACGATATCCTCGACAATCAGCACATGTCGGCCATCCACATCCCGATCCAAGTCTTTGAGAATACGTACGACCCCTGAAGATCGAGTCGATGTTCCATAACTAGAGATTGCAATAAAGTCTATCTCCAGGGGGATCGTCATGCGTTTGACCAGGTCGGACATGAACATGACCGCCCCTTTGAGAACGCCGACCAACAACGGAAACTTTCCCCGATACTCCGCCGTCAACTGTTCCCCCATGTTCCGAATCCGCGCCAAGATCTGTTCCTCCGTATAAAGAACGGTTTCCAGATCCTTCATCATCAGTTTTTCCTCGTTCTCCTGTGGACCCACTCTCGAATCTCCTCGTTTGTCCATGTTGCCTCCACGTGCAAAATCCGCTGGGTGTCCTTGGTAACCGGCCAATGGGCAGACCGGCGCCAGCCGATAATCCAGAGGATCTCCCGCCCCGCCGCCAGTAAAGGCCACCGGTCCCGCAACTCCCGGGGTACCTTGTCGTCAATCCATACGTCTTTGATTTTTTTCGTGCCTGCAAGACCAAAGGGTGCAAACCGGTCCCCCGGAAGTCTCGATCGAATGAAAAGCGGGCGTCCCTCCATCCTCTCCCAATCAAAATCAGCCACGGCGGGAGTTGACGGTCCGACGCCCGGATCGTTTGCCGCTTCAGCCCTTGCCCGCAGCTCCCACTCCTGCCGGGAGACCACGGTTGCATCGATCGTCACGCCCAGGATCGGGCAAGAGGTACGCCCCGGCACCGACAACGGGATGGGGGATGCACCCAAAGGGCCAACCCCGATGGGGCGGCCTTCCTCGCCGAATCGGTCGAACACCAACTCGTCGTACACACGCCGTGCCCGCCAACCACCGGACAACCGCAACTCACTTCCCGAGCGGCCGTGAAGGGCCAAGTTTCGCAGAGCTTCCACCTGAATCGCTCCCCACCCGGGCAACCGCTCAGAGGGATAATCTAATATTAGTGTAAGGACCCGGCGTTGTAAAGCCGCTGGCAGGTCGGAAAACCGCGGGATATCGATTCGATAATTCCCTGATCCCACCCTTACACACCGGTCTCGGGCCTCCAGGGCCATCGAGGTGAGTACCGCTTCATCTTCCTGTATCATCTGAGCCAAACGCGCCAAATGGTCTTTTACCCGGGGCTGATAATCCGTTTCGAGGAGAGGAATCAATTGCAGGCGGATTTTGTTGCGCAGATACTTCGTGGACCAATTCGAAGGATCCTCGCGATAAGGAATCCCGTGATCCGCTGCATAGGCGACCAGCTCCGCCTTCGTCACCTTGAGGAAAGGGCGCAGCCACCACAAATCCCCCGACCGCCGAACCTCGTTCATCCCCCCCAGACCCGTGGGTGAGGCGCCGCGAAGAAGTCGAAGCAATACCGTTTCCGCTTGATCATCCTGATGGTGGGCTAAAACCACCGCCTCAGCCCCTGCCGCCCGGGCGCACTGGGTCAACGCCTCATATCTCAACGCGCGCGCCGCCGCTTGGGGGGATTCGCCCGTTTCTCGAATTCGACCCGGAACATCCACGGCAACCCCGTGAAACGTCAAGCCCCGCCGGACTGCCTCAGCCTCGACAAACCGCTGTTCATCCTCGGATTCCGGCCGCATGCGGTGATCCACGTGGCACACCACCACACTGAATCCGAGGGCGCCGGACAACTGGCCGATTAAATCCATGGCGACCATGGAATCGACGCCCCCGGATACGGCCACCACCACCCGGCGAAGCGTTGGGAGCTCCCGATGCCTGTCAAACCAATCAATGAGCTTGTCGATCACGGGCTCGCCTCCCCAGCCCCCGAACCGCTGTGCCTGCGAATACCAGCCCAGCCGCGATGGCGCCGGCTAAAAACCCGGTCATGGTCCCGTCGGCTAGACCTTGCTGGTAATCCCCCGTTACAAAATCCCGCATAGTGGCGAAGGCGGTGATCCCAGGAACCAACGGAATGATGCCGCTTAGTTGAAACAACGTCGCAGGCATCCTCATCCGCCTGGCAAGCCCTTCCGCCAAAAATGCGGAACTGAGAGCCCCTGCAAAAGTTGACGCCACGGGGCCGATCCCCGCTGCTGACCCAATGCTGTAAACCGTCCAGGCCAGGGCACCGGCAAGGCCCGCCGGGAACAGCGCCCGAAGTGGAACGCCCGACAGTACAGCATAGCTCACCGTGGAAAGGAAACTCGCCAGCACCCCGGCCGCCGTTGGCCCCGTCATAATACGACCCCCAGTACTAACCCCACCGCCATGGCAATAGCCACTGCCGTAAGCAGCGCCTCGGTTCCCCGGGCCATGCCTGACAAGAGGTCCCCGGATAATAGATCTCGAATAGCCGTGGTCACCGCCACACCCGGAACCAGAGGGATGGTGGCGCCCACCACGATTTGACCGACCCGGCCCGGGCCGCCATCGAGAAACGCGGCTCCAACCCCGGCGGAGGAACCGATCATCGCACCCAGAAAAACGCGCAAAAAGTTGCCTCCCTGTCCCCTTGTGTTCCATTGGGAAACCAAATGGGCCACAACCCCGCCCAGGGCCGATGGAAGCAAAACGCGCCAGTTCCCGGACATGAGAAAGCCATAGGAACCGGCGGAGACAAAAGCGGCCGCTGCCCGGAGCAGCGGGTGATAGAGGGGGCGTCGGTTCTCCAAGGCCGTCAACCGCTCCTGAATCTCAGATAACGACAGTTCCCCGCGAACGAACTGGCGAGACAGGTGATTCACTTCTGTCACCCGCTGCAGATCGGTACCCACCTGATGTACCCGGGTCAGGCGAGTCAAGGACGTCCCATCTTTTTCGAGGCAAATAAAAATTCCGGTGAGGGTGACAAAGGTGTCCACCCGGTCCACCCCCGCCGCCCGGGCCAGACGAGCAATCGTCTCCTCCACCCGGGATGTTTCCGCCCCGCTTCGTAAAAGAATGGACCCCGCCTGTAAACAGACGGCCATAATATGCTCCACGTGGTTCCCTTCCCGTCTCCTCGGTATCCCCGCTTTTATTGTACACGGGAGGGCCGTCAGAACAAAAGTCGTACCGGTACCGTTTTTGCTCCGAGATCTTTCCATCTGGGACTACCCGCTCACCCCCACCACCCGGCGATCATCGGTCGGTCGCTTGGGACGGCGCAATTTTGGCACCCCGGGAAGATGGATCGTGGCCCATTCCGGTTCCGCGGGGTCGATTCGCGCCACCACCACGGTGGTATCGTCCGGAACTTCCCCCCGATTCATCCGAACCGCCATCTCCACCAAAAGGTCGGCCACCTCCTGGGGATCCCGGGACTCGATCCGCGCAATTTGCCGCAAGAGCCATGCCTCCCGTTCTTCCGTGTGCCGGGCAGCTTCGAAGACGCCGTCGGAGACCATGATCAACAGATCTCCCGGTTTTAGCGTCTCTTCGATCGCGTCGAAAGATAGGTTGTCGAGAATCCCGATCGGCAATCCCCGACCCTGGATCACAAAGACGTCGCCATCTCGCTTGACAAAGCTGGGAACCGCACCGATCTTGAGAAATTCGGTTCGAGCCGTAAACAAATCCACCAAGGCCAGGTCTAAAGTTGCGTACATCTCGTCCTTCGACCGGAGCATCAGTACGTCATTCACCGTACGGACGGACAGTTGCTCATCAAACCCCGCTTTTAACAATTGTTCCAGCATGCCAACCGCAGCTTTGGACTCCGCCTGGGCGCGCTCCCCGTTCCCCATACCGTCACTGATCGCCACCGCGAACTTGCCGTTGCCGACATCGAGCAGGGTATAAGAATCGCCGGACAGAGTGGCACCACCCTTGGCCGCAGAGGCCACCCCGGCCCGGATCGCGAAAGATTTTGAAGAGGTGAACGACACGGTGCACGGTCCCTCCCCCCGGCTGCAGTGGATCCGCTCCACGGAAATCGGTTCGCCCACGATATCGGACAACAGAGGGGCAATCAATTTGGCTGATTCTTCATGGCCGGTGCACATCGCTTGGGTGATCTCAATGCTCACCTTCCCTTCTTCGAGACTGATGATATCCACTTGTTGAATGTGCAGGCCAATGTGTTCCAATGCCGCCAGGACATGCTCCTCTTGCTCCGATGCCGTGTTCACCTCCCGCTGAATCTCAGCGGCTAAATTGGTCATGATTTGAGAAACACCTTCAAGCTGGGCTCCCACCAATTCCCGGCTTTCCCGGATTTGTCGGTTCCAGAAGGCATCCCGGCGAATGACCTCAAGGGACTGCCAAAGGGCAGGAATCATGCGCTCCATTCGAATACAGCGTCTCCGAAGATCATCGGGTGCATCCCGGGACTGGATCGGCCCATCGATGTCCATAAGGGCGATCGCATCCGCCATTGCCCGATATGTCGCATAAAAGTCCCGTTCCCAGCAGACGTTGCGCCGGGCACAGGAGGCGCAAACCATCCTCGCCGATCGTTCCACCGCTTCGTTGAGCAGATCCTCCGGCTCCCGGGTGGACCGCTCGGCCCCACGGAAGGCCTGTCCCAGTTCATCAAACACCTCTGAAACCTCCCGGATTCGGGCGGCCATCATGTCCCGAGCCCGCCGCACGTAGTCTTGGCGGACCCCGGCATACTCCCGAGTTCCAGGGGTAAACCGGGCAGCATAGTCGATCCAGGCACTCGGAGTCAAGGCGAACAGGAGGAAAGCGGCCACGGTCTCCTGCAACCCCAGAGACACCTGATGCCAATCCGAGGAGTAGGCGGTCAGCAGAATGGACCCGATCATCGCCCCCAGACCGACGCCAATTTTTTTGCCTTCTTGGAGCAGGCCGGCCAGCAATCCGGAAAAGGCGAGGACCCCGATTTCGTAGATCGACGCCATATTCCCCAAAGTCATGAGGATCCCGGTGACTACGCCCACGGCCGCCCCGAGCCCACTTCCTCCGATCACGGCGAAGATCAGGAGCAAGTACCGGCTGAGAACGGCGTCAAGAGACACCCCGTGAACCGCAATCCCCTGCATACCGGTCAACACCGATCCAAACAGGATCACGAGGCACAGAATCTCCTCCGCCCGTAAAGGCCGCACCCGGGCCCGGTGGCTCAGGACCGGGATGGCCTGCAGGAAAATCATGCTGAGGATCCCCGCGAGCACGGCGTCCAATCCCACCACCGCCCAGGTAAAGGGGTTCCCTCCTCCTGCAATGGCCGCGTCCAATCCTTTGACCAGGATGTCAGTTCCAATGACGGCCACGGGCACTTCCACCGAACCCAGACGTTGCCGACGGGACAGCCACCCAAAAACCATGCGGTACGCCGTCAACGTGGTCAACACGACAAACACTCGATGCGGATCCTCTGAAACCGTGGCCACCCCCGCCAAAGTACTGAGAAACACCAGAGGGGCAGCCGTTCTGCGACTTCCCAGGACTACAGCGTAATAGGCCAGGGAAAAAGGAGACAAAAGGCCGACAATCCATGCCCGGCCAAGAAAGAACCCAATCGCGGCCAGCAGGATGCGAATGCCCCACACCAGAGAAAAATGCTGACTCATTCGCCTGGACCGGTCGACGATCCCCTTAACCCAATTTGCGCCCCAGCGCACCCGGCGATCGTTCACCATTTGCTTTGCCATCCTCTCCACCACCCGTTGTTAGAGTAGGGTCATTATAGGACAAGCCGGAGCAAGAAGGGTGTCAAACCGCGTCGGCGCCAATGAAAAAAGTTCCGACATTTTCCTCGACAGGTCCCGTTATTTCGCGCCGAGTTTTGCCGTTTCCTTCGACAATCCGGGAACACGTGATTTCACTGCCTCGACACGACCGGCTCAATTCCGGTAAAATGAAGGAGAAATGAAAGAGAAAGAGGGCCGCACCGTGCGACACCAATCGTCACATTCGCGTAAATCGTGGGATTGTTATTTTATGGATATCGCTTACATGGCGGCCACCCGAGCGACGTGCCCCCGACGACAAGTGGGGGCCGTCCTGGTTCAGGACCGCAAATTAATGGGGAGTGCCTATAACGGGGCACCAGCAGGGGTAACAGATTGCTACGAGGGAGGATGTCTGCTGGTAGACGTTTATGAGAAGAACCCGGCAGGCGAAATCGTTCAGAAGCAACACTGCATCCGCACGATTCACGCCGAACAGAACCTTATTCTCTTCACCGACCGCGCTCAGCGCCTCGGATCTACGGTGTATGTCACCGATTCGCCTTGCTGGACCTGTGCCAACATGTTGGCCAACAGCGGCATTGCCGAAATCGTGTACCATCGCCCCTATGAAAAGGACCTGGAGAAGGTCTCCCGCCTTCTCCAGGAAAAAGGAATCGGATTCCGCCGGCTGGAAACTTATCAACCTCCCCGTGTCCATTTCGAAAGGATTGGCGACTGACAGGCTCCCTCCCGGAAGCCCCGGCGTATATATGCAGGTAAGACCAGCCCGGGGAGGGATTCCAATGCCCAGTTGGCTGCGCAATCAACTGGCAAAAGCGTTCCGGGAGAAAGACAAGCGGTCAGTGATCATGCTCAACCGAGTGTTTTATAAATACCGGGCCCATCTTGAAGCAGACCCGTGAGCCCTGGACGGTTCGCACCGGGCTCACGGGTCAACCACGAATCACACTTCCGTGATTTCCAGCCGTCCCGTCCGCAGATCCACATCCACTGTGCAGGCGGGCACCTGTTGGGGAGCCCAGAGGATGATCTCTCCTCGGCGGCGGACAATCCGGCCGCCTTCTGCCAATCGGGTGGGCACGCGAATATCCGCCACCCCGATTCCCGTTTTCAGCGTACCGTCCAGGGCAGTCCCTTTGGGTACAGTCCAGGAAATCCTTCCGTTGACCACCCGGATTTCCACTCGACCATCCGGGGCTGGCGCAACTTGCTCCAGCTCTACGGCACCATTGGTGGTCATCAACTCCACCACCTGCGCTTGAACCAACTCGATCCGAATCCTGCCGTTCGTTTGGCGAACCGCTAACCGGTCAAAAGGTGCCTCCGGAACCCGGACCGTCACATGAGCCCCCCGAACCACTTCCGCCTCATCGTCGACGATAAACTTCACTTCCCCGCCCTCTGCGCGCCAACAAGCATCCAAGGGGTTCCCTTCCCCCGTCCAGCTGCCGCCGTCAGAAACTTGAGCCCGGACATGAAGTTCCACGTCTTCGCGCCGTTCGGCAACCACCCGCACGTTCCCGTGAAGGGTTCGAATCTCCAGAGCGGAGAGCGGCCCCGGGCCCCGATACACCTGTTCAACCACTGCGCCCCCGATCTCCCAGCGCCCGAACCATTCCGGCAATGCAGCCAGGGACTCCATCGCCTGCTGAAGTTCTTTTCCCAATTTCTCCGACATCTGCCTTCCGAGATCCCGCACATTGCGAGCTGCATCCTGCCACATCGGGCCGAAATCCCACGTGCGACCCCGGGTGCTCCAAGAGCTTTCCTTCCCCGTGTCCCCGAGCGCTCGAAGAAGGCGTTCTGCTTCTTCCGCGGTGATTTGCCCTTTCTCCATCATCCGAAGGATCATCATTCGCTCCTCACGCATGGGTGCCCCTTCCTTTCGAGATGTTCTCCAATTCTTGGATCGCTTCGTCCACCGATAATTCGCCAGCCTCTAGCGCTTGAAGAACACTCGCCGCCTCTCCGACGCTTCCACCGGTACCCGCAGCCTCTCCCTCTTCCAACCCGAGAACCCGGAGGATCTGCTCCAATCGGGCCCGAATTGTGGGATAAGAAACTCCGAGCTCGCGCTCCATCTCCCGAAGGTTGCCCCGGACTTTCAAGAAACGCAGGACAAAATCCCACTGATCCGGCTTTAGGCGCATCCATGGCCCGGGACTGAAATGGCCCCGGATCACGGTGCCGCACCTCTCGCACTCCAGTTCCGCCACTGTCAACTCTCCAAAACAAGCGGGACATTGCGACACCCACCCGCTCATGGCCGGACCTCCATATCCTTTATCTTTTCCTTTAACATTGTTTATTCTACAATCAACATCTCTGAGATGCAATGGGCATATCTCTGATCTTGAGATCATGAATCATAAAAGGGCACGAGCGCGTCGCCCATGCCCTTCTCACAAACAAAAAAACCCCTCACGGGGTACGCGTTACTCATGCTGGTGGCGGAGGAGGGATTCGAACCCCCGACACTGCGGGTATGAACCGCATGCTCTGACCACCTGAGCTACTCCGCCTTGGTTGCGGGGGCAGGATTTGAACCTGCGACCTTCGGGTTATGAGCCCGACGAGCTACCGGACTGCTCCACCCCGCGCTAGTCACAAAATTAATCATACTGCAGCACCAAATCCATGTCAAGATATAAAAAGCCTGCCCACCATAAAGAAGGCACCTGCACGGTGCCGGAAAAAGACCGAATCAGACCAGTTGAAAGGAGACGGATCAAGGATTACCCGCGCCGGCCGCCGCGGCCACCACGTTTGGCTTCACTGCGCTTCAACGCTTGTAACCGCTCTTCGCTGTCTTTCATAAACCGATTCAACTTGTCCTCAAACGACATACGGGACGACCGCGACCTTGGGTGACGATCTCGCCCATGCTCGCGTCCCCCCTGGGAACCTCGATGTTCGGCAGCAGATCCTTCCTTAGCCTGACGGATGGAGAGCCCGATCTTCCCGTTCGGATCCACGTGAATAACCTTCACCGTCACGGTGTCGTTGATCTTCAAGTAGTCGCGGATATCTCGAACATAGGTGTCGGCGATCTCCGAAATATGCACCAAGCCCGTGACGCCACCGGGAAGAAGGACGAATGCGCCAAAATGCGTGATCCCCGTCACTTTCCCTTCAAGTTTGCTGCCTAATTCAATTGACATGTTAAGGGAAGTTCCTCCTTAGAAAATGAGAAAGATGACCGGTATAAATTATAGCGAGGGGACGAAAAATGTGTCAAGGTGTTGCAGAGTTCTGAGTCGTAAATAAAATCTCACCAGGCTTGGCCATGTGGAACTGTTGGCGGGCCAAATCGGCGACGTACTGATCTTGCTGAAGAAGACGCACCTGCTCCTTTAATGCTTGGTTTTGCTGTTGTGCCCGCTGCAACTTTGCGTTGGCTTGTTCTTGCTGGGCTTCCAGGCTCCTCATCTTGGGCCATTGCACAAACACCGCCGTGTACCCTGCCCAAGCGAGTACAGATAAAAGAAAGAGGTAGCGGAGCTTGAGACGCGGCAACCGCCAGCGACGGCCCTTTCTCCGCCCGGTCAGGCGTATGACATTCTCGCGGCGACGTCGAACCATCTCACGCGTCATGCCTCTCACCTCTTTCCATCGTCCTGTGCTCCCACCGTCCTGCGCAACATTCACCCTTTCTTCACCGAGCGCTTAATCCAACGTCCGATCCAGGACCACAGGCCGCGAATTCCCCTGCTCCGCTCTGCCGACTTGGTAGGATCTTTAGTCTTTAGGCGTTTTTGAACCCGCGCGGCCACAAAACCTAAAGGCCACAGGATTATATTCTCAAACAATGAGAGAATATGCAAGATCCCTTCAAGGGTTCGTATCACCAAGCGAAAGATCCCCAGTACGGGTTGCCAGACCGCGATCATCCATAGTCTGTATCCGACCCGGGCACAATATGTCAGAACCCTGACGATCCCTTCCACCGACCGGACGACCATCGGGTGGAACCACACTCGGTACAAACCGAACCCGAGGCCCATAACGGCAAAAAAGCTGAGGCGCATTTCCCCGTCCGATGTCACCAGCAGCACCCAAAACACTCCGGCGAGGGCAGCCGCCCAGAAAGCTACATCGGCGAGGGGGATTAACCACCGCCATCCCCTGCGCCCTTGGAGAATCGTGTTGTAAAGATCATACCCCGCACCGAGGGCAGCTCCGCACCCCGCTAACGCGGCCACCACCAGCCACTGACCCTGAAGCGGCATCTCCCGCCCTCCTCGCCCCGGGATTAACGAAACAGCTTGGTCAGCCATCCCTTGGCCCGTTCGGCGGGGCCCGGCCCGTCGTCATCATACCCCATTTCGAATACAACCCCTTCGATGATGACGATGCCGTCTTCCAGATTCAGTGTCTTAATATGCAGATTCTCGCCCCGTATGGCCAGAAAACCGTACGGGGTCTGAAGGACAAATTGCTCGCTGTCGAAACTCTCCACTTGCAGGACGCCGGTCACCTCGACGTATTGGCGATTGGCCATATTCACGTGGTGCCTCGGCGCCGGCTTGGTGACCCTCCCTTTTTCGTCGGCCATCCCGTCTCCCTCCCGACTCGGACATGTCACCTTATCCTATGCCGGGCTTGGACGACTCAGAACGCTCTCCCAGAGACCAGCCATCTCGACGAAGGTATGATAGGGCCGCCAGCATCCAGAAGGGAAACATCACCTGTTGCAGTTCCCACAGATTGTTAAAGGCATCCATCACAACGATAGCCAGAATCAGGGCCAACCCCGCATATCGAATCTTCCCTCCTGCTTTCCAGGACTTCCACAACAGGACGAGGTGGATCAAGCCAAAGGAGAGGAACCCCAAGAGACCGGTCTCAATGATGATCCGGTTGTACTGACTGTCCGAATACATGTCAGTGGGCATGTGATAGCGTTTCGCGAGATCTTTAACGACCGTCCCACCTCCCCCGAACGTCCCGGACCCATAGCCGAGCAATGGCCGCTCCTTAACCGTATTGAGGGCGATCTTCAGGATAAATAACCGCCCGTTAAACATACTGTTGCCAATTTCGCGTTGGGACAGGGTTTTTGTCACCCGGTTAAAGGGGTTGGCCCCCAGATGCTCGCCAAAGCCGAGATGTGCCAGAGGAGGCCCGAAGGTGAGGTTCACCACAACAATGAGTGCCGTGATGATGGCCCCGATGCCCAGTATCTTTGCCCACTGCCGCCAAGGCAATAACCGCCATGCCGCAATGAGGCCGACGACAAACCCAAGCCAACCACTGCGGGAGAACGTGTAATAGAGAACCGGCAGAATGGCAGCCATCCACGGTCGGTGTTTCTCGGGCAAAACGAGGATGCCGAGAAAGAACATGATAACCAGATACGACGCCAATGTATTCGGGTTCTCCAGCAGAGACATAATCCGTCCGGCATTGATGCCTGTCAAGGCCTCGATCCAAGCCTTTGGCTCAGGCCATCCCAAAGCCTGCAGGAACCCCACGAAGAGGATCAATCCCAGCGTCACACCGGATGCCCACATCGCACGGCGAAGCCACACGGCGTCCACAGGCAAGCGGGCCATCACAAAACCGACCACGTAAACCACGAACAATCCGCGCATGGTCGCCCCAAAGCGAAGAAACGAGGTGTGATTGACCACCATCGAAAGGAAAGACACAAGTACAAAGAGGAGCACGGCGTAATCGATCCACTGAAACCGAAAACCTTTAATTCCCTTGGCAGCCCATAAACACGCCACGAGAACGACCACTAATATGTCCGTGCCAAAGCGGAAGGCCAAACTCGCCACCCGGCCCAAGTGAACGGGCGTAAACGCCAGCGGCCCGTAATCGATGAGGAAGAATCGCAAAGGGATATAAATGGCCAGCACCGTCACGATGATCCAAGCCAGCCGTACGGCGCCGCGCCTGAAATCCGTTGCCACATCGATCATCTCCTTAGTTGCCCGTCCCTTGACGGCCCTGTGCCGGGTTCCATTCTATCGAAAGACGGCCTCTTTGGAAAGAGAGGCCATCTGCCACACCCGCCAAGCTCTTTCGAGAAATCGCCGCCTGCGCCCGAATCCGAAGATTTTCCTCTTTGAAATTCAAGGACCGCCTCCCTCCCGCCTGATCCTGGGAATCCTCTCCTGAACCTTTTCCCACATTTCCTGCAGCCGCCGCCGAATGTCTGAATCCATGGCCACTATGGCCAATCCCGCCCCCATCTCAAGGACGGGCATACCAACAAAAGGAGACCAATCGCGTACCCAGAGGAACCCCAGAAACACGGCTGCCGCCGCCACCGCCGCGTTCCTTGCTGCGCCTTGCAAGAGAAGACGCCAACCTGTGGGGTTCATCAGTACAAACCCGATCATCGACAGACATTCGACAACCAAGGCCGCCAAGGCACCTCCGGTGCTCCCCCAACGCGCCCCGAGAACCGCGTAGGCCGCGGCACCGACGACCAGGACGGCGACGAGCACCGCTGTCCTTCGGGATTGCATCCCCTTCGTTGTCAAGGCATCCGCCAAGGGGTAATTGATGGATTGCATAAAAACCATCCACGATAGTATTGTCAGCGCCGGAGCTGCGTCTGCCCACCGCGGCCCAAACAACAGGTGTATCCACCAGGCCGGGTAAAGCAAAAAAGGCAACGCCATCATCACCCCAAGAGCACTCATCATTTTCAATTCCAGAACGTTAAGACGGAGGTGCGCATCTTCATCTCGTCGGTTCCCGTGGGCAAACAGTTGGGGATAATAGGCCTCCGCCAATACCCCGGGGATCTGGTACAACACCGAGGGAATGCGAAAGGCTGCGGCAAAATACCCCACCGCGACGAGGTCGGTCACCCGCTCTAAAACCAGGGGGCCCATCTGGTTCAGCAGCATGATCACCAGCCCCCCAAGAGTGAAAGATCCCAGCCCCCGAAGAAGAGACCGGTCCCAGCCGGAAAAAAAAGACACCCTGTGACCCACCAGCCATAAGCTGAGAAGCCCCCCCGCCACCGCCGCCAGCCCGTAGATCGGCGCGAGAAAATCCAAAGGCCAACGCAAAGCCATCCCGAGAAACAGGGCACCGGCGGAGAGCAGACCCGCCACCGCGCGAATGAGCGCCGTATACTGCATTTTCTGCACCACTTGAAAATATACGGCACCTACGCCCTGAAAGGCCGCCCCGAGAATCGTCGGCATCACCACCCAGTATAAGACACGGCGCATTCCCGGATCGGGATACAGACTTTGCACCACCGCCACCGAGACCACCGCCGTGCCCAGGCCGAACAACAGGCGGATTTTGAAAAATCCGGCCAATAGACGGCCCAGATCCGCGCCGGGCTTTGTGCCATCCCGAATAAAGGTGTGAGATAATCCGAGGTCGGTGAAATACCCAGTTACAACAGAAAATGCCAATGCCACACTCAGAATGCCGTAATCCTTCGCTCCGAGGTAGCGAGCCACCAGAATCGCTGCCACTGCCCCCACCAATCGAACCAGGACATTGCTGGCGAAGAGATAGACGGCATTCTTGAGGATTCGCATTCCGCTCAATGGATGTACAGCCCTTTTCGTAAGATTTCCGCTGCCACCGCCGGGTGCAACGGACAAAGGGATGGGCAAAGCGAAGGCGCCGCGACGCGGCGCCCCCGCCCCATCCCCCTTGGTCTTGAACCGTGCAGGCGAGTCACTCCGGCCCTGATCCCGACTGGGCCCGCCAATCTTCCAGCACGGTGAACAATGCGGTGCTTTCATCTTTGGGTACATGGTCCCGCAGGTCCACCACCCGCACCTTCATCATCCTCCCGCCATAGGCGATCGTGAGTACGTCACCCACGTTTACCTCGGATCCCGCTTTGCCCGGCCGGCCATTAATCTGTACGCGCCCTTGGTCGCATAACTCTTTGGCCACGGTGCGCCGCTTGACCAGGCGAGAGACTTTGAGGAATTTATCCAATCGCACCCTTACTTCATGACCTCTTTCAATTTATTGCCTGGCTTGAAGGCCGGAACCACCGACTCGGGAATCGAAATCTCTTCCCCAGTCTGCGGGTTGCGACCGATTCGCGCCGCCCGCCGCCGGGGCTCAAAGGTACCAAATCCCACCAACTGCACCTTTTCACCCCCGGCGAGAGCCTCACCGATGACGTCGAAAACACTGTTGACAGCGGCCTCGGCTTCTTTCTTTTTCAAACCACTGCGTTCCGCCACTTTGGCGATAAGTTCCATCTTGTTCATGTCGTGTATGACCCCTTTCTCATCCTGGATTCACACAAATATTTCTTTGCTCCTGAACGGAATCCTGCACGATTCCAGGAATTTTATCCGCTATCGGCAAACTTTCTTTGCCGACTGCCACAAAGCTTCCATTTCGTCCAAGGAGGCGTTGTCCAAGGGGATGCCGCGCTTTTTCAACTCCGACTCCATGTAACCAAACCGCCGGATGAACTTGCGATTCGCCCCGGCCAGGGCTCCTTCGGGGTCAACACCGACCAGTCGGGCCAGGTTGACCACCGCGAACAGTAAGTCACCCACTTCTTCCGCCACGGCCTCCGAGAACGCGGCCCCCCCGTCCGGGCCCCCCCGTTCCTGGAGGGCATCGGCCACCTCCTGGAGTTCCTCCCGCACCTTGTCCATCACTGGGCGGGGGTCTTTCCAATCGAATCCCACCTCCGCCGCCCGCTTTCCTAACCGATAGGCCACCTGGACAGCCGGCCGGGCAAGAGAGATCCCCTCCAGCCAGCCACCCGCGCCCCCTTCCTCCCCTTCCTGGACGGCTCGGTTTCGCTCCTCGGCTTTGATCTGTGCCCACCGCCGCTCGACACCGGCGGCGTCTTCCACGCGTTCGCCGCCGAAGACGTGGGGGTGACGGCGAATCAGTTTGGCGGACAAGCCATCGATACAATCTGAGATATCGAAGGTACCCGCTTCCCGGCCGATTTCGCTATGTAGGAGCACTTGTAGCAACAAGTCGCCAAGTTCCTCACATAAAGCCCTGGGATCCTGCTCATCCAGCGCTTCAGCCACTTCATAAGCTTCCTCGATCACATAGGGGCGAAGGGAAAGATGCGTCTGGGCCCGGTCCCAGGGGCACCCCCCCGGCCCCCGCAGACGTGCCACCAGTTCCACCACATGCGCGAATCGCCGTCCCACATCGAGGGAGCCTTGCGTTTTTGTGTGTTGCTCATTCATCCCCAGTGTCGCCCCTTGCCATTCTCATTTCAACCACCCGAATCGTGTTCCCACCCGCGCCAGCACTGGACCCACGCGGGGCAGCGACTCCAGTTCCCCCCGGCTGAACCCCCCCACAATCAGCAGGAGGACAAAATAAGCAATTCCCCCCAACACCACTGCGCTGAGGGCCACCATGGCGGATTCCCACCGGTTCGCCCCCGTTTCGCCCCCCAGGGTTTGTAACACCAGCGCCACCACGGCGGCCATTCCGATCGATGCGACAAGGGGACGCCAAAAGAGTTGCCGAACGTGAAGAACGAGGCCCGTGGATGACATCACCGTCACGATGTTCAACAGCGCAGCCACGGCATAAGCCACCACCGTCGCCGCCGCCGCCCCCTCGATTCCCCAGCGCGGCACCCACAATACGTTTAAAATACCTTTCGCGGCCACCGCTACGGCCAGGTGCCAGACTGGCGCCCACGGACGTCCGACACTTTGAAGGATCGATGATGCCGTGACCTGAAGACTGCTAAACACCATGGCCAAAGAGGTAATTTGAATCGCCGCAAGCCCCGAAGTGTCCCGAAACAACATCCGGTCCACCGGAGCGGCCAGCAGGATCAAGCCGATTGATGCCGGCAGGGACAGCCAAAGGGTCAATCGCAATCCCAGTTCGACCTGGTGATTGGCCGCTTTGAGGTCCCGCCGGGTCATGGCCGAGGTAAGGGAAGGTAACAGGGCAACGGCCACAGCTCCGGCAAAAGTGGCGGGCAAGATCATCAGTTTAAAGGCCCGTCCGCTGAGCCACCCAAACATCTCCGTGGCCACCCCACTGGACAAACCGGCCGCTTTCAAAGAATTGACCACAGTCAGCGCATCGACATTATTGATCAACGGAACGGCCAAAGCCCCCAGGCTCACGGGTAAAGCATAGAGAACCATATCCTTGCCCCACCGGGAGTCGAGTCCGCTGTCTCCCCGGGAACCCCATCCCCAAATCATTGGCCCGCGGGTCATATCCCGCCACAGAACGGCACAACCGGCCAACGCCCCGGTCACGGCACCGAACGCCGCTCCCGCAGCCGCCCACTCCGGCGAGTGCCACTGAACCATCATCCACCAGGACAGGGAGATGATTGTGATCACGCGAACGGTCTGCTCAGCCACCTGGGAAGCCGCTGTAGGCATCATCTCTTGAAACCCTTGAAAATATCCCCGGGCCACGCTCATCACCGGAACGAGGAGCATCGCGGGCGCCACTGCCCGTAGGGCCAAAGCGGCATCGGGATTGCCGACGAACGCCGCGTAACGCTCGGCTCCGAAAAATAACAAACAAAACCCGGCCGCACCAATGGCTCCCATGATGGCCGCCGAGACCCGGAATACCCGTGACGCCCCCGCCGCGTCGTCCACCGCCGCCCGTTCGGCCACGAACTTCGAGACCGCCACAGGCAGGCCGGCTGTAGCGAGAATCACGAGGGTGGCATAAATTGGGTATGCCATCTGGTACAGACCGAGTCCTCGATCCCCAATGATGTTTTGTAAAAAAATGGTGTACACAGACCCCAGCACTTTCGAGACCAATCCGGCCCCAGCCAAAACGGCGGCTCCCCGGACAAATCGGTTCCCCCTCGTCATTCACTTTCCCTCCGCCCGTTCTCATCATAACAGACTGCTACGGGTGGATCTATATGTGCGAGGGGTAAAAAAAAGCCGAGCCCACCACTCCCTGAAAGACGCGAAATTTATTGTTCCATCTGTTTCCCGAGGAATGCGGCGGCCGTTTCGGCCATTTTCTTTTCCAGTTCACCCATATGGACCTGTTCATTCTTGGAGAGGAGAACCACCGCCCCAATGGGGTCGCCCGCAGCAATGATCGGCGCAATAACCCGGGAAGAGTACGTGTCAGGCTCGTCCCGCAGAATGGTCCATTGCCCCGGTTCGGCGTCCAAAACCGTTCTCCTGTCCTCCACCGCGCGTTCGACATCGACACCCACTGGCTTGTCGAGAAAATCCTTTTTCGGCGCACCCGCCACGGCAATGACCACATCTCGATCGCAGATCAAGGTGATGTGCCCGAGGCTTTCATGCAGGGAATCCGCGTATTCCTTCGCAAAATCCCCGAGCTCACCTATGGGGGAGTACTTTTTCAGGATCACTTCACCGTCTCGATCGACAAAGATCTCGAGGGGATCGCCTTCGCGAATCCGTAATGTCCGACGGATTTCCTTCGGGATCACGACGCGGCCCAAGTCATCAATGCGACGAACGATGCCCGTAGCTTTCACGGTGGTTCCCCCTTTGTCGCGTAGTGGAGTCAGCTTCTAAAACCGGAGAGTCTGGTAGGACTGACCACAAACGGATGGTTCGTCAACATTAGGGTGTACACCCCAAGGGATTTTAACAATACCGCTTTCTGGCAGCAGGCCCGCTCGTAACCACCCCCGCGTCCCGGGAGTTGAGGTGCCAGGGCAGTATCGACTCCTCCTCAACTCTGGCCCCGGGAGAGCAGATCAGGGCCCCCCGGCCGCCTGCTTCAGGGCCGGGTCTTCAATGGTGATGTGCGCATCCTGTTTCGCTTGGTTGAACCACTGCTGTTCCTTCATCTGCATGACTTTATTCGTGATTTGATCCTTCACCTGACTCAGCGGTTCCACCTTGCGGCTGTCCACCCGAATGATATGCCAGCCGAATTGAGTTTGTACGGGATCGCTGATCTGCCCTATGGGCAGCTTCATAGCGGCATCCTGAAACGGGCCCACCCACTGGGACAAGGGGCCTTCCGGAAGTTCGCCCCCTTGATCCTTGGAGGGGTCGAGAGAAACCTCCTTCGCGACTTGGGCGAAAGACTCTCCCTTGAGAAGGCGGGCTTTGACTTGCTCGGCCTCCTGCTTGGTTTTAACGAGGATATGGGCAACTTTCGCGATCGTGTAATCCGCCGGGTGATCCTTATAGTAGGCCTGAACTTCCTCGTCTGAAACCGAAAGATGTTTCGCGAAATATTTTTGAGAGAAAATGTCGTCCATTGCTAGGGTTTTGAGGTCGTTGTCTGTCAATCCCAATTCCGTCATTTTTTTGTTAAGGGCGTCAACGTTGCCGTACACGTACTGGATCAACTGTTGCCGGTACTGGGCCACGGTGTCGGACAACTCCTTATCGCTGACGGTGATGCCCTCCTGCTTGGCCTTTTGATCAAGGATGTCATGCATCACAATGTACTGCTGCAACACTTCCAGGCGGTTTTGCGGGGTATCCGGATACTGAGGCGCAATCAACAACCTCTGGAGCTTGAATTGTTTGTCCAACTCCGCCCGGTGCACCTGGCCCCCGTCGAAAGTGGCCACCACATCCGAACTTCCGCAACCCGCCAGCGCCAGGATCGCAAAAAGAGTGACAAAAACAGCGCCGGCCAAGCGGCTATAAGACATTTTGCAGTTCCTCCTGCCCTTTGACAACGTCTTGAAACGCCTCCATGAACTCCAGAAGCAATTTCAACGACTGTTCCGCCGTCAACCCCCGCATGCGCAGCGTCATTGTGATGTTCTGCCCTGCGGTGAGCTTGATCCGCTCCCGGAACCGCTTGGTCAGGTCAAACAGTCGGTCGCCCTGGACGTGCTTGTTTTGTCTCTCATGCAGTTTTAACGTGACCTCACTACCCTGCTGGGAAATCGACTTGAAATCATGCCGTATCGCCCAGATCTTGATGCGGGTCACCGCCAATAGGTTGAGAACCTCTTGGGGAATATCCCCAAAGCGGTCTTCGATCTCTTCCTGCAGATCGTCGACATCCTCCAACCGCCGACACGACACGAATTTCTTGTAAATCTCGATCTTCTGCATGGAATCCGGAATGTACCGCTCGGGCAAATAAGCATCCACAGCCAGTTCCACTTGAGGTTCGACCACTTGAGGTAAGGATTCACCCTTGAGCTCTCGAATCGCATCAGCGAGCATGTCGCTGTACAGGTCAAACCCCACCGATGCGATAAACCCGTGCTGTTCCGGCCCCAGTAGGTTCCCGGCCCCTCGGATAGACAGGTCCCTGAGGGCGATTTTAAACCCACTTCCCAGTTCCGTAAACTCCTTGATCGCTTGAAGCCTTTTTTCCGCCACTTCGGTCAGCACCTTTTCGGGCTGGTAGGTGAAATACGCATACGCAATCCGGTTAGATCGTCCGACTCGGCCCCGAAGCTGATAAAGCTGCGACAGTCCGAGATGATCCGCATCGTAAACAATGAGCGTGTTAACGTTTGGAATATCCAAACCCGTCTCGATGATGGTGGTGGTCACGAGCACATCGTGTTCTCCGTGCAAGAACTCCAGCATCACCAGTTCGAGGTGATCTTCCGGCATCTGCCCGTGGGCCACCGCCACCTTGGCATCGGGGACCAGACGTCTCACGTGATCTGCCATTTGTTCAATGTCCTGTACTTTGTTGTACAAAAAATATACTTGGCCGCCCCGGCCAATTTCCCGTTCGATCGCCTCTTTAGCCAGCAAGTCGTCATACTCCAACACGTAGGTCTGGACCGGGAACCGATTTTCCGGCGGAGTCTCGATAATCGACAGATCCCGCACTCCCAGCATGGACATGTGAAGAGTCCGGGGAATCGGTGTCGCGGTGAGGGTCAGGCAGTCCACGTTGGTCTTGAGTTGCTTGAGCCTTTCTTTATGTGTAACGCCAAAACGTTGTTCTTCATCCACAATCAGGAGACCTAAGTCCTTGAATTTCACGTCCTTCTGCAGGAGTCGATGGGTACCGATGATGATGTCTACGGTGCCTGCTCGTAATTGTTTCAAGACCTGACTCATTTCGCCACGGGTGCGAAACCGGCTGACCACATCAATGGAGATCGGAAAACCGTGGAAACGCTCCCGAAACGTCTCGTAATGTTGCTGGGCAAGCACCGTCGTGGGTACGAGGACGGCCACCTGCTTACCGTCCATCACGGCTTTAAACGCGGCGCGCATTGCGACTTCCGTTTTCCCGTAACCAACATCCCCGCACAGCAGTCGGTCCATGGGTCGAGGCTGCTCCATATCCCGCTTAATCTCTTCGATGGCCTTTAATTGATCCGGCGTCTCCCGGTATGGGAACATCGCTTCAAACTCTTTCTGCCAGGGGGTATCCGGGGAGAATGCATGGCCGGGCGAGGCCATTCGCTGAGCATAGAGTTTGACCAGTTCCTCTGCGATATCCCGGATGGAGGAGCGGACGCGGTTTTTGACCTTGGCCCACTCGGTTCCGCCGAGATGATACAATTTTGGCTGCTTGTCTTCGCCGCCGATGTATTTTTGGACCTGATCGATTTGATCGATAGGTACGTACAATTTGTCATTTCCAGCATAGCGAATGTACAGATAATCTTTGTGAATCCCTTCGATCTCCAAGGTTTGGATTCCCATGTATTGCCCGATACCGTGGTTTACGTGAACCACGTAGTCGCCAACTTTCAGGTCCTGGTAATTCTTGATCCTTTCCGCATCTGAAACGGTGGACACTCGGCGATGTCGGCGTTTGGCAGTAAAAATCTCCTGCTCGGTCACCACGACCAACTTGAGATCTGGCATCTCGAAGCCGGACGAGATTCCTCCCAAGACAATTTGCGGTCGATTGGCCTGTTTGGACCATTCAGAAGTCAGATCTGCAGACATACCGTAGTCTTCCAGCACCCGGCGCAACCGCTCGGCCCGTTCTCCGTTCGCCGCCACCAGGACCACTCGCTGGCCCGTTCGGCACCACCGGTCCCATTCTTGTTTCAAGACGTTCATCTGGCCATGGAATTGCTGCATAGAACGGGCCGGCACCGAAATCACGCGCCGGTTGGCGGCCGTGTGCCGGGCGAGCAAGGAGAACAACACCCTCTGCCGGTGTCCCGAGAGACCGGCATCCCCAGCCATAGTAGGACGGTGGAGGCCAGAGAGCAACTCGCCCTTTTCCAGGCCGTGCAACTCCCACTCCTGTTCCTCCCGCTCCCGTTGTTTCAGGCTGTCCCGAATTCGGATGGGTTCCGCGTATACACAAATGGCGTCCACGGGCATCCAGGTTAAAAGCCCCCCGGGACGCGGATACAGAAGGTGGATATAACGCAGCAGTCCGGTAAAAGGGTAGCCGGTCTCCATGCGCCGGACGTCTTCCCCGATATATCGGTCCACTCGTTCCCGATGGCCTTCGTCGGCGAATTTTTCTCGCTGCCGCTCCCACTGGCTTCGCACGACCCGGGCCACCGCTTGAATTCGCTCTTTCGGGGCCAGAACCTCGGTGTTCGGTCCGATCTCGCAAGCTGTTACTTGGTCGACAGACCGCTGCGTTTCCGGGTCAAACACCCGAATGGCGTCGATCTCGTCGTCGAAAAATTCGATCCTGTAAGCGCGTTCGTGCGTGAGGGGAAAAACGTCGACGATGCCGCCCCGGACTGCCAATTGCCCTCGCGCTTCCACTCGATCGGCGGCTTCATACCCCATCTGGAGGAGCCGATCCACCCATTCATCCCTTTTTAAAACGTCTCCGGCCTTTATAGACAGGAGGAAGGAACGGAATATTTCGAGATCTGGAAGGGGCTGGTCCACTGCCCGGGCCGGAGCGATCAACAGGATGTTTTCTCCCTTCGCCAATCGCGTCAAAACGTCCATGCGCTCGGCCGCGAGTTCCGGACTGTAAGCCGCCACATCGAGCAGCGCCGCCTCGCGTTCGGGAAACAGGAGAACGCGGTCGTTCGGAAGAAATTCAAGACAATCATCATACAACTGTTGTGCTTCCTGAAGATTATGGGTAACGATGAGCATCGGCTTGCCGGTTTCCCGCCGTAGCGCAGCCATCATGACGTGCGCCGCCGTCCCGGACAACCCCGTGACCCATTGCTCTTCTATCCGCTCATCCAGGCCTTCCATCAGTGTTCGAAATCCCGGATGTTCGGAAACATATTGGATCAATCGTTCCAACCTGTCCCCTCCTCACAAAAGACCAAAAAAGCCTCAGCCCATCGCTAAGCCAAGGCTTGGCGCGCCGCTTTTCCATATCACTACTGGAGTGGCGTGCGAATCAAGGTCAGTTCAGGATTCGCCTCTAGAGCCTGCTGGCAGAATTCGCACACCGTGTTGACATAGATACACCCTTCGTGGGGATCCGTAGTCATTATATCGGCCCGTTCTTCGGGTGTCAACGAATGGAAACCCAAAGCCGAGGGGGACACGCGGCTTCCATCCACTTCCCCGAGGTAGTGATGACAATGACGGCACACATAGATGATTCGCACCTTTTCCCGCCTCCCGTGACAGCCCCGCCGGGCGCCCATGTTGCCCCCATAGTATGCGCGGTAGGCGGAATCGGGATACAGGCACTTGACGGGAACCGCGTTGGGGCGGGCCGGTCGATCTTTAAGCTTTTGAAATGGCCTTTTCAAATCCTTCCTGCACGGCAATCTCAATCAATTCTACAGCCCGGTCCAATGCGGGATGAAGGGTGGAGAGTTCGTCCGGGGAAAACGGGGAAAGGACGTGATCAATCACACTTCGCCCTTCCATCGGCCGGCCGATGCCAATTCTCACCCGCCCAAAGGTTTCCGTTCCCAGGTGTTGGAGTATCGATTTCATGCCGTTATGGCCGCCCGACGATCCTTTGTAGCGCAACCTGACTTTGCCCGGGGGCAGGTCCATGTCATCATAAACGACGATCAGGCATTCCGGATCGAGGCGATACCATCTCATTGCCTCGCCCACCGCCAGGCCACTCTCGTTCATAAAGGTTTGAGGCTTCAACAACAACACTTGCTCTTCGCCCACCCGGGTACTTGCGGTCAGACTGTGAAAGCCCCGGCTCGTCACACTCACGCTCCATCGTGCGGCCAATCGGTCTATCACCATGAAGCCAGCGTTGTGGCGCGTTTGGGCGTACTGCGGCCCGGGATTGCCGAGCCCCGCAATTAACCACATGTCAGCCCCGCCACCTTCTGCCGATCGGCTTTGAAATGTCGAACCAGCCCACTCGCGCTCAGGCAGTGAGAAAAGCCGCAGCTCCCACGCCCGGGGCTGCGGCCATACCGCCGGAACAACCTACTCCGTGCGGCCCTTCCCCTCGGTATCGTGAACCATCTCCGGTTCTTTTGGCTCCTCCGGCAGAGCCTCTCCGGCACCTGCACCGGCACCGGCGGCACTGATATTGACCACGACTTCGTCCGCTTCCTCCAGCAGATGAGCCCCGTTCGGCAGTTCTACGTCGGCCGCGCGGACGACCTCGCCCTCTTCAGCGCGACTCACATCCACCCGCAGGTGTTCAGGAATTTCCGTCGGCAGGCACCGAATGCGCAGGTGCCGTAAAAGAACCTGCGCCACCAGTCCCCGTTTGTCGACTTCTTCTATGCCCTGAACTTGCACCGGCACCTCTACGTCGACAGGTTCGTCCAACATGACGACGTGAAAATCCACATGCAAGATTTTGCGGGTTACGGGATCCCTCTGAATCTCTTGGATCACTGCGGGCAAACGCCCTTGGCCCGGCAACTCGATATCGACCAAAGCTGTCTCGTGCCCCGTTTGCATCTTCAACAGCCGAGCCTCTTCTACGGACACCGGCACCGGCTCACGGCCCTTACCGTACACGACGCCCGGAATCCGCCCGGACCGCCGCAGATGTGTCAGTACACTGCGGCGCAGATCAGTTCGGGTCTCCAGAGGTAACACTTGGGCACTCACAAAAACCGCTCCTTTCTTCAAACAGGTACAAACCAAGGCAACAAGCGACAAACTGGCCCAGTCCGCCCCGATCGGGCTTTCAAGTATTAAACAGGGTACTCACCGACAGGTCTTCGTGCACCCGGATAATGGCATCTCCGATCAAGGGAGCTACCGACAGCACCACCAGCTTGTCCAGAGCAGGCGATTCCTTCAGCGGAATCGTGTTCGTCACGACGACCTCGCGGATCTCGGATTCCCGCAGGCGCTCCATTGCCGGTCCCGACAAAACTGCATGGGTGCAGCAGGCATATACTTCCTTTGCCCCCCGTTCGAGCAACGCCTTCGCCCCTTGGGTGATGGTGCCCGCCGTATCGATGATATCGTCGATCATCACGGCCGTCTTTCCATCAATGTCGCCGATGATGTTCATGACCTCCGCAACATTGGGCTCAGGACGGCGTTTATCGATAATGGCGATCGAGGCCCCGAGACGCTGGGCCATCCCCCGGGCCCGGGTGACACCTCCCATGTCCGGTGAAACCACCACCACGTCTTTCAACCCTTTATCCTGAAAATAACTGGCGAGGATCGGTTGGGCCAGCAGATGATCCACAGGGATGTCAAAAAAACCCTGAATCTGCCCCGCATGCAGATCCATGGCAATCACCCGATGGGCCCCTGCCGTCTCGATGAGGTTTGCCACGAGTTTTGCCGTGATCGGCTCCCGAGGCCTGGCCTTGCGATCTTGCCGGGCATACCCATAATAGGGCACGACGACATTGATCCGTTTTGCAGATGCACGTTTGAGGGCATCCACCATGATCAGCAATTCCATCAAGTTCTCATTGATCGGCGCAGAGGTTGATTGAACGACGAAAACGTCGCAACCCCGAACGCTTTCTTCAATCTTAACCTGAATCTCCCCGTCGCTAAAACGGGTCACCCGGGATCGTCCCAATTCCACCCCGACGTGCTCCACGACCTCCCGAACCAAAGCGGGATTCGAGTTTCCTGTGAACACTTTTAACTTCGCGTCGCGATACCTCATGACTCCCGGGACTCCTCGCTTTTCATCCGCCGCCCCCGCAACTTGTGCTGCAGCGTCGCTGTGTATCCTTCCTTGTTGATCTGACGCTCTCGGGCGATCGCCATAGCCCCGTCTGGAACGTCTTCGGTGATCGTCGACCCAGCGGCCACGTAAGCATCCGATCCCACCGTCACGGGAGCCACCAGATTGCTGTTGCACCCCACAAACGTTCGATCCCCGATTCTTGTGCGATGCTTTTGCACCCCATCGTAATTGACGGTGATGGTCCCGCACCCCAACACCACACCTTCCCCCACGTCGGCATCTCCGATATATGTGAGGTGTGCGGCTTTCGTTCCCGCGCCGATCAAGGCATTCTTAACCTCGACAAAATCTCCGATCTTTGCCCCGGGTCCCACATCGGAACCCGGACGCACGTAGGCAAAAGGCCCCACCGTGCACCCCGAGCGCAGCGTTGAGCCAAGAACCACCGACTGCTCCACCCGGACCCCGTCCTCCACCACCGAGGCGGACAGCCGAGCCGCCGGCCCGATCCGGCAGTCTTCGCCAATGCGCGTCCCGGCTTGGAGCCATGTCCCGGGGAGAATCACCGTGTCTCTTCCAATGACGACATCGGAATCCACGTACGTCGATCGGGGGTCGACCACCGTCACCCCTTCCCGCATCCAGTACTCCAGAATGCGACGACGCATGCTTTCTTCCACCGCAGCCAGCTGCACTCGATCGTTGACCCCGGCCATCTCCCCGGCATCTTCCAGCAATACCGGGGTCACCCGCCGGCCATCCTTCTGCAAAATCTCTGCGCAATCCGTGAGGTAGTACTCCCCTTGGCGGTTCCCGTTGTCGAGGCGGCGAACGGCATCGAACAATTGTTCTGTGTCAAAGCAATAGGTTCCCGCATTGACCTCGCGAATCGCACGAATCTGTTCGTCCGCGTCTTTCTCCTCGACGATCGCCCGAATCTGGTCACCGTCCCGTACAATCCGCCCATAGCCTTCCGGGTGATCCACGACGGCGGTCAGTACTGCAGCCGCTGCCCCGGTCATCTGCTGTACATCGGCCAACCTCTGGAATGTCTCCGGGCGAATGAGGGGAGTATCCCCGTACACCACCAAGGTCTGCCCTTCCGTCCCCTCCAGCAAGGGAGCTGCTTGCAGGACCGCGTGGCCAGTGCCGAGCGCCCGCTCCTGAAAAACATACTCCACCTCATCCCCCAAGACGGCCCGGACCTGCTCCGCCAGGTGACCTACCACTACGACGATCCGGTCCACTTTACTCGCCTTCAGATGATCCACGACGTGTCGAATCATCGGTTGACCACATACTTCGTGAACCACCTTGTGCCTGCGGGATTTCATCCGGGTCCCGAGCCCGGCCGCCAAAACCACGGCGTTTCGCTGCGTCAATGACCATCCCCCCGTCGCCTCTCCGCCCGGACCGGCACGGACAAGGCGTTTCCGGTACAACACTATAACGCATCACTATAGGGGATTCAACCGTCGCACAAAAGGTGACGGCCGCCGGCAGTGGAATACACCCCCGATCCTATCCCGCCGCCGTCGGTGTGACATCCTTCACCCGGGACCCGCAGCCCTTCAGACCTCGCTCTCCACTTTGTCCGACGGCTCCCCTACCCCGGGCGCCTCGTAAGCCGCCAGCACCGCCGCCTGGACTTTCGACCGTAACGAGGCCGACACCGGATGCGCGATGTCCCGATAGGCCCCGGAGGCCGTCCGCCTCGCCGGCATGGCCACAAACAATCCGGTGCTTCCGTGAATCACTCGAATCTGGTGAACCACGAACTCGTCGTCAAAGGTCACCGACGCCAAAGCTCGCAGTTTCCCGGCGCTGAGCCGAACCAAACGGACCGACGTGATCTCCACGGTCACTCCCCCTCTCCATTTTGGAGGGAGAGTTCGACGGTATCAGATCCGAAACCTGTTTAGCGCCATTCAAATTGATTCTGAAATCACGGCGATCAATTCGATCTCGACCCCCGCGCCTTTCGGCAGCCCCGCCGCCTGGACCGTCGTCCGGGCGGGCTTATACGCGCCGAGGACTTCCTCGTAGACTTCATTCATCGGGGCAAAATCGTTCATATCCGCCAAAAAAACTGTCGCTTTGACCACGTCGGCAAAACTCGCCCCGGCCGCTTTCAATACCGCCTCCAGATTGGCAAATACCTGCCGGGTCTGTTCGCGAATGTCCCCCGCCACCATTCGCCCCTCCGGAGTGAGGGGGATTTGCCCCGATGTAAAAACGAATGACCCGGAACGAATCGCCTGGGAATAGGGGCCGATGGCCCCGGGAGCCTTTGATGTTGAAACGATCTGTCCTGCCATCCCACATCATCCCTTCTCAGCCGGCGTACGAATCAGCGGCCAAAATACGTGCCGCGGACCGTCTCCACCCGGCGGTTTTCTTCATCCATGCGCCCGATATCCACCAATGATACGTACTCGCCGACCAGCTTTTTCTCCGGCTCCAAGGTCGCGGTAAACACGCCGATGCCCACCGCCTCGCCGCCGAACTCGGCCAGCAACTCCACCAACGCCCGGGCCGTGCCCCCCGCTTTCATAAAATCGTCCACAATGAGGGCCCGGGTGCCTTCTCGCAGCGACCGGCGGGACAACGACATCGTCTGAATCCGCCGGTCCGAACCCGATACGTAGTTCAAGCTCACGGCGGACCCCTCGGTCAGACGTTGATTCCGGCGGACCACCACGATGGGAAGCCCGAGATACCGCGCCGTCGAAACCGCCAGGGGGATTCCCTTCGTCTCCACCGTCATGACCACTTCCGCGCCGGCCCCGGCGAATCGATGGGCAAACAACCTTCCGGCGGCATCCAAGACATCTGGCCTCCCGAGGATGTCGGACATAAACAGGAACCCACCCGGAAGGATGCGCTCCCCGTCAGCCAGCTCCCCCTGAAGCCGTCGCACAAAATCCACCGCGAAGGCTTCACTCACGCCCGGGATGTAGCGAATCCCCCCTGCGGCCCCGGTTGCTGTCTCAAAGGTGCCGAGTCCCTGCTGTTCAAACACCGCCCGTACGATGGACAAATCTTCACTCAACGAGGACTTCGCGGCCCCCAGTCGTTCAGCCAGGTCGCTCAGCGACACGGCGGTATGGGGATTCTGCAGAAACAATTGGGTCAAACAAACCAACCGGTCGCTGCGGCGCACCCTTGCCATCCCCCATCTTAAAAACCGAACATTCCCTCGGAAAATATATCATTTCTTTCGGGTTATGACAATCTCGCCGCCAAAGCCCGGTCCACCCATCCCAAATCTTCGGGTTCATCCACATCGGCGCCAATGGCGGCGTGCGGACAGATCACTGCAGATGCTCGAACGGCAAACAATTCCCTCACCCGGGACTCCAGTTGATCAATCGATAGCACTCCCACCACCCGGCTGGCCGCCAACCGAACGGTGAAACTCCACCCGAGTTCCTTCGACAAGCGCAGAGGATTCTTCCGGTTGCGGATGAAACGGTCGATCACCGGGAGGATCCGGCTCAACACGTCGTCCCGAATCACAAACAGATTCCCGCCCGTGAACGTGCCGTCCCGAAGTTTCACGTACGTTCGCCGAATCCCGGGAAGTTCCCGCTCGCAATCTTCCCGCCGCACGATGGGATAATAGAAGTCCCGGCGAAACGGCCGGCAACGGCCCAGAACATCCTCCACCATCGCCCCGGTTAACAGCGGTACGTCACAGGTGGCAATGAGCACATGCTCCCCCCAGGGCCGGTCGAGAAACTTCAGGGCAGCTTGCAGGTGGTCGACAATGGAGCCCGATCCGGGCAGCCATACCGCCCGTGGTGACGAGCCAGCCGTTTGCCCCACCACGACAATCCGCTCGATCTCGACGGCCGCGGACAGGGCGTCCAACACATAGTCCACCATCGCCCGCCCTTGAATGGGCCAGAGGGCCTTCGGCCCGTCCTTATCGGAAACGCTCCCTCCCGTGAGGACGATCGCATCCATGAGGTTCCCTCCGCTTTCCCACAATGTCGTCGTTTAAACCGCACACCCGGGTCAGATACACTTCCCGAACAAAGCCGCGAAAGGCATGATGAATTCGTTCCGCCTTCGACTGCCTGTCCACCAGACCGAACACCGTGGGGCCGCTGCCCGACATCAATGCCCCTAAAGCCCCGAACTGAACCATCCGGGCTTTGAGCCGCCTCACTTCCGGATAAAGATCGAAGGTGACCGTCTCTAAGACGTTGCCGAGCCGCTGGGAGATACCCCCGAGGTCCTTCTCCCGAATCGCCTCGATCATCTGTGCCGTTTTCGGGTGTTCCGTCACCTCATCCAGCCGTAGCCTCCCGTAGACCGCAGCGGTGGATACCGGAATGGGGGGGTGAACCAGAATTACCCACGCCGGAGGGCAGGACGGCAAGATCGTGATCCTCTCTCCCCGCCCCTGGGCGAGTGCCGTGCCGCCGTACACACAAAAGGGCACATCCGACCCCAGCTTTGCCCCGAGTTCCGCCAGTGCATCTTTGGTCAACCCCAGCCCCCACAAGCGATTGAGACCTCTCAGCACCGCCGCAGCGTCGCTGGACCCGCCGGCGAGCCCCGCCGACAACGGAATGCGCTTGTCGAGGTGAATCGATGCGCCGCGATGACAGCCCGTCTCCTGTTGCAATAATTTCGCGGCCCGGAGAGCTAGGTTGCGTTCGTCGGTGGGCAGCTTGGGGTGAGTGCAACTCAATTGGAGATCCTCGGCTTCCTCTAGGTACACCCGGTCAGCTAAATCCACCGTTTGCATGACCATTTCTACTTCATGGTATCCGTCATCCCGACGGTATAGCACGTCTAAAGACAGGTTGATTTTTGCCGGTGCTTTTTCACAAACCACCTTCGTCCTCCCCGCCAGACCTCCATCGCCGCTATATTCTCTGTCCACTCAACTCTATTGTAGCGTGGTCTGCCAAAGGTGTCTCACCTCCCTTGCACTCTGCCTGCGGCCCGACGCCCGGGGCCAATCCCAGACCCGCTCAGCTCCTAATTCCTCAAGGGTTTGTAGAATGGGGCTTTTTTTTTCATAGAAAACCACCACGAGCTCACCGGGCAAAGACGAACTCACGGCCTCGCGCAAGGCCTCGGTTTCTTCCAGGCGGGTGTAAAGCGGCAAGCGCGCATTGACGCCGCGCACCGCCTCGGTCAATAGCCTGGCCACCTCCCCCCTTTCACGCCCTCGGGTATCCCTGTCCTCCTTGACCCAGATCCTCTGAAAATGACGCGCCGCTTCCGTCCCCGCAGCCTGGATGATCGAATCATCCCGGTCCCCCGGAACCCCGATAACCCCAGTGACCCGACGGCCAGGCCATTGCTGCACCAACTGTCCGATGGCGGCAAAGCTGTGGGGATTGTGCCCATAATCCACCATGACGTAACTGCGACCTACACGGTACAGATTGGTTCGCCCCGGATTGTCCACTTCCCGACCAAAGCGGCGGAGTGCATGGGCGATCTGGGAACGGGGGATCCCCCCCGCCCGGCAAGCCGCAGCAGCCGCTAAGGCGTTGGCCACGTGAAACCCCGCCGCTCCGCGACAAGCCACGGGAACGGCGACCACCCTCACAATCGGCCAAGTCCGCGCCCCAGTGCGTTCCAGAATCCAGCCATCTTTTGCGAGAATCGCCGTTCCCCCAATCGCGAGATGGCGCAACACCACCGGGTTATCCGGCCTCATGCTGAAAAATACGATCCGACGACGCAGACGCCCCGCCAAGTCGACCAAAGAAGGGTCATCGGCGTTGAGAACGACCGCGCCACCGGGATACACCCGCTCGGCCACCAGGGATTTTACAAAAATCAAATCCTCCAGGGTTTCAATCTGGTCCTGGCCGATGTGGTCCAAGGAAATATTGGTCAACACCGCTACATCCGCCCAGTCGTACCCCAACCCTCCCCGAATGACACCACCCCGGGCCGTCTCCAAAACCGCGGCCGTGACATCCGGGTGAGCCAGTACCGTTCGGGCACTCGAGGGGCCAGTGGTGTCTCCCTCCACGATCTTTCGTCCACCTACGTAGATACCATCGGTGGTGGCCGCTCCCACCGTTTCGCCACAGCTTTGCAGGATATGAGCGATCATTCGGGTGGTGGTGGTTTTCCCATTCGTCCCAGTCACCGCGTATACCGGCACCCGGGTGGGATGGCCGGGTGGAAACAACGCATCCACAATGGCCCGACCCGCGTTCCGGGCCGCCCCTTCCGAGGGAAACTCGTGCATCCGAATTCCGGGCGCCGCGTTGATTTCTAGCACCACCGCCCCCACCTCATTCACCGGCCGGGCGATGTCCGGTGTCATCAGGTCGACGCCACAGATGTCCAACCCCACCGCCCGGGCGGCCCGTTCGCACAACCAACGCTGGTCCGGGTGAACCCGGTCGGAAACGTCCTCCGCCGTACCTCCGGTGCTGAGATTGGCACTGTCCCGCAACACCACGACGCGCCCGGCTGCAGGAACCGCCTCCAAATCCAGCCCCTGGGCCCGCAGTTGCCGGAGGACGACTTCGTCGATGGGAATACGGGTCAACGGCTTCTCGTGCCCGACGCCCCGACGGGGATCCATATTCTCCAGCTCGATCAGCTCGCGGACCTGGTGCACGCCATCCCCCACCACCCTGGGCGGATGGCGGAGGGAAGCCGCCACCATGCGGCCGCGCACGACCAGAATCCGATATTGTAATCCGGGAACCCACCGTTCAACGATCACCTCGGGATCGATCTCCGCCGCCCGCCGGTACGCTTCCCGGACCTCGCTCTCGGTATTCACGCATACACTGACCCCGCGGCCTTGGTTACCATGCACGGGTTTGACTGTCACGGGCAATCCCACGTCCTGGGCGATCCGCGCCGCTTCCTCTTCGGACAAAGCGGAGCCCCCGTCGGGCACCGGAACCCCGGCCTCCTTTAGAACAGCTTTGGTATAAGCTTTGTTGCAGGCGATATCCACCGCTACCGCAGAGGTCTCGGGACCGATCGTAGCTTCGATGCGCTTCGCCCATTTTCCCGTACCGAGTTGGACAAAACTGCCACCGAGTATCCTCCGCCAGGGAATTCCCCGGGCCTCAGCCTCTCGAACGATTGCCGCTGTGCTCGGTCCTAAACGGTGGCGGCGATGGATATCCGCAGCATCCTCCAGCGCCGCGTCCAACGAGAAGGGACGCCCATCAACCAATGCCTGAATCAGGTCGGCGGCCACAGCGATGAGTCGAGTCATCGCTTCGGGTGCGTGACACTCCATCACCACATCGTAGAGTCCCGCCCGACCGGCATACAGAGTTTTCCCGAAATACGCCGGGGCATCAATGCGATCGGTCAGTTCCAACGTGACATGCTCCAGAACGTGGCCAAAATATGTACCTTCCCGCAGTCGTTCCACGAATCCTCCCGGCATTCCTTTGGCACAGTGGTGATCGGTCACCCCGGGAAGATGTTCGATGAGCCGGTCGACAAAACCCGGAAACTCATTGCTGTCGCGCTCCGTCAACTCCTCCAGATCGACTCGGGCAACGAGAATGGGCTTGCTCACATAGATATTCGGACCGGGAATGAACCGGACATCGAGAATCTTCATGATGTCAACTCCTCATCTCCTCGGTGAGGTTCAGCATCTTCCAGAATCGGCCGGCGGTCCCGAAGATCGAATCGATGGCCCGCGGGCAGTACGTGCAGCCGAATGCCACAGAGGGCCAGGGGCTCCCCCCGGTCGGCAGACTCGACGTTCGCGTAGGTAAGGGCACTGGCGTCCACGATGCTCACCGCTCCGGAGCCAATTACGCGGCATTCTGCCCCTGAAACGACCACCGCCGTGTTTTCATCGATCCCCATCCCGAGATGATGAGGATACTTGGTCACCGCCGATAACAGTCGCCCGAGCCGACCCCGCTGGGCGAAGTGCTGATCAATCACCACGCCATTTAAAAACTCCATGCCCGGCTCCATGTGAACAATTCCCGGACGAGGACTCGTTTCTGCCTCCCCTTCGACAATCATCGTGCTGGACATCACGGAAGCGCCGGCGCTGGTCCCGGCCAAGACCAACCCGTCCCCGTGCCGCCGATGAAGCGCAGCATCCAACTGTGTACCGCCCAATAAACGGGTGATGCGCCCCTGTTCACCGCCTGTAAAAAATACACAACTCGCCCGTTCCACCAATCGCACGGCGAAAGGGGCGTTCGCGTCCTCCCGCTTTACAATGTGGAGAGGATGGACCTCCTCAGCCCCCAAGCGCGTCAAGACTTGCACGTACTCGTTACCCACCTCAATGGGAAATTCCGTCGCTGAGGTGATCACGACGATGCGCGCCTGTTCCCCTCCGGCCAGACGAACCAGTTCCCGCAGGATGACGCAGTCCCTTTGTTTGTCTTCAGCCCCGCCGATGATCACCAGAGGCCCCGGCGTCGGTCGCACCCATTGCCCCCTCCTTACAAAAAAAGCCAGGGAATGCCCCCTGGCCGGCCGCCTTACAGGTCGGTGTCGTGGCGCTCCCGCAACGCTTTCTCGGCGATCTCGATGGCTCTGCGCACCATGTTCCCGGCATCCCGGGTGCGAATGCCACCCCAGCCTTCCCGCTGCACGGTGTCGTAGAATCCGAGGTCCTTTGCCAACTCGACCTTAAATTCCTCGGACATTACGCCACGCCGTCTCGGCACGAGCCGATCCCCTCCTGTCAATGACTCTGGGAGTCTTTTTGGCGTCCATCCCTCAGTATCCCCGGCGCGATTCCGAACATGCGCCCCAAAAATACGAAAAGGGCCGCATCCTTGCGGCCCATCGTTGCCTCCCGTTCAAGGTGGGTGGCCGGTGCTACCGTTCAATACACACCCGCACGGGCTCATCGTCCCGCATGATCATCAACTCCACCGTCTCCGTCAGAATGTCGGCGTAGCTGTACGAAACGCGTTTGAACGAGTGGTCCGACTGATCCAACTTGATCACAAAAACAGACGGATAGGTCTCTTCGAGGATGCCTGTCCGCTCGATCATCTTGCGTCGTCCGTTATTGGCCCGGATCAGGATCTTCTCCCCCACGTAGCTATCGAGGCTGCGCTTAATCTCCAAAAGCGCATTCTTCGCCGCCACCCGCACCACCTCTTTCTCGAGGACAGTGTACCATGAAGGACGCCACATTGTCAAATGAAGGCTCTATTATAGCAGGAGGTCAAAATCATTGTCAATCGGTGAATCGGGGCATCCCTTGCCGCAAAACCTGACGTTACCCTTCGATCACCCAGTTCCTCAATGTACCGATGCCGTTCACTGAAATTTCGATACGATCCCCGACATCCAGAAACCGCGGAGGTTGAAAGCCCATCCCCACCCCCGCCGGCGTTCCAGTGGCGATGACATCCCCGGGCTCAAGGGTGATCCCCGCACTAATGACCTCCAGGATCGTCGGAATGTCAAAAATCAGGTCAGTCAGCCGGCCCCTCTGGCGCAGCTCGCCGTTGACCCGGGTTTCCAACACCATTTCTTGAATGGGAGGCGCATCTTCTTTCGGCACCACAAAGGGGCCCATGGGGCAAAACGTATCGAAGCTCTTCCCCAGGTGCCACTGTAGATGCCTGCGCTGCCAATCCCGGGCAGTGACGTCATTGATCAACGTGTACCCGAATATGTAATCCATCGCTTCTTTCCTGGACACCCCCCGGGCCCGGCGCCCCACCACCACCGCCAACTCACCCTCGTAATCCAATTGATCCGTCACACCTCGGTGGCGCAGAATCCCGCTCCCGTGGCCCGTCAGGGAAGAAGACGCTTTTGAAAACACCACTGGATACTCCGGACGCTCAGATTTCATCTCCCGGGCATGATCGGCGTAGTTCTTCCCCAGGCACAGAACATTCTTCCTCGGAGTCCCCAGAGGGGGCAACATCTCCACCTCTTCGATCGCAAAGACGACCCCGGCTCCGGGGGCCAACCAATCCGTGTCCCCAGTCGTTTCCAGAGCCTGATGAAGAGCACGCAGAGCCTCTCCAGCGGGCCCGTCCCAATCCTCGATCACCGCCCGTACATCGCCACCCGTCAATGGGCCATCCGCTACTAGACCCGCCTCGGAAAGACGCCGCTGGGCAGCCGCCGCGTCCACCACCCACCCCTCTCCCAGGGCGAGACCCAGTCGGGCCTCCCCATCGATCGCGAAACACCCCAGTCTCATCCTTTGCACGCACCCCTTTCGGCCCTGTCTACCCAATCTGATTTATTATACACCCCTTTTCCGGGGCCGATTCAATAGGGAGACCGGGGCAGGCCGATGCGGTACTTTCCCCGGGACTCAATCCCCCCCAACCCATCCGTTCCGGTAATGGTGGAGCGGACGACGTCAAAAATGTTCACCGTCTGATTAATGGGGGTGTAGGCGATTTTTTCCGCGATCAGTACCGGATCCAGGGCATGAATCAGGATCCGGTGGGGAGAACTGGCAAAATTCGCTCCCGCTTCGAGCAACCCTTCGTAATGGGATTGACAGGCTCCGGCGAAAATGATCAAGTCATCCAGACTTCTTTCCCACCTCCGGGCCACGCGCACGGCGCGAATAAAATGCTCGGAGTTCCGATAATTAAAAACATTCGCGAGGTCCTGGCCCTTGCGCAGAAGCCCGTCGTGACCAGTGAGAATAAGAATGTCCGGCTGATGTCGATCCAGTAACTCCGGCAGCGCATCTGCCATGTGGGATTCCGGCATATGGCGCCCCTCGGCCGGGATGCCGAGATCCCGATAGGCCTGGAGACATTTGTTCAGATACGTGCCGTCTCCATCCAAGTGTAGAACCCGGCCGGGGCGCTCAAAAAAATCGTGAGTCTGGCGAAATTTCATCTCCGCCCGCATACGCAGTTTATCCGCCTCTACCTCCCGGCGACGCCGCACCAATTGAAGCGACTCCTTTTCCGCCCGGGATTCATCAGACAGATAGGTCCTGAGCTCCTCTTCACTCACCGCCACCAAGTCATCGAAGGGGGCATCGGCGATCAGTCGCACGTCCACCCCTTTGAGCACGGCGACCCGAGCTTCTTCGTCCACTTCGACGATCACAAAACACACGTCTTTCCCGTAAGACTGCCGCGCCACCACGTCACCCGGCTTCCACAAGGCCGCCCCTCCCCTCGCTTGGCTTGGCGCATCCATTCCGGCCCTCGGCTCTTCGCGGCATCTCCTCCGTCACCGCGGCCTGTCGTATTCTATGCCGAAGCGGATCAGCAAGTGTCGGATACTCGGGACATGGCCATCGGCATATAAGAAAGGGAAGGGAGGTACCCACGTGTGCTGTCGATCGTGCCGGCCTACAACGAGGCGGGGCGAATTGTTCGAGCCCTCCGCATCCTCCGCGCCTCCGGCGCAGACCCGGTGATCGTCATCGCCAACGGTTGTCGGGACGGTACTGAATGGCGGGTTCGGTCTTTAGGTGATCCGCGGGTGGAAGTTTTGGTGTGGCCGCACCCCTTGGGGATTGATATTCCCCGGGCTGTGGGGGCAGCAGTGGCATTGGCCCGGGAAGTGCCGCACGCATTGTGGTACGACGGGGATTGGATCGGCGACGTCCGTCACGAACTCCGGCCGTTCATTCGAAAGGTGGAGCACTTTGACGTCGACCTCGCGCTGTGGGATCTGGGGGTGGACCAGTTTCCGGACCCGGCGCTGAACCATTTGTGGAATAAACTCAAGAACTCCCTGCCTTTCGGCAATCGGTTGGAAGGCGTTCATCCCAGTCTCGGGCCCGTGGCTTTATCGGCCCGGCTCCTTCGGGCCGTCCCATTGTCCGATGTGGCGAAACCGCCCACCCTCCTCGCCCACGCCGCTCGACTGGGCATGCGGGTGGAAGTCTTGGCGCGTTGCCCTCTCGCCCGGCTGGCTTCCGCCCACCGGGTCAACGGGCACCGCAGGGCCGTCCTCGAAGCTGTCACCGGGGACACCATGGAGGCGCTCTGCATCTTGAACAACCGTCCCCGCACCCGGCAGTTCGCCGGCAACCTGTACATCGGCGCCCATCGCGAACGCCGATGGGATCACTTGGCTACCCTCGTCCAATTTATCCGCGGGGGAGCATAAAACCCGATCCGACACCCTTTCGAGGAGCAACAAGCCTGGATTTTAACGTTTCGATGACGTGGTCCAAGATCGACGGAATCGCCTCCCGATGCCGAAAGGCCGCAAACTGCCGGAAGCCCCAAACCTGTCCGGCGCCCACCCCGGGCACGGCCTCCATGATCTCTACGGCGTCCAGAGTACACGCCGAGGCCATCTCTTCCCGAACATACATGCGGACCTCCGTGCCTTCAGGACCTTCGTAGGCCACAACGCTCATGTCCGCCCCCAGATCCAGGAGTGCCCGGGCTACAAAAGTGGGGATGTTGGTCCGGATCTCGGACAGAAGGATATTGTAATCGCCGAGTTTGACCCACCGGGATCCGAGGGCCGCCCGCAAAATCACTTCCCGGTCCCGGCGCTGATCATCCAAGTAGAGCCGCTTCACATCCTCATAGGAGACCCCGCCGGTTTGCAGCAACTCGCCAAAGGTGCGAAACGACTCCGCATCCCCTTTGTGAAAGTGGATCGTATCCGTGAGGATGCCGGCGGCCAAAGCCAAGGAGGCCTCTCGCCCGGGCAGGGCCCCCGCCGCTTTTAACAGGCGAAAGACGAGTTGGCAGGTCGAGGATACCGGGTCGTAGAGGGCATCGATCGCCCGGTCGACCAGCCGGTTGTCCGGATGGTGGTCGATGAGGTAGAATTTCTCCGGAACGGTGGGTTCCAGCTGGGAGGCATCGGCCGCGTCCACCACCACCACCGACTCAAAGGCTTCGGGATTTGGATTCTTAACCACTTTCATGCCGGTGGCCTCAATCAGCCTTCGGGTGTGAATGGCCGGTTCCCGCGGAACGCCGACGGTGCCCCCCAGCCACTGGGCGAGGGCAAAAGACGCCCCCAGTGCGTCACTGTCCGCTTGGTCGTGGCAAAGGAAAAGAATCTCCGAGCCCCGCAGCAACCGTATCGTGTTCAAAAAAACTTCCACCTGGACCACCGCCCCTGCCCACAAACTAAGCCTTGGTATATTTATCCGCCACCTTCGACGCACCGAAGGAATCCGGCTTGATTTTCGCCGTATAACCACTGCTGGTGACCCAGCCCACGACCTCCCGAATCAACTGCCGACTGGCACCTTCCTCCCCGATATCCAGGTGCACCTCGATGTCCCGCAGGGCGCCGGCCTCACGTAGATAGTGTTGCACTTTCTCCCCCAACTCCACCGACATGGCCGCCTCGGTGTACAGACGCTGCGGCAGCGAACGAATGATGCGGTGGGACTCCCGATGAAAATAGTACCGAGCTCCCTTTCCCACTCGATGAATGATGATGGCCATCGCGAACTGTGTCTTTCCTTGGGCTGGTCGATTCTGCGAATCGGTTCCGATGATCAGGCGATATGTCTCCCTGGGGGCCTCAGCCATAAATGCGACAATGTCGGTGACGACTTCCTCCAAATTGAGGCTCCCCTTGCTCGGGTTCCAAAATTCCACAATCCCCACCGCCTCATGGCATTGATTTGGGATAGACACCATCCGCCAACGCCTGCGCCAACCGCGTAAACTCCTCCAAGGATAGCGTCTCCGCCCGCCGATCCGGTGCCACGCCGGCATCGCGGAGTGCCTGTGCAATAGAAGCCCGATCCCTCCCAGCCAAGGCGTGGGAAAGCGCGTTCAACAACGTTTTTCTCCGCTGGCCAAACCCCGCCCGGACCACCCGGGACAACCTGCGACTCATCTCGGGATCCGGGCGCGGGCGAAGGTCAAGCCGCACCACGACCGAATCCACCTCCGGCCTCGGCCAAAAACACGAGGCCGGCACCCGGGCCACCGACTCGACCTTTTCCGCAAACCACTGGACAGCCACGGTCAACGCCCCGTAAGTTTTGGTTCCCGGTTGCGCCGTCAGGCGGTCCGCCACTTCCCGCTGGACCATCAGCACCATCCGATCTATGACAGGTCCTGCCTCAAGAAGCTTCATCATCACCGGGGTGGTCACATAGTACGGGAGGTTCGCCACCACCCGGACGGTCCGGGAACCGAAGGCATCTTCACAGATTCGTGGAAGATCCACCTCCAACACGTCGCCCCAACACACCTGCACATTCCCGAAATCGCGCAACACCTCGGATAAGACCGGTTGCAATGCCCGATCTTTCTCGACGGCCAACACCCGCCACGCGGCCTGGGCCAAACGAAGGGTGAGGGCCCCCAATCCGGGACCGATCTCCAACACAGCCTCTCGCCCGCTCAAATCCGCCGCAGCCACGATCCGTTCAAGGATTCGATCGTCAACCAGAAAATGCTGTCCAAGTGATTTCTTGGGGTGAAGGGCGTAGCGCCTCAACAGCTCGGCCGCGGAGGGTACAGAGGGCTGGGATTCAGTCATGGCTTCGCACGCCTCCCGCGGCCCGGACCGCCGCCCGAAACTCCTCGGGGTCAACGCCGAGGACGTTCAGGCGCTTCCAAAAGGATTTGGCGTTCCCATATCCCACCCCCAGGTCCCGGGCCACCTTTGCCCGGCGGACCGAGGCCCCCGGCGCTCCCACCAGGCCGGCTTCCATCATGTCCGACCACGTGATGCGCCAGGATTTGGCGGGGACCTCCGTGCGAACCCTGGCCAGCGCTCGGTCGATGGCAGATGGGCTTGCGTGTTCAATGCCGATATCGCTTCCGTCGGTGGCTTCTTCCGGCGGGATAAAAGCGTGTTTACACCCCGGGACCCTGTCGGCGATGCGCTTTCGAATCCGCTCACCCATGGCATCCGGGTCTGTCAGGATGATCACGCCCCTCTCAGCCACAACCTTGCGGAGGAACCCGATCAGTTCCCGGGAAACCGCCATGCCGCCCGTGACGACGACATCCGCTTTCACCGCTCGATCCACCGCCGCCTTGTCCCGCCATCCTTCCACAACCACCACTTCCGCCACCTCGGGTTTCGTCACGTCTGCCACCCTCTCCTCCGTCAACCCTGCACGCGAAACAGTCGCCGGGCATTCTCCCGGGTCGCTAAAGCCAATTGTTCAGGTTCCGTTTCCCGAATCTTGGCCAGGGTCTCGGCCACCAAAGCCACGTAGGCCGGTTCATTGCGTTTTCCTCGATAAGGTTCCGGGGTCAAATACGGTGCATCCGTCTCGATCAACAGCCGGTCCTCCGGCACCTGGGCCGCCACTTCCTTCGGCCGGCGGGCGTTCTTAAAGGTCACAGGTCCCCCGAAAGACAGGTAAAAGCCCAGGTGTAAACACTCCTGGGCCATATCCAAACTTCCGGAAAAGCAGTGCATCACGCCGCCGACCTCGGATGCCCCGGCCTGTTTCAAAATCTCCAACGTATCGGCGTGGGCCTCTCGATCATGGACAATCACGGGAAGGTTCAACTCCCGGGCCAGGGCGATGTGCCGCTCAAAAACCTCTCTCTGCACATCCCGGGGGGAATGATCGTAATGATAGTCAAGCCCGATCTCCCCAATGGCCACCACCCGATCTTCCTTGGCGAGAAGTCTCAGCTTCTCCATGGCGGCCTCATCGGCCGACGAGGCGTCGTGGGGATGGATGCCCACCGCGGCGTAGAGGATATCGAACCGGTGGGCCAACTCCAAAGCCCGTTCCGAAGAAGGCAGATCATAGCCGGGCACCACCACCGCCTCCACGCCCGCTTGCTCCGCCCGCTCCACGATCTCCCTCAAGTCGCCGGAAAAGGCTTCATCATTGAGGTGACTATGGGTATCAAATAACCGCATCTCGTTCGCCCCCCTTTTATTTTACTTTGGTACCCAGGGGGATATCGTCAGAAACGGTAGTCAGGACGAGGCGGTCACCCTCCGAGGCGGCGAGAATCATGCCCCTGGACTCCACTCCCCGCAGTTTGACGGGTTTAAGATTGGTCACCACCACCACCCGCTGACCCACCAACTCCTCGGGGCGATAGTACTGGGCAATCCCCGACACCACTTGCCGGACCTCACTTCCCAGGTCGATCATCAGTTTTAACAGTTTATCCGCCTTGGGAATTCGTTCCGCTTCCACAATGCGGCCGACCCGCAGGTCGATTTTCTGAAACTCCTCGATTCCGATGAGTTTCGGTTCCTCATGGTTTTCGGCGACATCCTCGGCCTTGGCGATCCCTTCCGCTGCGCCGGCGCCATCCCCTCCGGCTGACCCGGCCTCGGTTACCTGCTTCGCACCGGAAGCGGAAGACGCGTTGCCTTCGGAGTCGGCAGCTCGACTCACCGCCCCAGTCGCTTCATCGATCGCCAGTACCTCCGCCTCCAGATCCAGCCGGGGAAACAGAGGGTCTCCTTTATACACCGGCAACCCCGGAGGCAAGGTTCCGAACATCCGGGCGCTATCCCAATGAGTGTGGGGGCCCGGGGACAGCCCCAATCGCCGCTGCATTTCCACGGGCGCCTTGGTCAGGAACGGCTGGAGCAGAATCGACACAATGCGGATCACCTCGGCCAAGTGATACAACACCGTGTGCGCCCGTTCCGTCCTTCCCGCCTTCATCTCGGCCCAAGGCGCCGTCTCGTCGATATATTTGTTCGCCCGGCCCAACAGTTGCCAAATCGCCGCGAGCGCGGTGGAGAACTCCATTTTCTCCATCGCTTCCTCCACCCGGGTCACCGTCTCTGCCGCCAAGCTCCGCAATTCCCCGTCCGGATCCTGGACCATGGTGGGCGTCGGGATCCGGCCTCCGGCAAACCGTTCAATGAGGGGCAGGGTGCGATTTAACAGATTTCCAAGATCATTGGCCAGGTCAAAATTCAGCCGTTGGATCAACGCCTCGGGAGTGAAGACCCCGTCCGCGCCAAAGGGGATTTCCCGCAGGAGAAAATACCGGATCGCATCGGAGCCGTACCGGTCCAACAGAAGGTTCGGGTCAATCACGTTCCCCTTGGATTTTGACATCTTGCCTTGGGGCGTCAACAGCCATCCGTGACCGAACACCTTTTTCGGCAAAGGCAACCCTAACGCCATCAACATGATCGGCCAGTAGATCGTATGAAACCGCACGATTTCCTTTCCCACCACGTGGACGTCCGCCGGCCAATATCGTTCGAATTTCTCCCGTTCAGCCGGATCGTCGGAAAGATACCCCAGAGCGGTGATGTAGTTGCTCAAGGCATCGATCCAGACATAGATGACATGGTCTGGATCTCCGGGAACGGGGATTCCCCAATCGAAGGTTGTGCGGGAGACGCACAGATCTTCTAACCCCGGTTTGATGAAATTGTTGATCATCTCGTGCTTCCGGGACTCGGGCTGGATAAAATCCGGGTTTTCTTCGTAATACCGAAGCAACTGGGGCACATACTTGCTCATGCGAAAGAAATAACTCTTTTCCCTCACCAGTTCCACCGGCCGCCCGCAGTCTGGACAACGTCCGCCCTCCGCTTGGCGGGCTGTCCAAAAAGACTCGCAGGGGGTGCAGTACAGCCCCTCATAGTCCGCTTGATAAATATCCCCTTGCTCCATCAACCGCTGGAAAATTCGCTGGACCGCTTTTTTGTGGCGGGGTTGGGTGGTACGGATAAAATCGTCGTAGGAGATGTCCAATTTTCTCCAAAGCTCTTGAATCCATCCGACGATCTCGTCGACAAAGGCTTGGGGCGTTTTGCCCTCCTCCCGGGCCCGGCGTTCGATCTTTTGTCCGTGCTCATCCGTGCCCGTCAGATACATCACGTCGTAGCCCCGAAGGCGTTTGTACCGAGCCATGGCATCCGCCGCCACCGTCGTGTAAGCGTGACCAATGTGCAGTTTATTGCTCGGATAATAAATGGGGGTGGTGATGTAAAACGTTTTGCGACCCATATCGCACCTCCTGGGAATCCCATACAAAAAACCCCTCGTCCCCAGGACGAGAGGGAGCGATTGTCCTGTTCTCAAAATTTTACCATGCCCCGAAAGAACAGGTCAAGAAATTCGCACCTTCGCGCCGGAGTTTCCGCTTTCTACCGTCGACTAGGACTTTCGCCCTATTTTTCTAAAACTGGGTTGACTGTTATGGTAGTAATTGGTACACTTAGGATGCACCGCCTAGATGTCAACATTCGGTCATTTTACAGGGGGAGAGGGACATGAAATCCACAGGTATTGTCCGCAAGGTCGACGAGCTGGGCCGGGTGGTGATTCCCATCGAGCTGCGCCGCACCTTGAGCATCGGCGTCAAAGACGCCCTAGAGATTTACGTGGACGGCGACCGCATCGTGCTGAAAAAGTACGAGCCTGCCTGCATCTTTTGCGGGAACGCCGATGAGATCATCCACTTTAAAGGGCGCAATATCTGCCCGGCCTGCATCGCCGAGATGAGCAAGTAGCCCCCGGCGGATCCGGTACTTTCGGCCCGCGGCGCTCCGCGCCCGGGCCTTTCATCTGTAACCCGGAGTTCGGACGACCACCCCGGACGCCCTGGCGGAAGGCGTTATCCGTTTCCCTCTGCCCGCTTCAGATACGCCTGATACAGGGCCCGCCGGGATAACCGATGCCGCCGGGCAGTCTCCCGGATTGCGTCCCGGACGCTAACTCCCTGGGCCACCTGACGGGTTACCTCCTCGCACCATTGGTTCATATCGTCTTCCCCGGAAGATTCCCCTTCCCCAAAAATGCGATGTTCGTTCGACGCCGAGACTGCCCCTTCAACGATGAGGACCCATTCTCCTTTGGGTTCTTCCCCCTCCAACCAGCCGATCAACTCCCCCAAAGTTCCACGAACCACCTGCTCGTACCGTTTGGTCAATTCCCGGACGGCCGCAGCCCGTCGGTTCCCTAGCACTTGGGCCAGATCCCTCACGGTGCGAATCACCCGATGGGGCGCCTCATAAAGGATGATCGTCTCCGGGTATCCGGCCAACCGAGCGATCTCTTCTTCCCTCGCCCGGCCCGAGCGAGGCAAAAAACCCAGAAACACAAATCGATCGGTGGGAAGGCCAGAGATCACGAGAGCGGCAAGGGCGGCAGACGGACCGGGAACCACGGTAACCGGTACACCGGCATTCCGGGCAAGACGCACCAGGTCCGCCCCAGGGTCGGAGATTCCCGGCATCCCGGCGTCGGTCACCAAGGCCACGAGCTTGCCCTCCTTCAGCCAATCTAAAACATCGGGTTCTCTCTGGATTCGGTTGTGCTCGTGATAGCTGACCAGCCGGGACCCGGAAATCTGAAAATGCGCCAGCAGTTGCCGGGTGCGCCGGGTGTCTTCGGCGAGGATAATATCCGCTTCCCCAAGCACCCGGAGCGCTCGGGTGGAAATATCCTCGAGGTTGCCGATGGGGGTCGCCACCAGCACCAAGCCCCTTTCCCGGGGCCCATCGAAAGAAAATTGACTGTCCATCACATCGCCTCCGGCTGAGCACCCGTTAAAGAAAAGAGCGGCTCCCGCCGCCCGTTCATCCGGTTTTATTCAATAACGATAAGCAAAACAAGCAGTCGCCATCGGTGCGCAAACTCCCAAACCGCACATGACAGACGTGAAAACCGTCATGATAAATCCTCGCCAGGTTGTCGTATCCATCCCCGGGATGAACCTGCTCCTCCGGGTGAAGTTGATCGAGAATCTTCCGCAACTTCGCGTTTTCCATGGTGAGCTTTTGGTTCTCTTCGATCAACTCGACGATCTTCCGCTTCAAGCTGCCCACTTGGGCGTAAAGTTCTCCGATCCGCTCTTCCACATTGGCCACTTCGGCGAACACCGCTTGTTTATCCAAGATCAACACCCCGTTGCCCGACTGCGGGGAATCATGCGCTGGTCGTCCGCCCCGCCCCTGGATACGAGTCGGCCTCATACTTCAAGCAACACATGAGCCTCCCGCATAGCCCGGAAATCTTCGACGGATTAAGGGACAACTGCTGATCTTTTGCCATGCGGATCGAGACCGGGACAAACTCCCCCAACCAACTGGAACAACAGGTCACTCGTCCACAGGGGCCGATCCCGCCAACCATCTTCGCTTCGTCCCTCACCCCGATCTGACGCAGTTCGATCCGGGTGCGGAATGCCGCAGCGAGGTCTTTCACCAGTTCCCGAAAGTCCACGCGGCCTTCGGCGGTGAAGTAAAAGATCAGTTTATTGCGATCAAAGGTGTATTCGGCATCCACCAATTTCATCGGCAAGGAATGCCGGCGAATCAAATCCGCGCACACGCCCAGCGCTTCTTTCGCCGCGCGGCGATTCCCTTCCATCTGGCGTTCATCTTCTTCGGTGGCCAGCCGTATAATGGGCTTCAGCGGCAAAACGACCTCGTCCTCGGTCACCTCGCGGGGAGCCAACCCCACTTCTCCATACTCGACGCCGCGAGCGGTTTCGACAATCACCCAGTCGCCCTGGTCCACGGGTTCAGATCCGGGGTCAAAATAATACAGTTTCCCGGCCGGCCGGAACCGTACGCCGACTACCGTGTACATCTTTCTCATTCCTCCTGCAGCCTCAGAACCATGCGCTCCAGCGTCAGCTGGGGGTTGGCATGGGCCTGCAGGCGTCGTTTCGCGTCGATCACCTCCCCCATTCTTTCCACGAGAGGGGCGATCGAGCCGTGCCGTGCTGCCTGGGAGGAAAGTTCGCGCCGATGGTCGATAAACACCACTTGGTCCGACAAACCCAGCGAGGTATAGAGGACATCCCGGTACCAACACGCCAGCACGTCGAGGAGCCACAGACACTCGGGGGCAGACCATTGTCCCCGGCCCACCCGGGAAAAAAGCTCCAGGAGGGGCTTACCCTTGTGCTCCTCCACCGCCTGCACCCATTCTACCACCCAACCGGCAATATCGGCAAATACGGCGATATCCAACGGATTTTCACCGTCCGCCTCTTTATCCGCGTCCTCCCCGGAGCCCGAGTCAGACAAGCCCAAATACGCGAATAAACGGGCCATCTCCTCCCCAACTCCCCGGGAGGTCCACTCCCGGTACAAAACCTCTGGCCTCGGCGCCGAGAATCGGAGAACCTGACACCGGGAACGCACCGTGGCCAGCACCCCTTCCAGGCGCTTTGCCGTCAAAATCCCCACCGTCCCGGGGGCCGGCTCCTCGAGAAACTTCAGCAAGGAGTTCGCCGCCTCGGGAGTCATGCGATCCGCCCCGTGGATGATGTACACCCGGTTCTCCCTTTCGATCGCACGCAAGGAGAAGAACCGCTGTAGCTCCCGAAGCTGGTCTATTTTAATGCTCTGGCCGTCGGGATACACCTGGACCAACCCGGGATGATTCCCGTGGGCCAGCCGACGGCAGGATGGGCAAGAACCACAGGGCGGATTCGCTCGATCCTCGCAGAGAATCCCAGAAGCCAAATATTCCGCAGCTTGATCCTGGTCTCCGGTTTCGGGCCCCACGAACAGGTAAGCGTGCGCCCACTCCCCCCGCCGCAGCCACCGGCGAAGCTGGAACCATCCCCCGCCCGACTGTTCAGCGCCATCCCGATCATTCACCGCCGTCCACCGTCCCTCGTTGTCATTCCCGATCTCATTTCAGCATTCAGGCCGTGGCCTGAATCAGCAAGCCCCGAATCTCTCCGATGAGCGCCAGCAGCCGGATACGGTCTTTTTCCACTCCCCGAAGCACATCCGCGATCTCGAGGACCCGTTCATCCAAGATCGCCAGCAATTTCAAAAGCTGCGGACGCCCCCGCCGGTCCCGTCCCGTCTCTTCCCGGACAATCAAACCGAGTCGCACCGCCCGTTCCAGAAATTCCTTCAGCGCCTCCTTGTACCGTTGGAGATCCTCCAACCGCATCCGTTCCGATAGGCCAGCCGCTGCCTCCTCCATGCGTTTGAAGGATTCATCGAGTTCTTCCCTGCCGATCCTCTTGATTTGGGCATCAAAAACTTGTCCAAAGGAAGGCCGCGACAAGTCCCCGCCGGAAAAAGGGCGGCTGGCCGGCTGGTCTCGCCACCACTGGGTTAGGGTTTGATCCACACGCAATCTTACCGCCCCTCTCCCCACGCAATCCGAGGTGCACCTGGGTTCAGAAATGTTCGAACCTCTCCACATCCAGTACGAACACCGTGGCCCCGCCGACCTGAACGGAAATCGGCACCGGAACTTCTGCATCGACGTTTCCCACCGGGGCAAAGGGGGTCACCACTTGTTCCCGGGCCCTGCAGCTCCGGTGGATACATTCCACCACGTCGTTGACCCGTTCATCATCCACCCCAATCAAGAAGGTGGTGTTCCCCGCCTTCAGAAATCCGCCAGTACTCGCCAACTTCGTGGCGCGATATCCGCGCTTCACCAATTCTGCCGCCAAGCGCCCGCTGTCTTTGTCCTGGACCACCGCGATCACGAGGCGCATGGGTGTCACCTCCTCAAAGATTCAAGAGGATCTTGACATCTCGCCAGATCGCTTCCGCCACCATCTCCGGCGGCAACGTGCCATCGATCACTCGGTAGCGCGGAGATATTTGGGCTTGCCCAAGAAACCATCTGCGGACCGCTTCATGGTACTCGATGCTCCGTTCCTCAATGCGGTCCATGACACCGTACACAGAGTGCCGCGCCCTCACCCGGTCCAATCCCACCTCTGCCGGAACATCGATCAGATAGGTTCGCATGGGTTCGAGCCCTTCGGTGGCCCAGTGATTGAGGCGAGCCAGTTCTTCCCGATCCAGTCCCAGCGCCCCTTGGTACGCCAAGCTCGCATCCACATAACGATCACAGATCACCACGGCCCCGCTTTCCAAGTGTGGGCGGATGAATTCGCCGACCAACTGGGCCCTGGAAGCGGCATAGAGCAACGCCTCGGTACGAGGGATCATGTCCCGGTGATGGGGGTCGAGCAGAATGCCCCGGATCTTGTCACTGATCGGTGTACCCCCCGGTTCCCGGGTGGTGATACAACGTATGCGAACTTCTTGGAGACGACTCGCCAACAGAGTGACCTGAGTGGATTTTCCCGCCCCGTCCGGCCCTTCAAAGGTGATAAATACCCCTGTCACTCCCGCCCCTCCTCCGTCACCGCCACCACTTCCTCATCGGAAGGCATGCCGACCAAGCGAACCCCCATGGACCGCCCCATTCGGATCAGTTCATTGTGAAGAGGGCGGATCCGCTCCCCGGGCAGGAGCATGGGAATGCCGGGCGGGTAAGGAATCACGGCCCGGGCGGCCTGCAGCCCCAAAGCTTTCCCCAGGGGAACCCATCGGACTTTCCGGGCCAGTCGGGGCCTGATGAGGTCCTGCCCTTCTTCATTGTGCCACAGTTCCTGCAGAAGGGCCGCCCACTCGGCTGCCTCCGTGCCCGGGAAGACCCGTGAACCCCGCCGGCCCTCGGCGGGTTCCCCACCCCCGCCGATCTCCATGGCCACGTCTTGCAGGCCTTTGACAAGCCGGCCGATGATCCGGCTGTCGTCCCCCGGTCCGGCAACAAAGGTCACCGCGGTCGGTTCCTCCAATTCCGGCCAGATCCCCCGCCGCCGGAGGGCCTCTCCCCACTCGATCCCTGTCCCTCGAGACCCAACGACCCCCAAGGTCAAGCGGGCGGGATCCAGGCCAACTCCTCCCGCCCGACGGGCCCTCTCGGCAGTCAACACGTCAACCCCAGGAACAGCATCCAATTCTTCCCGAACTTGAGCCAGTGTCTGAACCACGGAGTCAAGGCGCCTCCCGCCTTCATCTTGCATCCACTGTCGAGCCAGATCCAAGGAAGCCATCAGCAGGTAGGAAGGGCTGGAAGATTGAACCGTCGCCAGGGACTCTCGTATCCGCTGACGGTCCACCCGATTGCCGCGCAGGTGCAACACCGCCGACTGGGTCAACGATCCCATCGTCTTATGCCAACTTTGCACAACCGCGTCCGCCCCCGAAGCCAGGGCGCCAGGCGGACTTCCCTGGACAAAGGGAAAATGCCCTCCGTGAGCCTCGTCTACCAACAATAGCCCTCCCCGGCGGTGTACCTCCTCGGCCAAGGAAGCCAGATCACTACACACGCCGTGATAAGTCGGACTCGTCACCAGCACTGTCCGAATTTCGGGATGCGCCCCGAGGATGCGCGCCACCGTTTCTACCCTTATGCCCCCTGGCACACCCAGGTCATACTCCCAGTCGGGAGCCACCACTAGCGCCGATGCCCCTGCCAACATCAACCCCGAGATCACCGAGCGGTGCACATTCCGGGCAATCAGCACCGTCTCCCCGGGTTCACAGGTGGCCAGAAGCATGGCGATGTTCCCGACCGTACTCCCTCCGACGAGGAAAAAGCTCTCGTCCGCCCCAAACGTTTGAGCAACCAAGACCTGGGCTTCGGCAATGGGACCTTCCGGCTGGTGCAAATCGTCCAACCCGGGAAGTTCAGTCAAATCCAGCTTAAGCCCCGCGCCCAGCCACCGGATGAGGTCCGGCGGCGCGCCCCGACCCATCTTGTGTCCGGGAACGTGCCACGGTACCGGCCTTGCCGCCACATGTCGAACAAGCGCTTCCCAAAGCGGTGTCGGCATTCGATCACTCCATCCCGAACCCGTTAAAGTCGCCTTCATTATAAACAATCCCTGCACCCTTCGCACGACTCCCACGGGCTCCCGCCGCCCCCGGGCAAGTTGTCAGAGCCCGTCCGAGTGCTATAATTAAAGACATTCTTTAGCCATATTTACGATGGATCGATTGAAGATCATTTCGGGTTTGCCCGATCCCAAAGGAGGTCTTCTTCTGTGGCCGTTCAGCCCACAGCCGGGCTCAGCCTGATTCTCCGCCTGGAACTTCAGAACTCCACGGCAACCTTTGGCCGCCTCGCCTCCACCATTGGCGAAGCGGGCGGCGACATCATTGCCGTCGACTTGATCAGCGCGGGCAAAGAGACTGTCGTCCGGGACATCACTGTCAACGTTTACGATCAAGCGCACGGAAAGAAGCTGGTGGCCGCCCTGGCAGCTCTGCCAGGGGTCAAGGTGATCAACGTATCCGATCGCACGTTTCTCATGCATCTGGGCGGCAAAATCGAGGTCCACCCACGGGTGCCGGTCAAGAATCGCGATGATCTTTCCATGGTGTACACCCCGGGCGTGGCCCGGGTGTGTGAAGCGATCCGGGAAGACCCGTCGAAGGTGTTCCAGCTCACAATTAAGCGAAACACCGTGGCGGTGGTGAGTGACGGAACGGCGGTTCTCGGGCTTGGAGACATCGGTGCTTCAGCCGCTCTTCCAGTGATGGAAGGGAAGGCCATGTTATTCAAACAGTTTGCCGGGGTTGATGCGTTTCCCATCTGCTTGGATAATAAAGATCCAGATGCCATCGTGGACATCGTCACCAGTATGGCGCCGGCTTTTGGAGGCATAAATCTGGAGGACATCGCCTCGCCAAGATGTTTTTATATCGAAGATCGTCTTCGCGAGCGCCTGGATATCCCAGTGTTTCACGATGATCAACACGGGACCGCCGTCGTTTTGTTGGCTGGCCTGTTGAATGCGTGTAAAGTGGTTGGAAAGCGATTGGAAGATTTAAAAGTAGTGGTGGTAGGCATCGGCGCGGCGGGGGTGGCCTGCACCAAGATTTTGTTGCACGCCGGGGTCCGCAACATCATTGGCGTCGACCGTAGCGGCGCCCTGGTAAGAGGGGAACAATACGACAATCCGGTGTGGCAATGGTACGCCGAAGAAACGAACCCGGAGGGGCTACGCGGCTCCCTGTCTGACGTGATCGAAGGGGCGGATGTATTCATCGGCGTATCAGCGCCGGGGATCCTCCGGGTGGAAGATGTCAAGCGGATGGCGAAGGATCCCATTGTGTTCGCCATGGCGAATCCCGTGCCGGAAATCAGTCCCGAGGACGCCGAACCCTACGTTCGCGTCATGGCCACCGGACGGTCCGATTATCCCAACCAGATTAACAACGTCCTGTGTTTCCCCGGTATCTTCCGGGGGGCTCTCGATTGCCGGGCCAGAGAGATCAACGAAGATATGAAGCTGGCTGCCGCCGAGGCCATCGCATCGGTGGTGGGTGAAGATGAACTGAGTGAAACGTACATCGTCCCCAGTGTTTTTAATAAGAAAGTGGCTAAAGCAGTCAGCCGGGCGGTGATCGAAGCGGCGTTCCGAACGGGCGTCGCTCGCCGGGAGAGGCGGGACCTTCTTGAGGTCTGACACCGGGGACTCCCATCCCCGGGGTTTTCCCGACCGTATCGGTGCTTCCGTCAGGAAGGCGGCCCCACCGCCGGGCGCCGCCGTCACACCGGAAGCCACCAGCGCAGCCAGAGAAGCGCCAAAGCCCCTGGCAGGCCGAACAATCCTAGAATGGCGGCAGTGATCGGGTTCCAGGGTACGTGAAACTGATGGGCTTGCCCCAGCCAATTGGCCGCCCAGATCACGGCCCCGCCGACCACCAATCCACGGACAAACCGGCCTAAGAACCGCAGGGGGTTGCGGATCACATACGCCAGCAGGGCGATGGCCAAACCGGCTGCGCATAACGCCGCCAGGAGATCAATCTTTCCCATGGTCGGTCCTCCTTGCCCCGGGACAGTGGTATCAGCACCATCCTATGCCGGGGTGGACCAGCTTAGACCCATTCCAACGCGGCACTGGCGTAGGTGAATCCCCCTCCGAAGGCGGTAATCGCCACCCGAGTACCTGGGCTCAGGCGCCCTGCATCCCGAGCTTCAGTGAGAGCCATGGGAATTGATGCCGCCGACGTATTGCCGTAATGCTGGATATTGATCCAAGCCTTGTCGGCCAATCCGAGACGCTGCCCCACCGCCTCGATAATCCGTGCATTGGCCTGGTGAGGCACCAACAGGTCAACCTCTAAACCTCCCCACGCCCGGTCCGCAACCCGGCGAACCGATTCTTCCATCGTCCGCACCGCAAACTTGAAAACTTCCCGTCCGGTCATGTTGATATAACGGTCTGAAGACTCCAACAGCTCCGCAGTGACCGGTTTCTTAAATCCTCCAACCCAAACGTTCAGAAATTCTGTACCCCGAGCGTCGGCACCCAGTTCAAAAGCCTGAATCCCTCCTTGAGAAACTTCCCCCACCACCGCAGCTCCAGCCCCGTCTCCAAACAGTACACACGTCGCGCGATCTTTCCAATTGGTGATTCGCGATAGCGTCTCCGCCCCAATGACGAGCACCTTGTTCATCCGTCCCGACTCCACCATGGAGGTGGCCAAGGAAAGCCCATAAATAAACCCCGAACACGTGGCCCCGACGTCCACTGCCCCCGCTTGCCAGGCTTCGAGGCCCTTTTGCACCATCACCGCCGTAGTCGGAAATGGCTGATCTGGAGTGGTGGTGGCCACCAGGATCAGATCCAAATCCTCGGGACCGCAGCCAGCGTCCGCCAAGGCCGCCCGGGCGGCTTGTACTCCGAGGTCCGAACTGCCCACACCGGGGTCAGCAATGTGCCGCTCTTCAATCCCGGTTCGCTGCCGGATCCACTCATCCGATGTATCCACCATGCGCTCAAGATCCCGGTTCGTGAGCACCTTCGGAGGCACGTACATCCCCAGGCCAACAATCCCCGCTCGCCGCATACGGACTCCCCCTTTGATCGTTCATGGCTCTTATTGTAGAGTTTTATGACCTGGTGTCAAGTTCAGCCCATAAAAATTCCCGGTCCCCGATCGGTGAAACCGCCTCACTCGGTTCGCCGGGTGCTTTTTTTGAGCGGGGATGGTCACGTGGACGTCGAAGTCTCGGCCGGAAGATCTGTGGGAAGCCCAAAGGACTCCAGCAACTTTCGTAACTCCGCGGGCAGCGGGGCCACGAACCTCCGCCCATCGGCAAGAGTCAATGCGTAGGCATGCAGGAACTGATGCCGCAAGCCCCGTAAAGGTTTTCCTCCATATTTGATGTCCCCGACCAAGGGATGACCCACTCCAGCGAGATGAGCTCGAATCTGATGCGTCCGCCCGCTCAGCAATGTAATGTCCAAAAGCGTCAACCTCTCCGCCACGGCCAGCGGGCGGTACCGGGTTTCGGCTTCCAAGGTCTCCGGTGCCACGCCGTGCCGTCCGCGCCTTTCCCTGGCCAGGCGCGTTCGGTTTTTCTCATGATCTCGAATCAACGCTTGTTTCAGCGTACCCGGGGTCTCAATACGGCCGTGGACCAAAGCCAAATAACGTTTGTCCACCCGGCGCCCGCGAATTTCATCGGCGAGTTCTCTCAGGGCCTGGGCATGTTTACCGATCAACACGATTCCGCTGGTATTGCGGTCCAGTCGGTTCGCCGCCGCCGGTGCGAAAGCCCGCCCGTCCCATTCGCCTTTATCATAAAGGTAAGCCAGGACCCGATTGATCAACGTATCCCGGTGCTCCTGCCGATCCGGATGGGTCAGCAGTCCCGCGGGCTTATTCACAACCAGAAGATCGCCGTCTTCATACAGGATCTCGAAGGTCCGGGGAACGCCCTGAAACTTCGGCCCCCGGCGCCGCAAGGCGGCGTACTCCTCGTCGGATACAAACAGTTGGACGGTGTCGCCCTCGTGAAGCACCAAATCCGGTTTGCCTTTTTTCCGGTTCACCTTCACCCGGCCCACCCGGATCCATTTGTACACCCCGCTGAGCGGCAATCCTGGTAAATTTTGACGCAAAAACCGATGCAATTTTTTCCCATTCTCAGCCCGGGTGATGGGATACTCCACCATGGGCGACACGCCTCCCTTACCGGCCTTTGGAGCGGGCCGTCACCCCGTCATGTCCCTGGAAATCCGCCGACGAGGTCCGGGCGGCACCCCGGACCAGACCTTCTTCCGGCGGCACGGAGAGGTGTTGTTTTCGGGCAACCTTCATCAAATATTCGTACTTGCGTTGAGCGGCCTGAACGGCGTAGATAGCGTGGTCGATCAACTCGGGCTCGACCACATTATCCAACAAATGCTGGGCTCTCATCCATTCGTCCCGGGTCCGCCGAATCTCTAGAAGAAGTTCCGCCCGCTCCCGTTCCGCATCATTCCCCTCCCGGGTCCGCCTTTTACACTGGGCCCACCGCAAAATCGGCTTCATCCCATCCCCTCCCGCCGGCCACCACACTCATATCGAATGCGCTGGCCTGTCCTCACTAAGGATGTATAGAAGCCGCGTGCGGTTCCTATGACTGTGGGCTTAAATTTCTCGGCGGCCTTCCAGGGCCTGGGACAGCGTCAACTCGTCCGCATACTCGAGATCTCCCCCCATGGGTAACCCCCGGGCGATCCGGGTCACCTTCACCCCCAGCGGTTTGACCAGCCGAGTTAAAAACATCGCTGTCGCTTCCCCTTCCACGGTGGGGTTTGTGGCGAGAATCAACTCTTTCGGTAAATCGTTCTTCATGCGTTCCAGTAATTCTTTCACTCGAATATCCTCGGGGCCAATCCCTTCCATCGGGGAAATAGCCCCGTGAAGCACGTGATATACCCCATGGTATTCCCGGGTGCGCTCCATCGCCGCGACATCCCGGGGATCCTGAACCACGCAGATCACCCGGTGATCCCGCAACTCATCTCGACAAATGGTACAAGGATCGACATCGGTAATGTTGCAGCAGATCCGGCAATACCGGAGGTCCTTTTTGACCGCCGCCAGGGCCTGGGATAGGTGCAGGACATCTTCGTCGGGCATCCGGAGAACGTGAAAAGCCAAGCGTTGAGCGGTCTTAGGACCGATTCCCGGCAATTTCATGAACCCGTCGATGAGCTGCGAGATGGGTTCCGGAAAGTTCACCATTGTCGTTTCACCGCACTTCGCACCCTCTTAGAATAACCCTGGCATGTTGAACCCCCGGGTGTATTTACTGAGTTCCCCCGCCACCAAATCATCGACTTTTTTTAAGGCGTCATTCACCGCCGTGAGCACCAGATCCTGCAACATCTCCACATCATCGGGGTCTACCGCTTCCGGACGAATGACCACCGACTGAATTTGCTTGTGTCCGTTAGCCACCACCGTCACCGCGCCGCCCCCGGCGGATCCCTCCACCGTCTTTTCCCCTAAAGCCTCCTGAGCTTTCATCATCTCTTCCTGCATCTTCTTTGCCTGTTTCATCAATTGGTTCATGTTTTTCATGCTCATTCCTCCCCGATGATCTCAATTCGATCTTGCCCAAAAAGGGCCGCCAGCTGCGCCAGGGGATCATCACTTCCGCCTTCCGATCCGCCGGTTCCTCCGCCCTTCCCCGAACTGCGAGAAACGACGCCGGCCGCCTGTTCCCTCTCCGCCAACTCCTGTTCCCACACTTGAACCGACACCGCATAGAGTTGCATGGATTCATTGAAGAGCGCCTGCAAAACCTCTTCGATGGCCGTGCGGTGCATCGGTTTCATGACAGTTTCCCGGTGGATCTGGTTCTTGAAAGCCACGATCAGCCATGAACCCGACCGGGCCACCGGCTCCCCATCTAAAAGCCAGGCTTGCGTGGTCACGCGTTTACGCTTTACTTCGTCGAGCACCTCTTGCCAACGGGCACGCACGGGTTCAACCCCGGGGATATCGAGTTGCCGACGGATCATTTCCCAAGCTGCTCCCTGGGCCTGCCCTTGTGTCGAAGGCGTGGGGCCCGGCGACTCCGGCCTTTCACCCGCCGAAGGGCGCCCGACACCTGACCCATTTCTCCTCGTCTCCGGTGGCCCGGCGGCTGGCCGATCCCCGCCATCCGGTTCGAGATCCCCGACCGCAGAGGGTACACCCGGGGATGGCGGGGATGAAACCGAAGGCGCGCGAGAACCCCGTTCTCCCCTGTCCCTTGCGTCGGCCTGTGAGCCTTCGCGTTTCGCAAAGCTGGGCAAAGAAGAGAAGGGAGGCACCAAGGGGTCTGCGGGCACGGACCCCGGAACATCCCCTTTCTGTCGCAGGGCCTGGGTCAACCGTTCGACCTGTCGTTCCAATCGCTCTACCCGAGCAGCCCACTCTGATGCCGCCAAAGACTTGTCGGCGGTTATGCTGGCACTACTTCCACCTGTTTCCATCTGGGCATTCTCCCCGGAAAGGGTGCAGAGTTTGGCCAAGGTGAGCTCCAGCAACATCCTGGGTTGCCCATACCAACGCATCTGCTGTTGCAGACCGTTTAGCTCTTCCATCCAAACCAGAATCCGTTCGGGTTCCATCCGGTCAGCCAAAGCTTTCAATTCCGGCTGAAACTGGGCCCGCTCCCGAACCTCAGGATGGTCCGGCGCCGTTCGCATCCACAGAATGTCCCTCAGCGCATCTAAAAGTGTCGCCACCAGTGGCCCGACATCGAAACCATGGTCCAGCTGCTCCCTCGCCCATATCAGCACATCGGCGGTTCGGCCCGCCGCCAGAGCTTCAACACCCGGCATCAAAGCCCGCTCGGGCAGGCGGCCGAGAAGGGCCAGCACATCCCCTTCGCGCAGCACATCATCGCTGAAAGAAAGGGCCTGGTCTAACATGCTCAAAGCATCCCGGAGCCCCCCATCAGCCGCCCGGGCAATGAGCCACAATGCCTTGTCTTCGACCTGCCTCCCCTTGTGGGCCAGGATCGATTTCATCCGCTCCGCCATGTCTCCGGCGTAGATTCTCTGAAAGGCAAACCGTTGACACCGGGACATAATGGTGGCGGGCACCTTGTGCGGTTCTGTGGTCGCCAAGATAAAGATGACGTGCTCCGGCGGCTCTTCCAGCGTCTTCAACAGCGCATTAAACGCCTCGGGGGTCAACATGTGGACTTCGTCGATGATATATACTTTATAACGCACTTGGGTAGGGGCGTACCGAACTTGTTCCCGAAGTTCCCGAACTTCATCGATGCCCCGATTCGAGGCGGCGTCGATCTCTACCACGTCCAACACCGAACCGTCCATGATGCCGCGGCAGGCATCGCATTGGTTGCACGGTTCCTCGCCGGGCCCTTGTTCACAATTCACCGCTTTGGCAAGGATCTTGGCAACGCTGGTTTTTCCAGTGCCGCGAGGACCTGTAAACAAATATGCGTGGGCCAGCCGCCCGGTGCGCAGCGCATTTTGCAGCGTGCGAACGATATGGGGCTGCCCAACGACATCAGCGAACAACTGTGGCCGCCATTCGCGATAGAGTGCGAGATAGGCCAAAGGTCCCCACCTCTTTGCTTTCTTCCGATCGACAATAGCCGTCTGCGAATACACTACCATATGCGGGGTATCCAGACCAGTGCCCCGCCGGGAATCGCGTGCCCCCTACGGCTCGTAGGCGGGCAGCAGAACACTGAACGTGGTCCCGTATCCTTTACTGGAAACCCGGATCATACCCCCCAGATCGCTGATAATCCGTTGGCAAATGGGCAGCCCCAAGCCAGTCCCGTTTTCTTTGGTCGTAAAAAAGGCATCGAAAATGCGATCCATCGCGTAAGCGGGAATCCCGGGACCCGTGTCTTGTACATCAATCCGAACGAGATTTTCTTCCCGGTCCACGTCGGTACATAGGGTCAACGTGCCGCCGTGTTCCATCGCTTCCACCGCATTTTTCACGAGGTTCAGAACGACCTGCTTCAACAGCTCAGGGTCTGCCAACACTTTCGGAACGGGTTTGATACACAAATGAAATTCAATGTCGTGCAGAAGGGTTTCACTGCTGATAAGTGGGGCCAAACCCGTAACCAGTTCTTCCACTTCCATGGATGCCAGTTTTATATCCCGGGGTCTCGATAACAACAGCAACTCCCCGACCAACTCATTGACCCGATCGATCTCCGCCAACATAACCTCAGTGTACTGAAATTCCTTATCCATATGGGAGCGGATGAAATTCTCTCGCATGATTTGCAAAAAGCCTTTAATTGAAGTCAGGGGATTGCGAATTTCGTGGGCAATGCCAGCGGCAATCTTGCCGACCGTGGCGAGCTTTTCCTGTCGCTGAAGCTGGTTTTCGAACCGTTCCCCCAGATCCTTCAGGAAAAACACGATTCTTTTTTCGTGAGATCCCTCCGGAGATAAAAAACCCGGCAAAACATGAGAATCCAGCAACCAGTGTTGGATCTGCCCGTCGATTTCAGCATCAAAAAGAAGGTTTCGCACACCTTCCGCGGCGATCTTGTGGGCAACGGGACGCAACACCAGGCCGAGTTCGGGAACAGCCTCGGAAAGGACCCGCCCAATGGCGTCATCGGCTTTCAAGTGCAGCATCTTCACAGCTGTGCTGTTCGTCGCCCGCACCCTCAGATCCACATCGGTCAAAATAACGCCCATCGCCATCTCCCCGATAATGGGCTGAACAAGTTCCCACAGCCACAGGTCCCAGGTGATGGCGTCATCTGAAACATACAAGTACACGCGATTCCCGTCCTCAGTGGTTCTTTCGTAGCGGACCATATCGGCCGCCAAACCGTCCCTCCCGGCGTTTGAAGATTCCGGACCCTTCTCTGCCGGATGGTTTTCGGGCTGCCGAGTTGCATCTTCCAGCGCCCGACTCGCCGCCAGGAGTGCGCCGCCGCTGTCCAAGAGGCAGGCCGGAAACGGGAGGAGTTCGATGTTTCGTTCGATCCAGCCTTCGCGGTGAAACAAGCCACGTCCCTCCCCGCCCTATAGCGATCCCGGGCCGCACATTCCCGGTCGCCGTACGTGTACAGTTCTACGAGGACGCAAAAAATCCTCCCGCCCTGTGGGGCAGGAGGATTCCCTGGATCTGCCGCGCCCTTGTCTTCGATGTGCGCACCGAGGCGTATCACCGGCGGGTGGCTCGGACCAGGCTGCCCTGCGGCACCCGGGCGATCTTCCTTAGTGCTGCTTCCGTCAGGACCTGACACGGTTCGGAAGGACCCGCCGCGCAGGACCCGGTCGTCGACGCTCCGAGGCCGGTGCCGACCCTCCATGACGCACACCTCACGACAAGCCTTCAACCCCGCTCTAGCGGATTGCGGGTTCAGGGCACCGCTACCTCCCCGCCTAGCGCGGCAGATCCAGTGGCGGAGAGAGTGGGATTCGAACCCACGAGGCGGTTTTGCCGCCTACACGATTTCCAATCGTGCTCCTTCGACCACTCGGACATCTCTCCATAGTCGATCTACCGCCGGCTTGTAGGGGTACCCTGGGGAATAACAATGGCGGAGAGAGTGGGATTCGAACCCACGAGCCCCGTGAAGGGCTACTCGCTTTCGAGGCGAGCTCTTTCGACCACTCAGACATCTCTCCGCGGTGGGTCATCAAAGGAAAGAACTGAAGAATGGCCAGCCTGCGGCCTCTCCCGCGCGCGCAGTTCACGAAAAAACCGTTTTAGCAGGTCGGAACAGGATTCCCGAAGAACGCCACCCTCCACCTTGAGTCGATGATTCAGGGGCGCGTCAGCCACCTGGAGCACTGATCCGCACGCTCCCGCTTTCGGATCAGGCGCCCCAAAAACCACCCGTTCCACCCGAGCTAAGACAGCTGCACCCACGCACATGGCACATGGCTCCAGGGTCACATACAACGTGGTGCCCGAAAGTCGCCAGCCACCGACCGCTTGGGCCGCTTGCCGCAAGGCCACCATCTCCGCGTGGGCTGTGGGATCATTCCACATCTCCCGAAGGTTGCAACCCTCTCCGAGGATCTGTCCGCCTGCCACCACCACCGCACCGATGGGCACTTCACCCATCTCCCCTGCGTATGCGGCCAGTTGCAGGGCGCGCTCCATGTACTGCAAATCCCGCGGGGTGTCTGGCAAAAGCTGAATCCCACCTTCCGTTCTACTACTATATCACAATCTGGGCACTCCGTGCAACGGCCGGTGATCCTTGGCTGCCCGGCCCCCTGCCTGGCGGGCACAAAGCCGAGCGTTCAGACCTTGATTGAGTGAGCAAATTCCACCGCCGCCCGGCCGATTGGCCCGGCCGTTTTTCCCTTCCGTCCATACAGTGAGCAGAGGAAAGGAGGGCTGTTCATGAAACAACCGGTCATCGGCATCCTGTACCACGCCGATCCGCCCACATCTGGAGAACCGAGGAATGAAGACCACACCCACGAGCTCTATTTGATCGAATGGGACGGCCGGCCACCGCATGTCCACGATTTCGCCGGAATCACATCTTTCGACGCCGGTCATCGACATCGTTACGCTGGCACCACGGGCCCCGCTCCGAGCGGTGTCCCCCACACCCACGATTATTACACGGTGACCACCTTGAATCAAGGCCACACCCACGTCTTACAAGGGCGCACAGGTCCCGCCGTGCCTCTGCCCGGAGGCGGTCATTACCACCTATTCGCCGGTGTCAGCACGGTCAACGGTCGTCCGCCCCACACCCATCACTACCGCGGCAGAACGGGGCACGCCCATCCCTGACGAAAGCCCGGCGCGGCCGGCTGGCCCTCGGCCGGCCGAAGCCGGCCTTCAAGGCCATCCACCCCCCACATCCGCCCCCCACTCCACTTGTCCGATTCCCAGGGCAACCCATGTGGCAGGACCGACGATGCCGTCCGGGAGAAGACCGGACGCCCGTTACAACCCAATATTTGTATATTCACAAACCGATCCGACTTCAGTAGAGTGACAGTAGGAATTGAAAAGGACGAGGAGGTCTCAGGATGAAAGGTCGGTTGATTGCCGCCGTTCTCACCGGCGCCCTGCTCCTTCCGACTCCGGCTCTGGCTTATACGGTAAAACCTGGTGACACCTTGTGGAAAATCGCTCAAGCCCACCATGTATCTGTCGCCCAGTTAATGCAAGTCAATCATCTGACAAGTACATGGATTTACCCCGGGCAAAACCTTCAGATCCCAGGGAACAGCCGCACATACACCGTGGTCAAGGGCGACAGCCTTTGGAAAATCGGCCAGCGATACCATGTTTCGGTGGCGGCGGTTAAAGCTGCGAACCATCTGTCCGGAGACCTGATTTACCCCGGCCAAATCCTAAAGATTCCTTCCGGTCCCAGCAGCAATCTGGGATCCACGGCCCCCGCTTCGACCCCGACGGTTCGCATGCCCCCGGCCTATCAAGATGGCGTCTTCCCATTGCCCAAGGGCTCCTACTCAGGGTTTACTGACAATTTTGGCGCGATTCGAACCTGGTCCCCGTCAGGTACCACCACCCGCAACCACGATGGCATAGACATCGTGGCCCCTCTGGGCACCCCCATTTACGCCGCCGAAGGGGGGACGATTATCAACCAGGGGTGGAGTGAACTGGGGGGCTGGCGACTCACCGTTCGGGTCGACGGATCCACCGTTTTTTATTACGCCCATATGTCTGGATATGCCGGAGGGATGGTTAAAGGTGCGACGATCAAGAAGGGTCAACTGATCGGATACGTGGGGAACACCGGATACGGTCCCGTCGGGACTTCCGGGAAATTCGAGGCCCACCTGCACTTTGGGATGTATAAAACCTCCGGATCCTGGCAGGCGATCGACCCGTATCCCTATCTAAAATGGTGGGAATCGCAACGCTGAAGCATCACGGGCACCGGGGCCGGGCGCGGGTCTTCCGCCTCACCCGGCCCGGAAGCCAGAGAGCCAGTCACCCCGTGAAATCACAAGGTTTTTTCACTCCTGCGTTCCTTAAACCGCTCTGACCAGACCAACCCGACAACGTTTTTCCAGTTCTCAGTCCGGCGAGTGACCTCTTTTGCGATTATTTTACGCCATGTCTGCCATCATCGGGAGCGCAACCGATCCCCGGATGAACATTGCGGCGACAGGACATACTTCCAGAAAGAGGTGGTATTCCCTGAGAGAAGGGGTGAGGACGGTGTGGATGAGGACTTGAAAAAGGATATGCAGAAGGTGGAAAAAAACGAAGAGAATCTACAGGACACGATTTTGTCATCCCTCGTGGTGGGAGCGTTTATTGTGATCCTGTGGTTTGTCATGTTCGGCGTTTACGTCACAAGGCTGAGTGGATAGGGAGGTAAACCTCGATGCTCAATATCGATTTGCCCCGCTCGGAACGGATCTGGTTGATGATCGGCGGGGCATCCTTGGTGGTATTCTTTGCGATCATCTTGCTCATGGCGCTGGTCTGGGGATTTCATAACCCCGGGCAAATGAAAACCATCGCCCCGGACGCGGTGCGAACCACCCCACCCTTTGACAAACCCGGTCTCTATCAGGTGGGACCGAACGAGTACCGCGCCGTCATGATCGCCCAAATGTTTATGTACCAGCCGAACAATGTGACGGTGCCCGCGGGTTCCACGGTGCATTTTGAGGTGACGAGCCCAGATGTGGTTCACGGCTTTGAAATTCCGGGCACCAATGTGAACCTCATGGTGGTCCCCGGTCACATCACCGAGTACACGGCCACTTTCCGCAATAAAATGGACCGGGTGATCGTCTGCAATGAGTATTGTGGCAGCGGACATCAAGTGATGCTCGGTCGATTCGTCGTCCAGTAATCTCTGTCGAGGAGGAGCAGCCATGAGCGAAAGTGCTGTAGAAACAGGAACGACCCGGGCTCCAGTCTTCGCCTTTGAACGGGGGGATCGGGTTCTTGTGCTCGCCCACTTGGGGGTTGCTTTTATCGCCTTGCTGCTGGGTGCGGCGGCCGGAATGCTGCAGGGGTTGCAGCGCACCGGATACATAAAATGGCCGGACGCTGTGGGTTATTACCAGTTGCTCACGCTGCACGGTGTGGCCCTGGCGCTGATTTTCACCACGCTGTTTATCATTGGATTTCTTCTCGCCGGGACGGCCAAGACCCTGGGCGGCCGACTCCATACCGTGGACCGGGTTTGGGCGTGGATCGGCTGGATCATGATGGTGGTGGGCACCGCCATGGGCACGGTCAGCATTCTGAACAACTCGGCCACGGTGTTGTACACCTTTTACGCCCCGCTGAAAGCCTCTCCGTGGTTTTATGTCGCGATGGCGCTGGTCGTCGTGGGAAGCTGGCTCGGGGGAGTGGCAATCTTCACGGCCTACGCCCGGTGGCGGCGGCAGCACCGGGGTCAGGTGTCTCCGTTATTCGCCTACATGTCTGTTGCGACGATGATCCTGTGGATCATCGCCACCCTGGGGGTCGCCATTGAAGTGCTCTTTCAATTGATCCCCATGGCCTTTGGTTGGGTTCCTCGGGTGAACGTGGAACTGAGCCGCACCCTGTTCTGGTATTTCGGACACCCCTTGGTGTATTTCTGGTTGTTGCCGGCTTACATATACTGGTACGTGAACATCCCCCAAATCATCAAGGGCAAGTTATTCAGTGATTCTCTGCCGCGATTGACTTTCGTCTTGTTCATCCTCTATTCGATCCCCGTTGGATTTCATCACCAGTTCAACGAACCGGGGATTGCGAATGGGTGGAAAATCCTCGCCGCCGCCCTCACCCTGACTGTCGTGGTCCCGTCTTTGATGACCGTGTTCGCCATGTTCGCCACCTTCGAAATGGCTGGCCGGGCTCAGGGAGCGACGGGGAGATTCGCATGGCTCCGCAAACTCCCGTGGAAAGATGTCCGGTTCTTCGCCCCGTTTCTCGGCATGGTGATGTTCATCCCCGGTGGAGCCGGAGGAGTGGTGAACGCCAGTTACCAGCTTAACCAAGTCATTCATAACACTTTGTGGGTAACGGGACACTTTCACATGACCTTGTCGTCTGCGGTGACCCTAACCTTTTTCGGCATCGCATACTGGCTGGTCCCGGCCCTCACCAACCGAAAGCTGACGTGGCGGGTCAATAACCTGGGCATTTTCCAAGCGTGGCTCTGGTTTATCGGCATGCTGTTAAACGCCGTTCCCATGCACATCGTCGGACTCCTGGGAGAACCCCGGCGCACGGCGTTCACCACGTACAACGACAACCCTGTTGTCCAACCGTGGCTGCCGTACTGGCCGGTCATGGGGATGTCGGGTATCTTCCTGTTTCTCTCCATTATGCTGTTCCTCGGCGCGATGATCTACCTGTGGTGGTTTGCCCCGCGCCTGGACACTCCTGCCGAATTCCCGATTGGAGAGGTGAAAGACAAGTCCCACCCGACCCCCATGATTCTCGAGCGTTGGCCTTTGTGGATCGCCCTTACAGGCGTTTTGGTGCTCATCGTGTACACCGTGCCATTGGTGGATATGATCCAAACACCGCCGCCGAGTTCGCCGCCGATTCGAAGTTGGTAGGCGGACGGACAATCTGCGCTCTCCGCGTTGCAAGTGGTCCATATCGAGAAGACCCCGGGGTTTCTTGCGTGCGATGGGTGCGAGCACGCTCAGCAGGGGATATCGGCACGCCGCCACGTGCGGCTCACTGCCCGCCCGTCACAGGCGCTGCGTGCCTGACCATCTAGCAAAAGTAACTGTATTCATCCATGTCTGTCACGAATTCCAGGATGGCTCGATTCACAGCCAATGGCTGCTCAAGGTTGGACAGGTGACCGCAGGGCAAAACCCGAAGTCGGGAACGAGTCAGCAACCCGTGTATTAACCTTGGGACCGAACAGCGAGGCAGGACTCGATGGCCTGCCTCCTGTTTTTATTGGCATTGCAACTCATGCTGGCGCCCGTGATTCTTTGATGGTGCCTTTGCGTTTACTTTTGCGTTTGCTTTTTCTCCCCACTTCCCGGGATTTGTATCGTCTGGGATCACGTGGTTGATAATGTTCAGGTAGTGATTGGCTTTGTCCTCCATGTATTTCGCTCTTCGTTTTGCTTCCTCCAACTGCACCAAAGCAGCGGATTTATATTTCAAAATGATTTCGTAGCGTTCCTGAATGGTGGAATCGCCCTCCAAACACAAATCGACGTACCTTTTGATGTCTTTTACTGACATTCCGCATTGTTTCAAGTATTTTACGCCCGTGAGCCAATCCAACGACTTGTCGTCGAAAAGACGGTTATTATGGCTGTCACGCTGTACATTAGGGACCAGTCCCTTATCGGTATAGAAGCGAACGGTATGTTCCGTCAGACCAAGCAGTCTAGCGACTTCTTTCACAGTGTACATCGTACAACACCTCAAGATTTTGTTCGCCAGCTTGACTTCGTGTTACTCGAAGGTTGTACGCTCATTGTAGTTCAAGCAACTTGAACTTGTAAACCACGCCCTGACGGATGTCAACGGGCTGAAAATCAGGAGGATTTATATGCAAAAGGTGATTTTGAACAATGGTGTTGAGATGCCGATCCTCGGTTTTGGCGTTTATCAGGTTCCTGACGCACAGGAATGCGAACAGTGTGTTTATGAGGCCTTGACGACCGGCTATCGTCTGATTGATACGGCTGCCACTTATCAAAATGAAGAGGCGGTCGGCAAAGCAATTCAGCGAAGCGGTGTGCCCAGAGAAGAAATCTTTGTAACTACAAAACTTTGGGTGCAGGACACAGGTTATGACCGCACAAAGAAGGCATTTGAAAAATCCCTTAAGCGATTGGGTCTCGATTATCTGGATTTGTATCTCATTCACCAGCCGTTTGGTGATGTGTATGGATCTTGGCGCGCGATGGAGGAATTGTATCGCGAGGGCAAGATCAGAGCCATTGGTGTGAGCAATTTCCAGATGGATCGCCTGGTCGATTTAATCATCCACAATGAAGTCGTGCCTGCTGTAAATCAGATTGAAACGCATCCTTTCTGCCAGCAAATCGAGAGCGCTGAGTTTATGAAGCAGCACGGTGTTCAAATCGAATCCTGGGGTCCCTTTGCGGAAGGCAGGAACAATCTATTCCAGAATGCAGTTTTGGTTTCGATCGCGGAAAAGTACAACAAATCCGTTGCTCAGGTTGTCTTGCGCTGGTTAATCCAAAGAAACATTGTTGTGATTCCGAAGTCCGTGCATAAAAAACGGATCATCGAGAACTTTAATGTCTTCGACTTTGAGTTGAGCCAGGCCGACATGCAGACGATTGCGACGCTGGATACCAAACAGAGCTTGTTCCTTTCCCATACCGATCCCGAAACTGTGAAATCTCTTAGTAACTTGAAATTTGATGTTTAATGCTCTACTGGCCGGTTTCGGCAGCTACTCTAAGGCGTTACAGGGACTCAATTGAAGATCAGAGAAGATGCGGTGGCTGCTCCTTCGATTCAGTTAACACCTGATGAAGTGTCGTTGCTCCGCTGTTGATATGGCATAGCTTGGATGGGTTTAGAAATGCCTTTCCAACAACAATCCCACTTGCTCTGCCATGACCGCGGGTGAATACGGCATGCCCGTGGTGATCCACCACTCCACGACCCCTACGTAGGCAGTTCCGATAAATCTAAGCATCACATCTTCATCGATGCGCTGGTCCTTTGTTCCTTCTTTATGCAATTCACTCCGAAACGATCCAATCAGGTATTCGAGGAATCGACTGCGAAAGGACGGCGCACCTTTGCTGGCCAACATGGTTGAAAAGAACAGATAATGGCTCTCGAAGTACTCGAAGAAGATCCTCGTCGCCTCGATCCAATCCAGTTCACACGCCCACGCGGCGATGTTGCGCATCTCTTCGATGTGCTCTTCGATGAGCTTATCCAGCAGATCGAATTTGTCGGTGTAATGGAGGTAGATGGTGCCTCTGTTCACATTGGCTCTGTCCGCGATATCTTGAATCGTGATTTCGTCGAAGGTTTTTTCAGACATCAGTTCGAGCACCGCATTTTTTATCGCCTCGCGAGATTTGAGGACTCTTCTATCGACCTTCGACACAGTGAGAATCACCAACCCCATCCATAGAGTCATGAACAATATCATCTCATGTGTTGATTAATCGACAAACGGTGTGCATTTAACGATTGCGCGTGTTCGATGTCTGGTTATGATTATAAACGTGTGTTGATTAAACAATCAATGTTGAGCCTGAAAGGCTGAACGAATCGGCCTACAGGGTCGGGGTTTTTGAGACGCCCTTCCAGGAAAATCTCAACGAAAGGGGAGTCCGCTCGTGAAAGGTGCTGTCCTGTATGGCCCAGGGGATGTCCGTTTTGAGGAGCTTGACGATCCGAAGATCCTGAAGCCGACCGATGCCATCATCCAGATTGTCGCTGCCTGTGTGTGCGGGTCCGACTTGTGGGACTATCGTGGGATCAATCCAGTCACGCAGCCAACCCCGATGGGGCATGAGTATTGCGGGATCGTCGAGGAAGTCGGAAGCGCCGTCAAATCGGTCAAGCCGGGCCAATTTGTCATCGGTTCGTTCTTCGCGTCGGACAACACCTGCGCAATCTGTCATGACGGCTACCAGTCGTCGTGTGTGCACAGGGAGTTCGTGGGAGGTGCGCAGGCGACCCGGCTGCGCGTGCCGCTTGCGGACGGTACGCTCGTCGCGACTCCGGATCTTCCGCCTGACGACCTGATCCCGAGCCTGTTGACTTTGTCTGATGTCATGGGGACAGGCTGGTTCGCAGCGGACGCAGCGAACGTGAAGCCGGGCAAGACGGTCGTCGTCGTGGGGGACGGCGCGGTTGGCTTGTGTGCGGTGATTGCGGCCAAGCAAATGGGGGCCGAGCGGATTATCATCATGAGCCGGAATCCGGCACGGCAGAAGCTGGCCCGCGAATTCGGTGCGACGGACATCGTACCCGACCGCGGTGACGAGGGCGTGGCGCGCATCAAGGACTTGACCGACGGGCTTGGTGCTCATTCGGTACTGGAGTGTGTGGGCACGCAGGAGGCGATGATGCAGGCGATCCGGTCGGCCCGCCCGGGCGGGTACGTGAGTTACGTGGGCGTGCCGCACGGGGTAGAACTCGATGGACAGGAGTTGTTCTTTGCCCATGTCCACCTTCACGGCGGCCCAGCCCCGGTTCGTCGCTTCCTGCCGGAAATGATTGACTTGGTGTGGAACCGGAAGATCAACCCCGGCAAGGTATTTGACCTGAGGCTTCCGCTCGATCAGGTGGCAGAGGGCTACCGGGCGATGAGCGAGCGTCGCGCGATCAAGGCACTGCTGATCCCGTAAAGCCGCGAGGCCCGTACTGACACTCACTGATCCTCCAACCTGGCTAAAATGTCTTCCCTAAGAGGGTCAATGCTGGAACTGCGTCAACGAAGTCATTCCGGAAAACTGAGTGTGAACGAAAAGGAGGGGTTTGTTATGGAAATTCAACGAGCGGGTTCACAGCCTTCCGGTAGAGGGCCGTCGGAGTATTTCACCGGCAATGTGCGAGTGGACAAATTGTGGGAGGCACCTGCACCGGCGCGCGTCAGCGCCGCGAGCGTCACGTTCGAACCCGGCGCACGCACGGCATGGCACAGCCATCCGTTGGGTCAGACCCTCATCGTGATCGCAGGTTACGGCTGGGTACAGCGATGGGGCGGTCCGGTTGAAGAAATTCGACCGGGTGATGTGGTTTGGTTCCCGCCCGGTGAGAAACATTGGCACGGTGCATCGCCAACGACGAGCATGACACACATTGCCATTCAGGAATCTCTTGACGGCAAGAATGCCGATTGGATGGAAAAGGTGAGCGATGAACAATATCGGCGTTAGGACAGGGCGACGTATGATGCTTCTGCACCGCTCCCGGTAAATCAAGGAGGGCCGATACATGAGCACTTGGTCTGAGGATGAGCTGTGTAAAATCGCTGAGGCGGATGACTTGCATATTTCACCCTTTCGCGAAGACGGGGTGACCTACGGCACCCCGACCTGGATCTGGTCCGTTGTCGTCGGCGACGCTGTGTATGTGCGCGCCTACAACGGGAAGGCTTCTCGCTGGTACCAGGCTGCGCTACGGCAGAAGGCGGGGCGGATCACCGTCGCCGGCATGACGAAGGAAGTGACGTTCGAACCTGTCGATGGGCCCATCAACGACCTCATCGATGACGCTTACCGGGCGAAATACCGTAGCAGTCCGTATCTGGCTCCGATGATTGGCTCGCGGGCCCGGGCCGCGACGGTCAAGATCCTGCCACGCGAAACAACCACCTGAGTCACATCCGTTTCGGATGCCCCACCTCTGCAACGGTGATCGATGCCGCTCCGCGCGTCAGGCGGGGCGGCTTTTTGTGTGGGGAACTACCTCCCTTTAAACGTTGCGGCTGCGGCCTCTCGCTGGTGCGCCCGGAGGGACTCGAACCCCCGCAAGACGCGGTTTAGGAAACCACCGCTCTATCCACCTGAGCTACGGGCGCATGAACCTCGACTGCGGCTTCGGAGGGCCGCAGTCAGGCTTGGCGGAGAGAGAGGGATTCGAACCCTCGATACCCTTTTGGGGTATACTCCCTTAGCAGGGGAGCGCCTTCGACCAGCTCGGCCATCTCTCCACATTGGCCATCATCCATTATATCACGCCAAGAGCACCTTTCTCAAGGAATCCGCGCCTCGCCATCCGCAACAGCACCGTACCCAAGGGCACCCGGGGATTTCTCTTTTGGGCAGGTCCTGCCAAACCGCGCACACACCGGCCCGGGCACGCAAGGATCCGCCCTCAATGCCGATGGCGCAGACGCAGAATTGAGACCACCGTCATAAACCCAATAAAGACCCATGTGGCCCAAAAAAGCCCTTGTGAGACGTATTTTGCCGGGGGATAAGGAGAGATCCCTACAATCACCGATGTCAAAAAGCCCATAGCGGTGATAAACAACGACCTGCCAAAGGCCCGGCGGTGTAGCGCCAATCGTTGTACAGTGAGGCAACCGGCAAACACGATCAATGCGATGAGAAGTTTCACAATCCGCCCCCCATTACTCCCTTTCGCCCGGATCTCTTCAAATCAAGCGTTTCATTCCACCGCCCGGCGCCCGGAATCCCGGCGCCCCCGGGCATACTGGGCACATAGGCTCAGCCAGATGGTACTAGCAATAAAACCACCGATCACGTCGCTTGGATAATGGACCCCGAGGTACATCCGACTGAGACCCACGGCGGCCACCAGGACCGCTGCACTGCCGGCAAGCATCACTTTGGCCCGCCGAGATCGCGCGTATCCCCAAAGGAGTATCGCCACTGACCCGTAAAATGAGAAGGCTTCCATCGAATGGCCGCTGGGAAAACTGTACCCCGCCGCCTCTACTAGACCGAATCCCGGCCTGGGGCGCTGAAAGGCCCATTTGAGCAGCCCGTTTAACAAACTGGCTCCCGCCACTGCAAGAACAAAGAACGGAAAATCACCTCGGCGTTCCCTATCGCTGTACAGCCATAGCGCAACCAGAACCGAAACCGGCACGACGACCACCCAGGAACCAAGATCGGTGATGATTTTCATCACCCAAGTCAGCGTGGGCGAGGCGTGACTCCGCAACCAAATCAATACGCCCCAGTCGAAACCCTTGGTCCATCCGCTCTGCACGGCCACCGCCAAGCCGGCGAAAACCGCCAGTCCAACGATTTGAATCGCCCGGTTCGTCGTATCGTGCTTCGTCATCGTTGTTTTCGTTTTGCCCGCACCACAAAAATAACGATGGCTGCCAACACCACCACTCCCACTGCCAGGGTGAGCGGGTGCGTGTAATGCTGGATCGACTCCCAATGCTCCCCAAGCTTCACCCCCACCAAAGCCAACACCCACACCCAAGGGAGGGACCCTACGGCGCTGTACAGAATAAACCGTCCCACGGGCATCCTGGCAATTCCGGCCGGCAGGGAGATAAAAGTCCGGATGGCGGGAAGCAGGCGCCCGACGAAAACGGTCACTTCGCCCCGACGGGCGAACCAATGGTCTGCTTGGTCCAAGTGCCGATGGTGGATCCAAATGTACCGCCCGTACCTTTCGAGAAAAGCTCGACCGCCCTTGATGCCGACGTAATAAGCAATCAAGGAGCCAACCACATTCCCGACCGTACCGGCGAGAATCACCCAGCCGAGATTGAGGTATCCCCGCCCAACCATGTACCCCGCAAAGGGCATGATCACTTCACTGGGCAGGGGAATACAGGCGCTCTCCAGAGTCATGCCAATAAAAACTCCCAGGTAACCATAGGACTGGACGAGTTGAATCGTGAAATCGGATATGGCAGACAACAAACTGGACAATCGTTACACCTCACCAATACGTGATCCTTGCGATTGTACACCCCTCCGCGCGGATAGTTGCATTTTCGTCCGAAATCTGAGAGGATGTGTACGCCGGACGAGCAAAGAACGCAGTTGAACGCGGGATAATCCTCGCAAAGGCGGTGCCCGGATGGATGCGTTGATCTCTTCATTAATGGCCTACGGTTACTGGGGTCTGTTCCTGCTCATGGTACTGGACCCGATCTTGCCCACTCCCAGTGAGACCATCATAACCCTCGCCGGCACGCTGATCGCGGCCAAAAAACTTGACCTCATCCCCGCCGTCACGGCAGTGGCCGCGGGCTCCGTGATCGGCTCCGTCATCGCCTACGCCATTGGCCGTTACTTGGGGCGGCATGTGCTTCTAAAATACGGTCGTTGGGTCGGCATCAAGCCTGCACACATGGTCAAGGGAGAACGCTGGTTGAATCGGTATAAAATCCTCATGTTGATCTTCGGCCGATATATCGCCGGGGTGCGACAGGTGATCCCTTACCTCGCGGGAATCGGTCGCATTTCTTGGTTTGATTTTACCCTGTACACCGTCATTGGGTCTATCCTATGGGCCGTGACTTTTCTTGTCCTGGGCCGCACCCTCACAACCTTGGTCCACCCCGTCGCCGCCTCGATCGCACGTTACTGGTACATCGTGGCGCCAGTGGTAATCGTCGGACTTGGTGTGTTCATCTGGAGGCGACAGCGGACTCGTCATGCCCGCCAAGTACCCGAAGATCAGAGGAACACGCAAAACACGCCAAACGCATAACGAGACCTTCCAGGCGCCATTTTAACTTTAATGTCACGGGAAGGAGGGTCCATCATGCCGCACAACCACGGAAAACATCCCCATGTCTATCACAGATCCCAAGGCAACGAACATCCTCCTTTTGGTCCACACCGAAATACCACTCGTATCGCTGAGGCTGAGGATGTCGAGTTTTCCCGGGATAGTGCCGATCACGAAGACCTAGAGGCCCTTCAGCGGTCCAAGGCCGCCAATCGCCGTCAATCCAGTACCCAGCAAGACGGCGGGAAGGACGTACGATAACCATCTCAGACCCGTCTCCCGCCTGAACACCCCCTTGATCATACCATGGTCTCCACGGTTCCCACGAAGGCCAAAACACGGGCAGGAAGCACCCGCAAGCAATAAAAACAGCGGATTCCATGAAAACACGAAATCCGCGTTACAACTGAGAATGTCTTGGCGGACAGGGTGGGATTCGAACCCACGGAGGGTCTCCCCTCTGCAGTTTTCAAGACTGCCGCCTTCAACCTCTCGGCCACCTGTCCACGATTGCGGCGCAAAGCGCCGCTGATTACAGTCGAGAATCTGTACCGCCCACTGGCAGCCCCGCTTTTCTGCACATCTCCACGAAATACTCGTGGACGCGAGGATCATCGGTAAGCTCCGGGTGAAAAGAAGTGGCCAGCAAAGTGCCCTGTCGCACGGCCACCACCCGGCCGTTGAAGGCTGCCATCACCTCCACATCGTCCCCCACGGAGGTTACGTGCGGCGCACGGATAAACACGGCGCGAAACGGCGGCCCTGCAATGCCTTCAATGGAGAGATCTGTCTCAAAACTATCTTTTTGGCGCCCAAAGGAATTCCGAGCCACGCGAATGTTCATTAGGGCGAGATGCGGTTCTTCGCCACCCTCAATCTCCCGAGCCAGCAGGATCATCCCTGCGCACGTTCCATATAGTGGAATGCCATTCTGGCCCATTGCCCGGATGGGCTCGAGCAACTCATATTTCCTCATTAGTTTTCCGATCGTCGTGCTCTCGCCCCCCGGTAGGATCAATCCCCTGAGCTCAGCGAGGTCCTGCGGCTTCTTAACAATCACGGGGTCGACGCCCACATCCCGCAACCTTTCCAGGTGTTCATGCACATCTCCTTGAAGCCCGAGAACGCCGATCTTCACGGTTACCAACCCCGCACGGCCAAGCGCTCGGTCTCTGCCAGAGTAGACAATTCGATGCCCTTCATGGGAGCCCCGAGGCCCTTCGACAGTTCAGCGATCAACTTGTAATCCGTGTAATGAGTGGTGGCTTCCACGATGGCCCTGGCAAATTTTGCAGGGTTTTCCGATTTGAAAATACCTGATCCTACAAACACGCCATCCGCCCCAAGATGCATCATCAGTGCTGCGTCAGCCGGAGTCGCCACGCCGCCAGCCGCAAAATTGACCACGGGCAGCCGCCCGAGCCGCTTCACTTCGAGGAGAAGTTCATAGGGACAACCGAGATTCTTCGCCTCGGCCACGAGCTCATCCTCGGACATATTCTGGACTTTGCGAATCTGGCCCATCATTGTCCGCATGTGTTTGACGGCTTCCACGATGTTCCCGGTCCCCGCCTCCCCTTTGGTTCGCATCATCGATGCCCCTTCAGCGATCCTCCGCAAGGCTTCCCCGAGATCCCTGGCGCCGCAAACAAAGGGGACGGTGAACTCTTTTTTGTTGATGTGATATTTATCATCCGCCGGAGTAAGCACTTCGCTCTCATCGATATAATCCACGCCGAGTGCTTCCAGAACTTTGGCTTCGACGTAATGCCCAATCCGAGCTTTCGCCATGACCGGAATGGAAACGGCGTTCATCACTTCCTCGATCACCGTCGGATCGGCCATGCGGGCCACGCCACCGGCCGCCCGAATATCCGCCGGAACCCGCTCCAATGCCATGACGGCAACCGCGCCCGCTTCCTCGGCGATCTTCGCCTGTTCAGCGTTCACCACATCCATGATGACGCCGCCCTTTTGCATCTCCGCCATACCGCGTTTCACGCGGGACGTTCCCACTTCCACCATCCTTGGCGCCTCCTATCTGTGACCTGCGTCATCTATATATCATACGTCACAATCCCCTTCGTATCAATGGAAAACCATTCGTCCGGTTGTCCGGGCGGCGCGAATTCATCAATCATCCCGGGGCCGGTTTTGGTCTGGGGCCATCTTCCGAAGAAAAGCCCGAAACATGAAAAATCCACCGGCCAAAATCACCAACAGCAGAACGGCGCTCAGTCCGATGCCCAACACACTCCACACCACCGCTTCTTGCATGTCGACCCTTCTTTCATAGACGCTTGAAGACGCTCTCCACCGCTCCTGTGACGAAATGGATCAACCCACGAAACATCATGCGGATGAATCCCGCCTTATCGTCTTTCTCCAGAGCGTAAAGGGGCAGCTGAAGCAGTTGCTGATCCCCGAGGCGGTATGACACGGTGCCCACCTGTTGGCCCTGAGCCACCGGGGCTTTGAGGCCAGGTGTCCATTCTACCGTTCGCACCAAAGCGTCCGCTTTCGTCCCCTCGGGAACCAGGGGCGCTAAGGGGACCTGAGTGGTCACCGATAAAGACTCGATGACTCCGTCGGGCACTTCTGCCTTTACATCCAATGGATCTCCAGGTTTTAGCAGCGGCAGGGGCGTAAAATTCTTGAAGCCGTAATCGAGCAAGGCAGTGGTGTCCTTTTGACGGCTCTGATCATCCGGATCTTTCATGATCACAGAAATGAGCCGCACCCCGCCTTGTTGGGCCGTCGCCGTAAGGCAGTACCCCGCCTGGTCCGTAAAACCTGTCTTCAACCCGTCCATGCCGGGATATTTACCGAGGAGATTATTTGTGGCCGATACGTCAAAAGTGTGGTTCCGGATCCACATGTCATGAATCTTGGTATAATCCAGAACCTCGGGGTACTTCGTAATCAGATCCCTCGCCAATACGGCCATATCCCTCGCCGTTGTATAATGATTCGGATCATGGAGCCCGTCGGGATTCACAAAATGCGTGTGTGTAAGTCCCAACTCCTGGGCTTTTTCGTTCATCCTCTTAACAAACTGTCCGACACTCCCACCCACATATTCCGCGATCGCCACAGCGGCATCATTGGCGGAATGTACAGCCACAAAGGTAATCATGTCTTTCAGCGTAAACTTTTCCCGGGGATCGAGATACACCTCTGACCCGCCAGTGTTGTAGGCATTTTGTGAAATTGGGACGATGTCGTCGAGGTGTGCCTTACCATCGTGAATGGCCTCAAAAGTCAGGTACAGCGTCATCATCTTCGTCATGCTGGCGGGGTACCGTTTGTCGTCAGCGCCTTTTTCATAAAGAATCTGGCCCGTCGCCGCGTCCATCAACACCGCTGAAGGCGTTGTCAAATGCGGCGGTGCCGGCCAGACTACCCCGTCGGCCTGTCCCTTCATCGGCATTCCCGCCACCACGGCGGCCAAAAACACGACAACCGCGACAAATCCTACAAACCAGCGGCGTTGTATACGTCCCACCACTTCGCCCTCCACGATCAGGATCCTTCACATCCGGAGTCATTATACCACGCTCGTCCCCGTAATGGGCGAAATTATACCCCGCAACCACATCTGCGTACAACGGCAAAAGTAAAGAGACCGCCTACCCTGTGAGACGATCGCGAGGATAGGCGGGGGATTAGACTGTGGTGTTATGGGGGCTCTCACACGCTGTAGTTGGGAGCCTCTTTAGTGATCTGAACGTCATGGGGATGGCTTTCCCGAAGACCGGCGGCAGTGATGCGGATAAACCGCGTATCCTCCTTCAACTCGTGAATGTTGCGTACCCCGCAGTACCCCATTCCCGCTCGGAGGCCGCCGATCAGCTGGTATACCGTTTCGGACAAGGGGCCCCGGTAAGGTACCCGCCCCTCAATTCCCTCTGGCACCAGCTTCTTGGCATCTTCCTGGAAATACCGGTCCTTGCTGCCTTCTTTCATCGCCCCCAGGGATCCCATGCCCCGGTAGACTTTAAAACTCCTTCCCTGATAAATTTCGATCTCCCCGGGGCTCTCTTCGGTCCCTGCGAGGAGACTTCCGATCATGACGGTATCAGCTCCGGCGGCAATCGCCTTCGTAATGTCACCGGAATATTTAATGCCTCCATCGGCGATGATGGGGATGTCGTAGTCCCGGGCGACGGCGGCACAATCATAAATCGCTGTGATTTGCGGCACCCCGATTCCGGCCACCACCCGTGTGGTACAGATCGACCCGGGTCCAATGCCAACTTTGACTGCATCGGCCCCCGCCTCGATAAGATCTCTCACTCCTTCCCCAGTAGCCACGTTCCCAGCGATCAACTGTAGATCCGGGTACTTGTGCCGGATGGCCTTGACGGTGTCCAATACTCCTTTGGAGTGGCCGTGGGCCGTATCGACGACGATAACGTCCACGTGCGCCGACACCAACGCTTCTACTCGCTCAAACGTATCTTTCGACACCCCCACCGCTGCGCCCACCAACAAACGCCCTCGGGCATCCTTGGCCGCGTTGGGAAACTGGCGGGCCTTCTCAATGTCTTTAATCGTGATCAATCCCCGAAGAATATACTGTTCGTCTACCAGGGGCAGCTTTTCAATCTTGTGTTCTTGAAGAATGCGCTTCGCTTCTTCGAGGGTTGTACCGACGGGGGCTGTGACGAGGTTTTCTTTCGTCATGACCTCGGCGATAAGGCGGGAGTGGTTTTGTTCGAAGCGGAGATCGCGGTTTGTAATAATGCCGACGAGGCGGCCCTTTTCATCGACGATGGGTACACCGGATATTCGGTACTTGGCCATCAGTTGTTCCGCTTCAGCCACGCTGTGATCGGGAGTGAGATAAATCGGATCGGTGATCACGCCGCTTTCCGAACGTTTGACCCGGTCGACTTCCTCAGCTTGTTTGGCGATCGACATGTTTTTATGGATAATTCCGATGCCCCCTTCCCGGGCCATGGCGATAGCCATCTTCGCTTCGGTGACCGTATCCATTCCGGCGCTCATCAAAGGGATGTTCAGCCGAATCTCCCGGGTCAGGCGGGTGCTCACATCGACTTCGCTCGGTAGAACCTCTGATTTAGCAGGAATTAAGAGAACGTCGTCAAAGGTCAATCCCTCTTTTTCAAATTTCCGGTGCCACATGTTGATACCCCCAATGGTTGCGGTCGTGGATATTATGGCCAGTGTAGCAAACTCCTCTGCGGTGTCAAGGGCACCCGGGTAGAACAAAGCCCCGCAGGAAAGATCCTGCGGGGCTTGCGGGAACGCGCCCGGCAACGTCCTACTCTCCCAGGGCCCTGCGGCCCAAGTACCATCGGCGCTGGAGGACTTCACTTCTGTGTTCGGAATGGTGACAGGTGTTTCCCCTCCGCTCTTGTCACCCGACCCTCGTTCCCTCAAAACCGAAAAGCCACCACAGCTTGAGAAAGCCTCGACCGATTCGTATCCGTCCGCTTCACGCCTCGCGGCGCTTCCACGCCGGACCGATCTACCTCGTCTTCTCCAAGGGGTCTTACCACCTTGCGGTGTGGGAAACCTCATCTTGAGGCGGGCTTCGCGCTTAGATGCATTCAGCGCTTCTCCCTCCCCGACTTGGCTACCCAGCGGTGCGCCTGGCGGCACAACTGGGACACCAGCGGTCGGTCCATCCCGGTCCTCTCGTACTAAGGACAGCCCCTCTCAAGTTTCCTCCGCCCGCGGCAGATAGGGACCGAACTGTCTCACGACGTTCTGAACCCAGCTCGCGTACCGCTTTCATGGGCGAACAGCCCAACCCTTGGGACCGACTTCAGCCCCAGGATGCGATGAGCCGACATCGAGGTGCCAAACCTCCCCGTCGATGTGGACTCTTGGGGGAGATCAGCCTGTTATCCCCGGGGTAGCTTTTATCCGTTGAGCGACGGCCCTTCCACTCAGTGCCGCCGGATCACTAAGCCCGACTTTCGTCCCTGCTCGAGTTGTCTCTCTCGCAGTCAAGCTCCCTTGTGCCTTTGCACTCGCCGCGCGATGTCCATCCGCGCTGAGGGAACCTTTGGGCGCCTCCGTTACCTTTTAGGAGGCGACCGCCCCAGTCAAACTGCCCACCTGACACTGTCCCCCGACCGGTTCACGGCCGCAGGTTAGAAGATCAATCCGCCAAGGGTGGTATCCCAACGTCGGCTCCCCCCGGGCTGGCGCCCGGAGTTCCCTGCCTCCCACCTATCCTGTACATGACCGACCCATCTCCCATATCAGGCTACAGTCAAGCTCCACGGGGTCTTTCCGTCTAGCCGCGGGTACCCTGCATCTTCACAGGGACTACAATTTCACCGGGTCTCTCGTTGAGACAGCGCCCAAGTCGTTACGCCTTTCGTGCGGGTCGGAACTTACCCGACAAGGAATTTCGCTACCTTAGGACCGTTATAGTTACGGCCGCCGTTTACTGGGGCTTCGGTTCAGGGCTCTCACCCTTCCCCTTAACCTTCCAGCACCGGGCAGGCGTCAGCCCCTATACCTCGCCTTCCGGCTTCGCAGAGACCTGTGTTTTTGCTAAACAGTCGCTTGGGCCTCTCCTCTGCGGCTCCCTCGGGCTCAGAATCTCTCCCTCACCCTACCGGAGCGCCCCTTCTCCCGAAGTTACGGGGCCATTTTGCCGAGTTCCTTAACGAGAGTTCTCCCGGTCGCCTTCGGATCCTCTCCGTGCCAACCTGTGTCGGTTTCCGGTACGGGCACCCAGGTCCTCGCTAGAGGCTTTTCTCGCCAGTGTGAACCCAGGGACTTCGGTACTCATGCTTCCCTCCCCTTCACGGCTCAGGCGCCCGTTGTGCGGATTTCCCTGCACAACACCCTCGCCGCTTGGACGGCCTCTTCCAGCCGGCCGCTCCCCTGTCCTCCTGTGTCCCCCCTTCGCTCAAACGGACCTCGGTGGTACGGGATTCTCCACCCGTTGCCCTTCGCCTACGCCCTTCGGCCTCGGCTTAGGTCCCGACTAACCCTGGGCGGACGAACCTTCCCCAGGAACCCTTCGGCTTTCGGCGGACAGGATTCTCACCTGTCTTTCGTTACTTATACCGGCATTCTCACTTCCCGCCTGTCCACACGCCCTTCCGGTCGTGCTTCCCCCACGCGGGAACGCTCCCCTACCACAGTCTCCTGTCCGAGGCTTCGGTCGCGGGTTTCAGCCCCGTTTCATTTTCGGCGCAGCCGCACTCGACCAGTGAGCTATTACGCACTCTTTCAATGATGGCTGCTTCTAAGCCAACATCCTGGTTGTCTTCGCACGGCCACTTCCTTTCCCACTTAACCCGCCCTTGGGGACCTTAGCCGTCGGTCTGGGCTGTTCCCCTCTCGACCACGGATCTTATCACTCGTAGTCTCACTGCACGGCATCCGACAACGGCATTCGGAGTTCGACTCGGCTCGGTAACCCTCGCGGGCCCCTCCCCCAATCGGTGCTCTACCGCCCCCGCCTTCTTCGCCGCACGCTCGCCCTCAAGCGATTTCGGGGAGAACCAGCTATCTCCGGGTTCGATTGGCATTTCACCCCTACCCCCAACTCATCCTATGGTTTTTCAACACCAACAGGTTCGGGCCTCCATGGCGTTTCACCGCCACTTCACCCTGGTCAGGGGTAGATCACCCGGTTTCGGGTCTGCCGCATGAAACTCTCGCCCTCTTCAGACGCGCTTTCGCTTCGGCTCCGGCCCTGAAGGCCTTAACCTCGCTTCATACGGCCGCTCGCCGGTTCATTCTACAAAAGGCACGCCGTCAGGCTCTGTGACGCCCTCCGACTGCTTGTCGGCACACGGTTTCAGGTCCTTTTTCACTCCCCTCCCGGGGTGCTTTTCACCTTTCCCTCACGGTACTCTCCGCTATCGGTCGCTGGGGAGTATTTAGCCTTAGGAGGTGGTCCTCCCGGATTCAAGCGGGATTCCTCGTGCCCCGCCCTACTCGGGGTCCGCCCCGGAGCCGCGTCGGTTTCGGATACGGGGCTCTCACCCTCTCCGGCGGGCCTTCCCAGACCCTTCTCCTACCAACCCGGTTTCTTACTCCACATGGGACGCCCCTCGACCCCGGCCCCCTAAAAGACCGGTTTAGGCTCCTCCCCGTTCGCTCGCCGCTACTTGGGGAATCGCGGTTGCTTTCTTCTCCTCGGGGTACTAAGATGTTTCAGTTCCCCCGGTCTGCCCTCGACGACCTATGCATTCAGCCGCCGATGCCGCCTCTCCCAGACGGCGGGTTCCCCCATTCGGACACCCCCGGATCAACGCCCGCTTACGGCTCCCCGGGGCGTTTCGGCGTTCGCCCCGTCCTTCTTCGGCTCCCAGCGCCCAGGCATCCACCGTGCGCCTTTCCTACTTTCTCTCGCTGCGTGGCTTTTCAGTTCTCAAGGAACGATGAAGGAGCCTCGCTCCCTCAGAATCAAACAGTACGCGCACCCCAACCCTTTCTCTTTGCCTTGCTCCCTAGAAAGGAGGTGATCCAGCCGCACCTTCCGATACGGCTACCTTGTTACGACTTCACCCCAATCATCGACCCCACCTTCGGCGGCTGGCTCCGCCCTCTCGGACGGTTGCCCCACCGACTTCGGGTGTTGCCGACTCTCGTGGTGTGACGGGCGGTGTGTACAAGGCCCGGGAACGGATTCACCGCGGCATGCTGATCCGCGATTACTAGCGATTCCGCCTTCATGCAGGCGAGTTGCAGCCTGCAATCCGAACTACGAACGGCTTTCAGGGATTCGCTCCAGGTCGCCCCTTCGCTCCCCGTTGTACCGCCCATTGTAGCACGTGTGTAGCCCAGGACATATGGGGCATGATGATTTGACGTCATCCCCGCCTTCCTCCGGCTCCTCGCCGGCAGTCCCCTGTGAGTGCCCACCTCTCGTGCTGGCAACACAGAGCAAGGGTTGCGCTCGTTGCGGGACTTAACCCAACATCTCACGACACGAGCTGACGACAACCATGCACCACCTGTCTCCTCTGTCCCCGAAGGAAACCCCTCATCTCTGAAGGTGTCAGAGGGATGTCAAGCCCTGGTAAGGTTCTTCGCGTTGCTTCGAATTAAACCACATGCTCCACCGCTTGTGCGGGCCCCCGTCAATTCCTTTGAGTTTCAGCCTTGCGGCCGTACTCCCCAGGCGGAGTGCTTATTGGGTTTCCTTCGGCACGGATGGGCATCCCCACCCACACCTAGCACTCATCGTTTACGGCGTGGACTACCAGGGTATCTAATCCTGTTCGCTCCCCACGCTTTCGCGCCTCAGCGTCAGGTGTCGTCCAGCAAGGCGCCTTCGCCACCGGTATTCCTCCTGATCTCTACGCATTTCACCGCTACACCAGGAATTCCCCTTGCCTCTCCGACCCTCAAGCCATGCCGTATCCGAGGCCCCTCAGCGGTTGAGCCGCTGCCTTTCACCTCGGACGTGCATCGCCGCCTGCGCGCCCTTTACGCCCAGTGATTCCGGACAACGCTCGCCCCCTACGTCTTACCGCGGCTGCTGGCACGTAGTTTGCCGGGGCTTCCTCCTTGGGTACCGTCCCTCACCGAGTCCCCTCGGTGCCCTCGTCCCCAAAGCCAGAGGTTTACAACCCGAAGGCCTTCTTCCCTCACGCGGCGTCGCTCCGTCAGGCTTTCGCCCATTGCGGAAGATTCCCTACTGCTGCCTCCCGTAGGAGTCTGGGCCGTGTCTCAGTCCCAGTGTGGCCGCCCACCCTCTCAGGCCGGCTACGCATCGTCGCCTTGGTGAGCCGTTACCCCACCAACCAGCTAATGCGACGCGGGCCCACCCGACAGCGGGTTTCCCCTTTCCCGCAAAAAGCATGCGCCCTTTGCGCCTATCCGGAATTAGCGCCCGTTTCCAGGCGTTGTCCCGGTCTGCCGGACAGGTTGCCCACGCGTTACTCACCCGTCCGCCGCTGGCCTCCCCGGGGCAAGCCCCGAGGCGACCCGCTCGACTTGCATGTATTAGGCACGCCGCCAGCGTTCGTCCTGAGCCAGGATCAAACTCTCCGTGAAAAGATTCATCCGGGCTAACAGTGGCGTACTGTTTGATTCTCAAGGATCGAGGTGCCGCTTCGAGCGGCGACAAGAGATACTTTATCAAATCCCGGCTGAAGATGCAACCGGTAGTTCGTGGAAAAGCCCGCGACGTCTGCCGCGCACATTTTCCGGCCGCCCCGGGGGTGAGCCCATCGGGGCAGCGAGGAGAATTATAGGCCCTTTGAGAGCCCGGACACAACCCGGGCGATCCCCGATTTCGGCAGGGCAACCGGCTTCATTCGCCCCCATGCGCCCTCATTCTCTAGAATGCGCGATTTTCCACCGTCCGATCCTTGCCATCCGCTCCCAGGGTCAGTTCCCCTCTCCGGCACAGACGACCTTCGCCACCGTGGAAACCTCTTCGTCTTCTTTTAGAGTAATCAGCTTCACTCCTTGGGTATTCCGACCTTGGACCGAGATCTCATCCACGTGCATGCGGATGGCAATGCCCGTTGTGGTGATCACCATCAGGTCCTCATCGTTCCTCACCATTTTGAGACTCACCACAGATCCGGTTCGGGCCGTGACATGCAGAGTTCGAATCCCTTTGCCACCCCTGGACTGATGACGATACTCCGTGATGGGAGTGCGTTTCCCAAATCCGCGATTGGTGACAACCAGGACATCTCCGTCCGGATCCACCACATCCATGTCGATGACCACGTCACCGTCCTGCAAATCCACGGCTTTTACACCAGCTGCGCCGCGGCCCATGGATCGTACATCCGTTTCCGGAAAGCGAATCGCCATCCCGGATCGCGTCCCGAGAATCAACTCCCGAGAACCATCTGTCATCCGGACCGCGATCAATTCGTCGTTTTCCCGGAGACTGATGGCCATCAAGCCCCCCCGGCGAATGTTTTCGAACTCATCTAACGGCGTTTTTTTAATCGTCCCTTCCCGGGTCGCCATGATCAGATATTGTCCGCCATCGGTCAACCGAATTGGAATCACCGCCGAGATCTTTTCTCCTTGGTCGACGTTCAACAGGTTGACGATGGGAGTTCCCTTTGCGGCGCGCCCCAACTCCGGAATTTCGTAAGCCTTCAACCGATACACCTTACCCTTATTCGTAAAGAATAACAGGTAGTGATGAGAGGAGGTGATAAACAAATGTTCGACAAAATCCTCCTCTTTGGTGCCCATCGCCGTAATCCCGCGACCGCCTCGCCGTTGACTCTTATAAAGGGACATGGGTTGACGTTTGATATACCCGTCGTGGGATAAAGTGACGGCCACCTCCTCCACGGGAATCAAATCCTCATCATCAATTTCTCCTTCCCCGGCGGTGATGCGGGTGCGTCGCTCATCGCCATATTTCGCCTTAATCTCCAACAATTCTTCGCGAATCACCCCGAGAATTTTTTTCTCGTCCGCCAAAATCGCTCGCAGCTCCTTGATTTTTTCCACCAATTCCGCGTACTCTTCGTCGATCTTCTGGCGTTCCAATCCGGTCAACCGCTGCAGGCGCATATCGAGAATAGCCTGGGCCTGCTCCTCGCTGAGGTGAAACTGTTCGATCAACCCAGTCCGGGCTTCTTCCACCGTCTTAGACCCTCGAATCAATTCGATCACCGCATCGATATGGTCGAGGGCGATTCGCAGGCCTTCCAGGATATGAGCCCTCGCTTCGGCCTTTTTCAAGTCGTAGGTCGTTCGACGACGGATGACATCTTCCTGATGCCGCAGGTAATACCGAAGCATTTCTCCCAGGTTCAAGACCCTGGGCCGCCCATCCACCAAACACAACATGATAACCCCATAACTCGTTTGCAGAGCGGTATGTTTGAAAAGATTGTTCAATACCACTCGTGGTTTGACGTCCCGGCGCAATTCGATGACAATTCGCATGCCCCGGCGGTCCGATTCGTCTCTTAAATCGGTGATCCCGTCGATTCGTTTCTCCCGAACAAGTTCCGCAATCTTTTCCACAAGACGGGCTTTGTTCACCTGGTAAGGGATTTCAGTGACGACAATTCGCGTTTTGCCCCCCGAGGCCTCCTCAATCTGTGTAGCCGCCCGCAAAATGATACTACCGCGTCCCGTGCGATACGCGTCCAGGATCCCCTCACGTCCGAGAATCAACGCCCCGGTGGGAAAATCGGGCCCTTTGATATGTTGCATGAGTTCCTCCACCCCGGCGTCGGGGTGATCGATCAGATGGACGACTCCGTCAATCACTTCCCCCAGGTTATGTGGAGGAATGTTGGTCGCCATGCCTACGGCGATACCTGTAGACCCATTGACGAGGATGTTCGGAAACCTCGAAGGAAGCACGAGAGGTTCTTTTTCGCTCCCGTCGTAGTTATCCCCGAAGTCCACCGTCTCTTTCTGGATGTCCCGAAGTAGTTCCAGCGCGATTTTCGACAGGCGAGCTTCGGTGTATCGCATGGCCGCGGCTCCATCGCCATCCACGGAACCGAAGTTGCCGTGCCCGTCCACCAACAGGTACCGCGTGGAAAAGTCCTGGGCCAACCTCACCAGGGCGTCGTATACGGCCGCATCGCCGTGAGGATGGAATTTGGCCAAGACTTGACCTACGACCCAAGCCGATTTTTTATACGGTTTATCGGGCGTCATCCCCAAAAGGTGCATTTGGTAAAGAATTCTGCGATGAACCGGTTTCAACCCGTCCCGGACGTCTGGAATGGCTCGACTCACAATTACGCTCATGGCGTAATCGAGAAAAGACTGGCGCAACTCCTCGCTGATATCGACGGGTAGAATCTTTCCGGGATCGGCCATTCAGTTTGCTCCTTTCCGCTCAGATATCGAGATTGCGGACAAAATGAGCATGGGCTTCAATAAATTCGCGTCGGGGTTCCACTCGATCGCCCATCAACACGGAAAAAATCGCGTCCGCCTCAATAGCGTCCTGCATGCTCACCTGAAGCAACGTTCGGCTTTCTGGATCCATGGTGGTCTCCCACAATTGTTCGGCGTCCATTTCTCCTAAACCTTTGTAGCGTTGGATATCATTCACATCACCTTTTAACTCGTGGACAATGTGGTCCCGTTCCTTGTCGCTGTAGGCGTACCGAACCACTTTGCCCTTCTGGATGCGGTAAAGAGGCGGTTGGGCGATGTAGACGTAACCGGCCTCAATTAGCGGGCGCATGTACCGGTAAAAAAAGGTGAGGAGCAACGTTCGGATATGGGATCCGTCCACATCCGCATCGGTCATGATTACCACTTTGTGATACCGCGCCCGGGAAATGTCAAAATCCGGCTCAATACCCGTTCCGATGGCTGTAATGATTGCCCGGATCTCGTTGTTGGACAAGATCTTATCCATGCGCGCCTTTTCCACATTCAGAATCTTGCCCCGGAGAGGAAGGATCGCTTGAAAATGTCGATCTCGCCCGCTTTTTGCAGACCCGCCCGCCGAGTCCCCCTCGACCAGGTACAATTCGGATTCAGAGGCGTCCTTTGACGAGCAATCCCATAGTTTTCCAGGAAGGGAACTCACCTCTAAGGCATTCTTTCGCCGCGTCAGTTCCCGGGCTTTGCGCGCCGCTTCCCTGGCTCGGGCTGCGGTAATACATTTATCGACAATTTTCCTGGCCACTGCCGGGTTTTCTTCGAGAAAGACCACGAAGCGTTCTCCAAAAGCCGATTCGACGATGCCGCGGACCTCGGAGTTTCCCAGTTTTGTTTTGGTCTGGCCTTCGAACTGGGGATCGGGAATCTTTACGCTGATAATCGCCGTCAAGCCCTCCCGGACATCTTCGCCCGTGACATTGCTGTCGCTATCTTTGAGGAGGTTGTTTTTTCGAGCATAATCGTTGATCACCCGGGTTAGGGCGCTTTTAAAACCGGACTCGTGCGTGCCCCCTTCGTGGGTGTGAATGTTGTTCGCAAAAGAGTATAGGCTCGGGACATACCCATCGTTATACTGCAAGGCCACTTCGACGACGACGTCATCCTTTTCCGCGGCGATGTAGACCGGCGGCTGATGGAGAACTTCCTTGGATCGGTTCAAGTATTCGACAAAGGAGCGGATGCCCCCCTGGTAAGCGAACTCCTGACGGTGGCCATTCCGGGCATCCTCTAGGATGATCGTGACCCCGGCGTTCAGAAAAGCCAACTCCCGAAGGCGGCCTTGTAAGATATCGTATTGAAAAACGACATCTTCAAAAATCTCCGGGTCCGGTTTAAAGGTGACCTGGGTGCCCGTTCGGTCTGTGGGACCGAGTCGTTCAAGCGGTGTGACGGGTACGCCCCGGGAATAACGCTGGCGGTAAGCCGATCCCTCCCGCCAGACCTCCACCTCCAGCCATTCGGAGAGGGCGTTAACGACGGACACGCCGACCCCGTGTAAACCACCCGACACCTTGTAGCCTTTTCCGTCAAATTTTCCACCGGCGTGAAGCACGGTGAGAACTACTTCTACCGTAGGCTTCCCTAGTTTCGGGTGAGGGCCCACGGGAATTCCGCGGCCGTTGTCGATCACGGTTACGCTGTTATCCGGATTGACCCGGACGACAATGCGATCGCAATAACCCGCCAAGGCCTCATCGATGCTGTTGTCGACGACCTCCCACACTAAGTGATGAAGTCCGCGGCTGCTGGTGGCACCGATGTACATACCTGGCCTTTTGCGAACGGCCTCAAGGCCTTCAAGAACTTGGATTTGCGATTCATCATAGGTGAGGTTGGATTTTTCGGCCATTGACCACCCTCCCGGAATACCTCACGTGCCTGATGGCAGATCATTGACAAAAAAGAAGCCTGAATCCAATCAGGCGTACGTAACATTCGCGGTTCAAATTTTAGCATAGGGCGGGAAAAAGCGCAAAAATCCGCCCCTCTCGGCAAGTTACCCGTCGACTTCGGTGATGTACCCGGCCCGCTTTTTCAGCGTCAGGGAAGAAATGGGGGAAATGAAAACCCGGGTCTCGGTAATGACGATCGATTTCTCCTGACCCGATTCCACCCGAAAAACGAGTCCCTTTCCATCGGCCGCCTGAAGAAAGCGGCGGGTATCATCGCAGACATTCACCATCTTGGTATCGAGAATGGCGATCACATCTTTCGTTGACACCATCATATCCCCGCCGAGATGAATAAACAAAATGGACACTCCCTTTTCCAAGTGTTCCTCCCGGCGCGATCGCTAGGGTGTTTTCGCTCGTATCTGCCCTGCTTCGACGACAAACACTTGAAGGGCGCCCGCCAGGGAGCCAAGGCCTTCAAGATGCGTGGTGGTGAGGAAAGTCTGTACCTGTGCCCCCATAGCCGATACGAGATGGACTTGGCGCACCGGGTCCAACTCCGAAAGGACATCGTCGAGTAGTAATACTGGGTATTCTCCCACTTCTTCTCGGATCAGTTCAATCTCCGCCAGTTTCAAAGAGAGCGCAGCCGTTCGCTGTTGACCTTGAGAAGCGAAGGCGGCCGCCTCCCGGTCGTTTAACAAAATCACCAGGTCATCCCGGTGGGGTCCAACAGAAGTCATGCCCCGGGCCAGATCGAGAGAACGTCGGGCCCGAAGCTCATGGAGATACATCTGGAACACCTGCTCTGGCGTCTGTTCGGGAGACACCTTGGCGTAAGAAAGGGAGAGAACTTCCCGGTCCCCGCTAACTCGGCTGTGGATCTCCCGCGCATGTCGCTCCAACGTACGCACAAACTTTGCCCGGCGCAGAATGACTCGACTGCCGTGACGAGCCAATTGGTCGTCCCAAATATCAAGGGTGTCCGTGATACGCTCCGTCGGGTTGGCATTGGCAGACTTTAACAATTGATTTCGCTGGGACAAGGCCCGTACGTATTGCTGAAGATCCCGCAGGTACACGGGGCTAATCTGGCCGATCTCCATATCCAAAAAGCGGCGTCGGACCTGGGGACTACCCTTGATTAACTGAAGATCTTCTGGGGTAAAGAGCACGACGTTCAACATCCCTACGTAATCACTGATGCGCGGGCGTTCAACCCCTGCCACCGCCGCCCGCTTTCCGGACGACGTCAAGGTGACCGACAGTTCCGAAGATCCCGTGTTCCGCTGGACGCGACCTTCGATCAGGGCGGACTGCTCTCCCCACTGAATGCACTCCGCTAAACGGTGGGTTCGGTGGGATTTCGTCAACGCCAGGATATCGATCGCTTCCAAGACGTTGGTTTTTCCCTGCCCGTTTTCCCCGATAAACACATTGACCGGAGCTCGGGTATCCAGTTGGAGATGCGGGTAATTGCGAAAGTGGAGCAGCTGGAGAGACTCAAGACGCATTTCGACTCATTCCCCGCGAATCCGCCACGTGCCTCTGTCGGGACAATAAACGAGATCTCCGGGATAGAGTTTCCGGCCCCGGCGGGTCTCACGCTCATGATTGACGTAAACCGGTTCTGTTTCCAGGAATGCCTTGACCGCTCCCCCGGTGGAAACCAGATTCAGTCGTTTCAACAATTGCCCCAGAGTGATAAATCCATTCGTCACAACCACTTCAATCTCCTGCATGGTGCACCTCCTCTAGACGGTTCGAACAGGCAGCACGAGGTGCAAATATTCCTGCCCATCTGTTGGACGAAGAACCATGGGGCTCATCGTTCCGGTAAAATCGACAGTTAACTGTTCCCCGTCAAAGGATCGCACAGCGTCCAGCATATATTTCCCATTGAAGGCAATAGTCAGTGCATCACCAGAAAATTGGTCGAGGGGAACTTGTTCCGATACCCGTCCAACATCATGGGAATGAGCGCTGAGTTCGATTCGATCCGATTGCAGTTGGAGGCGAACGACTTGATTCTGCATTTCCCGGGCAATAAGCAAGGCGCGTTCCAGCGCCGAAGCAAAGGGGTCCCTGCGGATATGGATACGAGTTTTAAAAGTGGTTGGAATAATTTTTGACGTATCGGGATACTGTCCTTCCAAAAGCCTTGTGAAAAACCGGGTGGTCTCGGAAGAAACCAGAAGGGTGTTGTCCGCTATGGTCATGGCGACGGGTGTATCATCCTCTGGGAGAAGTCGGGCTAGCTCATGAACACTTTTCCCGGGAACCACAGCAGTTTCGGACGCACCTTCCGGCCCTCCTTGTAAAAATAGTTTTCGTGAGGCCAGGCGATGACTGTCGGTACCGATGAAGGTGATGGAGTCCGCGTCAAACTTCATGCACAACCCGGTTAGAACCGGTCGCGTCTCCTCGGCTGCGATCGCCACGACAGTTTGGCGAATGGCATCTTTCAGGTTGTCGCTGTAAATGAGAAATGGCTGATCGGAGGAAATTTGGGGCAAACGGGGGAACTCCTCCGGATCGAAACCATGAAGGAGAAAGGCCGCTTTCGCAGATGTGATTTGCACGGAATAAGGTTGTTGAACGGCTAAATGAACCCAAGGGTCGGGGAGTTTCCGGACCAACTCAACAAAATACCGGGCGGGCAAAACGATTGATCCGGGCACCTCGATGGACAGGGTTTCATCCGAGTCCGCGGCGAGGTAAGTCTCGACTGCGATTTCGTGGTTGGTGGCCATCAAACGAAGCCCGTCCACGTCGGCAGTCAGCTTGATGCCCCCCAGAATCGGCATGGTGGAATGAGCGGAGACTGCGCGTTGCACTTGTTGCAAAGCAGCACCTAGACGTTGTTGGTGAATGTGGATTCGCAAGAGAAAAACCTCCTTGGATGCGGTCTAAAAGGCTTAGCGTTTACATACGGTAGGAGTAAGAGGATAAAAACATAAGATTCATCGTCATAATCAGTGCAGGTAAATTGTGGACAAGTCCAATGAAACCTGCAGCTGCGCTGATTTTCTTGTGGATGAGGCTGTGGATAACATGCTCCATTAAGGTCCTCACTGTGTATGACTCTACGCATGAAGCAAGCGGTTTTTCAGATGTTGGATCAACTCGGCGAGATCAGGGTCTTCCGCTTGGGCCCGAATGATTTTTTCGTGGGCGTGCATCACCGTGGTGTGGTCGCGGCCCCCAAACTCCATGCCAATTCGTGGCAGGGATAAAGAGGTCATTTCCCGGGCGAGATACATGGCGATCTGTCTGGGGAAAGCGACCGACTTCGTGCGCTTCTTAGCCTTCAGATCCTCGACGCGCAAAGAAAATTGTTCGGCCACCGCCTTTTGAATGTCGGAGACGGTGATGGTTTGTTTGCGGTCAGCATTGATGATGTCCTTTAAGGCCTCAGCCGCCAATTCAGGATTCATGTCTTGGTTGACCACCGATGAGTAGGCGACGATGCGAATGAGTGCTCCTTCTAGCTCCCGAATGTTCGTGTTGACTTTGGAAGCAATGAACGAAATCACGTCCTCGCCGATATCCAGACCTTCCGCCTTCGCTTTCTTGCGCAAAATCGCCACCCGGGTTTCAAAATCGGGGGGTTGGATGTCTGTAATGAGTCCTGACTCAAAGCGGGAGCGCAAGCGGTCCTCCAGGGTAGGGATCTCCTTTGGAGGTCTGTCGCTCGAGAGGACAATCTGCTTTCCCTCGAGGTGCAGTGTATTAAATGTGTGGAAAAATTCCTCCTGGGTTTGTTCCTTGCCGGCGAGAAATTGAACGTCGTCCACAAGGAGAATGTCGACGGAGCGATAGCGATTGCGAAAGTCGGGAACGGTTTTATAAAGAATGGCGTTGATGAATTCGTTCGTAAACTGTTCGGTGGATATGTACACCACGCGCTTTTCGGGATGATGTTTCAACACGTAATGCCCGATTGCCTGCATGAGGTGCGTCTTGCCAAGACCCACCCCACCGTAGATAAACAAAGGGTTATAAGAAAGGGATGGAGCTTCTGCCACGGCGAGACAGGCGGCGTGAGCGAATCGATTATTCTCCCCGACGACAAAGCTTTCAAATGTGTATTTACTGCTCAGTTGGGGTGGTGGAAAGTCGTCATGAGTCCTCATCGGCGCCGGAGAAGCAGAAGTCGCCTGGGAGGCCGGTTGTTCGTAGGGCACCGAGTCCGGCAGGACAAATCGAACGTACAAAGGCTCGCGGCGAATCGTGTAGAGTGCTTCCTGCACCAGAGGCGTATAGTGGCGTTCGAGCCAGTCCCGGGCCAGCATATTGGGAACTCGAACCACCAGGGTGTTGGCATCCAGGGTGACCGGGGATGCCTTTAAGAGCCACGTTTCAAAGGTGTTTGGACTGATCTGGGTGCGGAGTATGGAGAGGGATTGCTCCCAAAGTTCGACCGCGCGGGGATCCAT